>CALUKH010000042.1 GCA_944321185.1 uncultured Alistipes sp. | reverse complement strand
TCGTTGAGCAGCGCCTTGGTCTGCTGGTAGAGGAAGGTCTTGTTGGCCGAGCCGCCGCCCTTGGTGATGAAGAGGAATTCGTACTCCATGCCGGGTTTGCCGCCATAGATGTCGATCTGGGCCGGGAGGTTCGTGCCGGAGTTCTTCTCGTCGATCATCGAGAAGGGAACCACCTGCGAGTAGCGCAGGTTGCGGTCGCGATAGGTTTCGTAGACGCCGCGGGCGATGCATTCGGCATCGTCGGCGCCGGTCCATACGTCCTCACCCTTGTGGGCGATGCAGATGGCCGTACCCGTATCCTGGCAGGTCGGGAGCTCACCCTCGGCAGCCACGCACTGGTTCAGCAGCATCGTGTAGGCCACGAACTTGTCGTTGTCCGTTGCTTCGGGATCCTCGAGGATGTTGCGCAGTTTCTGCAGGTGTGCCGGACGCAGGTAGAACGACACGTCGCTGTAGGCGGCCTTCGAGAGCATCTCCAGGCCTTTGGGGTCGACCTTCAGGATCTTGCGGCCGTCGCACTCCACGACCTTTACGTAATCCTTCGTCAAAAGACGATACTTCGTTTTGTCCGCCTCGATCGGGAACGGCTCCTGATAAATGAATTCTGCCATGATCGTATGTGTTTGTTGTTGTTTGCGGTGTAAAGTTCGTTTTTTTGCTACGGCAAAAGTACAAAAAACAATCCGGATTGTACAACTATTTCCGTCTCTCTGTTATTTTTTTCACAAAAACAGAGTATTCTTTAGATTTTTTAGTAAATTTGTGCGGTTTTTGAAAGGACATAAATTCTCTAAACCCTAATATTATGGTATCGTACAAAGATCTGGGCCTCGTAAACACCCGTGAGATGTTTGCCAAGGCCATCAAGGGAGGTTATGCCGTTCCGGCATTCAACTTCAACAACATGGAGCAGCTCCAGGCCATTATCCAGGCTGCCGCCGAGACCAAGTCGCCGGTCATCCTGCAGGTCTCGAAGGGCGCCCGCAACTATGCCAACCAGACCCTGCTGCGCTACATGGCCGAAGGTGCCGTGGAGTATGCCAAGGAGCTGGGCTGGGCTCATCCCCAGATCGTGCTGCACCTCGACCACGGAGATTCGTTCGAGCTGTGCAAGAGCTGCGTCGACATGGGCTTCTCGTCGGTGATGATCGACGGTTCGTCGCTGCCCTATGACGAGAACGTCGCCCTGACGAAGAAGGTCGTTGAGTATGCCCACCAGTTCGACGTAACGGTCGAGGGCGAGCTGGGCGTGCTGGCCGGCGTCGAGGACGAGGTTTCCGCCGCCGAAAGCCACTACACCAAACCCGAAGAGGTCGTTGACTTCGTTACGAAGACCGGCGTAGACTCGCTGGCCATCTCGATCGGCACCTCGCACGGAGCCTACAAGTTCACGCCCGAGCAGTGCACCGTTGACCCGAAGACGGGCCGTCTGGTACCGCCCCCCCTGGCATTCGACGTGCTGGAGGCCATCGAGAAGAAGCTCCCCGGCTTCCCCATCGTACTCCACGGATCGTCGTCGGTTCCGCAGGAGGAGGTCGACACGATCAACAAGTACGGCGGTGCGCTGAAGGCTGCCGTCGGCATTCCCGAGGAGGAGCTGCGCAAGGCTGCCAAGAGCGCTGTCTGCAAGATCAACATCGACTCCGACTCGCGTCTGGCCATGACCGCCGCCATCCGTGAGGTCTTCGCCACGAAGCCCGCCGAGTTCGACCCCCGCAAGTACCTGGGTCCGGCTCGTGACAACATGAAGAAGCTCTACATCCACAAGATCAAGGAGGTTCTGGGTTCGGACGGCAAGGCCGAATAATCGGAACATCCCTGCAAACGAAAGCCGGAGGTTCGTCGAGAACCCCCGGCTTTTTTATGCCTCCATACACAGGAACGACAAGAGACATCAGGCGGGGAACAATACAGACAATTGACGCCGGGCAACGTTCCTCCTCTTCTCCGGGCACGCCAATCGCCGGGTCTTATCCGCCCGATCACTCCATATATCTGCCGACGAACTCACCCACACGGCGCGTATATTCGGCCGGGCGGTCATGATACGACATGGCGTGCGTCGCTCCCGGAACGATCCACAACTCCTTCTCGCCGGGTTTGGCGTCATACAGCGGATAGACCATCCACGTCGGCACGTAATCGTCCGCATCACCGTGGATGAACAACATCGGCAGTCCGCAGCGGGCCACCTGCTTCAGCGCGGAGGCCTCGCGGAACGTCCAGCCGAACTTCACGCCGCACAGCCCGCTGGCCACATCCAGCAGCGGAAAGGCCGGCAGATGGAACTGCTCGCGAAGCTCCTTCGAGAATTCGTCCCAGACACTCGTATAGCCGCAATCCTCGACGAAGCACCGCACGTAGGGCTGCTGCACCTCGCCCGAGACCATCATCGTCGTGGCGGCCCCCATCGAAATGCCGTGGACCACCATGCGCGTCCGCCCGCCGAAGAGCGCGTTGGCCACATCCATCCACCGCAGCACGTCGAGACGGTCCTTCCACCCCATCTGGATGGCACGGCCGGCACTCTCGCCGTGGTAGTAGAGATCCGGCAGCAGGATATTGAACCCCAGATCGCGGTTATAGAGATAGCCGATCATCAGCATCCGCACGGCATTGTCCGTATAGCCGTGGACGATGACCGCCGTACGGTCCGTCGGCCGCGGAGCCCGGACATAGAGCGCATGCAGGCGTTCGCCCTCCCGTCCGAGGATCGACGTGTCGCGCAGGGCGCCCACCCGGTGGAGGCTGTCGACCCACGGCCGCAGGAAGGGATACTCCTTATACATATATTTATAGGAAGAGGCATTCTTGGCCTCGATCGTTGCCCGGGGCTGCAGCGAATAACGCAGCAGGTAGAGGCTTCCGCCCACGAGGAGTGCCGCGACGATCACTACCGCCAGGACAACACCCCGAATGATTCGTTTTTTCATCTTCGTCCCTCAGTTGGTTTCTACGAAAAAACCGTCGAAGCAAATATCCTGCCCCGACGGTCTCCGTTGTTTCATGCAAACCGCTTCCCGGCTCCGGAATTGCGGGCGGCCGAACAGCAAGAGCGACCCAACGACGCAATCGGCCCGGCCACTCCGGCCGAAAAACGCCGGGTCAGTTCTTGCCCAGCTTGGTACGGATATGAGCCAGCATGTCGTCGGTCATCCGCGAGAGGTCCCACTCGGGCTTCCAGCCCCACTCCTCGCGGGCGCAGGTATCATCCAGCGAATTGGGCCAGCTCTCGGCGATCTCCTTCTTCACGGGATCGATGTCGTAGTTCATCGTGAAGTCGGGCAGACGCTTCTTGATCTCGGCATAGATGATCTCCGGCGTGAAGCTCATCGAGGCGAGGTTGAAGCTGTT
>CALUKH010000041.1 GCA_944321185.1 uncultured Alistipes sp. | reverse complement strand
AAGTCGGGCAGACGCTTCTTGATCTCGGCATAGATGATCTCCGGCGTGAAGCTCATCGAGGCGAGGTTGAAGCTGTTGCGGTGGATGAGCTTCGAGGGGTCGGCCTCCATCAGCTCGACACACGCCCGCAACGCATCCGGCATATAGATCATGTCCATGTAGACGTCACCCGGCACGGGGCAGGTGAAATGGCCGCTGCGAATGGCCTCGTAGTAGATCTCGACGGCGTAGTCGGTCGTGCCGCCACCGGGCAGCGTGACGTTCGAGATGATGCCCGGGAAGCGCACCGAACGCGTATCAACCCCGTACTTGTGGTGGTAATAGTTGCTCAACAGCTCACCCGTGACCTTGCAGACGCCATAGATGGTCGTCGGCTGCATGATCGTATCCTGCGGGGTCTTGTCCTTGGGCGAGGTGGGGCCGAAGGCGCCGATCGACGACGGAGTGAAGAGGGCGCAGTGGTGCTGGCGGGCCACTTCGAGCGAATTGTTCAGCGCCCCCATGTTGACATTCCAGGCCATCTGGGGGTTGCGCTCGCCGACGGCCGAAAGCAGGGCCACGAGGTTGAAGATGGCATCGACGTGGTAACGCGCCACGACGGAAGCCATGGCCGTCGCATCGAGGGCATTCAACACCTCGAAGGGACCGTCCTCTCCCAGGTTGCGGCATTCGCGCATATCGGTGGCCACGACGTTCGAGCCGCCGTAAATTCCACGCAGGAAAACTGTCAGCTCGGAACCAATCTGGCCTCCGGCGCCTACTATCAGAATACGTTTCATGTGTTTTGGGTTATAATTTGGTAGTAAAGATAGAAAATATTTGTGAAAAGTGCATATTTTTTTGGTCTTTTCATTTTTCTTATGTACTTTTGCACCACTTCAACGAAGCAAACTGCTGTTGTAGCTCAGTGGTAGAGCACTTCCTTGGTAAGGAAGAGGTCACGAGTTCAAGCCTCGTCAACAGCTCTCACACAGACGGTTGCAGATGATGCAACCGTCTTTTTCGTCTCCGGCAAACGTGTGCCGGGCTGAAAACACCCCCCGTAAAGTCTTCGATCAGCCCCACCCCCATATCTCCGCCAACCGGCGTCCCACCCCCCCCGGAGAATCCGGGGAACCTGCATCCGAACGCAAAAAAACAGCCCCGGATTTGGTTTTTCAAAATTTTTTAGTATATTTGTACCCAACAAGAGAGACAAACCATGAGACTGTACGGTTTTGCATACTACTTTTATTACTTTTTCTTTTATCACAAAGGAAAAAGCGGGAGCGTATGCATCGGGTGACACCCCGGACCGAATCGTCTAAACAACGCATACTGACATGAAGATCCCGCACGATGGCCGTGCGGGATTTTTCTTTAACACCTTCACCACCATGGAACAGATCGCCATACAGGGCATCGCTGGTTGCTACCACGAAACCGCCGCCCGCCGCTACTTCTCCGACCGGGAGATCGAAGTTATTCCCTGCTCGAGCTTCGAGCGGCTCTTCGAACGGCTGGCCGAAGACCCCGCGCTGCTCGGCATCGCCGCCATCGAAAACACCATCGCCGGCAGTCTGTTACCCAACCACGAACTGCTCCGGTCGAGCCGTACACGGATCGTCGGCGAACAGAAGATCCGCATCTCGCACGTCCTGGCCGCCCTGCCCGGCGAGCGGTTGGAGACCATCCGCGAGGTACACTCCCACCCCATTGCCCTGATGCAGTGCGGCGAATTCCTCAAAAGCCACCCCGAAATAAAGGTCGTCGAACGGGACGATACGGCCGGCAGTGCCCGCGAAATCGCCCGTGAACACCTCGCCGGCACGGCCGCCATCTGCGGTGCCGAAGCCGCCGGAATGTACGGGCTCGAAATCCTGCAGCACGGCATCGAAACCAACCGCCACAACTTCACGCGCTTTCTGCTGCTGGCCGACGAAAGCCGCGCCGGAGAATTCTCCGACCCTCGGCGCACGAACAAGGCCTCGCTCGTCTTCACGCTCCGCCACACGCAGGGCTCGTTGTCGAAGGTGTTGACCGTCCTTTCGTTCTACGACATCAACCTCACGAAGATCCAGTCGCTGCCGATCATCGGCCGCGAATGGGAGTACCGGTTCTACGTCGACGTCACCTTCGACGATCCGGTGCGCTACCGCCAGGCCATCGATGCGGCCCGCCCGCTGACCAGCGAATTCCGCATCCTGGGCGAGTATGCCGAATGCGCCAACCCCGAAATCTGAACCGCCCGCCGAAACGGACGACACCCATCCACGAATCACGAACAACAAAAATCGATAACACCATGAACGACATTCAACCCATCACACTCCCGGGGGTCGACCCCCGGCGACCGCTGGTCATCGCAGGCCCGTGCAGCGCCGAGACCGAAGAACAGGTTCTCGAAACGGCCCGCATCCTCGCTTCGGAGGGTATCCGCATCTACCGGGCCGGCCTCTGGAAACCGCGCACCAAACCCGGAGGCTTCGAGGGGGTCGGCGAGAAGGGTATTCCGTGGCTGCAGCGCGTCAAGCGCGAAACGGGCATGTACACCGCCACGGAGGTCGCCACGCGCCAGCACGTCGAGACGGCCCTGCGCGGAGGCATCGATCTGCTCTGGATCGGCGCCCGCACGGCAGCCAACCCCTTTGCCATGCAGGAGATCGCCGACGCTCTGCGCGGCGTGGACATTCCCGTGCTGGTGAAAAATCCCGTCAGCCCCGACCTCGAGCTGTGGATCGGCGCCATCGAACGCATCCACAACGCCGGTATCCGCCGCCTGGGAGCCATCCACCGCGGCTTCACCTCGATCGACAAGAGCATCTACCGCAACCACCCGATGTGGGCCATCCCCATCGAGCTTCACCGCCGTCTGCCCGAGCTGCCGATCTTCTGCGACCCGAGCCACATCGGCGGCAAACGCGAACTGATCGCTCCGCTGTCGCAACAGGCCATGGACATCGGCTTCGACGGCCTGATCATCGAGGCTCACTGCGCACCCGACTGCGCCTGGAGCGACAAGGCCCAGCAGGTAACACCCGACGCCCTGGCCTACATCCTGCGTAATCTGGTCATTCGCGAACAGACCGTCTCGACCGACAGCCTCAACGAGCTGCGCGCCCAGATCGACAAGCTGGACGATCAGTTGCTCGACCTGCTCGTGCACCGCATGCGCATCTCGCGCGACATCGGACAGTACAAGAAGGAGCACGACATGCCCATCCTCCAGACGCAACGCTACGAGGAGTTGCTGGCCCGCCGTGCCGCACAGGCCGTCCAACTGGGCATGGACCGCGAATTCATGCGTACGGTCATGCAGGCCATCCACGAAGAGTCGGTCCGCCAGCAGATGGAGATCCTCGGCAAGTAAGCCTCCGGGCAGGGGGGGGGTGGTTGGGGGGGGGCACCCGGGAAGAGGTATCGCCCACCGGAAGAGCCCCGCAAAAGGCGGAACAGCCCGGAAGCCCCCGCCGGAAGAGCTTCGCAAAAGGCGGAACAGCTCGGAATCCCTCCACAGGAAGAGCCCCGGCCAAAAGGCAGGGTATGGCTGCCAGGTTCCGTCCTGCGGCTGTTACATTTCGGTGAAAAGTCGGCCACGACACGTGTAACATCCGTGAATGTTGTGTAAATTTGGCGCGGATTCAAACCCCGAAGCTATGGAAGCTATGCCAAAACACAAGATCCTCGTGGTCGACGACGAAGAGTCGCTGTGCGAGATTCTGCAGTTCAACCTCGAGGTCGAGGGATACGATGTCGACGTGGCCTACAGCGCCGAACAGGCCCTCACGATGCACCCCGAACGCTATTCGCTCATCCTGCTCGACGTGATGATGGGCGAAATGAGCGGTTTCCGCATGGCCCGCATCCTGAAGGAGAACCCCGAAACGGCCCGTGTTCCGGTGATCTTCTGCACGGCCAAGGATTCCGAGGACGACACCGTCGCCGGACTGAATCTCGGCGCCGACGACTACATCACCAAGCCCTTCTCGATCCGCGAAGTGCTGGCCCGCGTGCGCAGCGTGCTGCGCCGCACCGCCTCGGCCGAACCCGAACACGAAACCATCGCCTTCGAAGGCCTCGAGATGGATCTCAAACGCAAGGTCTGCACGCTGGACGGCGCGGAACTCGCCCTCACGAAGAAGGAGTTCGAGATCCTGGCCCTGCTGCTCGCCCACCGCGGCGTGATCTTCTCGCGCGAGGAGATCCTCCACCGCATCTGGAGCGACGAGGTGATCGTCCTCGACCGCACGATCGACGTCA
>CALUKH010000040.1 GCA_944321185.1 uncultured Alistipes sp. | reverse complement strand
CCAGGGCGTGGACCGTGATGATGACCAGCTTGAAGAGCGAGTCGTAGCCTTCGATGTCGAACGAAGGGTCGCTTTCGGCGAATCCGAGCGCCTGGGCCTGGGCCAGTGCATTGGCATAGGAGTCCCGGTGGTCGAAGACGCGCGAGAGGATGTAGTTCGACGAGCCGTTGAGAATACCCTTGACCTCGAGCAGCAGGTCGTTGTCGTAATACTCCTCGAGGTTGCGGATCACGGGGATCGAGCCGCACGACGAAGCGTCGTACAGCAGTGCCACGCCGCGCGTCTTCTGGATATCGATCAACTCGGGCAGATGGTGGGCCAACATGGTCTTGTTGCCCGACACGACGGGGATTCCGCGCAGCATGGCCCGTTTGACGATGCTGTAGGCGGCTTCGGCATTGTCGATCACCTCGACGACCAGGTTGACGTTCTGATTGTCGAGAATGTCGTCCACCGAGGTGGTGAAGAGTGCCGGATCGACGGCGACCTTGCGGGGTTTGTGCGGGTCGCGTACGCAGATTTTCACGATCTCGGCGTGGGCGTTCTTCGATTTGCGTACCACTTCGTAGATGCCCTGTCCGACGACGCCGAATCCGAACAGTCCGATTTTGATTTTCGTCATAGCCGTATGATTTTTGTTGTTTGTTGTGCGGTTTTTGCGGGTTATTGCTCCGCCTCGAAAGGCAGCAGCAGGGCGTTGAGTTGCTCGTATTCGACCAGAAAGCCGTCGTGACCGAACGGTGAATCGATTTCGCGGTAGCGGCTTCCGGGGATCTGTTGGTTGAGGCGTCGCATCTCCGTCGGGGTGAAGAGGATGTCGGTGGTGATCCCGACGACCAGCGTCCGTGCCTGAATCCGCTTCAGAGCGGCCTCTACCCCGCCCCGTCCGCGGCCGACGTCGTGCGTATCGAAGGCGTCGAGGATCGCGTGGTACGAATAGGCGTTGTAGCGCCGGCAGAGTTTCTCGCCCTGATACTGCTGGTAGGTGCAGGCGCGGTGTCTGACGGGAGACTCTTCGTGATCCTGCTGGGTGAGGTTGTAGCCCGTCGGGCCGCGGTAGCTCAGCAGTCCCAGCGCCCGGGCCGTGGCAAGTCCCTTCATGCCGGCATCGTCGCGCTCCTGACCGTAGGTTGCGTCGGCCTCGATGGCCATGCGCTGCGTTTCGTTGATGGCGATGTTCCAGGGCGAGGCCTTGGCGTCGGTGGCGATCAGCACCAGCCGTTCGATCCGCGCGGGCTCCTCCACGGCCCACTCCACGGCCTGAAAACCCCCGACCGAACTTCCGACCAGCAGTGCGATCCGCCCGATTCCGAGGGCATCGGCCAGCAGGCGGTGGGCCCGCACCATGTCACGGATCGTCAATGCCGGGAAATTCCCGTACCAGGGGTGCCCCGTGGCGGGGTTCACGTGCAGCGGGCCGGTGGTTCCGTAGTGCGATCCGAGAATGTTGGCGCAGATCACGAAGTAGCGCTCCGGATCGAGAAACCGCCCCCGTTCCACCGTGTGTGGCCACCAGTCGGCGACCTCCGAATTGGCCGTCAGCGCATGGCAGACCCACGCCACGTTGTCGCGGGCGGCATTCAGCCGGCCATAGGTGTGGTAGGCAATGCGCAGTTCGGGGAGCGTTGCGCCCGATTCGAGTTCGAAAGGCTCCGGGGCCTGGTAGATCAACGGTTCCATGATGCGGTCGGCGGTGAATTATTCGACGTGGGTGAAGGCCTGCTCGAAATCCTCGATCAGATCCTCGACATTCTCCAGACCGACCGAGATGCGCAGCATGGTCGGCGTGACGCCTGCGGCGGCCAGATCGGCCGCGCTCAGCTGCTTGTGGGTGGTCGAGGCGGGATGGGTCACCACCGTAATCGAATCGCCGATCATCGTCATGTTGGCCGCCAGGTGCAGCGCCTCGACGAAGCGCACGGTGCTTTCCAGCGTTCCCTTGAGTTCGATGGTGAAGACGGCCGACGAACCGAAACGATAGTATTTGCGGGCGTTGTCGTGGCTCGGGTGGGTATCGAATCCGACGTAGCTGACGCTTTGGACCTTCGGATGGAGGCGGCAGAATTCGGCCAGCCGGCGTGTCGACTCGACCTCCTGACGCACGCGCAGCGAGAGGGTCTCCAGCCCGATCAGCATCAGATACGAATCGAACGGCGAGGGGCAGCATCCCATGTCGCGCAGGCCGTCGACCCGGCATTTGACGATGAAGGCCGCCGCACCGAACGCCTCGTGGAGATTCAGCCCGTGATAACCCTCCGAGGGGCCGTCAATCTGCGGGAATTTGCCGTTGGCCCAGTTGTAGTTTCCGCCGTCGACGATCACGCCGCCCATCGACGTGCCGTGGCCGTTGATCCACTTCGTGGCCGAATCGACGACGATGTTGGCCCCCCACTCGAAGGGGTTGCACAGATAACCCGCCGCGCCGAACGTGTTGTCGACCACCAGCGGGACGTCGCGCCGCCGGGCCAGTTCGCCCAATGCCTCCAGATCGGGTACCGCACAGGTTGGATTGCCCATGCTCTCGACATAGAGGGCCTTCGTGCGCTCGTCGATCAACGCCTCGAACGATTCGGGCTCTTCGCTCGGGGCGATGCGGCAGTCGATGCCCAGTTTACGCAGTGTGATGCGGAACTGGTTGTAGGTTCCGCCGTAGAGGAACGGCGAGGTGACGATGTTGTCGCCCTCCTGGGCCAGCGAAAGCACCGTGACCAGAATGGCCGACATGCCCGACGAGACGGCCAGCGCCCCGACGGCTCCGTACAGGGCGGCGATGCGCTCCTCGAAGGCCGCGGTCGTAGGGTTTTGCAGCCGCGTGTAGATGTTTCCGGCCTCGCTCAGTTCGAAGAGCCGGGCGGCGTGGTCGCAGCTGCGGAAACGATAGGCCGCCGTGGGCCAGATGGCAATGCCGCGCGAACCGGTCGGTTCGTCGGGGTTGAGCCCGGCATGGATCTGTCGGGTTTCGAATCGGTACTTTCGGGTATCCATGTTACAATTGAAATAGGTATTACAAAAAAATCCGGCTTTATTCAAAGCCGGATCCGTCTCGTTTCTGCACACGAAAAAACTACACCCGGCGAAATCGGTTGCACATGCACATGACCATCATCATCGACATTCCACGGGTAATTCCGTCGGAGAGTTCGAGATATGCGTGTCGGGCAGCCATTGTGTGTCGGTTTGCGGTTGTATTCGTGTTGTTCAAGTGCAAATATAGAAAAAGATTTTAATAAATGCAAGTCTCCCAAAAGAAAAGCTCCGCATGTTGGTGCGGAGCTTTTCGTGAACGTTAGGACAGGAATCGTCTGACTTACCCTTCGGCCGAGAGGCGGCAGGCCCCGCGACGATCGATCAGTTCGATCCCCTGGCGAGTGGCCGCGCCGCGCAGAATCGTGCGGCAGAAGAGGCTCAGCTCCTCGCGCGGGGTTCCGTTCAGGCGCAGATCGAGCAACGCACCCATCAATTGGTCGGCGAAGGCCGCAGCATCAATATCCGGCAGGAGCAGCTCCTGTTTGCGGCAGGAGTCGAGCAACAGGGCGAGCTCCTTGTGCCAGAATTCGCGTTGTTCGTCGTAGTGTTCGGCGAAAGCCACCTTGCGCCGCAGATCCGTGAGGAAACTGTGGTCCACCTTGTAGAGGTTCTCGATGTACTCGTTCATCAGGCGGAGAGTCTTCTGCAGGGGGTTTCCGCTCCGACGTTTGCGACAGGCGACGATACGTTGCTGCTGCTCTTCGCGCATGGCATCGAGACAGGCGCCGATCAGATCATTCTTGTCGGTGAACATTTCGTAGAGCGTGCGTTTCGAGATTCCCAGCGTCTGCGCGATCTCATCGACCCGCACGGCACGGATGCCGTTGCGGGAGATGAACTCCTGCGTCGTGCGGATGATCTCTTCCTTGGTCGCACCGCGTTTCATCACTTCTCCTCCCCGGTTGAAAGGTCACGTCCGCCGCCGAGAGCCTGATAGAGGTTCACGACGCCCTGGATTTCGTCGAACTGGTCGGAGATCTGCGACAGTTGGGCCGAGAGCAGCGACTGCTGGGCGGTCAGGACTTCGAGATAGGTCGTCGTGCCGTGCTGCATGAGCAGTTCGGTCGCCACGACGGCACGCTCGAGGGCTTCGATCTGACCGATGCGCAGATCGGTCTTGGCACGAGCCGACTGGCACTGCATCAGGGCATTGTTGACTTCGGCTCCGGCGTTGAGCAGTGCCTGCTGGAATGCCAGGCGCGACTCCTCTTGCTGAGCCTTTGCGATCTTCACCTGGGCGCGGTTGGCGTTGGCGTTGAAGATCGGCTGCAGCAGCGAGGCGGCGGCCGTCCAGATCAGCTTGCCCGGATCGACGATGATGCCGTTGTTGTTCGTCCAGCCAAGCGTACCGCTCAGCGTGATCGACGGGTAGAGGGCCGAGCGTGCGCTGGCCGTTGCATAGTAGGACTGCATGAGCGAGTATTCGGCCTGACGGATGTCGGGACGGTTCGAGAGCATCTGCAGGGGCACACCCACGGCCAGCGTCTGAGGCATGTGCTGAGCCTCCAGCACGCCGCGTTTGATCGGGTGCGGAGCCTCGCCCAGCAGCGAGCAGAGACTGTTTTCGGTCTGCGTGCGCTGGTAGGCCAGATCGTGCAGCGAGGCCTCGATCGAGAGCGTGTTGGCCTCGTACTGGGCCACGCC
>CALUKH010000039.1 GCA_944321185.1 uncultured Alistipes sp. | reverse complement strand
GCATCTGGAGCGACGAGGTGATCGTCCTCGACCGCACGATCGACGTCAACATCACCCGCCTGCGCCGCAAGATCGGCCCCTACGGCAAACACATCGTCACGCGTCTGGGTTATGGCTACGGCTTTGAAGAGTAGGCTCTCCTACCACCGGCGGCTGTTTCTGCTGCTGCTCGCCTTTTCGTGGACGCTCGTGGCCTGCTTCGTGCTCTTCCAGTACGGCCGCGAAAAGCACTTCAAGGCCGAACGGCTCAACGCACAACTGCAGCTCTTCAACCTGCGGATGCTCGACGCCCTGGACGAGGGCGAGGATCCCGCCACGTTCATCGCCACCCACGACGAACCCTTCGACGAACTGCGCGTGACGCTCATCGACCGCGCCGGACACGTCCTCTTCGACAATTCGCTCGACACACTCCCGACGGCCAACCACCTCGACCGTCCCGAAGTGGTCGATGCCCTGGCCAACGGCTCGGGATACATCATCCGCCGCCATTCGGCAAGCACCCATCTCAACTACTTCTATTCGGCCCAGCTCGGCGACCGCTACATCGTCCGCTCGGCCGTCCCCTACTCGCTGACGCTGAGCGAAGTGCTGGCCGCCGACCGCGAATTTCTCTGGTTCATGCTCGGCATCACGCTGCTGATGAGCATCGCGGGCTACTTCGCCACGCGGCGGCTCGGCCACAACATCTCGCGGCTGAACGACTTCGCCGAACGCGCCGAACGCGGCGAACGGATCGATGAGGTCGAACCCTTCCCGCACGACGAACTGGGCGAAATCTCGAACCACATCATCCGCCTCTACGCCCGCCTGCAGCGCACCACCGCCGACCGCGACCGCGAACATGCCCTGGCCCTGCACGAGGAGCAGGAGAAGATCCGCATCAAGAAACAACTCACCAACAACATCAACCACGAGCTGAAGACCCCCGTGGCGGCCATTCAGGGCTATCTGGAGACGCTGCTGGCCAATCCGCAGATCGACGAACGCCGGCGCCGGGAATTCCTCGAAAAGAGCGCCGCCCAGACCGAACGGCTGCGGCGTCTGCTCGCCGACGTGTCGACCATCACGCGCATGGACGAGGCGAGCCAGCTGATCCAGAAGGAGCCCGTCGTTCTGAACGACCTGATCGACGAGGTGGCCGACGAAATGGCCCTCAAACCCGCCGAACAGCGGCTGCGCGTGAACGTCGACTTCCCGAAACAGGTCGAGATCCTTGGCAATCCGGCGCTGCTGGGATCGATCTTCCGCAACCTGGCCGACAACGCCTCGGCCTACTCCGGCGGCCGCGACATCTACATCCGGCTGCTCGACGACACGCCCGACGAGTGCACGATCCTCTTTGCCGACAACGGCATCGGCGTCGGCGAGGAGCATCTGGCCCACCTCTTCGAGCGCTTCTACCGCGTCGACAAGGGCCGTTCGCGCAAAATGGGCGGCACGGGCCTCGGCCTCTCGATCGTCAAGAACGCCGTGATGATCCACGGCGGCACGATCACGGCCCGCAACCGCGACCGCGGCGGTCTGGAATTCGTCTTCACGCTGAAAAAAAAGAGCTGAACGCCGATGTTTCACGACGTTGCAACACGCTCTTAACCGTTTTGTAATATCTGTTTCGGACCTTTGCTCCCGGTAAGCCCAAGCCCCGGACAGTCCCCGGCACAGCGCCTCCGACCCGCCTCCGCTCCCCAACCCCGGAGAAACGGTCAGGCCGCCAAGCGTCGACTTCCGGACACAGGCTTTTCCAACGGCAAATTCTAAAATCGGAACAGATATTTCACTATGTCGCCCTTGTTTACCGCCATCGTCATCATTCTGGCCATCCTGGCCGTGATGGGCATTGTCGTGGGTGTCGCCAACGACGCCATCAACTTCCTCAACTCGGCCATCGGCTCGAAAGTCGCCCCGCGCCGCACGATCCTCTGGATCGCCGCCGCCGGCATCCTGATCGGTACGCTCACCTCGAGCGGCATGATGGAGGTCGCCCGCAGCGGCGTCTTCTACCCGGGACAGTTCTCCTTCCCGGAGATCATGATGCTCTTCCTGGGCATGATGCTCGGCAACGTGCTGCTGCTCGACCTCTACAACACGCTCGGACTGCCGACCTCGACCACCGTCTCGATGGTCTTCGGCCTGCTGGGTGCCGCCGTCGCCACGGCCCTCTTCCGCATCGCCGCCGACCCGGCCTTCTCGCTGCAGGACCTCTCGCAGTTCATCAACACCGGCAAAGCCATGGCCATCATCGCCGCCATCCTGCTCTCGGTGGCCTTCGCCTTCATCACCGGTCTGATCTACATGTACATCTCGCGGCTGATCTTCTCGTTCCGCTACGCCCCGGCCTTCCGCCGCTGGGGAGCCGTATGGTGCGGCATCTCGCTCTCCGGAATCCTCTACTTCGCCCTCTTCAAGGGGCTTAAGAGCTCAGGGCTGATCCCCACGTCGATCTCGGAGTACGTCACCGACCACGTGCTGCTCACGCTGCTGGCCTTCTGGGTGGTGGCGGCCGCCGTGCTGTGGATCTTCCAGCGCATGCGGCTCAACATCATGCGCATCACCATCCTCTCGGGAACGTTCGCCCTGGCGCTGGCCTTCGCCGGAAACGACCTGGTCAACTTCATCGGCGTGCCGCTGGCCAGCTTCGACGCCTGGCAGATCGCCCGTGACGCCGGCAGCGAGGCCATCATGATGGGACAGCTCGAGGAGCCGGCCCGCGCCAACTTCCTGATCCTGCTCGCCTCGGGTCTGATCATGGTGCTGACGCTCTTCTTCTCGAAAAAGTCACAGCATGTGGCCGAAACCGAACTCTCGCTCGCCTCGCAGCACGAAGAGGAGGAGCGTTTCGGTTCGACGTTCCTTTCGCGCAGTCTGGTACGGCTGACGCTCATGGCCAACCACCTCTGGACGGGCATCGTCCCCCAGCGTGTACAGAAGGCCATCGACCGTCGTTTCGAACCGCTGCCCGCCGAGGAGCGCACCTCGGCCCAGTATGACATGATCCGCGCCGTGGTCAACCTGACGGCCGCGTCGGTGCTGATCGCCATCGGTACGTCGTACAAGCTCCCGCTGTCGACCACCTACGTCGTCTTCATGGTGGCCATGGGTTCGTCGCTGGCCGACCGCACGTGGGGCCGCGAAAGCGCCGTCTACCGCATCACGGGCGTGATGGCCGTCATCTCGGGATGGTTCATCACCGCGCTGGGCGGATTCCTCATCGCTCTGGCCGTCACGTCCGTGCTGTTGTGGGGCGGATGGGTGGCCGTCGTGGCACTGACGCTTCTCTGCGCCTGGCTGCTCATCCGCAGCCACCGCAAGACCCCCGAACTGAAGGAGGAGGCCGAAAAGGCCCTGCTCCCGCTCGAAAAGGCCGAAACGCCCGACGAGGTGCTCTGCGCCTGCATCGGCGAGGTCTGCAACACGATGCAGGAGGTCACGCGCATCTACAACCGTACGCTGGTGGCCGTCTTCAAGGAGAACCGCAAGGTCCTGAAGGAGATGGTCCGCGACTCGAACCGTCTCTACGAGGAGGCCCGCGAACGCAAATACAACATCATGCCCACGCTGCGGCGCCTGCAACGCTGCGACATCGATACGGGACACTTCTACGTGCAGGTGGTCGACTACCTCTCGGAGGTGACCAAGGCCCTGATCCACATCACGCGCCCGTCGTTCGAACACATCGACAACAACCACGAAGGCATGTCGAAGGAGCAGACCATCGACCTGATGCGCGTGAACGACCAGGTGGAGGCCATCTTCGACAAGATCAACGACATGCTCGCCTCGAAGGACTTCTCGGATCTGGACGTGGTGCTCGAGATGCGCGACCGTCTCTTCGACACGATCGTCGAGGCCGTCAAGAGCCAGCTGCGCCGCATCAACGGCGATCCGCAGACCTCGACCCGTGCCAGCGTTCTCTATCTGACGATCCTCAACGAGACGAAGACCATGGTGCTGCAGTCGCGCAACCTGCTCAAGTCGCAGCGCTACTTCCTCGAATCGCAGCACGAGATCGCTCCCGAGGAGAAGTGATCCGCCGCATGTGTCACACAAACGTAACGGGGCCGTCATTTCGATGAAACGACGGCCCCGTATCTTTGCAACGTGAAAACCGAAGGACGGTTTCACAAGTTGGTTTTAGGTTACATAAGTAGGTTAGTGGGAGATGCAGCGACGCGACGTCGCAGCATCTTCGCTTTTTAGGCCCATCCCCATGCCGGGCGCTTTCAAACCGGCTTCAACCCAGTCGCAGACCGCAACTGGACCGGCCGCCCGGTCGCATCCGGCAGACCCGGTAGACCCGGCAGCCCCAACAGACCGCGGCAAAAACCGACCCGGCACCCCGGTCGTGCCCTATTTCTCCATGTCGCGCAGATGGATCTCCAGCGCGCGGACCGAAATCTGGATCTCGCGGAACGAAACCCCCAGCGAGGCGATCAGCAACAGCAGCGCAATACCGAAAATCCAAACCGAGAGCGTAAACAGCCCGACATAAATCAGGAACATCGTCACCACGCAGAGAAACAGGCTCAAAACCCCGAGCGCCTGCATCATGCGCGTGAGGTGGAGCCGGCGCCGCAGATTGTCGATCTGGTCGCGTGTCACCTTCGAGGGGTGTTCGAGATGCTGCTCCTTGAGCGTGCGCACAAGCTGCGCGTAGGAGAGAAACCGGTTCGTGTAGGCCAGCAGAATCAGCGACACGGCCGAAAACAACAGGGCCGGCGTCGTCAACGTAAGTTCTTCCATGGATACAGGTTATTGATTTTGCCGCAAAGGTAGCCATTTTCGCCGATTCCGCGAAACCCCGCATTCCACCCCGGTACGAAGTACCGAAACGTAGGTATTTTTTCAGATTTTATACAAATTTGTAACCGGCAAGCCTTGAAACCCGGAAAATTCGCCTATCTTTGTGCGCCGAAAGAAGACAATCTTAATCCCAAAACGAACAACAACGCATCTATGGAACTGAACAAAACCTTTATCGACGGGCTTTGGAGCAAGGAGATCAACGTCACGAGTTTCGTGCAGACGAACATCACCCCCTATCTGGGCGACGC
>CALUKH010000038.1 GCA_944321185.1 uncultured Alistipes sp. | reverse complement strand
TCAGCACCACGCTTTCTGCTTTTATAAATCAAACTTGATGAACCATCGTTCAGGTGCTGGGACGACAACCTAAACTTATTGCAACCATGAAAAAGCTGTTTTTTACCGCATCCTTCATTGGTCTTTGCGGCGGATGTCTCCTCACGCTAAATAGCTGTGATCTGTTACCAGCGAACAAGGAGAAAAAAGAAAAAGCCAGGATTGAACAAATGAGAACAGAATATAATCGGAAAATAGCAGAAAGAGACAGAAAATGGTTGGATCAAAATGAAGCAACAGCCAGAAATTTTGCAAAAGATTTCGCTCGAGATAAGGGATATACTATTCAATCAATGACCTTGGAAACAAGAGAAGCCTCCGATGTTGGAGCCAGCGGTATGAGATTCGTGGAATATGATAAACCAATTCCTACCGAAATACAATCGGCATATTATAATTATAACATTGTCACGGGAGATATCAGTGATAATGGAGGCTTAATCCATATTCTGGTACGAGTTAAATACACCCAATATGAAAGTCCCCATTGGACAGTTGATTCTTTCCAAGCGTTCCGTAACTAATACTTGCTATGAAACAGTTAATCTGCAATATATTTGAAGCTGTATGTACAGGAATGTTGGTAGCGGGTTCTGTAGCCGTAATGTTATTCGTGGTAAGTTTTATCACAAAGCAATTTTATTTAATAGAGCCCCCTATAATTAAATATGTCTTATACGGGATCAGCAGCGTGACATTTCTTATAGATTTCATTTATTTACAGATAGAAGACCGCAGAATATCAAAAAAGCAAATTATAGCTTTTCCTTCTCGACTATGAAAAAAATACTATTATTAGCTCATTTGTTGCTTATGTGCAATTGGGTTGGAGCTCAAAATATAGATGGATTCGTTTTAGGGGAAAGTAGATTAGCAACCATCAGTCACATACCAATGGGATTCAAATATGTAACAACAGATAATCCCAATAAGCTGCAATATGAGAAGATATCCAATGCATATGATGGTTTTAGCGGAACGTCCTATCAGCTATCATTCAAGGAAAATAAGCTATGTAATATCACGAAACATCTATCCGATGTATATAGAGACGATATGCATAAAACACCAGAACAATGGTTTGCGGATATATATATAGTCTATATGGAAAGATTTGGCAATCCAACCATGCAATATGAAGGTACTTCCTTTTGGTACTGCTATTGGACTCTACCCGATTCTCAATTATCTTTTAAGTTTTCTTGGACGATCAGACAAAAAGAAGAACAAGAGGCTGGTGTCTTGTTTGGCTCCTTGAAAACACGAACATATTATTATCTCAACATAACAATAGAATGGAAAACCAAAGAATCGCTCCAATCATTAGATGGTTTATGATTATAATACAAAAATATTAAAGCAAAATAGAAGGCATGCATTACTATGAACAGGCTCTGCAAAAGGACATATTTGAGCCTCTTAGTGGAAGTTGTTCTTTTAATACCTATCTGCTCAATTCACTTATTGTTTAACCAGCACTGTTTTGCAAGATTGTGTAAACCAATGTTTAAACCGATCGAAACAGCCGCACGGAAAACGGGCAAACTCCAGACGGATCAACCCTCGTAACTATCTGTCAGTCAACCTACATTTGCACTCGCAATCAAGGAAAGGCGCCGTAGCTTAATTGAATAGAGCATCTGACTACGGATCAGAAGGTTACAGGTTTGAGTCCTGTCGGCGTCACAAGGAAGGAGAGTTCAAAAGACTCTCCTTCTTGCATTTATCGAACTTACAAGCCCCCAATTCTTCTTGAGCCGGTTTCAAATGGATCTGCACGGCGAAATCGAGGCTTTGTTTAAACGGATGCTTAAACCGGAATCGATCATACCCGCCCACACCCAATCCGACTGTCGACACCTGCCGCATATCCCGACGAAGCAACCCGCAAAAGACCATCTTTGGCTCCGTGCGACTCGACAGGCCACAACCCTTCAAGATCTCCGGGATTTCCATTTCTACCTTTCTGAATCCACACCGACGCCCTCTCCTACCGAATGCCCGATCCTCCGCGGCCAAAAATCCGGAAACGAAATTTCACAGATCGAGGGGGGGGCCGCTAACAGCATCAAGAACAATAAAAAAGCGGACAACTCTTTCGAATTGTCCGCTTTGGTAGCGGGAGAAGGACTCGAACCTCCGACCTTCGGGTTATGAGCCCGACGAGCTGCCAACTGCTCCATCCCGCGATATATCTTCTGATCTTGCGACGCCCCGCAGGCCTTCGCCCGATCCCTTTCTATCGCCTTTGCGAGTGCAAAGATAAATCAAAAAAATCGTTTCTGCAAATCATTTTTTCGTACAAAAGCCCGTAACCTCCGGAAACCGCCATCGATCAGACGGTTGCAACACGAAAAAAAATTATTTGATCGAGGCGGCCACGATCTCCGACAGATCGCGTACCTGGCGTTGTGTTCCACGGCCGATGGCCTTCTTGCAGAGCGGACAGGCCGTGACGATCACCTCGGCGCCCGTGGCCTCCAACTCCGTCGCCACCGAGCGAGCGATCTGCACCTGCTGCCCGTCCGAGATGGCCGTATTGGCCACCGATGAACCGCAACAAAGGGCATTTTCGCGCGTCGAAGCCGGTTCGAACAGTTCGCCAACCGCTTCGATCACGGCCCGGGGTTCGTCGTAAATGCCGCTTCCACGCCCCAATTCGCAGGGGTCATGATAGGTGAAGCGCGTCGAGCCATGCTCGAGCTTCAGACGTCCGGCACGGATCAGCCGCAGGATGTACTCCGAATGGTGGAGCACCTCGATGCCCGGCAGATCGTAATCCTCGCGGAAGACCTTCAGACAGATCGGGCACGACGTAACGAGCGTCGTGATGCCGTGTTTGCGGAAGAGTTCGGCGTTGTATTTCATCATCTTGCGGGCCGAATCGGTCTCGCCGGCCAACTTCAGCGGACGTCCGCAGCAGACCCCGCCCTCGCGGTCGGCCCACCAGACCTCCTCGCCCGCCGCCTCGAAAATCGTCGTCATGGCCGAGAGCGTACGCGGCGTCAACAGCGTCATGCAACCCGCAAAGTAGCCCACCTTGCCCTCGCCCGACGAGCGGTCCACCCCCTTGAAGTAGCCGTAACGGCGTTCGTCGGGGACATTGTGCATCGTGTCGCGCGAATTGAGCCGCAGCGTATTGAGGTCGATATCGACCGGGCACCGTTCGGCACAGCGTCCGCACATCAGGCAGTTGTCGGCCACCTGCAGCCGCAGGTGGTTGTAGCGGCGGTCGCGCAGGAAATAGACCGACTGCACATCGTTGATTCCCAGCACGCTCTGCAACTGACACGGATCGATGCAGATGCCGCACCGCGAGCAGGCCTCGACCTGGAAGTTGTCGAACGACGACTCCTTTTCACCCGAACGGATTCCGTAACGGCGCAGGAAGATGAGCGGGATCTCGGTGAAGATGTGCATGTAGCGCGAGAAGGGCAGCGCCACGAAGAAGATGCCCAGACACGAGGAGTAGAACCACCAGGCGACGGACTCCATCGTCAGCAGCGGCATGATGCCGATGTGGTCGGCCATCCATCCGCCGATGCCGCCCGTGAGGAATCCCCCTCCGCCGTAGATGGCACACGTGGTGCTTTCGGCCACCAGACGGGCCGGGAAGATGAACCACAGCGCCGAAAGGGCCACCCGGTCGCCGAGCACATGTTTCGTCGTGCGTTTCAGCCCCATGGCGCGCGAGTAGAAGCGCTTGCCCCAGGCCAGCGCCACGCCCGAGAGGACGAAGAGCAGCAGCAGATCCATCAGCTGATCGAATACAGGCTTGTGGGCGAGCCCCGTGGCGAAGTACTTGAAGAAGACGTGACCCTGCAGGGGGACGTACCGGAAACCGAGGTAGGCGATCGTCTCGATCCACCCCACGGCGATGAGCAGGAACCATCCGAAGGCCAGCGACATGTGCATGTAACCCAGCAGCGGATTGACCCGGAAGATGCGCCGGTGGAGCAGCGATTCGCTGATGACCTCGCCGACGGCCTGCAGCGTACGGCGCGTGGGCAGGCCGCGCAGCAGACGCATCTTGTCGCGTCGCGGCAGCAGCCAGAGCCATTTCCCCCACTTCCACGCCAGGGTGAGGAACATCACCGCAGCGCCGAGGATGAACGGCAGACAGAAGGGTGCGTAGAAAGTCATCGTCAGAAATCTCCCAGTTTACGTTTTATGAGCATCACCACCCCGCGCGTATTGATTCCCCGCGGGCAGACCAGGCGGCACTTGCCGCACAGCATGCATTTGTTCATCTCCTCGTAGGCGCCCTGGTACTCGCCGCGGCGGACGAGCGTGTGGACGCGCCGGAAGTTGAACGACGTGAGGTTGCCGGCCGTGCAGATGGCCGTGCAGGCGCCGCACCCGATGCAGGTCTGCAGTTCGGGCATCTCGCGTAGGATCTCGTCGCTCTTGCGCAGATTGTTGCGGTCCAGGTCGATGACCCGGGGCTTCGAGATCGTATATCCGAAATTGATTGCCGCCATCGCTATGCCTCCACGTATCGCACCGCAGCGTCGGCCGCAGCGGTTGCTTCGTTCAACGATTCGCCGATGGTTTTCGGTGCGGTGACGGTTCCGGCGTAGAAGATGCCGTCGACATTGCTGGCCACATTGCCCAGGAAGAGGTCCCGCGGCGCCATGAAGCCGCTTCGGGCACGCTGCAGACCGGCGCCGTCGGCCAGCCGGGCGTTGTCGTCGTTGGCACGCATGCCGATGAGCAGCACCAGCATGTCGACGCTCATGCGCAGCGGACGCCCCGTGAGCGTATCCTCGGCCTTGATCTGCACGCGTCCCTCGAGCGTGGGGCTCGCCTCCGAGATGCGGCCGCGCACGAAATGGATGTTGTACGACTGCTGCGCCTCGCGGTAAAGCTCCTCGTAGCCGGGTCCGAACATGCGGATGTCCATGTAGAAGTTGAAGACGTCGGCCTCGGGGAAGAGCCGCTTCATCTCCATGGCCTGCTTGACGCCCGTCACGCAGCACACCTTCGAGCAGTGCTGCTGGCAGACCTTCTCGTCGCGCGAGCCGACGCAGTGCAGGAAGGCGATGCGGCGCGGAGCCGAACCGTCGGCCTTGGCCACGCGGCCCTCGTTGAACATGCGTTCGAGATCGGCCGACGTGAAGACGTTGTCATAGATGCCGTAGCCGTACTCCTCCTTAATCGAGGCGTCGAAGAGCGTCGAGCCCGAGGCCAGCACCACCGAATCGCACGTCAGCCGGCGGCCGTCGGCGAGCGCAACGCTGCGCGGCTCCAAGCCGACGACCTCGGTGGAGGTCATCACCTCGATGCCGCGTTCGTTGATTCTCCGCCGCAGATCGGTCAGCACCTGCTCGGCCGGCGTGAACGTGGGAAACAGCACGTGCCAGCCCCTCAATTTACCGCCCAGTTCGGGCTCCTTCTCGACGATCACGGGTTCGATGCCCTGCTCCGCGAGGCGCAGGGCCGTCTGCATGCCCGCTACGCCGCCGCCAATGACGATGATGCGTTTCTTCATTACTCTCTGATGTCGTATATCGTGTCCGTCGGGCAGCAGTTGACCACCGCCGACTCGGGTTTGCCGATGTATTTGCCGTTGCGGCCCAGATACTTGGCCGCCGGATCGTATTCGATGCCCATCTTGTCGAGCAGCGGTTCGACGTCGACCTGATGCATCTGGATGCCCAGCGCCCAGGGGTCGTACCCCAGCACCAGTCCAGCCATCTCCTCGTAGGTCAGCACCGGGATGCCGTGGCCGTTCTGTCCGTAGGTCGTCCCCTCCATCTCGGCGATGGCATACTGCCACTTGTCGAGGAACATGGCGCAGCCCGGGCAGTTGGCCACGATGAAGTCGGGTTTGTAGGGGGCCATGCTTTCGAGCTTCTTGTGCGAGTTGGCGATCGAATAGCCGCGGTTGGCCTGAACCAGGTAGTTGCGGAAACCGAATCCGCAGCAGTGGCGACGCTCGGGATAGTCGACCACCTCGCCGCCCCACGATTCGATCATGCCGGCCAGCACGTAGGGGAATTCCGACCCGCCGATTCCGGATTTGGGGAAGATCTTGGCGTAGTGGCAGCCGATGTGCTCGACCACGCGCAGCGGTTCGCCCGTCACGGCATTGACCAGGCGGTGTTTGGCCCGCGCGGCGATCTCATCGCGGAAGTGGAACATCACGTCCGACGTATGGGCGACGTTGGCCGGTTTGCGGAATTCGCGACCCGTGGCCTTGAAGAGGTTTTCGCGGGTCTTCTCCTCGGTCTCGGGGAATTCGTGCCACGTGGCGAGGATCTCGGTGTAGATGCCGAACGAGGTAATGCACGAGGTGACGAAATTCTCGTAGCCGGCCTCGTTCATCAGCGAGAACTGGCGCGCCACCACCGTCATGATGGTCTCCAGCGGCACGATGTCCGAATGGTAGCCGATTCCGGTGCAGGACGAGTGTTTCGGGTCGTCCAGCAGATCCTTGCCCAGATCGTTCGTCAGAATATCGATAAAGGCCTTTTCGCTGCCCGGGAAGAAGTTCTGCCGGATGCAGCTGCGGGCGTAATAATAGTGGTCGTCGGCGATCTCCTTCTGATACTCCTGCCAGCTTCTGCGTTTCATCGTCATGAGTGAATTTGCTGCTAATAATGCTCGTTGCTGTTGGTGGTGAAGACGTCCATCATGTACTGCTGATCGGCGCCCTCTTCGTAGCCCATTTCGCGGGCCTTGCGGTCGGAGTGTTTCTCGATGGTCTCGAACATCTCGCTGCCGCCGCTGACTTCGAAGATACGGTTGATTTCGGCGAGCGACTCGTCGTCGATGCGGCGCAGGGCTCCGGCGCCGTGGCGCATGTAGGAGGGTGAGAACTGCCCGTAGACCTCCTTGTCGTGGTCGTAGATCCACTGCCAGACGGTACCCTGTTCGGGGTGGAGTTCGGGTTTGACCAGCCGCGGCACGATGCAGTAGCCCGTGCGGAGGATGTTCTCGCCGATGATGCGTTTGAGGGCGAGTTGCTGACGGCCCTTTTCGCTCTCGACGAAGAAGCCGAGTTTCTGCGACAGCGTGCGCAGGGCCTGGATGACGTAGCCCGGCGTATTGCCCCGCGGACAGCGCGGCCGGCACGACATGCACTCGCCGCAATACCAGATCGTATCGCTCTTCAGCAGGGCCTCGATGGCCTCGTCGTCACGCGACTGGACGATCGAGACGATCTGCCGCGGGTCGTAGTTGTAGAACTCGGCCGCCGGACAGACGCCCGTGCAGACGCCGCAGTTCATGCAGGCATTCAACCCCTCGCGCATACGCACGTCCTCCATCAGCATGTCGAAATACTTTCCCATACCTTATCGTACAAAAAAACCTTTGCACTGCAAAGGTAGGGATTCCGCGCCGGCTGCGCGGTGGTATAAATGCGTAATTTTCGTTTCCAGGGACACCCCTGCTCCGCCGAGCGTATTGCGGTTTTTCCGAACCGGCCGCCCCATACCGCCGACAGGACGCTGCGTCACTTCTCGCCGCGACCTCCTGCCCCGCCGCCAGCCTCCGCATTCTCCGATCGCCGACACCCGGCCGTTGGCCCTTTCGATTGCCACCCGGCCACTGCAAAGTCCCCGACTCCAAGGCCCCTGCCGCCCGATGCAGCCGGAGCCCGGCACAACGCCGTGTCGAAACGCCGCCGGTGCCTCATCACCGCCCGGCCGCCTCAACGACGCTCCCAGCGTTCGAAGGCAAAGGGCCAGGGATAATCCTTGCCGCAGGTGAAGGTCTCGGAGCCGGCCAGCCGCCATTCATCCTCGTCCCAGGCCGGGAAACGCGTATCGCCCTCGTAATGGTGGAAAACCCGCGTCAGATAAAGCCTTTCGGCCCGCGGCAGCGCCTGGGCATAAATCTCCCCACCGCCGATGACGAACAGCTCCTCGTCGGGCCCGAACAGCGCAAGGGCCTCGTCGAGCGAATGAACCACCCGACAGCCCGGGATCTCGACCGCCTGATGCGTGATGACGACATTGGTCCGGTTCGGCAGCGGACGGCCGATCGACTCGTAGGTCTTGCGCCCCATCAGGACGGGATGGCCCGTCGTGAGGGCCTTGAAGTGTTTCAAATCCTCCGAAATGTGCCACAGGAGGGTGTTCTTGTCGCCGATGACGCCGTTTTCCGCAACGGCCACGATGATGGAGAGCATGTCTGTGCGTACCTTTAATTATGGTGAGTTCTATCAATTCAATTTATCCTCTTGTATCAGACAGCAGAACTCTTTAACTGCCCAATTTGTGAGTT
>CALUKH010000037.1 GCA_944321185.1 uncultured Alistipes sp. | reverse complement strand
GACGGACAGGGCAACTACACCGTGACCTCCGCCGAGGGCCTGAAGAACATCGCCAAGCTGGTGAACGAAGAATGGAATTTAAGCATCGACATCACCCTGACGAGCGACATCGACCTCTCGGGCATCGACTGGACACCGATAGGCATAGACTATAACCACCAATACACCGGCACCTTCGACGGCGGCGACCATACCATCACGGGGCTGACGGTTACGGGAAGTGATCAATATGCGGGCCTGTTCGGCTACATCGACACCGGCGGCAAGGTGAAGGACGTGACGCTGGAAGACGTGAAGATAGAAAGCAATCACAGTAGCGGTTATGTCGGCGGCGTGGCGGGATGGAGCTATGGCACCCTTGAAAACTGCTCGGTGTCGGGCAGCGTCAGCGGTAGCGGCAGTAGTAGCGACGTAGGCGGTGTGGTGGGCTACCAAATGGGCGGTTCCATCACCGGATGCAGCTCCTCGGCCACAGTGAAGGGAACGCAGCGGGCAGGCGGCATGGCAGGTGCAACGAATAGTGGTGCCTCCCTGACCGGCTGCTACGCTACAGGCGACGTGACCCTTGTAAGTAACGATATAGGCACCTGTTATGCCGGCGGTGTAGTGGGAAACAACGGCTCATCCAGCACCCTCAAAGCCTGCTATGCCTGGGGCAGCGTGACCGGTAGCAAGAGCAGCGGCACCGTCTATGTAGGCGGCGTAACGGGAAGCAACGATTTAGGCACCCTGACTGCCTGCTACCATGCCAAAGGGACTGTCAGCGGCCCGGACGGAACCACAGGCGGCGTGGCGGGACGGAACTTCAAGGACTCCATGTTTGGTGGCGGTATCATCACCGCCTGCTACTGGGGAGACAACGGCCAGACACAAGGCATCGGTGAAGACCAGGTAGGCACCGGCGGAACCACACAGGTGACGGACGATGACTGGCAGAATGCCGTTACACAGATGAACGCCGCCTTGCAGAGTGCAGGTTCAGAATGGCGTTACGAACTCACCGGAGCATTGCCTACATTGAAGAAACAGTGAACCGTCGGGCGGGATTCCGGTTCCGCCCAACAAAAGGGGACCGAACAGTTCCCAATCGCCTCGGCAAACCGTGCCCCCGAAAAACAAAAACGACCGACTCCACGGAAGGAATCGGTCGTTTGCCCGCCCCGGCGGCTCGGGCCCTGGCGGAAAGTGAGGGATTCGAACCCCCGGAACCTTGCAGTTCAACGGTTTTCAAGACCGCCGCGATCGACCACTCCGCCAACTTTCCGTCGACAAAAGTAGCACCCTTTTTCCATTCCGCCAAATCTTTGATCCGAAAATCTCTCCGTGGCATTCCCCAGTGTGTCAATTTTTTTGCCGTTCCTTTCGCGTTCTGCAAAATTTGCCTATCTTTGTCAACAGGTTAGGTTATTCCCTCTTACGCTTTACGCCATGAACAAAGCCCAGTTGGTCGAAGCCGTTGCTCTCGACGCAAACCTTACGAAAATCGAAGCCCGCAAGGCCGTCGACGCCCTGATCCGAGTCACCGTCCAGTCGCTCCGCGAAGGCGAACGACTCACGATTACGGGCCTTGGGACGTTCAGCGTACAGCAGAAGGCCGAACGCGTCGGGCGCAATCCCCGTACGGGTGCCCCCGTGAAGATCCCCGCACGCAAGGTCATCAAGTTCCGACCCACGGTCGAGATCGAATAACCCGACCCGCGAAAATCGTTTCACACCATGCCACAGATCTCTCTTCGGGCCGTCGAGATGCCGGCCTCCCCGATACGCAAACTCGTGCCGCTGGCCGATGCCGCCCGTGCCCGGGGTATCAAAATCTATCACCTGAACATCGGTCAGCCCGACCTGCCAACCCCTCAGATCGGACTCGATGCCCTGAAACACATCGACCGCAAGGTCCTCGAATACAGCCCCAGCGACGGCTACCGTTCGCTGCGCGAAAAGCTGGTCTCCTACTACGACCAGTATCAGATCAAACTCTCGCCCGAGGAGATCATCGTCACCACGGGCGGCTCCGAGGCGGTGCTCTTCGCCTTCATGTCGTGCCTCAATCCGGGCGACGAGATCATCGTCCCCGAACCGGCCTATGCCAACTACATGGCCTTCGCCATCTCGGCCGGCGCAGTGATCCGCCCCGTCGTCTCGTCGATCGAGAACGGTTTCGCCCTGCCCCCCATCGAGGAGTTCGAGAAGCTGATCAACGAACGCACGCGCGGCATCCTGATCTGCAACCCCAACAACCCAACCGGTTACCTCTACACCCGCCGCGAGATGAACCGCATCCGCGACATCGTCAAGAAATACGACCTGTTCCTCTTCTCGGACGAGGTCTACCGCGAATTCATCTACACGGGGTCGCCCTACATCTCGGCCTGCCACCTGGAGGGCATCGAGCAGAATGTCGTGCTGATCGATTCGGTGTCGAAACGCTACTCGGAGTGCGGCATCCGCATCGGGGCGCTGATCACGAAGAACCGTCAGCTGCGTGATGCGGTGATGAAGTTCTGCCAGGCCCGCCTCTCACCGCCGCTCATCGGTCAGATCATCGCCGAGGCTTCGATCGACGCCCCGCGGTCGTACAGCACCGAGGTCTACGAAGAGTACATCGAGCGCCGGAAGTGCCTGATCGACGGACTGAACCGCATTCCGGGCGTCTATTCGCCCATCCCGATGGGAGCCTTCTACACGGTGGCGCGCCTGCCGGTCGACGACAGTGACCGGTTCTGCGCCTGGTGCCTCGAGCACTTCGAATACGAGGGCGAAACGGTGATGCTGGCCCCGGCATCGGGATTCTATTCCGACCCGAGCTACGGCCGCAACGAGGTGCGCATCGCCTACGTCCTGAAGAAGGAGGATCTGGAGCGGGCGCTCTTCATCCTGAGCAAGGCCCTCGACGCCTACAACAACCGTCAACAGGAGTAGGCGGCGAACGCCGCAACGTTCCCGCGGAACAGGCGGGCTCCCATACATCGGGCGGGAGACCGTTCGAGGATCCCGGACCGTCCGTAACGGCAGGCGCGACAGCCGCCGAACAAGCCCATCCCCATGAATCGGCCTCCCCCACGGAGGCTGATTTTTTTTGCGCGAACCCCTACCGGCCAATTCATCCAAACTTCTACCATATCGTCCAATTTTTACGAATTTCAGACCAGAAAGTTTGGCCCGCGGGGATAGTTTTCCTACATTTGCCCCCGATTTTGCGTGTCCGAAGGCACGCCGAGTAGGAACCTAACCAATACGTTATGAAAAAAATTCTCCTTGTTTTGGCCTGTGCCGCCGCCGTTGCGGGCGCCCGCGCCGAAGGCTACCAGGTCAACAACATGTCGGCCAAACAGACCGGTATGGGTCACGTGGGTACGGCCATGAAGCTCAATTCGGAATCGATCTACTTCAACCCCGCCGCCACGGCCTTCCAGAAGAGCCGGTTCAACATTTCGGCCGGATTCACGGGCATCCTCTCCGACGTGAGCTACCGCCCGCTCCCGACCCTCGAGAACGGCTACCAGAGCGGCCCGGCCGAAAAGTCGGACAACAAACTCTCCACGCCGCTGCACGTCTACTTCAACTACAAACCCACCGAACGGCTGGCCGTCGGCGTGGGATTCTATACGCCCGACGGTTCGTCGATGAACTGGGGCGGCAACTGGTCCGGTTCGCACCTCATTCAGGAGATCAACCTGGCGGCCTACACCGTACAGCCCACCGTATCGTACAAGATCTGCGACCGCCTCTCGATCGGTGCCGGACTGATGATCACGTGGGGTAACTTCAACCTGTCGCGCTCGCTGCTCTCGAAGACCACCCGTCAGGGGATCATCACCGGGATGATCGACCCGAACATCACCAAGGCCCAGGAGGGCATCGCCCAACTCGAAGGGGTCATCGCCCAGCTCCCCGACGGGGCCGACAAGACGGCCTATCAGCAGCAGCTCGCCCAGGCTCAGGGAGCCCTTCAGCTGCTCCAGAACGGCAAGGGATATCTCGAAAGCACGATGGATCAGTCGATCGTGGCGGCACGCCTCGAAGGATCGGCCGACGTGGCCGTGGGCGTGAATGCCGGCATTCTGTGGGACATCACCGACCAGTGGTCCGTGGCGATGAGCTACCGCTCGCGCATGAACATGAAGGTCGGCAGCGGCCGCGCCACGATGAATATCGCCCCCGAGGCCGCCGCTCTGATCCAGCAAATGGGCCAGCTGAGCCCCGGCACGGAGCTGATTCCGGCCCTCGACCGGGGAACGTTCCGCACCGAACTGCCCCTGCCGACGACGGTGACGTGGGGTGTGTCGTTCCGCCCGACGACGAAGTGGGAACTGGCCGTTGATCTGCAGTGGGTCGGCTGGTCGGCCTACAAGGATCTGAACGTCTCGTTCAACGAAAAGGAGCTCGGCATCAAGGACATCTACTCGGTGAAGAACTACTCCAACACGCTGACGTTCCGCTTCGGCGGCCAGTACCGCGCCACGAACTTCCTGACGGCCCGTATGGGTATGTACGTCGACGAGAGCCCGGTGAGCAGCGATTACCTCAATCCCGAAACGCCGTCGATGACCAAACTCGCCTACACGGCCGGTCTGAGTCTGCGTCCGACGCGCTTCATGTCGGTCGACCTGGCCTACTGCTACGTCTCGTCGGCCGACCCCGAACGGACGGGCTCCTATCCCGTCTACGGCTACACGAGCGGCGCCCTCGAGGAGGTCTTCTCGGGCAACTACCGCCTCCATGCCCATGTCTTCTCGGTCGGTGTGGGATTCAGTTTCTGAATCCGGAAAATTTTCGTTAACTTTGTGGCGCATCTCCCGGGAGGTGCGCCACAATCACTTCAGGGCTCCATAGTTCAAGGGATAGAACGAGGGTTTCCTAAACCCTAAATTCGCGTTCGAGTCGCGGTGGAGCTACTTACGGCAGAGGATCCGAAAAGATCCTCTCTTTTTTTGGAAATTTGCGTATCTTTGCAGCCAAAGAAACAGTCAACCATGGAATCGCTCAAAGAACTCTATAAGATCGGAAACGGCCCCTCGAGCAGCCACACGATGGGCCCCAAACGGGCCGCCGAACGCTTCGTGGACCGTTGCCGCGATGTCGATGCCTACCGCGTCACCCTCTACGGATCGCTGGCCGCCACGGGCAAGGGCCACCTCACGGACGTGGCCATCTGCTCGGTGCTCAATCCGGTCGCCCCGACCGAAATCGTCTGGCGACCCGACATCGTCCTGCCGTTCCACCCCAACGGCATGCTCTTCGAGGGACTGAAGGGCGGTCAGGTGGTCGATTCGTGGACCATCTACAGCATCGGCGGCGGCGCGCTGGCCAATGAAACCTCGCGTCTCGAGGTGCCCAAGAGCGTCTATCCGCTGACGACCATCTCCGACATCAAGGCCTGGTGCTACCACGAGGGCAAAACCTACTGGGAGTATGTCAACGATTGCGAGGGGCCCGAGATCTGGGACTACCTCGACACGATCTGGACGTCGATGTGCGAGACCATCCGCCGCGGTCTGAACAACGACGGCGTGCTGCCCGGCGGTCTGAAGGTGGCCCGCAAGGCAGCGACCTACTTCGTCAAGTCGAAAAGCTATGCCGATTCGCTCTCGTCGCGGGCCAAGATCTACGCCTATGCGCTGGCCACCTCCGAGGAGAATGCCTCGGGCGGTGTGGTGGTGACGGCGCCGACGTGCGGTTCGAGCGGTGTGGTGCCGGCCGTACTCTACCACCTGGCCACGTCGCGTGACTTCCTGCGCATCCGCATCCTGCGGGCACTGGCCACGGCCGGTCTGTTCGGCAATGTCGCCAAGACCAATTCGTCGATCTCGGGAGCCGAGGTCGGCTGTCAGGGTGAGGTCGGCGTAGCGTGCGCCATGGCGGCCGCCGCAGCCTGTCAGCTCTTCGGCGGAACCCCTTCGCAGATCGAGTATGCCGCCGAAATGGGTCTTGAACACCATCTGGGACTGACGTGCGATCCGGTCTGCGGACTGGTGCAGGTGCCCTGCATCGAGCGCAATGCCATTGCAGCGGCCCGCGCACTGGATGCCAACATCTACGCCACGCTCTCCGACGGTACGCATCTGGTCTCGTACGACAAGGTGGTCAAGGTGATGGCCGAGACGGGTCACGATCTGCCGAGCCTCTACCGCGAAACCTCCGAAGGCGGCCTGGCCCGCAATTACGACCGAAAATAGGGACCGGGGCTTTTCCCCCCCCCGATCGAAGCCGTCTCCTCGCCGGAGACGGCTTTTCCATGCAAGCTCTGCGTCAGGGCCATTTCCAGGCCGTTGCCGAAGATGGGCTGAGTCACCGGCCTCCCGGTTGAACCGTCCGCCGTGGCTCTGCCCTCTCATTCAGGCCCTTGGTTCGCCCCCCTTACCCACGCTCACAAAAAAGCCTCCTCCCCACACGGGGGAAGAGGCTTTTTCATTGGGTCGGATCCGGGGTCCGGAGCGCCCCGAAGTGACGTCCGGATCGGAAACCCTATGCGGCTACTGGGCCTGCTGCTTGAGCGTCTCCAGATCGGCCTTGGCTCCGACGACGAGATCCTCGTATTCGCGAAGTCCCGTACCGCCCGGGATCAGGTGTCCGCAGATGACGTTCTCCTTCAGGTTCTCCAGCGGGTCGACCTTGGCCTGGATGGCGGCCTCGTTGAGGACTTTGGTCGTCTCCTGGAACGATGCCGCGGAGATGAAGCTCGAGGTCTGCAGTGCGGCGCGGGTGATACCCTGCAGCACCTGCGTCGAGGTAGCCGGTACGATGTCGCGCACCTGAACCGGACGCAGATCACGACGCTTCAGGCTCGAATTCTCGTCACGCAACTTGCGCAGCGAGACAATCTGGCCGGGCTGCAGGGCCGTCGAATCGCCGGCATCCGTGACAACCACCTTGTCGTAGAGTTCGTCGTTCACGTCCATGAACTCCCACTTGTCGACCACCTGATCCTCGAAGAAGCGCGTATCGCCCGGATCCTCGATCTTGACCTTCGACATCATCTGACGTACGATAACCTCGAAGTGTTTGTCGTTGATCTTCACACCCTGCATGCGGTAGACCTCCTGCACCTCGTTGACGATGTACTCCTGTACCTTCGTCGGACCGAGGATGTTGAGGATGTCGCTCGGCGTGATGGCGCCGTCCGACAGCGGGCTGCAGGCCTTGACGTAGTCGTTCTCCTGGACAATGATCTGACGCGACAGCGGCACCAGATAACGTTTCACGTCGCCCTGCTTCGAGGTGATGATGATCTCACGGTTACCACGCTTGATCTTGCCGAACGATACCTCACCGTCGATCTCCGAAACGATGGCGGGATTCGACGGGTTGCGCGCCTCGAAGAGCTCCGTAACACGCGGAAGACCACCGGTGATATCGCCGCCCGACTTGCCCACGGCACGCGGGATCTTGATCAGGATATCGCCCGCCTTGATCTTGGCGTTGTCCTTGATGACGATGTGGGCCGAAACGGGCAGGTTGTACTGCTTGACCTCTTCGCCCTCCTTGTTCTGGATCTTGATGACGGGGTTCTTCGTCTTGTCCTTCGACTCGATGACCACCTTCTCCGAGAGGCCCGTCTGTTCGTCGCGTTCGTCGCGGTAGGTGACGCCCTCGATGATGTTCTCATAGACGGCGCGACCCTCGTACTCCGAGATGATCACGGCGTTGTAGGGATCCCACTCGCAGATCAGATCACCCTTCTTGACCTCGGCGCCGTCCTCCATGTAGAGCGTGGCACCGTAGGGCAGGTTGTGCGTATAGAGGACGATTTCGGTCTTCGGGTCGACGATGCGGAACTCCGACTGACGCGAGATGACGATATCGATCGCCTCGCCGGCGGCGTTCTTGCCCTTGACCGTACGCAGTTCGTCGATCTCCAGACGACCCTCGTACTTCGAGATGACGTTGGTCTCGACGGCCGTACCGCCGGCCACACCACCGACGTGGAACGTACGCAGCGTCAGCTGGGTACCCGGCTCGCCGATCGACTGGGCGGCGATCACGCCGACCACCTCGCCCTTCTGGACCATGCGGGCCGTAGCCAGGTTGCGGCCGTAGCACTTGGCGCACACGCCGCGACGCGATTCGCAGGTCAGCACCGAACGGATCTCGACCGATTCGAGCGGCGACTTTTCGATGGCCTCGGCAATGGGTTCGGTGATCTCCTCACCGGCCTTGCAGAGTACCTCGCCCGTCAGCGGGTGGATCACGTCGTTCAGGGCCACACGACCCAGAATGCGGTCATAGAGCGTCTGTACGACGTCGTCGTTGCGCTTGATGGCCGTAGCCGTCAGACCGCGCAGCGTACCGCAGTCCTCCTCGTTGATGATCACGTCCTGAGCCACATCGACCAGACGACGCGTCAGATAACCGGCATCGGCCGTCTTCAG
>CALUKH010000036.1 GCA_944321185.1 uncultured Alistipes sp. | reverse complement strand
CGGAAAACGGGACTCGGACCCGCGACCTCAACCTTGGCAAGGTTGCGCTCTACCAACTGAGCTATTTCCGCATTCGTAAACCCCAATACTTGTCGTTTGGGATTGCAAATATAAGCGCTTTTTTTGATTCTGCAAAATTTTCCGTCTCATTTTTGCAAAAAAACAAATATCCCCGACCCTCACGGGACGGGGATATGCTCGCTGTTTGCTTAAACGCTAGCGAACCTTGAAACCTTCGTCGGCTTTCATCGGGATCGGAAGCGATGCGTAATAACCGCTCTCGAGCTTGCTCCGGACTGCCTTGAAGGCCTCGATCGTCTCCTTGACATCCTCCAGCGTATGAGCGGCCGTCGGGATCACGCGAAGAATGATTTCGCCCTTCGGGATCACCGGATAGATCACCATCGAGCAGAAGATACCGTGATTCTCACGCAGGTCTACGACCAGATTCGTGGCCTCCGGAACACCACCCTTCAGGAAGACCGGCGTTACGGGCGAGTTGGTCACACCGATATCGAAACCGTTCTCCTTCAGGCTGCTCTGCAGGGCGCGAACAATCTCCCACAGCTTCTGCTGGAACTCCGGATGGTTGCGGATCAGGTCCAGACGCTTCAGCGCACCGATCACCATCGGCATCGGCAGCGACTTGGCGTAGAGTTGCGAGCGCATGTTGTAACGGAACAGGTTGATCAGCCAGCGCGGACCGCAGACAAAGGCGCCGATACCGGCCATCGACTTGGCAAAGGTGTTGAACAGCACGTCCACACCGTCGACCACACCGAAGTGCGAAGCCGTACCGCGGCCGCCCTCACCCATCGTACCGAAGCCGTGGGCATCGTCGACCAGCAGGCGGAACTGGAAGTCCTTCTTCAGGGCGACGATTTCATCGAGTTTGCCCAGATCGCCCTTCATGCCGAACACGCCTTCGGTAACGACCAGCACGCCGCCGTTCTGCTCGTTGGCCAGTTCGGTGGCATGGTGGAGCTGCAGGCGGAGCGACTCCATGTCGTTGTGACCGAAGACGAAGCGCTTGCCCTTGTGCAGACGCAGACCGTCGATGATGCAGGCGTGCGCCTCGGCATCGTAGACCACCACGTCACGCGGCGTCAGCAGGCAGTCGATGATCGAGAGCATACCCTGATAACCGAAGTTGAGCAGGAAGGCATCCTCCTTGCCGACGAATGCGGCCAGCTCCCGTTCGAGCTGTTCGTGATACTTGGTCTGACCGCTCATCATGCGGGCACCCATCGGGGCAGCCATACCGAACTGTGCGGCGCCTTCGGCGTCGGCCTTGCGGACCTCGGGGTGATTGGCCAGTCCGAGGTAGTTGTTCAGGCTCCAGTTGAGGACCTTGTGGCCCCGGAAGGTCATGTGGGGACCGATCTCACCCTCGAGTTTGGGGAATGCAAAATAGCCGTGAGCATAAGCCATGTACTGACCGATAGGTCCGCCGGCGTTCTTCTCCAGGCGTTCGAAAATATCAACCATGTTGTTTGTTATTATGAGTTTATATGCCTTAATTCTGTGGTTTTGCCGCGCAAAAGTACAAATAATCTGACGAATTTAGCAATCAAAGGTAGCCGTTTTTTGCGCTTCCGGGATACGCATTTATGCGTATTTTACACCTCTTTGTGCCTTTTGCGGGCGACGGCATCGACGATGACGGCCACGGCACCGTCGCCCGTGACGTTGGTAGCCGTGCCGAAGCTGTCCATGGCGATGTAGGTGGCGATCATCAGCCCGCAGAGCGTCTCGTCGAATCCCAGCACCGATTCGAGCAGCCCCAGCGCCGCCATGATCGCACCGCCCGGCACACCCGGCGCCGCCACCATCGTCACGCCGAGCAGCAGGATGAAACCCGCGAAGGTGCTCACCGAAAGATCCATCCCCGCCAACATCGAGACGGCCAAGGCGCAGGCCGTAATCTTCATCATCGATCCCGAGAGGTGGATCGTCGCACACAGCGGAATGACGAACGACGCCAGCTCGGGCCGTACGCCCAGCCGTAGCGTCCGCTCGAGGGTCACCGGAATCGTTGCGGCCGACGACTGCGTACCGAGGGCCGTGACGTAGGCCGGCAGCATCGTGCGCAGCATCGTCAGCGGATTCCGCCGCGCCGCAAGCCCCGCCACCGAGAACTGGAAAAGCAGCAGCAGGAGCGTCAGCACAAAGATCACGACGATCAGCTTGACGAAGACCCCCAGCACGGAGGCCACCTGTCCCGACTGCGTGATCGAGAGGAAAATCCCGAAAATATAGAGGGGCAGCAGCGGCAGAATGACCCGCACGATGGTCCGTTCGATGATACGCTTGAAGTCATCGAGGGCCGCCTTGAGCGTCACGGAGCCCGTCGCGGCCATGCCCAGCCCCAGGACGAAGGCCAGCACGAGCGCCGACATGACCCCCATGACCGGCGGCATGGCGATCGTAAAGTAGGGAGCCAGCGCCTCACCCGCGGCGGGCGGCGTCACCTCCGATCCGGCGAGCAGCGTCGGGAAGACGGTCAGCCCGACGAAATAGGTTCCAAAGCCCGAGATGAGCGTGAAACCGTAGGCCAGTGCGGCGGTCAGCGCCAGCAGCCGGCCGGCATTCCGCCCCAGATCGGCGATGCCCGGAGCCACCAGCCCGAAGATCAGCAGTGGAATGACGAATTCCAAAAACTGCCCGAACACGGCATTGAACGTCAACGCCACCCGGGTCACCCACCCGGGCATGAACAACCCGCAGGCGATACCCAGCACGATGGCCAGTACGACACGCGGCAGAAGACCGAATTTTCGCTTCATCGGAGAACGATTTTTGTAAAGGTATGAAAAATTTAGCTACTTTTGTCACATGACATCCCTTTATCACGACATCATCTACGGCCCGGTACATTCGCGGCGACTGGGCCTCTCGCTCGGGGTCAATCTGTTGCCCACCGAGTCGAAGCTCTGTTCGTTCGACTGCATCTACTGCGAATGCGGCTGGAATGCCGACCATCCCGGCGGACGCCGCTTCAACGCCCGCGAGGAGGTGCGCACCCATCTCGAAACGGCCCTGCGGAAGATGGCCGAAGCCGGTACGCCGCCCGATGTCATCACCTTTGCCGGCAACGGCGAACCGACGCTTCATCCCGATTTCGAAGGGGTGATCGACGACACGCTCGCCCTGCGCGACCGCTACTGCCCCTCGGCGAAGGTCTCCGTGCTGTCGAACGCCACGCAGATCCACCGCGACGAGGTGCGGCGGGCGCTGCTGCGCGTGGACAACAACATCCTGAAGCTCGATTCGGCGTTCGACGCCACGGTGCGACGCATCGACAACCCGCAGAACCCCCGCTATGCGGTCCGCGACATTGTCCGCGAGATGAAGCGCTTCGAGGGGCGGATGATCCTCCAGACGATGTTCCTGCGCGGCGTGTGCAACGGGCAGCCCATCGACAACACCACGGACGAGGAGGTCGAGGCCTGGCTGCGGATCGTCAACGAAATTCGTCCGCGACAGGTGATGGTCTATTCGCTCGACCGCGATACGCCCTGCCCGACCCTCGAGAAGGTCTCCCGCGAGGAGTTGCAACGCATCGCCGCCCGGGTCGAAGCACTGGGCATTCCCTGCTCCGTCGCCTGACGGAGAGGGACCGGGGATGGACGGAAACGGCGGTGCATGCCCTCGGCCAAGAGGACCCGGCAAAGAGAGCCTGAACCCCGGCCAAGAGGTCCCGACAAAGAGCCCAGCAAGCCCCCTCCCGACAAAGAGCCCAGGCAAGCTTCCGGCAAAGAGCCCGGGCAAGAAATTCCGGCCGAGAGACCCGTCTCCGGGGAAGTTCCTCCCGACGAAAGCCCCGTATCTCAAGAAAACAGCAAAACACCATGCAGATTCTGCTCTCGTGCGCCAAGACGATGGCCGAACACGCCGCCATCCGGGTGCCCTACACCACCGAACCGCTCTATCATACCGAAGCCGACGAAGCAGCCGCTGCGCTGGCCTCGCTCACGGCCGACGATCTGGGCCGCCTGCTGCGCGTCAACCGTACGCTGGCCGCCGAAAACCGACGGCGCTACGCCTCGTTCCATGCCGCGGAGGCGATGCCCGCCCTTGCGGCCTACACCGGTATTGTCTTCAAGCGGATCGATCCGGCGAGCTTTTCGACGGCGGATCTCGAATATGCCCAGAAGCATCTGAACATCACCTCGTTCCTCTACGGGCTGCTGCGCCCGCTGGATGCCATCCGCCCCTACCGGCTCGAGGGCGACGCCATCCTGCCCGGTGACGAACAGACGCGCTTTGCCTTCTGGCAGCAACGGCTCACCGACCGGTTCCTCGACAAAATCCGCGCCGACGACGGCATTCTGCTCAATCTGGCCAGCAGCGAGATGAAACGTCTCTTCGACTGGCGGCGCCTCACACGCGACGTGCGGGTCATCACCCCCGAATTCCGCGTCCGCGAAGGCGACCGGCTCCGCACCATCGTCGTCTATACGAAGATGTGCCGCGGCGAGATGACGCGCTACGTGCTGAAAAACCGGATCGAGGAGCCCGAACAGCTGAAGGCGTTCGAATGGGAGGGATTCCGGTTCGATCCGGCAGCCAGCCGCGGCGACATGTGGTTCTTCACGATGCAATAAAAAATCCGGGCTTTTGACCCGGATTTTTTCAATCTATGCCTCCTCTTTCTGCGCCCCTCTCTCTATCTGCGTCCCTCTTTTCCGAACGATTATTCGCAGACAGTCTTCGCTGGCCGTACGGCCAGCAGGGCCCGCAGAATCGCCTCCTCGTCGTAACCGCAGAGGGCCTTCAGCTGGGCAGGCGTACCGTGTTCGACCCACTGATCGCCGATCCCCAGGCGCGTAACCTTCACGTCGTAACCGCGCGAAGCGAAGAAGATCGTCACGGCCTCGCCCACACCGCCGCGCAAACAGCCGTCCTCGACCGTGATGACCCGCCCGAAACGGCGTCCCACCTCGTCGAGCAGCACCTCGTCCAGCGGTTTCACGTAACGCAGGTCGTAATGGGCCGCCTCGACCCCCTCGGCCGAGGCCCGTTCGGCAGCCCGCGCCGCCGCATTACCCGTCGTACCGATCGTCACCAGCGCCACATCCGCCCCTTTGCGCAGCTTCCGGCCGCGCCCCACGGGCAGCTCCACAAAGGCCTCCCCGCGCCAGGGAACCCCCTCACCGTTGCCGCGCGGATAGCGGATCATGAAGGGATGGCCGGCATGCAGCGCCGTATACATCAGATTGCGCAGTTCGGATTCGTTCATCGGCGCAGCGATCGTCAGCCCCGGAATGGCCCGGAAGGCCTCCATGTCGAAGACTCCGTGGTGGGTCACCCCATCCTCGCCGACCAGTCCGCCGCGGTCGAGGCACATCACCACCGGCAGATCCTGAATCGCCACGTCGTGGATCACGTTGTCGTAGGCCCGCTGCATGAAGGTCGAGTAGATGTTACAGAAGGGGATCATCCCCGCGGCGGCCAGTCCGGCCGAAAAGGTCACGGCATGACCCTCGGCAATACCGACGTCGAAACACCGCTCGGGCATCTCGCGCATGAGGATGTTCATCGAGCAGCCGGTCGGCATGGCGGGGGTCACCCCCACGACCCGGCTGTCAAGCCGCGCCAGTTCGAGCAGCGTCTCGCCGAAGACATCCTGGTAACGCGCCGCACCGCCCGACGACTTGATCCGCTCGCCCGTATCGGGATTGAAGCGCCCGGGGGCATGCCACACCGGCTGATCGTGTTCGGCCGGGAGGTAACCCTTGCCCTTGACCGTCAGTACGTGCAGCAGTTTCGGCCCCTCGATGTCGCGCAGGGCCCGCAACGTGCGGACCAGCTCCTTGAGGTTGTGGCCGTCGACGGGTCCGAAATAGCGGAAATTGAGGCTCTCGAAGAAGTTGCTCTTGTTCAGCAGCCCCTGTTTGACGGCGTTGCCCGCCTTCTGGCAGAGGCGCAGCAGCCGCGGCGTATGCGAAAGAATCCCCCACAGCCGCTGCTTGAAGCGGTTGTAGTGGACCGATGTCGAAATCTTGAGCAGGTAGTTCTTCAGTGCGCCGGTGGCCTGATCGATGGCCATGTTGTTGTCGTTGAGAATCACCAGCAGATTTGTCTGCTTCGAGGCGCCGGCGTTGTTCAGCCCCTCGAAGGCCAGTCCGCCGGTCATCGAACCGTCGCCGATGACGGCCACCACCTGGTGTTTCTCGCCACGCAGTTCGGCCGCCTTGGCCATGCCGAAGGCCGCCGAGATCGACACCGAGGCGTGACCGCCCCCGAAGGCGTCGTACACGCTTTCGGACATGCGCGGAAAGCCGCTGATGCCGCCCAGCTGGCGTTTGGTGCGGAACGCCTCGCGGCGCCCCGTGATGATCTTGTGGGCGTAGGTCTGGTGCCCGACGTCCCAGACAATCCGGTCCTGCGGCGTATCGAAGACATAATGCAGCGCCGCGGCCAGCTCCACGGCCCCGAGGCTCGACGCCAGGTGGCCCGGATTGACCGAACACTCCTCGATGATATAGTGGCGCAGCTCATCGCAATAGAGCCGCAGCTCTTCGGGCGAGAGTTTCTTCAGATCCCGGGGTGAGGAGACCCGATACAGCAGTTTATAATCTTCATGCGACATTGGAAAGACAAAGATACACAATAATGGGGAATTTTTCGAAAATTTTCCTATCTTCGCGTAACGGTAAAACCTTACGAAGCATGAAATACAAGCGAATACTCCTGAAACTGAGCGGCGAATCGCTCCAGGGTGCGCAGAAGTACGGGCTCGACCCGGCACAGCTCCAGTCCTACGCCGAGCAGATCAAGGCCGCGGCACAGACCGGCGTCCAGATCGGTATCGTCATCGGCGGCGGCAACATCTTCCGCGGCCTGTCGGGCGCCAAGAAGGGATTCGACCGCGTCAAGGGGGACCAGATGGGCATGCTCGCCACGATCATCAACTCGCTGGCCCTGCAGTCGGCTCTCGAGGACAACGGCGTCAAATGCAAGGTGCTCACCTCGATCCGCATGGAACCCATCGGCGAATACTTCTCCAAGGCCCGCGCCATCGAATACCTCGAGGCCGGATACGTCGTCATCATCGGCGGCGGAACCTCGAATCCCTACTTCACGACCGATTCCGCCTCGGCGCTGCGCGGCATCGAGATCGAAGCCGACGTGCTGCTCAAGGGCACCCGCGTCGACGGCGTCTACACGGCCGACCCCGAAAAGGACCCCTCGGCCACGAAATTCGCCGAAATCTCCTTCGAGGAGGTGCTCGACCGCCGGCTCAAGGTCATGGACCTGACGGCCTTCACCCTCTGCCGCGAAAACGGTCTCGAAATCATCGTCTTCGACATGGACACCCCCGGTAACCTCGGAAAGGTCCTCGCCGGCGAACCGATCGGAACCCTCGTAAAGCGCTGACACCATGGCCATCCGCAAGCCCCGCCGCAAAAGCAGCCGACAGCTGTGGATCATGCTGGCGCTGATCGTCGTCATCATCGCCCTGATCGCCCTGCTCCCCTCGGGCAGCGAACCCGCCGGTCAGGCCGAGGAAACCGCCGGCGAAATCGAAGCCACGACCCTCGTCAAGACGGGCGACCAGGCCCCCGACTTTACGGTCGAAATGCTCGACGGAAGCCGCGTCACGCTCTCCGATCTGCGCGGAAAGATCGTCCTGCTCAACTTCTGGGCTTCGTGGTGCCCGCCCTGCCGCGAAGAGCTGACCCACGTACAGCAGGAAATCATCGACCGATTTGCCGGCCGTGAATTCCTCTTCCTGCCCGTCTCGCGCGGCGAAAGCCGGGACGAAGTGGACGCCTTCCGCAAGAAAACCGGATACAAATTCCCCATGGGTATCGACCCCTCGCGGGAGATTTTCGACCGCTACGCATCGAACTTCATTCCGCGCAACTTCCTGATCGATGCCGACGGGAAGGTCATTCTGACGAGCGTAGGATTCGAAAAACCCGAGTTCGAGGCGATGATCCGCACCATCGAGCAGACCCTCGATCAGGCCCCTCTGCCCCAAGAAGAGGAGGATACCCTGTAAACGCACACACCCGAAAAAATTCAAAACGATACTTCATATGGATACCAAAACGATTCTCAACGATGCGTCGGCCCGCATGCAGAAGGCCATCGACCACCTCGAGGAGGAGCTCCTCAACGTACGTGCCGGCAAGGCCTCGCCCAACGTCCTCAATGGCGTGATGGTCGACTATTTCGGTTCGCAGGTGCCCGTCTCGGGTGCTGCCAGCGTCACCGTTCCCGATGCCAAAACCATCCTGATCCAGCCCTGGGACAAGAAGATGCTCCGCACGATCGAGAAGGCCATTCTTGATTCGAACATCGGTCTGACCCCCTCGAACAACGGCGAAACCATCCGTCTGACGATTCCGCCCCTGACCGAGGATCGCCGCAAGGAGCTCGTCAAGCAAGTCCGCAGCGAGGCAGAAACCGCCCGCATCAGCCTGCGCAATGCCCGCCGCGAGGCTGTCGAGGCATTCAAGAAGGCCCAGAAGGAGGGTATGCCCGAGGATGAGTCGAAAGACGGCGAAACCCAGTCGCAGAAGCTCCTCGAAAAGTTCACCAAGCAGCTCGACGAGGTACTCGCCCGCAAGGAGAAGGAGATCATGACCGTCTGATCCGGACGATCCTCAACTGAACCCCGACGCCCGATCCCCCCGGATCGGGTGTTTTTTTGTGCCCGTTCGTATCGGTCTCCGCCCCAAACACTCCCCAAACGCTCCGTCTCTTCCCGGATGCCACACCAATCCTCCGACGGGCACAAAAAAACGGGGCGGATGGTGACCCATCCGCCCCGTCGGGGTTATCTCATGCGGCTTGCACCGCACGTTCGGTCATTACAACTTCGGGCCGGCAGCCACGAGGCTCTTGCCCTCCTCGTTGCCCGTGAACTTCTGGAAGTTCTTGATGAAACGGCCGGCGAGGTCCTTGGCCTTCTCGTCCCACTGCGATGCATCGGCATACGTGTCGCGCGGATCGAGGATGTGCGAGTCAACACCCGGCAGCTCGGTGGGCACCTTGAAGTCGAAGACAGGAATCATCTTCGTAGGAGCCTTGTCGATCGAACCGTCCAGGATGGCGTCGATGATGCCACGCGTATCCTTGATCGAGATACGCTTGCCGGTACCGTTCCAACCCGTGTTCACGAGGTAGGCCTTGGCGCCCGACTTCTCCATCTTCTTGACCAGCTCCTGGCCGTACTTCGTCGGGTGCAGCGACAGGAAGGCGGCGCCGAAGCAAGCCGAGAAGGTCGGCGTCGGCTCCGTGATGCCACGCTCCGTACCGGCCAGCTTGGCGGTGAAGCCCGAGAGGAAGTAGTACTTCGTCTGCTCGGGGGTCAGGATTG
>CALUKH010000035.1 GCA_944321185.1 uncultured Alistipes sp. | reverse complement strand
TTGATGTAGGCCAGATCGACGCCGCAGTAGTCGAGACACATCACCTCGTGGATCATCGTCAGTTCGAGGTGCGTGCGGGGGTCGTCGACCGGTATGCGGCCGCTTTCCGTGAAGACGATCTTCGTCAGCACGTAGGCTGCCAGCAGCAGGACGATGATGAGTTTGGCGTCGTCGCCCGCCCCGGCATCGAAGAGTGCGGCGAAGGAGGTGTGGCCCGAGAGCAGGGCCAGCGTGCCGAAGGTGAGCATCAGGGCCGGTTCGACCAGCGCGCCGTAGAGGGCTTCGCGGCTGGCGCCCATCCCTTCGAACGAACTGCCGGTGTCCATGGCGGCCAGAATCAGGGCCGTACGTCCCAGGGCCAGCAGGTAGGCGAAGGCCACCACGTCGCCGTCGAACGAAACGAGGGCCGGCAGATCACCCGCCGGAATGAAGAGCAGCGCCACGAGCGACGTGCCGAGGATGACCGACGGAGCCGTGCGGAACAGCGCCGTGGTGGTTGTCGAGTAGACGGCGCCCTTGCGCAGCAGCAGGCGCACGTCGTAGAGATGCTGTGCGAAGCGGATGCCCTTGCGGCCGGCCAGCCGGGCCCGCGTGCGGTTGATCAGCCCCGGAATGCAGAGGGCCACAACCAGAAGCAGAAGGGTATTGAGCAGTGCCATGGGATCAGATCACGTTGAGGATGGACAACAGGAAGACCAGCACGAGGAACGCCAGGGCGAAGAGGACGTAGTGGTTGATCTTGCCCGTTCGCAGACGCATGACGCGCTGGTTGATCAGCCGCAGCAGTTCGACCCACCACGCCGAGAAGAGGCGTCCGATGCGGTCGCGGTGGCCGATGTCGAAGCGGTGGGCGTCGGGGAAGATCTCGCCCTTGCCCACGGCGGAGCCTTCGCCGCTGTTGTGGGTCAGGGGCGTGGCGATGGACTGCAACCCCTCGGAGAAGGATTCGCCCGTGTACTGCATCCGCACGTTCGGGGCGGTGAATCCGCAGCCCCACGTCGGGCCCCGGGCGATGCGGCGTCCGCGCAGCGCGCGGCGGCGGAGCCACAGCAGCAGCGCCGTGCCGAGCAGCAGTCCCCAGGCGATGCGTCCCACGGCCGCGAGCGTCGGGGAGAGCAGCCAGTCGGCGGCGTCGGCCGGCGTGCGGAGGAAGAAGTCCGCGGCGTGCGTCACGCCCGCGACAGCCGCCCGCGGGAAGAGTCCCACGAAGAGGATTCCGGCCAGCGGCAGCGCCATGGCGGCGATGCGGAGGTTGTCGACTTCGGAGGCTTCGGCGACCTCGTGCGAGCGGGGTGCGCCGAGGAAGACCGTGCCGTAGAGTTTCGTGAAGGCCAGCACGACGAGCCCGCCGATGAGCGCCAGCGCCGCAAGCCCGGCCGCCGAGGCGAGAATCCCGCTCCCCGAGGCGATGCCGTCGAAGAGCCCGAGGTAGATGAGCAGCTCCGAGGCGAATCCGTTCAGCGGCGGCAGGGCGCAGATGGCCGCCGTGCCGGCGAGGAAGAGGAGCGACGTCAGGGGCATGTGCTTCGAGAGCCCGCCCAGTGCGTCGAGCGATGTGGTGTGGGTCTGCGAGAGGATGTTTCCGGCGCCGAAGAAGAGCAGCGACTTGAAGAACGAGTGGTTGAGCGTATGGAGCAGCGCGCCGGCCATGCCGCAGAGCGCCACGAGCTGGTTTCCCGAAGCCTTGCCCAGGGCCGCTACGCCCAGTGCGAGGAGGATCACGCCGATGTTCTCGATCGAGGAGTAGGCCAGCAGCCGTTTCACGTCGTTCTGCGTTGCGGCGAGGATCACGCCCCAGAGACCGGTGACGATCCCCAGCACGAGGAGGATGACCCCGGCGGTGTGCAGCACGGGAAGTTCGCCCAGCGCCGCCACCGTGCGCAGGATGCCGTAGACGCCCGTCTTGATCATCACGCCCGACATCAGCGCCGAGACGTGCGACGGGGCCGCCGGGTGGGCCTCCGGGAGCCAGACGTGCATCGGGAACATGCCGGCCTTCATGCCGAATCCGGCGAGGAAGACCAGGAAGAGCGGCAGAGCCTTCTGCGTGCGGAAGTATTCGCCCAGGGCGTCGAACGTCGCCGAGCCGCAGACGGCGTCGAGGCGCACGAACCCCACGACGAGCAGCACGAAGCCGATGTGCATCATGATGAGGTAGGCCAGCGCCGCGCGGCTCACTTCGCGGCGTTGGGCGTCGTAGAGGATCAGCAGGAACGACGCCACGGTCATCAGCTCCCAGAAGAAGAGGAACGAAAGCCCGCCGTCGGAGCAGACGACGCCCAGCATGGCATAGGCCATCACCGTGAGCGAGGTGTAGTGCAGCGAGACGTGGGCCGTGGATTTTTCGGCGAGCGTGTGGGCCAGATAGCCGCGCGAGTAGAGGATCGAGGCGACGGAGCCGATCGCAATCAGCACGACGAAGAGTGCCGAGAGCGGGTCGAGCGATCCCGAATCGCCGCCGAAGAGCGTTCCGGGGATCGTCCACAGGGTCTGCGGGGTGGCGCCGGCCAGCACTCCGACGGCACGCACCGTGGCCCACAGGGCACCGATGCCCGTCAGTGCGAGAGCCGTCCAGACCTTGGCCCGCAGCGGTGTCATGAAGATCGCCGCCACGACCAGCACCAGAAACAACAGCGTGTAGAGAAATAGCATATTCCGGGGGTAAAAAAAGATGTTTCGATAGAGACGGGGTTTGTGATTCTTGCAACGTTCATTTGTCAGGCTTCGGCCTCGGGGTCGGTTGCCAGCTGGTTCATCGTGGCGGTCACGACCGTGGCCACGACGGCCGCCGTTTCGGTGCGCAGCCGCTGCGGTCCGAGGGTGATCTCCTCGAAGCCGTGTGCGAGGGCGAAGTCGATTTCCTCGGGCGAGAAGTCGCCTTCGGGACCGATGAAGATCCGCACCGCCTCGCCCGGCCGGATGACGCGTGCTAGCAGTGCCTTGCCGGCTGCGGAGTGCCGAGCCTCGCAGTGGGCGATCAGGCTGCGCCCCTCGAAGGGCTCGGTGACGGCCTCACGGAACCCGGTGAGCGGGCTCAGCTCCGGGCGGTAGGCCTTCAGCGACTGCTTCATCGCCGCCGTGAGGACCTTCTCGCCGCGTTGGGGCTTGAAGCTCCGGCGTTCGCTGTGGGCCGTTTCGAGCGGTATGATTCGTGAGACGCCTACCTCGGTGGCCTTCTCCAGGAACCACTCGAAGCGGTCGGGATTCTTCGTCGGGGCGACGGCCATCTCGAGCCGGTAGGGCAGCGGCTCGAAGTTGTGCCGGGTGTCGATGACCTCCACCGTGCAGTGCCGCGGATCGGCTTCGGTGATCCGCGCCCGGTAGAGGTTTCCGCGGCCGTCGGTCAGGTGGATCTCGTCGCCGCAGCCGAGGCGCAGCACGCGGATGCAGTGTTTCGACTCCTCCTCGCCGAGCGTATGGCAGGGCGGTTCGATATCCGGAGCGTAGAAGAGTTGCATGAGGGTCCTCGTTTATTTTACGGAATTTTATTGTATCTTTGTCTGGTCCAGGCCGGGCGGAACCGCCGGGCGGGAAAACGGTCCGGTGGATACGCTTTTCGGGCGCCGTTTGATCCCTTCCTGCGGGTTTGCCACGCGGCTTGGCGGCATCTGCACTGCCGATGCCGGGCTTGCGACCCGCAAATGTACACAAAATAACACGATCCATGAAACGTATCATCGGTTTATTGACGCTTTTTCTGCCCATGACACTTGTTTGCTGCAAATCGGAGAAGCCGGTGGGTGAGAATCCCTTCTTCGCCGAGTGGGAGACCCCCTACGGGGTGCCGCCCTTCGACCGCATCGCTCCCGAACACTTCCTGCCGGCTCTGGAGCGCGGCATGTCGCTCCACGACGCCGAGATCGACGCCATCACGTCGAACCACGACGAACCCTCGTTCGAAAACACGATCCTCGCCTACGACAACTCCGGAGCGATGCTCTCGCAGGTGGCGCTGATCTTCGACATGCTCTGCGCCGCGGAGAATACCCCCGAACTGGAGAAGATCCAGGTCGAGGTGGCTCCGCTGCTGACGGCCCATGCCGACAAGATCCGGCTCAACGAGCAGCTCTTCGAACGCATCAAGGCGGTCTATGACCGTCGGACGACGCTCGGTCTGGATGCCGAACAGCTGCGCCTCGTTGAGAAGACCTACCGCAGTTTCGTGCGGGCCGGGGCGCTGCTCGACGCCCAGCAGAAGGCCCGTCTGAAGGAGATCAACGGCGAACTGGCGCTGGCGGCCGTGAAGTTCGCGAACAACATCCGCTCGGAGAACAACCGCTTCGTGATGATGCTCTCGTCGGACGAACTGGACGGCCTGCCGGCCAACGTGCGCGAACTGGCCCGCGAACGGGCCGCTCAGCTCGGGCAGAAGGACAAGTATGCCTTTACGCTCCAGAAGTCGAGCCTGATCCCCTTCCTGACCTACTCCACGAAGCGCGAACGCCGCGAGGAGATCTACAAGGCCTATCTGAACCGCTGCAACAACGGCGACGAATTTGATAACAAACAGCTGATCAACGACTTCATCCGCCTGCGCACGGAGAAGGCCCGGCTGCTGGGCTATCCCTCCTATGCCGCCTACGTGGTCGACGACCAGATGGCCCGCACGACCGATGCCGTCTACGGACTGCTCGACGAGATCTGGACCCCGGCCCTCGAACGCGCCAAGGGCGAACTGGCCGACATGGAGGAGTTGTTCCGCAAGGATTATCCCGAGGGCGAATTCGCCTCGTGGGACTGGTGGTACTACGCCGAGAAGCTCCGCAAGCAGGAGTATGCCCTCGATGAGGAGATGCTGCGCCCGTACTTCTCGCTGGAGAACGTGCAGACGGGTATCTTCTTCCTCGCAAACCGCCTCTACGGCATTACGTTCCGTCCGGTGGTCGTGCCGCTCTACCATCCCGAGGCCGTGGCCTATGAGGTACTCGATGCCGACGAGTCGCATCTCGGGATCCTCTATTTCGACTTCTTCCCGCGTGACGGCAAGAGTCAGGGCGCCTGGTGCGGCAACTACGTCGAGCAGAGCTTCGACGGGGAGGGCCGACGTGTGGCTCCCGTCGTCTCGATTGTCTGCAACTTCACCCGCCCGACGGCCAACACCCCTGCGCTGCTGACCCTCGACGAGACCGAGACGCTCTTCCACGAATTCGGCCATGCCCTGCACTTCCTCTTCCACGATGTCCGCTACCGGGGCCTCTCGGAGGTTGAGGGCGACTTTGTCGAGATGCCTTCGCAGCTGATGGAGAACTGGGCCTTCGAACCCGAACTCCTCCGGCAGTATGCCGTCCACTACCGTACCGACGAGGTGATCCCCCAGTATCTGATCGACAAGCTCCGCCGCAGCCGCCTCTTCAACCAGGGCTTCATGACTACGGAGCTGATCGCCGCCTCGCTCTCGGACATGGACATCCATTCGATCACCGAGTACGAGCCGTTCGACCCGATGGCCTTCGAACGCGAGGCGCTGACCGACCGGCGCGGCCTGATTCCGCAGATCGAACCGCGGTACCATTATCCCTACTTCTCGCACATCTTCGACGGCGGTTATGCGGCCGGATACTATTTCTATACGTGGGCTGCGGTGCTGGACAAGGATGTCTTCGAGGCCTTCCGCGAGAGCGGCGACCTCTATAACAAGAAGGTGGCCGACGATCTGCGCCGCAAGATCCTTGCCCGCGGCGGCTCGGCCGACGGCATGACGATGTACCGCGACTTCCGAGGCAAGGATCCCGATAAGCGTCCGATGCTGCGCAGCCGCGGCCTCTGGACCGATCCCGAACCGGCCGATTCGCTCTCCGGCAAGGCGTCCGCGGCGGCACCCCGTGTGGGGAGAGCGCGGACCGATGCCCGCCGGTAGACCGCGCCGCAACGGAGCGCTCTCCCCGGAGCCGGAGAACCCCGGTTTGCGACGGAGCGTCCTCCCGGTGCCGAAGAAAACCAGCCGTGTCGGAAAACCCCGGCAGCAGCGATGGACCCTTCCTGCCCGGTAAGCCGCGCCACGCCGGAGGTCTCAGCCCGTGTCGGAACCCCTTCACCGAACCATCGAAAACGAAAACCCAACACCCGTTTATGAAAAAAGCAATTCTCTTTATGGCAGTTACCGCACTGACGGCAGGCTGCGCCGACAATTCGATCCCCAAGGCGCAGCTGCCCGAACTGGATCTTTCGAATCCGCTGCTGGCCGCGTGGGAGACCCCGCACGCCACGCCGCCCTTCTCGAAGATCGAACTCAAAAATTACGAACCGGCATTCGATGCCGCCATCGCCTGCACGCGGGCCGAAGTGGCGGCCATTGTCGATAATCCCCGCAAACCGACCTTTGTGAATACGGTCGTTGCCCTCGAACGCAGCGGCGAGCTGCTCTCGCGCATCGAAGGGCTCTTCTTCAACCTGCTCGAGGCCGATGCTTCGGACGAAATGCAGCAGATCGCCCTGCGCGTACAGCCCAAACTGACCGAGCTGGCAAACGACATCTCGCTCAACGAACGGCTGTTCGAACGCGTGAAGAGGGTCTACGAACACCCCGGCCGCCTGAATCAGGAGGACCGCATGCTGCTCGAAAAGACCTACAAACGTTTCGCCCGCAACGGCGCAGCCCTCTCCGATGCCGACAAGGAGCTCTACCGGAAATACACCACGGAGCTCTCGGCCCTGACGCTGCAGTTCGGTCAGAATGTCCTGGCGGCTACCAACGCCTTCACGCTCCGCATCACCGATCCGAAGGTCGTGGCCGAACTGCCGGCCTTCGTGCGCGAGGGAATGGCGGCCGAAGCGGCATCGCGCGGCGAGAAGGGCTGGGTGGTGACGCTCCAGTACCCGAGTTACCTGCCCTTCATGACCTATTCGACGAACCGCGACCTCAAGGAGCAGCTCTGGCGCGCCAACGGCTCGCGGGCCCTGGGCGGCGAGTTCGACAATACGGAGATCGTCCGCAAGATTGTCAACACGCGTCTGAAGATCGCCAACCTGCTGGGCTACAAGTGCTACGCAGACTACGTGCTGGAGGAGCGCATGGCCGGCTCGACGGCTACCGTGACGGCGTTCCTCGACGAACTGCTTCAGGCTACCAAGTCGTGGGCCGATGCCGATTACCGCACGGTAAGCGAATATGCCTCTTCGCTCGGCTTCCGCGGCGAGCTGATGCCCTGGGACTGGGCCTATTACAGCGACAAGTACAAGAACGAAAAATATGCGCTGAACGACGAACTGGTGAAGCCCTACCTCGAACTGGAGCATGTCAAGAAGGGGGTCTTCCTGCTGGCCAACAAGCTCTACGGACTGAACTTCACGCCCAACAAGCAGGTTGACGTCTACCATCCGGACGTGACGGCCTACGACGTGGCGGACCGTGACGGACGCTTCCTGGCGGTGCTCTATCTGGATTTCTTCCCGCGGGCCTCGAAGCGTTCGGGGGCGTGGATGACCGAATTCCGCGGTGCGAAAACCGTCGACGGCGTGGAGACCCGCCCGCTGGTGTCGTTGGTGATGAACTTCACCAAACCCACGGCTACGGAGCCTTCGCTGCTGACGTTCGACGAACTGGAGACCTTCCTCCACGAATTCGGACACGCGCTGCACGGCATGATGGGCCAGGGCAAGTACGAGTCGCTGACCGGTACGAACGTCTATCGCGATTTCGTCGAGCTGCCGTCGCAGATCATGGAGAACTGGGCCACCGAGAAGGAATATCTTGATCTGTGGGCCGTCCACTACAAGACCGGCGAGAAGATTCCGGCCGAGATCGTCGACCGCATCGTCGCGGCGCAGAACTATCTGGCCGCTTACTCGAACGTGCGGCAGCTGTCGTTCGGCATGACCGACATGGCTTGGCATACGCTGACGGAACCCTTCGAGGGGGATGTCGAGCAGTTCGAGGTGACGTCGATGGCGCCCACGCAGGTGCTGCCCGTGGTCAAGGGTACGGCGATGGCCACGTCGTTCAACCACATCTTCTCGGGCGGTTATGCCGCGGGATACTACGGTTACAAGTGGGCCGAGGTGCTGGATGCCGATGCCTTCTCGCTCTTCAAGGAGAAGGGGATCTTCAATCAGGAGGTGGCCACGTCGTTCCGCGAGAACATCCTCGAGAAGGGCGGTACGGAGCATCCGATGGAGCTCTACGTGCGCTTCCGGGGCCACAAGCCCGACAGCCGGGCGCTGATCGAGCGCATGGGGCTCGGAAAATAGGCTTTGCAGGTCGGGAATTCCCGGCCTGCAAAGTTAAGTATCTTTGATTTATCCAATTAGCTGGATCAATGAGTATGAAAAAGATTATACTTACATATTTTATCCTATTTGTGGCTGTATGTGATGCACAGATCATTATTTTAGATAATGAATCCCCTCAACAAGAAAAAGCTGAAAATATTACTGTGCGGTATGATAGTTTGTATAATGAACCGTCAAGTTGGCAAGAGTGCCAATCTATGATTGGACAAAGCATTGTTGTTTGTCCTAAATCTAAGAGTCTGCAAAATCTGGGATATAGAGGGTTTTATAATCTAGATAAAAGAGTGTATTGTCCGACTATATCAAAGATTTACTCTAATTATGATAGCTTAAACTGTCGTAGATTTAAGATATTAGACGCTTCTATAAAGTATTATTTAACGATAGCAGATGATCGTGATACGCTTTTGTATAAATGGCTTGATGACGGTCGTAGGTATTTGTTTATAACAGAAGGGTATGTGGAGAAACAAAATAAATTATTTGCAAATAAAAAATTTGTCTATAAAGGAGCAAATACAAAAGTAGATGATCCAATTAGTAAAAATCAAATAGATTTACGTCCTGGTAACATTTTTATATTTGATAAAATAGTGATTCTTCCTAAAAATAATCCTGACATATCTATTTGTGCATTGCTGAAAACATCGAATAATACTGCTCATGTGGCGATACCAGTTACCCTAATCGGAGAAACATTTATTTCTAAAGATAAAATAGATAAATATGCTGCAAAATATGGTAGGTATTGGGTTGATATTGCAATGTCTAACCAAATAAAAGTAGGAATGCCATCAGAACTTGTGAAATTTTCGTGGGGAAATCCAAACAGTATAAATAAAAATTCTTATGGAATAGACCAATGGTGTTATAATGGTCAATATGTTTATATCAAAGGAGGAAAGGTCTCAGCATGGAATTAACTTATAGGCTTGATTCCTAGTCTCAATGTCGCGTATTTCTTGTTTTGTATTGGCAACTTCTTGATGTAGTCTCAAAAACGGCCCATGAATCAACGCTGTTATGAGGGGTTGCGAGAGTTGAGACGTCCGTTATCTTGCGAAAAGTATCTAAAAACAAAAAACCGCCCCGAAATTCGGAGCGGTTTTTTGTTGAGCTACCTGGATTCGAACCAAGAATAACAGGACCAGAATCTGTTGTGTTACCATTACACCATAGCTCAATGTCCTCGTCAAGCCTCTGTTTGATTGGTTTGACGATGCAAAAGTAGAACTTTATTTTGCAATTGCAAAGAAAAATCAAAAAAAAAATTATTATTTTTGTTTCAATCTCCTCGGAGATAAACCCAATGAAACTTAAAATATTCTGAAAATCTTTACGTTATGGGAATCAAACTGCGACTTGTCGTCATGAATTTTCTCCAGTACGCCATCTGGGGAGCCTATCTCACCTCGATGGGGTCGTATCTGGTCGGAGTCGGTCTGGCGTCGCACATCGGCATTTTTTATGCCATGCAGGGAATCGTTTCGCTCTTCATGCCCGCCGTGATCGGCATCGTGGCCGACCGCTGGATCCCGGCTCAACGGCTGCTGGGTTTCTGCCATCTGTTGGCCGCCCTGTTCATGGCCGCCGCCGGTGGATATGCCATGACGGCTGGTGACGGCGTCCAGTTCGGGATGCTGTTCACGCTCTATGCGCTGAGCGTGGCCTTCTACATGCCGACGATCGCCCTCTCGAACTCCGTGGCCTACTGCGTCCTCGAGGGCGCCGGGCACGATACGGTCAAGGCCTTCCCGCCGATCCGCGTCTGGGGTACCGTGGGCTTCATCTGCTCGATGCTGGTATGTGATGCCGCCGGGTTCCAGACCACCTACATGCAGTTCATGCAGTGTGCCGTGCTGGGGCTCGTCCTCGGGTTCTACGCCATGACGCTGCCCGCATGTCCCGTCAGCCCGGCAGGCGACCGCAAATCGCTGGTCGAAGCCCTCGGTCTGAGGGCCTTCACCCTCTTCAAGCAGAAGAAGATGGCGCTGTTCTTCATCTTCTCGATGCTGCTGGGTGTCTCGCTGCAGATCACCAACGGCTTCGCCAATCCCTTCATCACCTCGTTCCGCGACATCCCTGAATACGCCTCCACGTTCGGCGCCAACCATGCCAATGCCCTCATCTCGCTGTCGCAGGTCTCGGAGACGCTCTGCATCCTGCTCATCCCCTTCTTCCTGAAGCGGTTCGGCATCAAGAACGTCATGCTGATGGCCATGTTCGCGTGGGTGCTGCGTTTCGGACTGTTCGGGCTGGGAAATCCCGGCGGCGGAGTCTGGATGTTCATCCTTTCGATGATCGTCTACGGCGTGGCCTTCGACTTCTTCAACATCTCGGGCTCGCTCTTCGTCAACAAGGAGACCGACGTGACGATCCGCTCCAGCGCCCAGGGGCTCTTCATGATCATGACCAACGGCATCGGTGCCACGATCGGTACGCTCGGGGCCCAGGCCGTCGTCAACCGTCTGGTCTATTCGCAGCAGAGCGCCGCGGCGCAGGTGGCCGGTTGGTCGCAGTCGTGGCTCGTTTTTGCGGGCTATGCGCTGGTCGTGGCGCTGATTTTCGCGCTGGTGTTCCGTTACAAACATGATCCCCATGCCATCGAAGAGATCAAACACTGATCCGTGGAGGATTGCGGTTGGCGATGCCTGCATTCGCTGCGGCCGCTGCGTGAGGGTCTGCCCGTCGCAGATCTTTGCGCGCGTGGAGCCCGAGGGCCGGATCATCGTACGCGATCCCGAGGGGTGCATCGTCTGCGGGCATTGCGTGGCGGCCTGTCCGGCGGGGGCGGTCGACCACGAAGCCTTCCCGCCGGAGCGCGTGCATGCGGCCGACCGGCAGGCGCTGCCTTCGCCCGAACAGCTGGAACAACTGTTGGCCGTGCGGCGTTCGAACCGGGCGCTGTCGCGGCGTCCCGTGCCGCAGGAGTGGCTCGACCGCATCATCGCGGCCGCCGACCGCGCTCCGACGGCCAGCAATGCCCGCGAACTGGGGTATACGCTCGTGACCGATCCCGTGCGGCTGCGGCAGGTGGCCGAGTATACGTTGGGCGTTTTCGGGCGTTTGGAGCGGCTGTTGACGAATCCGCTGGTGCGCTTTTGGCTCAGGCCGCTGCTGCCCGGGGTCTATCGCTATGTACCGGTCTTTGCCCGGTTGCGGCGCGACTATGCCGAGGGGCGTGACAGGATTCTGCGCGGTGCCACGGCGCTGCTCTTCATCCATGCTCCGCAGGAAAACCGCTTCGCCTCGGAAGATGCCAATCTCGCCTGTCAGAACGCCTCGCTCATGGCCGAGGCTTTGGGAGTGAGCCAGATCTACATGGGCTTCGTGCTGACGGCCGTGCGGCAGGACCGCCACAGGGAGTTGAATCGGCTGCTGGGACTCGAAGGGCGTCGCATCGCGGCGATTCTGGCCCTCGGGATGCCCGAATTCCTCTATCCCAACTACATCGATCGCCAGCCGGCCGAAGTGCATCGCATCTGACAGCCCGGGGGCTGGATACAGAAAAAAGGGAACGATTTCCGATCGTTCCCTTTTTTATCGGTTGTCCGGAGCTGTTTGCCGGTTGATGCTTGCCGGGTGTCGTCCGTTTCTTGCCGGGTGTCACTCGCAGCCTGCTTCTCTGCAGCCTGCTTTCTGTTGCCTGCTCTCTGTTCCCAGCTGCCCCCCCCCTCGTTAATAGAGGTTGTCGTACATCGACTGCGACTTGTCGTACTTCAGGTCGGAGAGCGACGCCGCCTTCACGCCGATGTTGAAACTCCAGCTCTTGTGGTAGCCGAACGGAATCCACGAGAAGGACATCTGCCAGCAGTGCAGGTCGCGGGTTATCGATACCGACGAGGTGGTCAGCTTGTTGGTCTTCAGGTCGTAACCGCCCTGGAACGTGATACCGGTCTTGGGCGTGAGGTTGATCGAACCGTTGAATCCCAGCGTCTGGGTGACGTTCTTGCGGTAACCCGTCGTGCCGTTGTTGACGTACGACACCGAGTAGTTGACCGCATAGTTGAATCCGAAGTTCCACGGCAGCGAGAAGTCATAGTAGCTCTGGGCCATGTATTGTCGCCGCAATACGGGGTCCATCTGCCCGTAGGGGTCGTAGAAGGGGTTCTGATACTCGGGCGGAATGGACGTAATGTCGTTCATGGCCGGGGTGCTCTTGTCCTCGCGCGACTTGAACGTATAGCCGAACGACCAGCCCGTCGAGGTGATGCGTCCCGGGAAGAAGAGCTTGTCGTAGCGCACGCCCTGCGGCGAGACGCGGTAGGGGTCGAGCGTGGCCGAGAGGTTGATGCCGAAGTTCTTGAAGAGCGTCGTGCGGAACGACAGCGAGATGGTCGACAGCCGCATCGAGTCGGCCAGGAAGTTGTACGAACCGCTGGCGCGGAGTTCGTCGATGAGTTTGATCTTCTTCACGCCCGAGGTGTCGCGCTTCGAGAGGACCTTCATCTCGAGGTTCTGCGACAGCGAGAAGGTCATCGACATCGACCGTCCGGACGACGGCACCCCGTAGGCATTCACGGCATAGGGCGAATAGGTCGTATAGCGGCCCGTCGAGTCGGTCTGCCGCGTGAGGTAGTAGCCGTACTTCGGGTCGCTGAAGTCCGGGGCGTAGGAGAAGCCGATCGTCGGGGTGATCGTATGGCGGATGGCCTGGAGTTTGCGGTCGCGGCGTTTCTTCGTGAAGTCGTACATGCCGTAGAGCGTGGTCGACGACGAGACGCTGAAGTTGTAGTTGTACAGGCGGTAGAAGCCGTAGTTCGTGGGCAGCGTGTCGGTCTGGTTCGTCACGGGATTCCACTGGTATTCGACCTTCTTGAAGTACCACTTTTCGGTGTAGTTGGCCGACGGCGTGACGTTGATGTAGTTGAACAGGTTGAACGACGCCGATACGGGGATCGAGTGTTCGATGCCGTTCTTCATGTTGTCGAGGGTCTTTTTCGAGAAGATTTCCGATTCGGTGGTGGTCACCGAGTTGGTCATCTTACCCGTATATTGCATCGAGATCTTCTCGTACCAGCGGTCCTTGCCGACCTTCTCCTTGCGTTTGAAGGGGTAGAAGCGCGAGACGTTGAAGACCACTGTCGGCAGGGTGATCGACAGGGTCTGGTTCTGCGAGTTCTGCGAGATGGCCATGTTGGCCGACAGCGAGAAGGGGGTGCCGGCCCAGCTCTTCGAGTAGGAGATCGACGAGTTGGTCTGCGTGGCCAGAATGTCGTTGAGGTTCGTGGCCGAGTACTTGCTGTAACCGCTCGTGGCGAAGTTCACCGAGGCCGAGAAGGTCGATCCGGGATTGGCCTTCGGGTCCTGCGAATGGGTCCACTGCACGCGGAAGTTGTTCTGTTTGATGTAGTCGGGTTCGCCCTTTTCGCCGGTCTTGACGTTCGAGAACTCCATGTTGAAGCTGCCGCTGTACTTGTAGCGCTTGATGTAGCGCGAGGCGGCCGAGGCCTCCCACGATCCGAGGGTGTA
>CALUKH010000034.1 GCA_944321185.1 uncultured Alistipes sp. | reverse complement strand
GAGAACGGCGGCTTCCTGCTGATGCACTCCGTGGGCAGCATCCCGCACGGCAGCAACATCGACGTGCCGCTGAACTATGCCGACTACTACTTCCTCGAGGCCTTGATCCGCAAGGGCCATGTCGAGGCGGGTGAACCCCTGTTTTGACCGTTAACTGACCAACATGCACCGAGTGACCCTACTTGCCGCGGCTGTACTCTGGTCGCTGGCCCTATCGGCGCAACCCGTTACGGAGGTTGTCGACAGCCGGATCCTCTCGTTTGAGGATTCGGCGGCTCCGCTTGTGGACTTGCGGGGATCGTCGCTGAGCGTCAGTGGCGATCACTACAAGCTTGGCAGCCATTCGGCCTGCTGGCGCTGGACGCGCAACGGAGCCCAATTGCGGATCGATGCCCCGATCGGCTATCTGGCTGAAAATCCCAATCCGCGCGAAACGTCGGTTTCGACCTTCGTCTTCTGGGTCTATGCCCCGAAGGCGCTGGAGGGAACGTTGCGTTTCGAATTCCGCAAGCAGGGCCGTACGTGCGCGTGGTTCGACTACGGACTTTCGTTCACGGGCTGGCGCGGAGCCTGGGTGGCCTTCGACCGCGACATGCAGGGCCGGCCCGAGGAGGGGATGGATCAACTGGTGGTGACGGTCGAGGGGGCCCGTCGGGGCGAACTCTTCCTCGATCACTGGATCCTCTCTTCGTTCCAGGATGTGCGGCACCATACGGCCGACTTCCAGGCGCCGTACATCAATGCCGGGACCACGAGCCACTGGCTCGTGCTGCTCGAATCGTGGCAGAAACCGATGCCGGAGGCTCCGGCGTCGATCGACGAGGCGACGCGGCGCGACATGGCAACGGTCGAGGAGCGTCTGTGTGAACTGCTGCTGGACGGAAAGAAGCCCCAGCCGCTGGCGGAGCTGCGCCGCCGGTTCGAGCGGTACGGCATCACGGAGAATGCCGACGGTACGTTGCGCGGCAAACCGATCTGGTTCGTGCGCTACGCCGAGACCTATATTAATCTGGGCCACCCGGAGGTGGCGAAACTCTACGCGGCGAACGACCAGCTGCTGCGCGGGTACAACGATTTTCTGTTTCAGGTAGCCGTGGCGTACCATGCGTCGGAGGATCCGGCCGAGCGCGCCGAACTGGAACGGATGTATGTGCTGCTGACGCGTCATTTGCTGGATCAGGGCTTTGCGGCGGGGAGTGCGCTGGGTACGCTTCACCACCTGGGCTACAGCATGCGCAATTTCTATACGGCACCGGTCCTCATGCGTGACGTGTTGCGCCGGGCCGGACTGGAACACGACGTACAGCAGGCCATGGAGTGGTTTTCGGGGGTCGGGGAGGTGAAACTGCCGCCCGAAACGCCCGGCATGGATATCGATGCCTTCAATACCTCGCTGATCGGACGTCTGGCCAGCATCGTGATGCTCCCGGACACACCCGCGAAGGCGGCCTATTTGACGGCCTTCTCGCGCTGGGTCGACAACGGTTACAAGACCACCGAGGGAACGGGCCCCTGCTTCAAGAGTGACGGCACGGTCTTCCACCACCGCCACCACTATCCGGCCTATGCCGTCGACGGCTTCAGCGGCGGGGCGGTGAATGCCGTGTGGCTGCTGTCGAAAACGCGCTTTGCGGTCAGCGAGGAGAGCCACAATATTCTGAAACGGGCCCTGCTGGAGATGCGTTTCTACTGCAACCTGCGATCGTTCCCGCTGGCCCTGTCGGGGCGTCATCCCGACGGGCGGGGCGCTCTGGTGCCGTGGCACTATGCGCGGCTGGCCGTGGCCGGATCGCCCGACGGCCGCGAGCAGATCGATCCGCAGCTGGCGGCGGCCTATCTGCGTGTCAGCCCGGGCGAGGATCGCTATACGCGCCTCTTCGCGGAGAAGGGCTTCGCGGCGGAGCCTTCGCCCGAAGGTACGCACGTCTATGGCTACAATGCTTCGCTGTCGCACCGACGCGGTGACTGGCTTGTCACGGTGGCGGGCCACAGCCGCTACCTGTGGGCGGCGGAGATCTATCAGGGGTGCAACCATTACGGCCGCTATCTGACGAACGGCAGCCTGCAACTGTTGGGCGACGGGGACCCCGTGAGCGCCTTCGGCAGCGGATTCCGGCAGGAGGGGTGGGATTGGTGTCACATTCCCGGCACGACGGCCCTCGAAATCCCGATGGACGAACTGAAGGCCGACATCCGCAACGTCGATACCTTCTCGGGCTACGAGGAGATGCTGCTTTCGGATGAGGCGTTTGTCGGGGGCGTGAGTCACGAGGGGCGCAACGGCCTGTTTGCCATGAAACTCCACGACCACGACAAATACAACGGTACGCTGCGGGCCCGGAAGTCGTTCTTCCTGTTCGACAACCGGGTGATCTGCCTCGGGTCCGACATCGAGAACCGGGCCGAGGGTGGCGTGCATACGACCCTGTTCCAGAATTATCTGGAGAACCGCTCCGATGCCATTGCGGTGGACGGTGTGCAGGTGACCGGCTTCCCCTATGCAGTGACCTTGCCACAGGGGGGTGTGCTGCGTGACAATTTGGGCAATCTCTACGTGGTTCCGGACGGGCGGGTCTGCGTGAAGCGGAGCCGGCAGCATTCGTTGCACGAGGAGACCGACGCCCCGACCGAGAACGACTTTACGACGGCGTGGATCGACCATGGTGAGGGCACGGTCGACGGCAGCGGCTACGAATACCTGATGGTGGTGCATGCTTCGGACGACGAGGCGGTGCGTTATGCCGCCGAGCCTCCCTATGAGGTGTTGCGGCGCGACTCGACGGCCCATATCCTGCGCGACCGGCTGACGGGAATTGTCGGATATGCGCTCTTTGGCGGCGGCGAGGTTGGCCAGGGGTGGCTGGAACGGGTCTCGATGCCGGTGCTGGTGATGATCAGTGGCGGCGAGGAGCAGTTGACGGTCAGCGTGGCCGATCCGGATCTGCGCTTCTACGAGGGGCCGAGCGACGAGGTGTTTGACGAGGAGGGCAAACGCGTCGAGCGGAGTATCTATTCGCGGGAGTGGATCGATGCACCTTCGGGCGAATCGCACCCCGAGGTGACGCTCCGGGGACGTTGGCGCCTGGATGACGGTGCGACGGCGTGCCGTGCGCGGATCGACGGCGAGCGTACGATCCTGACCTTCGACTGCCGCGAGGGAGCCACCCGCGAGGTTAAACTGACTAAACTGAAGTAAACATGTTGAAAATAAGAGGTGTGATTCCGTTTGCGGGGCTTGCCCTGACGGCCTGCGGGACGTCGGTGGCCGAGCATCCCAACGTGATCTACATTTTCCCGGACCAGTACCGCAACGCATCGTTGGGATTCTGGTCCGATCCGGAGTTTGCCCAATGGGTCGGCTGGCGGGGCGATCCGGTCTCGACGCCCAATCTGGACCGGTTTGCCCGCGAGGCGACGGTGTTGAGCGGGGCCGTGAGCAACTGTCCGTTGAGCAGTCCCCACCGCGGTATGCTCCTCTCGGGAATGTATCCCGAGCGCAGCGGTGTGGTGCTGAACTGCATGTCGGAACGGCCCGAGAGTTCGCTGCGCGAGGATGCCGAGTGTATCAGCGACATCTTCTCGGCGGCGGGCTACGACTGTGCCTACATCGGCAAGCTGCATGTCGACTATCCGACGAAGAACAACCCCCAGCGTCCGGGCACCTACGTGAGTGACGCCGTGCCGGAGTGGGACGCCTACACGCCGCCCGAACGCCGTCACGGATTCAACTACTGGTATTCGTACGGCACCTACGACGTTCACAAGCATCCCCACTACTGGGATACGGAGGGCCGCCGCCACGACGTGGACGAGTGGTCGCCGCAGCACGAGATCTCGAAGGCGATCGAATATATCGAAAACCGCAGTTCGCAGCGCGATGCGCGCAAACCGTTTTTCCTGATGCTGGGCATCAACCCGCCGCATTCGCCCTACGCCTCGACAGAGGATTGCGATCTGGAGGGCTATGAACTCTACCGCGACAAGTCGCTCACCGAGTTGCTCGTCCGCGACAATGCCGATACGACGATGGCCAAGGCTGCCGCCGCACGTTACTATTTTGCCAACGTGAGCGGCATTGACCGCGAATTCGGCCGGCTGATGCGTACGCTCGAGGAGGCGGGACTGACCGACAATACGATCGTCATCTTCGCTTCGGACCACGGCGAGACGATGACCAGCCATTCGACCGCCGATCCGAAGAATTCGATCTGGAGCGAATCGCTGAACATACCCTTCCTGGTGCGCTATCCGGGGCGGGTACCCCATCGGGTGGACGACCTGCTGCTCTCGACGCCCGACATCATGCCGACGGTGCTGGGGCTGGCCGGTCTGGGCGACCGGATTCCCGCAAGTGTCGAGGGACGCGACTTCTCGGCCATTCTGCGTCAGGACGCCGTGCAGCCCGAACGTCCGCGCGCGGCGCTCTACCTGCGCAACCTCGACGGCGAGCGCGATGCCGCGGGTCTGGTCCGCGGCTTCTTCCCCGAGGCCCGCGGCGTGAAGACGCCGTCGCACACGATGGAACTCTGCATCGACCGCGACGGCCGGCTGAAACGCGTGCTGATGTACGACGATCGGCAGGACCCCTATCAGCTGCACAACCTTTCGCCCGAGGAGCATGCGGAGCTTTTCGCATCGCTGTGCGGCGAACTGGCCGTGCTGCTGCGCGAAAACAACGACATCTGGTATCGCAACCGCGTGCTGGAGGAGTGGATCCCTTATGACAAAGAATAACCAATCAAGCGATGAATATGAACAGATTGTTTTTCTGGATTGCGGCGGCTTCGGCCCTGATGCTGCAGTCCTGTGAGAAGACCGACGGTATTCAGGACGAGATCGACGGCCTGCGCGACCGTGTGACGGCGCTCGAGTCGAAGGTCGGCGAGGTGAATACCGCAATCGTGGCGCTCCATCAGCTGATGGACGAAGCGACGGTCATTGTCGGAGTCACGCCCGACGAAAAAGGTTATGTGATCGAGTTCAGTGACGGCAGCAAATATCCGGTGATCGAAGGCGAGAAACTCGAAGCCCTGGTTCCCGTGATGGGGATCGATGCGGAGGGTTACTGGACGGTGAGCCTCGATGGCGGCGCCACCTCGACGCGTCTCGAAGTCGGCGGTGAGCCGGTTTCGGCCTGGCCTGTTGCGGACGGTGAACACGAGGACGGTGCCGCGGGAACGACACCCCGCCTGCGGGTGACGGTCGATGGACAGTGGGAGGTCAGCCTCGACGGCGGATTGAGCTACGCGCCGCTGCTGCAGAACGGTCAGCCGGTCAATGCCGTCGGCGGCGAGGTCTCGATCAGTTACAGTTCGGCCTTCGAAACGGTGTCGTACGACGAGGCCGAGAAACTGCTCACGGTGAAGCTCCTGACGGGCGAGACGCTGACTCTTCCGGTCTTCGACACGTTTGACCTGACGATCCGGGCCGAAGAGAACGAAACGTTCTACCTGAACGAGACGCGCGAATTCGAAGTCGTGCAGACGAACGTTGCCGAGGCGATGATCCAGGCTCCCGACGGCTGGAAGGCCTCGCTCGAGGAGACCACGCTCACGATTACGGCTCCGGCTGTGGCCGGAGCGCAGAGTGATCTCGCGCTGTCGGTGGTGGCCACCTCGAAAGAGGGCTATCTGAAGATCGCGACGCTGAAACTGACGCTTCGCAACGAAGCGCTCGATGCCAACGCCTGCACGGCATGGCGAAATTTTAAGGCCGGAACTGCGGAGAACGTCCTGCTCGATTTCTCGTATGCCGGTTACAAACACGGCGAGGTGGCGCCGCCCGACGTCTGGGGTCTGGGCTACAAGGTCTACAACGTGCTCGACTACGGACTGGATCCGACGGGACAGACCTCGTCGCGGCAGGCCTTCATCGATCTGCTGCACAGCCTGAAACTCACCGGTCAGAACGACCAGGGCAAGAACCAGGCCAACGCCTCGGCCAATGCCATCATCTACTTCCCGGAGGGCGAGTATATCCTCCACGACGAGTCGGACGATGAAAAACGCGACACGCCGCTGGTCAACGAAGGCCAGACGGTCGAATACAAGAGTTCGGACATCATCATCCTGGGCGGCAACTTCGTCATCAAGGGGGCCGGACGCGACAAGACGCGGCTGGTCATGAAGACGAAGAACTATCCGGCCACGGGTGACATGTGGTCGTCGCCCGTGATGATCAACATCAAGAACAACAGCTCGCGGATCGGCAACAACTATTCGGCGCTGACGCCCGTCACGGCGGATGCTCCGAAGGGGAGCTTCTCGGTGGAGGTGGGCTCGACGGCGGGCATCTCGACCGGCGACTGGGTGATGCTCTACCTGCAGAACAACGATCCGACACTCGTGGCCAAGGAGCTCGCGCCCAAGAGCGTCGACAAACCCGCCATGACCGACATCCAGACGATCTGCGTCTACGACTACCACCAGGTGAAGTCCGTCAGCGGCAATACGATCACCTTCTGCGAGCCGATCATGCACGAGGTCGAGGCCCAGTACGGCTGGGAGATCCGCGAATTCCCGCACTATGAGAATGTCGGGGTCGAGGATTTGACGTTCGTGGGCAACTCCAAGGAGAATTTCGGCCACCACGTGTCGTGGGAGGACGACGGCGCCTTCAAGCCGCTCAACATGATGCGTCTGACCAACTCGTGGGTGCGGCGCGTCGACTTCGAGAACGTGAGCGAGGCGCTGACCTTCTCGGCAACGGCCAACTGCTCGGCCTACGACATTGTCATTTCGGGCAACCGCGGCCATTCATCCGTGCGTTCACAGGCCTCGTCGCGGGTCTTCATCGGCAAGGTCATCGACCGCACGAGCGGTTACGAATGCACGACGTCGAGCGGTCTGCCGGGCAGCACGTTCATGCAGACGGCCGGCCAGTATCACGCCACGGGTGTCTCGAACCAGTCGATGGGTACCGTGCTGTGGAACAATACGTGGGGCGACGACGCGCTGTTCGAATCGCACTCGAAGCAGCCGCGGGCCACGCTCGTCGACCGTTGTACGGGCGGTTTCGTGCAGTGGCGCTTCGGTGGTGACGTCTCGAACGTCCCCAACCACCTGCGCGACCTGACGATCTGGAACCTCAATGCCACCAACATCAAGCACGATTTCGGTGCCGGCGTGTTCAAGTGGTGGCTCTCGAACAACGACTGGTGGAAGATCATGCCGCCGATCATCGTGGGGTTCCACGGCGGGGCGGTGAACTTCGCCCTCACGGACGAAAACGACGAGAAACAGCTCGAATACCTCGAAAGCAACGGTACGGCCGTCGAACCCGTATCGCTGTACGAGGCCCAGCTGCGCGAACGCCTGGGGTATGTTCCCGGATGGCTCAATTCCTTGAAATAAATAACAATACGCGATAAATTATGAAAAAGTATCTGATTCTGTTCTTCGTTGCGGCGGCTGCGGTTTTCCAGTCGTGCAACAACAACGATGACCTGTGGGATGCGATCGATGATCTGAAGAGCCGCGTGCAGGCGCTCGAAACGCAGGTCGACGCACTGAACGGCAACGTCGGGGCGTTGCAGACGCTCTACGGCGGAGCCACGATCTCCGAGGTGACGGAGTCCGAAGGGAATTACCTCATCACGCTGACCAACGGCAAGACGCTGACGCTGGTGCAGGGCAGCGAGGCCGAAGCGGTGATTCCCGTCATTTCGATCGACGAGCAGGGCAATTGGCAGGTTTCGACCGATGGCGGCAAGAACTTCACGTCGCTGGGTGTGAAGGCCGAGGCCGAAGACGGTGTGACGCCGCAGTTCCGCGTGGACGAAACCACCGGTTACTGGCAGGTGAGCTACGACAGCGGTGCGAACTTCTCGAATGTGCTCGATACGGCGGGTCAGCCGGTGAGTGCCGTAGGAAGCGGCGAGGTGACCGACAAGTTCTTCGAGGCGGTGCGTGTCGAGGGTGACAACCTCTACATCAAACTGCTCGACGGTCAGGAGCTCAATATTCCGATTCTGAAGGATTTCCTTTGCCGGATCATCACCACGACCGAAGGGGTCCAGATGTTTGATTCGGGTGTGACGAAGCGTTTCGACGTGGAGATGCGGGGTGTCGACGCGGCGATCGTGACGGCTCCCAAGGGCTGGACGGCCCGTCTGACGGATCCCGTCGAGGAGATGGCCCAGCTGATCGTGACGGCTCCCGGAACGCTCTCCGCAACGACGCAGACGCGTGCTACGGCCGATACGTCGGAGGATGTGGCGATTCTGGCCACGTCGGGCAAGTACTCGTGCATTGCGAAGATCCAGGTCGAGAGCACGGGTGCCGAGGCTGTGGCCCCGACCATCTCGATTGCCAATTCGGCAACGATCGCTCCGACGGACGTGACGTTGAGTTTCGACGTGACGCTTTCGTCGAACGCCGACGGCTGGAAATACATCTGCCAGAAGTCGGAGGTGACGGAGGCCCCGGATGCCGCGAAGATCCTTGCCGAGGGTACGGCCGTGGCCGGAACCAGTGTGACGGTCGAAGGGCTTGAGGCCGAGACTTCGTATACGATCTATGCCGTGGCCTATGTGGGCGATTTGACCAGTGAAGTGGCAAGCGTTTCGAATACGACGGCCGCCATGCCGCTGGATCCGAACGACTACTATGCGTCGGGTGTCGAGATCAACGGCGTGCGCTACGATCAGAACAGCGAAGGGGCACGTACGCTCGATTTTGCGGCCGATGCCGCGGAAGATGACCTTCTGGTGACGCTCCCCGGATCGAGTACCGTTTCGTTTATCGGCAAGAACGAAAGTTCGTACGAGCTTCATACCAAACGTGACGGTGGTGCGACCATTGCGGCCGACCAGATCTTCATCGGGCGTTATGCAGACCAGCGGCCCGTCCTCAAGATCGGCAACTACATCGCCCTGCGCAATGTGGGCGGCACGGTAGCCTTCAAGAATCTGGTGGTCGACTGCACGGAGACTCCGGTGAACTATTCGTTCCTGATCTCCAACAACAATGACGGATCGCAGGTCGGAGGTCTCGGAACCCTTGTCTTCGAAGATTGCGAGATCATCTTCAGCAAACCGGCCCTGATCTCGCTCTCGGGCGCCGGAGCGAACTCCATCGGAAACATGATCTTCCGCAACTGCAAGATCGCCTATGCCGGTACGGCCAATTCGAACTTCATCGTGGCCAACCAGAGCGGATTGACGGGCACGGATGGATTCCAGAATCTGGTATTTGAGAACAATGTCATCTACATGACCACCGAGGCGTTGGCTGCGAACGTGATATTCAACGGTCAGAACAACACCTTCTCGAACCTGAACATTACGTTCGATCACAATACGTTGGTCAACTACCTGCCTTCGGGCGGTCAGGGTGCCGTGATTGTGGCTGCCGGCTGCGCTTCGTTTGTCAGCCTGACCTACAACCTCTACTATTCGACGCCGACGCTTCTGCGAGGCTCCAATGTCTTTGGCGTTCGCATGACCGGCGGCAACCCCTCGACGATCGGAACGATGTCGCCGAATGCCGGATATGGCACCTTCAACAAGTCGACCGATACGTTCAAGAACTATTATGGCGGAGCCGGTGCTGAGATGACGATCTTTGCCGAATCCCCGTTCTCCAGCGTGGATGCCGCAAACGGCAAGTTCGTCAAGACGAGCGATGCCGCCGAGTACGGCTCGACGCTCGAATAAGTCGACGCGAGTTCCGACGAAAAAGGCTGCCTCCGTGTGGGGCAGCCTTTTTTTATGGAAGTGTCTGGGGTTTCGAAGGGTTGTTGCGGCCGTTGGACGGTCGGAAAGTTTCGAGAGAGAACCGTCGAATCCGGAGGATTCGTGTCTCGCCGAATTCCGGAACGTCGATCCCGGAATCCCGGAAGGAGCGACCGGGCTCTTCCGGTGCTTTTATTTCAACGTTCCGTGCAGGGTTTTGCCTTGCAGTTGCAGGTCGTCCAGCTGCAGTGTAGCGGTACGGATTTGTTGGCCCTTCCGGAGCGTGACGGTGGCCCGGTCATTCGTGGGCAGGGCGACGCTCACCCGCTTGCCCTTGAGGATGACAATCCCCGGGACATCCATCGCCAGACGGTACGGCCCGAAGGCCACATCCCCGGCCTGGTGGAAGACGGCGCAGACCGCACCCTTGTGGCGGATCGCCTGACACCGGGCATCGTTGCGCAGAATTTCCACGTCGGGCCGCTCAGCAAAACGGGCCGTCTGTTCGGCCGTGCGGCCGGGGAGCAGGGCATAGGCGTAGCTGTTCGTCGTGCCGGGCGTATGGTCGATCCGGCATTTGAAGATGCGGGCCGAGTCGACTGCGTTCTGGAAGAAGGGGTCGATGGCATCCCATTTCCCGATCTGCTCGAGCGTCGACAGGCGGATCCGTGCGTCGTCCAGAAGTACGTATCCCCGCTTGTCGTGATGCACCCAGCGGAGCTCTCCTGGCAAGAAGCGTTCGAGACGCGGTTCCGACGGGGCGATGCGTGTCGTTGCGGACGAGGTGCCGACCGTCACATCGCCCCGCAGGTGGTTCTGATCCAGCGTGGTAAAGATCTCCCGCTGGGCCGGATCCGCACTGCGGATGTCGCTGCCCAGGGCAACGATCAGATCGTCGAAGAAGAAGTTCGACTTGAAGGCGTGCAGGCTGTCGCGTTGCAGTTCCATCGTGGTGCAGAGGACGTCATCGGACGTTGCACCGCCGACCTGAGCCGAACGGTTCAGTTTGTCGTCCCGCCGGTCGCTGATGCGGATCGGACGCCCGTCGTCGTAGGCCGTCGTTCCGGGCACGCAGCGCCAGTCCCAACAGGCAAAGATGTTCTCGTATTCGGCGCCGTCCAGCATGGTCAGCAGGGCGCCGTCGGCCGAGAAGTTGGCCAGGGTATTTTCACCGTTTGTCAGTTCGAAGCCGATCGTGCGCAGCGAGTGCATGCGGATCGAGGCATACCAGTCCCGCGTGCGGAAGATGCCGCAGTCGGAACGGTAGAAGTAGTCGGCTCCGGTCAGGGTGTTTGCATAACGGTCGGGGTAGAAGATCTCCCGCGCGATGTGTTCGAACATGCGTTTGTTCGGGCGGCCGGTGGCGGCCATGTTCTGGGCTGCGACGGCCAGGGCATAGGCTTTGCCGCGTCCGGCGTCGATGAAGACCTGGCGGCCGCAGAAACTGGGGTCCATGATTCCGTGCCAGACGCTGCGGCAGATGCCCCGGGTGATCATCCGTTCGATGGTGCGATACTGCTCGTCGGTGAACATGTAGGGGCTGCCCTCCAGCACGCGGCACCAGAACGAGAGGACGTCGGCATAGGTCAGTCCGTAATTGCCGAACTGGATCTGCGGACCGTGCTGATGGAACGACCAGTCGGGTTGAATGCCCTCTTCGAGGGTTTGGCGGATCTCCTCGGCGATGATGTCGCGCGATTGGATCACGAGGGCTTCATCGTCGATCAGCAGCCCTTTCATCAGGTTGTTGCCGGCCAGCCAGACCTTGTTCTGGCCCGTGCGTCCGAAGGCCGAACGCTTCAGGATGCGCAGACAGCCCTCGATCTCTCCGGGGGTCGCCTCCTGTCCGAGCATCAGCAGGACGGTGGTCAGTTTCTTGGGGACCCCGATGTCGTTGTGCCACCAGTTGGGGCAGCGGGGGTCCAGACGGAGCCAGTAGTTGATTCCGGCGTGGATGACTTCGTGGAAACGGGGGTCGCGGTAGTGGCTGCTGCTCGGATCGACGTAGAGTTTGGTCAGGGCGTAGAGGCGCGTGAGGTGGAGCGTGGGCATCCACCGGCCGCGGGTTTGGTCCGTGTAGTCAATGTCGGACCATTCGCCGTCGGGCGAGATGCTGCTCAGCAGGGCCTGCACCTCATCCTCGGGCAGATGCACCGACATGTAGAGCTGGAGCAGCAGGACGTCGTTGGCTCGGCCGTGGTCCGAGTATTTGATGAATCGGCGCGTGATTGTATCATTGGGGGCGTACGAGGCCGCGGACGCCCGTGTGAAGGCCTCCCGCAGGTCATCCAGAGGCCCTGCGCAGGCGAACGTCAGGCTAAGAATGGCGGCGGATAGCGTAAGAAGCAGCTTTTTCATGGATGGGTCAGATGACGAAGTTGGGAAAAGATCGAATAAAGATAGTGATTTTGGCGCGATAAGAAAAATTTTAGTTTGTTTTTGTGGGTAGAAAAATGTGATTATTTGTCTTTCGCGACCTATTGCCGGGTCGTTTGCGGGTTGTTCGGAACTTGACTCCGTTGTTTGGAGCGGTTTCCTGACGGATGGGCGTTAAACAATTCGGACCGATTTGCCGAAGAATCTGACCTCTTCGGCAAACCGGTCCGAATCATTTCGGGACGGGTCGGATCAGGCGATCCAGCTCGTGAGCAGCTTCATCTTGCCCTCGGGCGTAAAGCGCAGCGTACGGGTCGTGGCCGGAAGCAGGACCGTTTCACCCTGGTGTACGGGCATCGTTTCGCCCCGGTCGTCGGTCAGCGTGCCGCGGCCCTCGAGGCACATCACCACGACGAACGTGTCGAGCGAAGCAAGATCGAGCGTCTGTTCCTTCGTCAGATCGAGCAGCGAGGTGGTGAAGTAGGGGCACGAGATCAGTTCGACACGGGTGTTGCAGGCCGGCGTGTAGTGGGTCCGGTAGTCGGGCAGCACGGTGTAGTCGATGGCATCCTTGGCCAGTTCGGTGTGCAGTTCGCGGGGTTTGCCGTCGGCGCCCACGCGTCCGTAGTCGTAGATGCGGTAGGTGATGTTCGAGGTCTGCTGGATCTCGGCGATGAACGACCCGGCTCCGATGGCGTGGACGCGGCCTGCGGGCAGGAAGAAGACGTCGCCCGGACGGATGGCGTAGTCGGTCAGGATGTCCGTGATGGTGTGGTTGTTGACGCTGGCTTCGTACTCTTCGGGGGTTACCTGCTTCGAGAAGCCCGAACGCAGGTGGGCGCCTTCGTCCGTTGCCACGACGTACCACATTTCGGTTTTGCCCTTCGAGTGGTGGCGCTCCCAGGCCAGCTGGTCGTTGGGGTGAACCTGGATTGAGAGATCCTGACGGGCGTCGATAAATTTGATGAGCAGCGGGAATTCGTTGCCGAAACGTTCGTAGTTGGCCTTGCCCAGCAGCGAAGCGCCGTGGCGGGCCAGCAGATCCGGAAGTTTGGTACCGGCTTCGGGTCCGTTTGCAACGACGGATTCGTTGCCTTCGACGCCCGAGAGTTCCCAGCTCTCGCCGATGTTGTGCTGTTGGGTTTCGATCTGTTTGTAGGGGGCGATCTTCTCGCCGCCCCAGATCACGGATTTCAGAATCGGTTGAAATTTGTACATGTCGTTATGCGTTTTGTGCATCGAGTTGACTCAGTGCAAAGGCGTAGGCACCGACCGAGATGGCCCGGCTGGCGCCCAGTTTGGAGATCGTCACGCCGATACGCTTCTGCGGATCGTAGGCCACGTAGCGGTCCGTGCCGTAGACCTTCAGCGTACGTTGGTCGCCGCGAGCGAATTCGACGAACTCGGCCTCGTCGTCCAGGTCGTAGACCTTCATCTGTACGCGGTTGAGTTCGTTGCCGTCGAACTGGTGGATTTTCGAGCGCAACTCGCGCAGCAGGCTCGGCATGATCCACTTGCGGGCGGCGGTGATGCCGCCTCCGATGACGATCAGGCCGTCGATCAGCGTCACGGCCGTAGCCATGGCGTCGCCGGCCACCTCGCCGAATTCGGCAAAGGTCTTGCGGGCGGCCTCCATGTCGCCGGGGCGCGTTCCGTCGGCGATTTCGCAGATGTCCTTGGGCTCCAGGCCGTGGTCGGGGTTGCCGGTCAGTTCGCCGTAGACGCGCTTGATGGCACGCACGGCCACACCGTCCTCGACGATGATGTCGGGATATTTCTTGTGGCGCAGGCAGAAGGTCTCGACGCAGGAGTTGTCGCCGCGGTTGAGGCGGTTGTCGACGACGATTCCGATTCCGAATCCCGTACCGAACGTGTATCCGAGGAGATTCTTGTAGCGTTTGGGGCTGTGGAGCGCCTCGAGGCGGGCATTGATTTCGGGCAGGGCGCCGCCCAGGGCCTCACCGTAGGCGAACAGGTCGCCGTCGTTGTTGATGAAGACCGGGATTCCGAACTTGGCCTCGAGGAACGGACCGAGAGCCACGCCGTCGCGGAACGACGGGAAGTTGGGCAGGAATCCGCCGATGATGCCGTTCGGATAGTCGGCCGGGCCGGGGAAGGCGAAGCTGATGGCTACGGGTTTTTCGCCGAGCCGGTCGATGATCTGCTGGAATCCGTCGACCATCGTGGCCAGGCACTCGTCCAGATTGTCGGCATGCGAGGGCATGGTGATGGGGTCGACGATGAATTGGTTGGCCTGCATGGCACCGAATACGAAGTTCGTGCCGCCGGCGTCGAGGGTGATGACCACCCGGTTATCGTGATCGTACATGTCAGGTTGTGTTTGGATTTATTCGGCTCTTTGTCCGGCAAAGGTAGGAAAATTTGGGCGCAAAGCCAAGCGAAAAGTGGCCGCATGTTGAAAAAGCGGTGACCCGGCATCCGGTGTTCATGCAGCGAGGGGATTGCCACCCTTCAGGCGGCAATCCCCTCGCTCGTTCGGCAACGATGCCGCGGGATCAGATCTTGTGTGTGAGATCGGTGTTGTGGACGCCGAGGACGGCACGCCCCGAGGGGTCGTTGCAGTTGGCGAACGACTGGTCCCAGGCCAGTGCCTCGGCCGTGCTGCAGGCCACCGACGGCACCGACGGTACGCAGGCTGCGGCGGTCTGCGACGGGAAGTGCTCCTCGAAGATCGTCCGGTAGTAGTACTCCTCCTTGTTCTGGGGCGGGTTGATCGGGAAACGCTCGGCGGCGTGCTCCATTTCGCGGTCGGAGACGGCTTCGGAGGTGATCCGCTTCAGGGTGTCGATCCATCCGTATCCCACGCCGTCGGAGAACTGCTCCTTCTGGCGCCAGACGATCTCCTCGGGCAGCATCTCTTCGAAGGCCTTGCGCAGCACCCACTTTTCGATGCGGCCGTTTCCGGCCATCTTGTCGGCCGGGTTGAGGCGCATGGCCACGTCGAGGAACTCCTTGTCGAGGAACGGCACGCGACCCTCGACGCCCCAGGCAGCGAGCGACTTGTTGGCCCGCAGACAGTCGTAGAGGTGCAGCCGGCCGATCTTGCGCACGGTCTCCTCGTGGAAGGCCCGGGCGTTGGGGGCCTTGTGGAAGTAGAGGTACCCGCCGAAGATCTCGTCGGCGCCCTCGCCCGAGAGGACCATCTTGATACCCATCGACTTGATGACGCGTGCCAGCAGATACATCGGCGTCGCGGCGCGCACGGTGCTCACGTCGTCAGTTTCGATGTACTAGATCACGTCGCGCAG
>CALUKH010000033.1 GCA_944321185.1 uncultured Alistipes sp. | reverse complement strand
CGTCGGACGGATGAACATGTTCTTCACGAAGTGAGCCTGCCAGGCCACCTCCATGATGAAACGGATCTTCAGACGCGAGTTCTCGTTGGCGCCGCAGAACGTGTCGACCACGTACAGCTTCTTGCCCGAGAGCTCCTCGGCAGCGATCTTCTTGAGCTCCTTCCAGGCCTTCTTCGTTACGGGTTTGTTATCGTTCTTGTACTCGTCGGAGGTCCACCAGATCGTATCCTTCGTGGTTTCGTCCATCACGAAGAACTTGTCTTTGGGCGAACGACCCGTATAGACGCCCGTCATCACGTTGACGGCACCCGTCTCGGTCAGCTGACCCTTCTCATACCCACGCAGGCCTTTCTTGGTCTCCTCACGGAAAAGTTCGTCGTAGGAGGGATTGTACACGATCTCGGTCACGCCCGTGATCCCGTACTTTTTCAGATCCATTTTGTCCATAACTTGTTTATTTTGATTAAACATCAAATCCTTAACCTAACGTCCGGCGGGCCTTGAAAATTGCCTTTCCGGACGGCACAAAGGTAAAAACTTTTTTCAGAATTGTGAATAAAATAACAATCAAAAATTACGAAAAAAATTTACATTCGGGCTTCGATCCGGCCGACCGGGAGCTGTGGAGAGCGGGAAATCTCTGCCAGGAAGCCCCGCGGGAGCCGGCCGGAGCCGTGCACCGCTGTCGGTCGAACGTTCCCGCGAAGATCCGTCCGCAGGTTCGCAACGGACCCTCCGCCGAATGGACAGCGGCTTTCGTTCGCGTTTCGAAAAGAGATCGCTTCCGGGAAAATAATTTCATTTCGAAAACGTTCCTCCAGACGATTATTTTTATAACTTTGGTCTGCCATGGCCGGACTTTATCTGCATATTCCGTTCTGCAAACGCGTGTGTGCCTACTGCGACTTCTTCAAGGAGGTCGGGACCGCCCGCATGGGGCCTCTCGTCGAGGCCATGCACCGCGAACTGGAGGCCCGCCGCGACTACCTCGGCGGCGAAGCGATCCGAACCCGCTATTTCGGCGGCGGAACCCCTTCGCTCTGTCCGCCCGAACAATTGAAGGGGCTGTTGGACCATGCCGCCCGGCTCTTCGACTGTTCGGTGGTCGAGGAGACCACGCTCGAAGCTAACCCCGACGACCTCACGCCCGACTACCTCGACGGCCTGCGGCGGGCCGGAATCGACCGCCTCTCGATCGGCATCCAGTCGTTCGACGACGACTGTCTGCGGCTGATGAACCGTCGTCACACCGCCGCCCAGGCCGTCGACGCCGTGCGCAACGCCCGCCGGGCCGGCTTCGCAAACATCACCATCGACTTGATCTTCGGCGTGCCGGGATACGGCGGCCGGAGCCTCGACCGCTCGATCGACCAGGCCCTGGCGCTCGACGTGCAGCACATTTCGGCCTATCACCTGACCATCGAACCCGGTACGGCCTTCGGACGCCGCATGGCACGCGGCGATTTTGCCCCGGTCAACGAGGCGGTCAGCGAGGCCGAATACGCCCATGTCCATGAGCGTCTGACCGCTGCCGGGTATGAACATTACGAGGTTTCGAACTTCGCCCGTCCCGGATTCCGGGCCCGCCACAACGCCGCCTACTGGCACGGCGTGAAGTACCTCGGAATCGGTCCGGCCGCCCACTCGTTCGACGGCCGCGAACGCCACTGGAACGTCTCGTCGGTCGAGGCCTACCTGGCCGGTGAACCCTCAGAAGCCGAAATACTGACCGATCACGACCGTTTCAACGAGTATGTGATGACCCGCCTGCGAACCGCCGAGGGAATCGACCTGGATGAGGCCACGCGGCTTTTCGGCGAGCAGCGCATCGCCCGCATGCAGCACGACGCCGAGGGCTGGATCCGCCGCGGAACCCTCCGCCGCGACGGCCAACGGATGGCCATCCCGCCCGAACGGATGCTCGTCTCGGACGCCGTCATCGAGGATCTCTTCGAAACGTAAGTCAGCAACGCAACCAAGTGAAACAGAAATGTTAAGTTATTATTAAATATTTTTAGTAACTACATTTTCAGTTGTAATATATAAATATAAGTATTACCTTTGCGGCCGGATTCTATTCCGTTCGTCACGAAACAAACTAGCACAAATATGAGCAATGCTAAACACACTCCCGACTTCCTGTTCGAGGTAAGTTGGGAGGTCTGCAACAAGGTAGGCGGAATCCATACCGTCATCTCCACCAAAGCACAGACCGTCACCCGCAAATTCGGCGACCACTATCTCCTGCTCGGACCCGACCTCTCGCACGAGGGCGTCAACCCCGAATTCGAGGAGGATCAGAACCTGCTCAAGGCCTGGCGCCAGGGCCTCTACAACGAAGGCATCCGCGTCCGCGCCGGTCACTGGAAAATCAAGGGCGAACCGACGGTCCTGCTCGTCGATTTCTCGTCGCTGATCCCCCGCAAGGATGAAATCCTCAAGAGCCTCTGGGAGTCGTATCACGTCGATTCGATCTCGGGCCAGTGGGACTACATCGAGCCCGTCCTCTTCGGCTGGGCCGCCGGCGTGGTCATCGCCTCCTACGTCAAAACCTTCGGAAAACCGACCGACCGCATCGCCGCCCACTTCCATGAATGGCAGACCGCTGCCGGCGGCCTCTACCTGCGCAACCATTCGCCCTATGTGGCAACGGTCTTCACCACCCATGCCACCGTCATGGGCCGCTGCATCGCCGGAAACCGGCTGCCGCTCTACAACTCGCTCACCAAACTCAACGCCGACGAGCTGGCCCGCCGCTTCAACGTCGTGGCCAAACACTCGATCGAAAAGATGGCCGCCACGTATCACGACGCCTTCCTGACGGTGAGCGACATCACCGCCAACGAGTGCAAGTACCTGCTCGGCCGTGAACCCGACGGCATTACCCCCAACGGCTTCGAAAACGACTTCGTCTGGTCCGGCGACGAATACTACGCCAAGCGCGACGAGGCCCGCAAGGCCATGATCAAGGTGGCCGAAGCCTGCCTGGGCGAAAAATTCTCGGGCGACCCGCTCATCGTCGGAACCAGCGGCCGCTACGAATTCCGCAACAAGGGTATCGACGTCTTCATCGAGGCGATGAAACTCCTCGCGCAGTCGGACAAGCTCCAGCGCGAAATCCTCGCCTACATCACCGTGCCGGCCGGCAACCGCGGCCCGCGTGTCGACCTGCAGGCCCATCTGGCCGATCCGTCGAAACCCATCGACGAAAAACAATACAGGTATTCGACCCACTATCTGGAGGACCAGACCTGGGATCCGATCGTCAACGCCCTGAAGGACAGCCCGCTCACACAGCCCGGTTCGAAAGTCAAGGTGATCTTCGTGCCGACGTACCTCAACCACAACGACGGCATCTTCAACAAGGATTACTACGAACTGCTCGTGGGCATGGATCTGACGGTCTTCCCCTCCTACTACGAACCGTGGGGCTATACGCCGCTCGAATCGGTGGCCTTCTCCGTGCCGACCGTCACCACGACGCTCGCCGGATTCGGCCTGTGGGTCGACAAACAGCGCGAACATGCCGGCGTGGAGGTCATCCGCCGCGACGACTACAACGACAAGGAGGTCGAAGAGGAGGTGGCCGATGCCCTGCTGCGCTTCAGTCAGCTCGACGAAAAGCATGTCAACGAAATCCGCACGTCGGCCTACGAAATCTCCACGACGGCCCTCTGGGAGCACCTCTTTGCCGCCTACGAACAGGCCTACTCGGAGGCTGTCGAGAGTTCGATCGTCCGCACCAACCGCGCCTCGCTCGACGATGACGGCGGCGCCAAGACCGAACAGATCAACTTCGTCCGTCAGCAGCTCTTCGTCGAGAAACCCAACTGGAGCCGCATGATGGTCGACAAGACCCTCCCCAAACGGCTGCATGCCCTCGAGGAGCTGTCGCGCAACCTCTGGTGGTGCTGGAACCCCGGTGCCCGCGACCTGTTCGAGAGCATCGATCCGGCGCTGTGGGCCGAGTGCGAACGCAACCCGATCGCCCTGCTCGACAAACTCAGCGTCGAACGCATGCACGAACTCGAAAAGGATACGAACTTCCTGGCCCTGCTCGACGCCGTACACACGCAGTTCCGCGACTACATGAATGAAAAACCCGACCCGAAGGCCACGTCGATCTCCTACTTCTCGATGGAGTACGGTCTGCACTCGTCGCTGAAGATCTACTCGGGCGGTCTGGGCATTCTGGCCGGCGACTACCTCAAGGAGGCTTCGGACCGCAACGTCCCGATGGCCGCCGTGGGTCTGCTCTACCGCTACGGATACTTCACCCAGCGGCTCTCGGCCCAGGGCGCCCAGGAGGCTACCTACGAGGCCCAGAACTTCTACAAGCTGCCGATCTCGCCCGTACGTGACGAGGCCGGAAACTGGATGACCGTCTCGATCGCCTTCCCCGGTCGTACGCTCCTGGCCCGCATCTGGAAGTGCCAGGTCGGCCGTACGGACCTCTACCTACTCGACGCCGACATCGAGGACAACCTCGAGGAGGACCGTCAGGTCACCCACTACCTCTACGGCGGCGACTGGGAGAACCGTCTCAAACAGGAGATCCTGCTCGGCATCGGCGGTATCCGCGCCCTGCGCAAACTCGGCATCAAACACGACGTATACCACTGCAACGAGGGTCACGCCGCCTTTATCGGCATCGAGCGCATCCGCGACCTGGTCAACCACCGCAAGCTCTCCTTCTCGGAAGCCCTGGAGGTCGTACGCTCGTCGTCGCTCTTCACGACCCACACCCCCGTGCCGGCCGGTCACGACGCCTTCCCCGAGTCGATGATCCGCCAGTACATGTCGCACTACCCCGACGTGCTGGGAATCACCTGGGAGCAATATATCAACCTCGGCAAGACCAACCCCAACGACCCGAACGAGAAGTTCTCGATGTCGGTGCTGGCCTGCAACCTCTCGCAGGAGGTCAACGGCGTGTCGTGGCTCCACGGCGAGGTCTCGAAGGACATTCTCGGCAACATGTGGCCCGGATACTTCAAGAACGAACTCCACATCGGATACGTCACCAACGGCGTACACTTCCCGACGTGGATCGCCTCGTCGCTGCGCAGACTCTACGCCCGCTACTTCGCCGAGGGCTTCGAGGGCCACACCTACAACATCCCCGCCTGGCAGAAGGTGCACAATATCCCCGACGTCGAACTCTGGGAGGAGCGCATGAAGCTCAAGGACAAGCTCATCAAGCACATCCGCAAGCGTTACAGCGACCCGAAGCAGGTGCGTCTCGAATCGCCGCGCCAGATGCTGCAGGTTCTCGAGGGTATCCGTCCCGACGTGCTGACCATCGGCTTCGCGCGCCGTTTCGCCACCTACAAGCGCGCCTACCTGCTCTTCACGAACCTCGACCGTCTCTCGGCCATCGTCAACAACAAGCAGCGCCCCGTGCAGTTCATCTTCGCCGGCAAGGCCCACCCGAATGACAAACCGGGTCAGGACCTCATCAAACGCATCGTCGAAGTGGCCGCCATGCCGCAGTTCGTGGGCAAGATCCTCTTCCTGCAGAACTACGACATGGAGCTGGCCCGCCGCATGGTGCAGGGTGTGGACGTATGGCTGAACACGCCGACCCGTCCGCTCGAGGCTTCGGGTACGTCGGGCGAAAAGTGCGTCATGAACGGCGTGCTGCAGTTCTCGGTGCTCGACGGATGGTGGGTCGAGGGTTACAAGGAGGGCGCCGGATGGGCCCTGCCCATGGAGCGCACCTTCACCGACCAGCACTTCCAGGACGAACTCGACGCCGAGATGATCTACAACACCATCGAGGAGCAGATCGCCCCGAAGTACTACGCCCGCGGTACGGACAACATCCCCCACGAGTGGATCGAATCAATCAAGAAGTGCGTCGCCGACATCGCCTCGAACTTTACGACCAACCGCATGCTCATCGACTACGAGGAGCGCTTCTACAACAAGCTCGCCGCCCGCAAGCATCTGATGAGCGCCGACTCGTACCGCATGGCCCGCGAAATCGCCGCCTGGAAACGCAAGGTCTCGGCCGCCTGGGACAAGGTTCACGCCGTCGACGTACAGCGCGTGAAGATCGACAAGGAGGCCGTCTACGTCGGTGAGAAGTACCACTTCTCGGTGACGGTCGATATCGCCAACCTGCGCCCCGAAGACATCGGCGTCGAGATGGTGCTCGCCCGTCAGATCGTCGGCGGACAGAGTGTCAACGTCACCCGCACGATCCAGCTCGACCGCACGAAGATCGACGGCAGTCTGGTCACCTACGAACTCGACTATACGCCCGACGAGGCCGGAACCTTCGACGTCGCCCTGCGAATCTACCCCTCGAATCCGAATCTCCCCCACCGCATGGACTTCGCGCTGGTCAAGTGGGCCTAACTACAAAGAGGTCGGAAATTTGACACGAAAAATGTCGAAAATCAGCATTTCGATTGCTGATTTTCGAATTTTTCAATAACTTTAATGGACGAACAGCATTTTTCAAGCATATGTCAGCATTAACCTTCGACAAAAACGAACTCGGAAACCTGGAGTACTCCCTCCAGCGCGAAATGCTCGCTACGGACCGCATCGGCGGATACATGAGTACGACGATCGTCTGCTGCAACACGCGCCGTTACCACGGATTGATGGTCGCCCCCATCGACCGCAGCGACCGGACCTACGTTCTGTTGTCGTCGCTCGACGAGTCGATCATCCAGCACGACCAGACCTTCAACCTGGCCCTCCACCGCTACAAGGGTACCTACGAGCCCCGCGGTCACAAGTACATCACCGACTTCGAATATACGCCGACCCCCACGATCACCTATCGCGTCGGAGGCGTGATCCTCAAAAAGGAGATGCTCTGGATCCACAAACGCACGCAGCTCATGATCCGCTACACGCTTGTGGATGCCCACTCCGAAACCCGGCTGCGGCTGCGCCCGTTCCTCGCCTTCCGCGACAAGCATGCCCTGACGCATGCCAACATGGAGGCCGACGGACACTCGTATCCCGCCGTCAACGGCGTCAAGTGCCGCCTCTACGGCTCGTTCCCGTGGCTCTACCTGCAGACCAACAAGCCCGGTACGGAATTCGTCCCGGCGCCCGACTGGTACTACAACTTCGAATACCTGCAGGACATCGCCCGCGGATACGACGGCCACGAGGATCTGATGACCACCGGATACTTCGAAACCGAACTCAAGAAGGGTGAAAGCATCATCTTCTCGGCCTCGCTCGACGAAATGGGCTCCACGAAGACCATCGACGAACTCTTTGCCGGATCGATCGCCCGCCGTACCCACAAGATCGACTTCATCAGCTGCCTCGAACACTCGGCCCGTCAGTTCCTGATCCGCCGCCCCGGCAACCGGACCGAAGTGATCGCCGGATATCCGTGGCACGGCGTTTCGGGTCGCGACACCTTCATCGCTCTGCCCGGAATCACCCTCCGCCAGAACCACAAGGAGGATTGCATGGATGCCCTCGACACCCAGACCCGCAACCTCTGCAACGGCATGTTCTGCGGCAACTTCTCGGCCGCCGTGGGTGCCGATACCCCGCTGTGGTTCTTCTGGACCCTCCAGCAGCTCGAACCTCAGATCGGCGCCAAGGCTCTCTGGGAGCGTTACGGCCAGACGATGAAACAGCTGCTCGACGCCTACCGCAAGGGTGTGGCCGGCCGGGTCATCCTCAACGACAACGGACTCGTATGGGCTTCGGCCGAGAACATCCCGCTCACGTGGATGGATGCCATGATCGACGGCAAGCCCGTCACCCCGCGCAACGGCTATCAGGTCGAGGTCAACGCCCTCTGGTACAATGCCGTATGCTACACGCTGAAGCTCGCCGCCGAAAACGGTGACAAACAGTTCGTCGAGGAGTGGGAGGAGCTCCCCGAGAAGACCAAAAAGTCGTTCAACGAACTCTTCCTCCTGCCGGAAGGCTATCTGGCCGACTATGTCGGCTTCGAAGGCCCCAACAAGGATATCCGCCCGAACATGATCATCGCTTGCGGACTGCCCTTCAAGATGTTGGACGAGGCGACCCAGCTGGAGGTCATCCAGACCGTCCGCCAGCACCTGCTCACCCCGAAGGGTCTGCGGACCCTCTCGCCCCGCCATCCCCTCTACAAGGGATCGCAGGAGGGTACCCCCGCCGAGCGTCAGCTCTCGGCCAAGAACGGTTCGGTATGGCCCTGGCTGCTGGAATTCTATGTCCAGGCATGCTTCGACATGAACGGTGACGCCTTCCTGCCCGAGGCCGAGGAGATCCTCGAAAACTTCAACGAGGAGATTCAGACCTACGGAATCGGATCCATCGGTGAGTTGTTCGATGCCGATCCTCCCTATTCGCCCCGCGGTGCCATCTCGCAGGCCTGCAGCGTCGGTGCCGTTCTGGACATCTACGCCATGATCCAGGCCCGCAAGGCCAATCAGACCGAGGAGCCGAAAAAGAAGGTGACTCGCAGGAGCACGGCGAAAGCCACGAAGACGGAGAGCGCCTCGACTGCTCGGAAAGCAACGACCGCAAAGAGCTCGCGATCGGCTTCGAAAAGCGCCGAGACCAAAGAGGCCCAAACCGTGAAAAAGAGCGCTGCGAAAAGACCCGCAGCCAAAAAGACGACGGCAAAATAGCCGCCGCAGCCCGACAGCCCGGGAATCGTGCGGAACCGACGACGCATCGCGGATCGGATTGACGGCACGGGATCCCGGACAAAAGCCTGACCAGGGTGCGGAAGCCCCCAAGGGTGCGAAGGACCCAAGGTGCGGAAGAACCCAAGGGTGCGAAGGACCCAAGGGTGCGGAAGAACCCAAGGTGCAGAATGGAACCGACAACACGCACAAAGATGCCGAACATGCCCGAAACAGAGCAGAATCGGCCTCGCTCGAAGAACGGATGGCTCTCATGCAGAACCACAATGTGCGCCAAAGGTTGAAAGTGTATGGAGAAAGAGGTTTGAGCATGAAAGAGTTGTAAAGGGAATCGTGTGCGAAAGCAGCAAAACCGGGTATCCGGAGACAGAGAGGCCAAGGCAACAGCCGGACAAAAGCGAAAAAACGCAAGAACATACAAGATAAAATAGATAAGATATGAAAGTATTAATGTTCGGATGGGAGTTCCCGCCCCACATTGCGGGCGGATTGGGAACGGCCTGCTACGGTATGACACGCGGACTGGCTCGCAACGGCGTGGATGTGACCTTCGTGGTCCCGCACGCCTATGGCGACGAGGACCAGCGTTTCACCCACGTACTGAACGCCAGTGAAGTCGAGGCACTCTACGGCAACACCGGAAGCGGTGCCGACGACGTTCTCGAGAAGATGTCGTTTATCCACATCGACTCCAACATGGTCCCCTACATCTCCCCCGAAGAGTATCAATCCTATCACGAAAAGTACGTCAAGTCGGGACAGCGCACCTGGTCCACCACCGACGCCTGGAAACAACGCTACACCTTCTCGGGCAAGTACGGCGCAAACCTCATGGAAGAGGTGGCCCGCTATGCCGTTGTGGCGGCGCAGGTGGCCCGCGATCTCGAAGGACAGTTCGACGTCATCCACGCCCACGACTGGCTGACCTATTACGCCGGAATCGCCGCCAAACGCGTTTCAGGCAAACCCCTGGTCGTTCACATGCACGCCACGGAGTTCGACCGCAGCGGTGAAAACATCAACACCCAGGTCTATGCCATCGAACGCGCCGGCATGGAGGCCGCCGACCGCGTGATCGCCGTCTCGAACCTCACGCGCAACATCGTCATCAACCGCTACGGCATCCCGGCCGACAAGGTCGTGACGGTGCATAACGCCGTGCGATTCGCCGAACACGACACCGGAACCCCCGAACGCGGCGTGACGGACAAGATCGTCACCTTCCTCGGACGTATCACCTACCAGAAAGGCCCCGACTACTTCGTCGAAGCGGCCGCCAAGGTCCTCAAACGGGTCCCCAACGTGCGCTTCGTCATGGCCGGTTCGGGCGACATGCTCAACCACATCGTCCGCCGCGTCGCCCGGCTGGGCATCGCCGACCGCTTCCACTTCACTGGATTCCTGCGCGGCGAGGATGTACACAAGATGTTCCAGCTCTCGGATGTCTATGTCATGCCGTCGGTCTCGGAACCCTTCGGCATCTCGCCCCTCGAGGCCATGCGCTCGAACGTCCCGGTCATCATCTCCAAACAGAGCGGCGTGGCCGAAGTCCTCGATTTCGCCGTCAAGGTCGACTATTGGGATGTCGATGCCCTGGCCGATGCCATCTACGGCCTGATCGAATACCCGGCTCTGGCCAAGATGTTCGCCTCGAAAGGCCTCGAAGAGGTCACCAACCTCAAGTGGAACGATGCGGCGGCCAAGATCAAGAAGGTCTACGAAGACGTGATCGAAGAGAACAAGAATCATTCAAAATAGACACACATACACCAACATGAAAACCGTTTGCCTCTACTTTCAGGTACATCAGCCCTGGCGTCTGAAAAAGTACCGCTTCTTCAACATGGGCAAGGACCATAACTACCTGGATGACCTGCAGAACCGTTCCATCATGCAGAAAGTCGCCCGGCAGTGCTATCTCCCGATGAACGCCCTGCTGCTGAAGCTCATCAAGGAGAACAAGGGCAAGTTCCGCTGCTCGTTCTCGATCACCGGCAGCGCCATCGAACAGATGAAGGCCTTTGCACCCGAAGTACTCGATTCGTTCAAGGAGCTCGCCGCCACGGGATGCGTGGAGTTCCTCGCCGAAACCTACTCCCACTCGCTCGCTTCGCTGGCCTCGAAGGAGGATTTCGAAGAGCAGGTGAAGCTCCACGTCAACCTCATCAAGAAGGAGTTCGGCGTCAAACCGACCGCCTTCCGCAATACGGAGTTGATCTACTCGGACGAGATCGGTGCCATGGTGGCCGGCATGGGCTTCCGCACGATGCTGGCCGAAGGCGCCAAGCACGTTCTCGGCTGGAAATCACCCAACTACGTCTACGCCAACGCCATCGACCAGAAGCTGCGGCTGCTGCTGCGCAACTACAAGCTCTCGGACGACATCGCCTTCCGCTTCTCGAACAAGAGCTGGGACCAGTGGCCGCTGACCGCCGAGAAATACGTCGGCTGGCTCGCTTCGGAGGATACGCCCGGCGAGGTGATCAACCTCTTCATGGACTACGAAACCTTCGGTGAGCACCAGACCGCCGATACGGGCATCTTCGAGTTCATGCGCGCACTGCCCGGAATGATCCTCAGCAAGAAAAACGAGCTGGAGTTCGCCACCGTAACCGAAACCGCCAAGAAACATCAGCCGGTATCCGTGCTCCACTGCCCGCACGTCATGTCGTGGGCCGACGAGGAGCGCGACGTTACGGCCTGGCTCGGCAACGAACTCCAGAACGAAGCCTTCAAGAAGCTCTATGCCCAGAAGGAGAAGGTCAAAGCGCTGAAAAGCCCCGATTTCGACTACGTATGGAGCTTCATGCAGACGTCGGACCACTTCTACTACATGGCGACCAAGTGGCTCTCGGACGGCGACGTGCACTCGTACTTCAACCCCTACGATTCGGCTTACGACGCCTTCATCAACTACATGAACGTCCTCTCGGACTTCATCATCGAGTTGGACAAGGCGCTGGCTGCCAAGAAAGCCAAAAAGGCGTAAGGCCCAGACAAGTGCTGATACGACGAGAAAAACCTCCCGCTGCAGCGGGAGGTTTTTTCATGTATGTTCGGAGAGAAGGGGGGGGCCATCGGACAGGAAGGTCGGGAGCCCGCGTGCGTGAGGGAGCCCGTCGAGAGGCCGCCCGTCGGGATGCCGCCCGTCGGGATGCCGCCCGTCGAGAGGTCGCCCGTCGAGAGGTCGCCCGTCGAGAGGCCGCTCAAGAGCGACCGGAGACCGTTTCGCGCACCTTCGGCCGGCCATGTCGCGCACGATCCTCGAAGATCGAATCCTTGTACGTCAGAGCCCACTCGACCAGCCCGTAGACGTGCGGCAGGAGGCTCGCCCCCCGCTCCGTGAGTCGATACTCGACACGCGGCGGAACCTCGGCATAGACCGTCCGCGAGATCATGCCGTCGGCCTCAAGCATCCGCAGCGTGACGGTTAGCATGCGATGCGAAATATCCTCGAGCGACCGTTGAATCTCGTTGAAACGCATCGTCCCGTTGGCATCGAGCGTCAGCAATACCAGCATCGACCACTTGTCACCCAGCCGGCTCAGGATGTCCCGAATCGGGCAACTCCCCGTGGGAGGAAATTTTTCCAAACTTTTTTCAGTCTCCATCGGCTTCTCTTTCAGCAATGGTTACTTAGACGTAACCTACTAACAATCAGATTCGTTCTTGCTTTCGCGGAATTTACATTCTATCTTTGTATGCAAAAGTAACAAACTTACTGAAAAGAACCACTAAAAAAATCAAAAAAGGTATGAGCAAGAACGTAGCCGTAGTGGCCGTCAATCCCGTGAACGGGATGGGGCTGTTCCAGTATCTGGAAGCATTTCATGAGCACCAGATTTCCTTCAAGGTCTTTGCCGTGGCTCCGAGCCGAGAGATCCGGACCAATTCGGGCATGGCGCTGACCGTCGACGGGGTCATCGCCGATCTGAAGGGGCATGAGAATGAATTCGATGCGTTGGTATTCGCCTGTGGAGATGCCATTCCGGTCTTCGCCCAGCACGCCTCGGAACCCTGGAACCAGGATCTGATGGCCGTGCTGAAGCGCTTCGGCGAGCAGGACAAACTGATGATCGGACACTGCGCCGCCGGACTGATGTTCGGAATGGCGGGCGTAGGAACCGGCCGGAAGGTGGCCGTACATCCGATGGTCAAGGCCCTCGTTCAGGGGCCCGTCGCCACGGACGCCCCCTCGGAGATCGATGGAAATTACTTCACCGCCCAGCAGGAGCATGCCATCCCGACGATGATCGACCGTGTCGTCGAGGCGCTTCAATAGCCGTCGGGATCGGAGGGCTCGGAGGAGATCTCTCCGGGTCGTCGAGAGGCCTCGGGCTGGCGCTTCCGGAGGGTTCGGAAGCCCCCGGGACCGGTCCGCAATCAATGAAACGGCCGTCGGAACCGCAGTTTCGACGGCCGTTCTGTGATTCGTTTGACCGACCGCTACCCCTTGCGCTTATAACGCGACGGCGAGGTGCCGGTATGCTGCTTGAAATACTTGCCGAAGAAGGATTGCGTCGAGAAATTCAGGTGGTAGGCAATCTCCTGGATGCTCATGCCCGAATACTTCAGAAGGGCCTTTGCCTCGAGAATCACCGACTCGTCAATCCACCGCGCCGCCGTCTTCCCGCTCACCTCCTTGACGACCGACGAGAGGTATTTCGGCGTGATATTCAACTGTTTGGCATAGAAACTCACGTTTCGTTCACGCTTGCTGTACTGTTGCAGCAGCGACATGAATTCGTCGAAAAGCACCTCGCAGCGTCCCTGTTTCATCTCGCCGGGCTGTTCGCGCAGGTTGATCTCCGTGATGATGTAGAAGGCCGTGGTGAAGAGCGTGCGGATGATCTCATGGCGGTAGCGCTCCTTGTCACTCAGCAGCATCGTCTTGATCAACTGGAACAACTGCCGGATCTCGTCGACATCCTGCTGCGTGACGGGCAGCACCGGAGCCTTGCCGAAACGCATGTAAACGGGTAGCGAAGTCGACAGATCGATCTGGATCTCGTTGACGAACGACTTGGAGAAAGCCAGCAGATAGGCCGCGGCATTCGACGAGCACTTCACCGTGCGGATGATCGAATCGGGGTTGAAAAAGACGATCGTATTGGGTCGCACCGTATAATTCTGCATGTCGATCGACACGACAGCCTCGCCCGCCATCATGATGATGGCCGTAAAGCCATCGATCGAAGTCGGGTAATCCGCCGTGGTGTTCTTGTCGGCCGTAAGCGTCGTGATGACCAGATCGTCCGAAAGGTAATAGACATTGCTCATCTCCTTCTTGATACGGGAGATGGAGACCTTGTGCAGCCCTTCGCGACCGCCGCGCGTCGTCTTGCCGTTTTCCGCCATAGGGTCGTGTTTTTTGACAAAAATAGCATTTTACGTCGGAAAAAAGCAAGTCACCGCGTAAAAAAAAGCCGGACCGGGAAGATTTCGTTCAAAAAAAGACTTTCCCGGAGAGAATTCCAATAAAATCACCGTTCGCTGACGAACTGACGGGAGGGGCAGATTTCACATCTAAGAAGGCTCTTCCGCCGGTCGAGCGGCGTTTCTTCGGCCGAGGGCAACTTCTTCGGGCCGGACCTTTCCGCCACACAAGAGCAACTCCTTCGGGCCGGGCCCTTCCGCCGGGCGAGGGCCCCGGAGGGATCAGGGCTCTTCCTGCCGACGCGGACACATCACCCGCAGTCCGCGCGCCACACACTCGATATGCAACGGAAACTCGGCGCCGGGCTGGCCGTCGACGTCGGTCGGTTCGTTGACCGTCGACTGGATGTCGATATGCCGAGCCCGCAGGTGACGGACGATCTTGGGATTGCCGCCCAGCAGATACTGACCCATGGCCAGCGTCGAACGGAAAAGATCCTTCTTTTCGAGCAGAATGCAGTCGAACAGTCCGTCGCGGATCGACGCCGTACGCGCCAGACGGAATCCGCCGGCCGTCTCGCCGTTGAAGATCAGCACCATCAACGACCGCAAATCGAAATGTTCGCCGTCGGCCACGATCTCCAGCGGAACGGCATGAATCGTCCGGAACTCCTTCACCCCCTCGATGATGTAGGCCAGTTTGCCGATGCGGTGTTTGCGCGAATTGGGCGTGCGCTGCGAGGTGGTCGTGAAGATGCCGAACGAAAAGATGTTGACGAACCACAGGTCGTTGACCCGTCCGACATCGACGCGATCCTCGCATCCCGAGGCGATCTGACGCGCCGCCTCGAGCAGTTCGCCCGACATGCCGAGCGCTCCGGCAAAGTCGTTCGCCGTACCGGCGGGGATCACCCCGATGGGAATGTCGAGCCCCTTGCGTTTCATGGCGTTGACCACGAAATTGATGGTTCCGTCGCCGCCGGCCACGACCATCAGATCGATCGTCTCATGACCGTCGAACGGATTGACCGCAAAGTCGATCGGCTGCGGAATGACCTGGTAGCCGTTCGTGCGGAAGATCTCGTCGATCTGTTCGGCTTCGCGGGCGATGCGTCCCCGGCCCGATTCGGGATTATAGAGAAAGACTGCAGTTTTCATCGTCTGGTCTGCTCGGTGTTCACTCCATGATCAGGGGTTTCATCGCCGGGGAGACATACTCCTCGTACTGGTCGCCGTCGCCCGCCAGAATGAAGTAGACCTTCACCCCCGGCATGCGGTCGACGGCCGCCCGGGCGTCATCGGCCCCCATGGCCAGAAACATCGTCCCCAGCGCATCGGCTTCGGCGCACGTGGGCGCCACGACCGTCACCGACAGCAGCCGCGACACGATGCTGTGTCCCGTCCGCGGATCGATCGTGTGGGCCACCTTGTTGCCGTCGGCATCCAGGTAGAAGCGGCGGTAGTTGCCCGACGTGGCCAGCCCGCCGTCGGTGAGCTGGATGCGTCGCTGAAGGTAGTCGCCGTCGCTCATGTTGCCGTCGAAGGGGGTCTCCACCCCAATGCGCCACGGATTGCCCTGGCGGTTGACACCCCGGCAGCGCACCTCGCCGCCGATATCGACGATGTAATTCTCGGCCCCGAAGCGTTCAACCAATGCCGCCAGCAGGTCCACCGTATAGCCCTTGGCCACGGAGTTGAAGTCCAGCTGCACGCGCGGATCCGACTTGATGAGGCGGTTGCCTTCGACGTGCACCTTGTCCCGCCCGACAAAGGCCAGAATCGAATCGATGTTCGGGTGGGCCTGGGGCGCCTTGCCGGCAAAGCCCCACGCCTCGACCAGCGGTTTGACCGTCACGTCGTAGCGGCCGTCGCTCAAGGCGCCGATGCTGTCGGCCAGACGAAGGTTGAAGGCGATGTGGCGATCGACCGTATCGGTCTCGTTGCGGTTCAGACGACTCAGCAGCGACCCCTCGTCGAAGATCGACATCGAAGCCTTGGCCTCGCGGTCAAGCTCCATCACCGCAGCGTAAAGTTCGCCCGACGAGACGCCCCGCACGTCGGCCACCACGTGCAGCGTCGTGCCGAGCATCACCCCGTCGACAGTCGTATAGTCCGGGCGGGTGGCACACGACGTCAGAAGCCCCGAAACCACCACGGCCACAAGGCCGAATAGGCGCATGTTTCTCATAATTTTCATACGTTCAGGTGCAAAAATACGATTTTCCCCGCTAAGTTTTCATTTTTCATCCCAAAAGACGAATAATTTTCGACTTTTCATTCCTAAATCATAATTATATTCGTACCTTTGCCGAACGCTCTGGCGTTATCCACGGTAAGGGGGATGCGTCGTAGAGTGGAACTTAAA
>CALUKH010000032.1 GCA_944321185.1 uncultured Alistipes sp. | reverse complement strand
TGGAGCGAAGGGCTCTGCATCGCGGCCTTCGCCTTCTCGTTCGGCGTCATCTCGACCTACATCGCCATCTACAGCCAGGAGGTCCTCCACATCACCTCCGGATCGGGAACCTTCTTCATGCTGCTGGCCGTGGGTCTGATCCTCTCGCGGCTGATCGGCAGCCGGTCGCTGCGCGAGGGGCGGATCGTCCACAACGCCTCGGCCGGCATGCTGATGTCCATGTGCGGGTATCTGGTCTTCACGGCCGTGCCGAACCTCTACGGCTACTACGCCGCGGCGCTGATGATCGGACTGGGCAACGGCCACATGTATCCGGCCATGCAGACCATGTTCATCAATCTGGCACCCCACGAACGCCGCGGTACGGCCAACTCGACGATCCTTACGTCGTGGGACCTCGGCGTCGGCATCGGCATCATCGGCGGCGGCAGCGTCGCCGAACACATGGGCAGCTATTCGGCAGCCTTCTGGCTGGCCTTTGCGGTCAATGTCGTGGGGGTTCTCTTCTACCTCGCCTATGCCCGCCGGAGCTTCCTGAGCAACCGTCTCCGCTGACCTGGGGGGGGGTGTAAACGCCGGCCCGAGCAGCAGGAAGGAGGGAAAGCCCCAATCCACCGGGGGGGGGGGGAACGCCGGCCGCGATCCACCGTTGGACCGGAGCATGCCCTCCAATCCACGGAAAAAATAAAACGCTGCCCCCGATCCGATCGCCAGGCGACCTTTTCGGGAACGGCGCTCCAATTCTGTTCCAAAAGGCGGAATCGCTATTCGTCTTTCGATGCCGGATTGCTGGGCTGACGGCGTTCGGTGGGGCCGTCGACCGTCAGACGCCCGTCGCGGATCGACATCCGGTCGATGAAGACCACGCGTTCGTCACCCGTCGCCGCAGTGCGCCCGTGGTAGACGCAGAAGAGCTGACGACCATCCTTCGAACGGGTCACGCTGTTGTGGCCCGTGCCGGTGACCGAACCGCCCGAGGCCGTATTGCGCTGCAGGACGGGATTCTCGGCCGCCTTGCGGAAGGGTCCCAGCGGCGACTGCGATGTGGCATAACCCACGGCATAGTTCGCCCCGCCGAAGAAATTGGCCGAATACATCATGTAATAAGTATCCCCCTCCTTGAGCAGGAACGAGCCCTCGGTCCAGCGGCGGTTGACCTCGCCCGACGTCACCGAACGGCTCTCCCACTCGGACTGCGCGTCATCCATGCGCACGGGCGGCCGCAGCAGCAGAACCGGTTCGCCCCGCACGCCCGAGAAGTCGGGTTCGAGCTCCACGCCGTAGATCCAGCTCTCCTCGATGGTGTCGAAGAGCCCCCGGCTGCGGGCCCACTCCGCAATCTCACTCTCGACGGGATGCTTGTAGCAGCAGCGCGAATAGTAAAGGTAGCAGCGGCCGTCGTCGTCGAAGAGGACGTTGGCGTCGATGGTCGGATAGCCCGGATCGAAGAGCGGTCCGTCGCTCATCTCGACAAAGGGCCCCGCCGGAGAATCCGACACGGCCACGCCGATGCGGAAATTCTCTGCCTCGGCGTCGGGATTCACCCGCCAGTCGGCACTGAAGAAGAGATAATAGCGGCCGTTGCGCTCGTAGACCTCCGGGGCCCAGAACGACGAGACGGCCCACGATCCGGCATGGTTGCCGCGATAGACGGCCCCGAGATACTCCCAGTGGGCCAGGTCGTCGGAGACGTAACAGCCGAAACCGTCCTTGACACCCCCGGTACCGTACATGTAGTAACGTCCGTCGGAGGCGAGCAGCACGTAGGGATCGCCCAGTGCCACGTCAATCGGATTCGAAGGTTCGAACGTGCGGGAATTCCCGCCACAGCCGCCCATGAGCAGGGCCAGCATCAACATCGGAAAGATCTTCATGGTTTACAGGGATAAACGGGTAATCCGGCCGCCGGCACCAAAGTCGGCAACGATCGACCGGCCAAACAAAGATACGGATTTCCGACGGTCAATTTCTCGTTTCGAAACCTTTTTTTAACGGCATTTCAGCAAAAAATTCATGCTTTACGGGAACAAAGGTGTAATTTTTCGGAAAAAAAACTATATTTGCGACATGTCACATGCTACAACCTCACTTTTACTGACCCTGCTGCTGGTGGTGCCGTCTGTTCCGGGATTTGCCGGAGAACCGCACGGATTGAACGACGGTTGGTACCTTACCGATTCCGACTCGCTCCGCGGAATCGGCGTTGCGCAGGTAGACAAAATCCAAAGGGGGGGGGGAAATTTCTGCCTCCCGCGGACAATCGGATAAGCCGGTCATAGTCGCCGTCATCGACGGCGGTTTCGACTTCACGCATCCCGATCTGAAGGAGCGCGTATGGACCAACACCGGCGAGATCCCCGACAACGGACGCGACGACGACCGCAACGGTTTCGTCGACGATCTCCACGGCTGGAATTTCCTGGGCAATGCCCGTGGCGAAGACTTCTCACGGGCCGGAACCGCCGCCTACCGCGAGTACAAACGGTTGCGCCCGCGCTGGAAGGATGCCGACACAAGCCGTCTGAGCCCCGCCCAACGGGCCGAATACGAGCGTTACAAACGGCTCGAACACGAAGCCCACATCGACAATTATCTCATCTACGAAGCCTATCTGGGACGGATTGCCCGCGCCTTTGACGTGTGCGATTCGCTCATGCGCCTCTGCTACGGCGAGCGGCCGACCACGGTCCGCGACTTCTTCGCCATCGAGGTGGCCGATACCACCGGCATCATGCAGGAGATGCGCATCGTGGCCTCGCGGCCGTCGCTGCAGAAGCCAGAGGCCGCCTGGTCGAAGGTCGTCGAACAGGCCCGCAACGAACATGCCCTGGCCGCCAAACGCATCGCCAGCCTCGATACGGACGACGATGCCCACCGCCGCCTGGGCAACGACCCCGACGACTTCCGCCATCTGCGCTACGGCAACAACCACATCGACGGCGACGCCTATCACGGAACGATGGTCGCCGGCGTCATCGCCGCCTGCACCTCGCCGCAGATCGCCCGTCAACGGGTCAGGATCATGGGCATCCGGGCCATTCCCGACGGCGACGAATACGACCGTGACGTGGCTGCCGCCATCCGCTATGCCGTCGACAACGGCGCCCGGGTCATCAACATGAGCTTCGGCAAATACCTCTCGCCGCAGGCCGGCGAGGTCGCCAAAGCCATCCGCTACGCCGCACGCCGGGACGTGCTGCTGGTCATGGCTTCGGGCAACGACGGACGCAACGTCGACAGCATTCCGATCTATCCGTCGGCCGTCGACCGCCACGGCCGGCGCTGGAAGAATCTGGTGGTCGTGGGCTCGACCGATCGCCAGGGCCGCGTCTGCGACTTCTCGAACTACGGAAGCCGCAACGTCGATCTCTTCGCACCGGGCGACGACATCCGTTCGACGGCCCCCGACGGCGAGTACGACACCGCCATGGGCACGAGTATCTCCGCACCGATGGTCAGCGGCGCTGCTGCCCTGCTGCGTGCCGCCTGCCCGGATCTGTCGGCCGAAACCATCCGCGAAATCCTCCTCTCGACGGTCAGCAATCTCGACGACATAGAGACGCCCGTCCCCGGCACCAACAACCGACAAAAAACCCGCAGCGGCGCCCTGTGTGCCAGCCACGGACTTCTGAACGTACCCGCAGCCCTGACCCGGGCCCTCGAAATTTCCAATCCGAACCGACAATGAAACATCTTGGCTCGATGCTTCTCCTGGCAGCCCTCTGGTCGCTGCCGGGCGTGGCCCAAACATCCTACATGAAGAGGGCCGACCGCTTCAGCTCCGATTCGCTGAAGGGCACACGCAACGTGCTGATCGATCTGCGATGGATCGACCGCGGGCAGCGCTATGCCTGGTACGACGTCGAACAGGGCGACGAACGCGTCTACCGGCTCATCGATCTCAAAACCGGCCGCCAAAGCACGATGTTCGACAACCGGCGCATGGTGGAGCTGCTCACCCCCTATGCCGATACGGCCCGCCTGCCGCGGCCGGACCGGCTGGGCATCTACGGGTTTGAATTCGATGCCCGCCAACCGCTGCGCTTCGCCTTCGACTACAACGGCCACCGGCTGCAGTACGACATCCGCCGGGCATCGCTCACCGAGATCGCTCCCAAGGCCCCGAAGGAGTTCCACTCCGGACATTGGGACCGGGACTACTCGGCCGACAGCCTCTACTGGGTGACGGTCCACGCCCACAACCTGACGCTGCAGTCGCAATTGGGCGACAGCATCCGCCTGACCGGCGACGGAGAGCCCTACTACTCCTTCGCTTCGGGAGGCGCCGCCTCGGGAAAGGGCGACGGAGGCCCGGCTGGCTGCTGGCTCGGCAAAAGCCACAAGTATCTGGCCGTCCGCGAGGACAAACGCAAGGTCGGCGAAATGTCGCTGGTCGACAACATCGAAGGCCGTCCCGTGGCCCGCAACTACAAGTTCGTGGCGGCCGGTGACAAGGAGGTCGTCCATCAGGAGCTGCATCTGGTGGATGCCGACAGCGGTCGGGTGCTGCGCCTCGATACGGAGCGCTTCCCCGATCAGAAGATCGAAATCCCGCGCTTCCAGGCCTTCCCCCAGACGTCGCAGGGGGCATGGTTCATCCGCCGCAGCCGCACGTGCGACTCGATGGAGCTCTGCCGCGTCAATACGGCCGACAACCGCGTGGTGACCATCCTCCGCGAGACCACCAAGCCCCATCTGAACGAACAGCTCTTCGAATACCACGTGATCAACGACGGACGCGAAATTCTCTGGTGGTCCGAACGCTCGGGCCGCGGACAGTTCTACCGCTACGATGCGCACGGCCGGCTGCTCAACGCCGTGACCGACGGGCGGTTCGTCGCCGGACACGTCGTGCGCATCGACACGCTGCAACGCTCGATGATCGTCGAGGGCTACGGCGGCGAGCAGGGCATCAACCCCCACTACCGTCTCTTCTACCGCGTGCCGCTCGACGGCGGAAAGGCCGTCTGCCTTACCCCCGAGAACGGCCACCACTCGATCGACATCGCCCCCGACGGACGATATCTGCTCGACCGCTGGTCGCGCATGGATCTGCCCGAACAGCGGCGGATCGCCGACCTCAACGGCCGCACCCGCGCCGAACTCCCCGCCGAAGACATCTCGGCCGTCAAGGCCCGCGGATGGCGCGAACCGCAGCTGCTCGAACTGCTGGCCGCCGATTCGGTGACCAAACTCTACGGCGTGGTCTACCTGCCGTTCGAGATCGAACCCGGGCGCAAGTACCCCATCATCAGCAACGTCTACCCCGGGCCGCAGGACGATCAGGTGCCGCTGTCGTTCTCGCTCGACGACAACGACAACATGATGCTCGCCCAGCTGGGCTTCGTGGTGGTCAACTTCTCCCACCGCGGCAGCTGCCCCACGCGCGGCCGTGACTACTACACGTACGGCTATGGCAACCTGCGCGACTATGCGCTGGACGACGACATGGCCGTGATCCGTCAGGTGGCGGCCCGCTACCCCTTCGCCGATCTGGAGCGCGTGGGCATCTACGGCCACTCGGGCGGCGGATTCATGACCGCGGCGGCCATGCTCCAGCATCCGGAATTCTACAAGGTCGGCGTCGCCGCCTCGGGCAACCACGACAACAACATCTACGCCCAGTGGTGGGGCGAAGTCTACCACGGCGTCAAGCAGATCACCGACAAGGACGGCACGATCCGCTTCGAATGCCACGTGCCGACCACGGCCGAACTGGCCGACCGCCTGCAGGGACGCCTGATGCTCGTCCACGGCGACATGGACGACAACGTCCATCCGGCCTCGACGCTGCGGCTGGTCGACGCGCTGATCCGCGCCAACAAGCGCTTCGACATGATGATCATCCCCGGCGCCGACCACGGTCTGCCGATCGGATACTTCAACAACCTGGTCCGCTACTACTTCGTCGAAAACCTGCTGGGACTCCCCCAACGGGACATCGACATCGAGAAACACGAATAACCCATTCAAACCGGAACGCGTATGAAACAAACTTTCCGATTCCTTACAGGCTGTATTCTTCTGCTCGTGACGGGACTTCTGCTGCCGGAGCCGGCTCCGGCCCAGGAGAAGCTCGTCGTGGAAGGTACGGTCAAGGACACCGCCGGAGATCCGCTCATCGGCGTGTCCGTCATCGAAGCCGGCACCACCAACGGCGTCAATACCGACCTGAACGGCAAATTCCGCATCCAGGTACCCCTCCATTCGAAACTGCGCTTCAGCTACGTGGGCTACGAACCCCAGGAGATCACCGTGCTGAAGAGCAGCTACGACATCCGTCTGAAGGCCGCCGAACTGAACATCGACCAGGTCGTCGTGACGGGTTACTCGCAGACCGACGTGCGCAAGAGCACCGGTTCGGTGGGCATCATCAGCGGCAAGGAGATCAAGGACTCGCCCATCGCCAATGTCGACTACCTGCTCAAGGGCAAACTCGCCGGCGTGAACGTACAGGCCACCTCGGGACGTCCGGGCGAGGCCGCCAAGATCCGTATCCGCGGCCAGAGCACCATCACCGGCAACGCCGAACCGCTGTGGGTGGTCGACGGCGTGCCCATGCAGCAGAACATGCCCGAAATCTCGAGCAGCCAGGTCTCCTCGGGTGACTTCACGAACTTCTTCGCCACGGGCGTCGGCAGCATCAACCCTAACGACATCGAATCGATCACCGTGCTGAAGGATGCCGCCGCCGCAGCCATCTACGGCTCGCAGGCCGCCGGCGGTGTCATCGTCGTGACCACCAAACGAGGCAAGGCCGGCCGTACGCAGGTCAACTACATGGGTTCGGTGACCGTGCAGACCAAACCCTCGCGCAGCCCCAACCTGATGAACTCGCAGGAGAAACTGGCCTGGGAACAGGAGCTCTGGGACGAATTCTCGGCCCCGGGATTCGCCGCCACGCAGGCCGGCAATTCGACCCACTATCCGGTCATCGGCATCGTGGGCATGATCCGCGCCGGAAAGGGCAAGTATGCCGGCATGTCGGTGGCCGAACAGGACGCCTACATCGCTGAGCTCGGACAGCACACCACCGACTGGTTCGACGAACTCTTCCGCAACTCGATCGCCACGAGCCACTACCTCTCCATTTCGGGCGGTAACGAGAAGATGACCTACTACACCTCGCTCGGGTACAGCCACAACGACGGTATCGTACTGAAAAACAGCTACGATACGTACAGCTTCAACGGCAAGGTGGACATCACCCCCAACCGGCGGCTCACGTTCGGCGTGGCGACGGACTTCTCCTACCAGAAGTCGAAGGCCCCGTCGAGCAACGTCGACATGTTCGACTACGCCTACTTCGCCAACCCCTACGAGCGGCTCTACAACGACGACGGATCGTACCGCGCCGACGAAACCTACTTCGCCCTGACCGAGGTCAACGGCAGCTACATCCAGGCCCAGCCCTCGAACGGGTTCAACCTCATGCGCGAGATCAACGAGACGTCGAGCCTCTCGACGAGCGCCAACTTCACGCTGCGCGGAAACCTCAGCTACAAGATCACCGACCACCTGACCTTCTCGGGTCTGGCGTCGTTCAGCTACGTGTCGAACTTCTCGGACAACATCAACGGCAAGGATACCTATGCGGCCTTCATGGACCGTCCCTTCGAGCAGAACACCCAAACCTCGAAGCGCGTCTACGGCTCGATCTTCCAGAACTCGGCCTACAACACCTCCTACATCCTGCGCGGACAGCTGAACTACGCCCGCACGTTTGGAGGCATCCACCGTATCAGCGTGCTGGGCGGTGCCGAGATCCGCAGCTCCTACGCCAAGAGCATCTTCGAGAAGCGCTACGGCTACGACCCCGTCTCGGGCAACCACTCCACGCCGCTCTTCCCCCAGACCGAGGAGGGAAAGATCGACTACGACAAACTCATCCAGTACGGCAAGGTGCTCGACGGCTGCATGGGCCAGAGCATCAACGAAGATGCCTTCGCCTCGTTCTACGGCACGCTGGACTACATCCTCATGAACAAGTACGTCTTCTCGGTGACGGCCCGTACCGACGGCTCGAACAACTTCGGCAGCGACGAACAGTTCAACGTCAACTGGTCGACGGGCTTCTCGTGGAACATCGACGAGGAGAACTTCATGAAGGGCGCCATCAAGAAGGTCATCAGCTCGATGACGCTGCGTCTGGCCACCGGCTACACGGGCGGCGTCAACAAGACGGTCTATCCGGTCTTCATCATGGACTATGACAACGAGTTCCGCATCACCGACACCGATTCGTACCGCATCGGCTCGATCCGCAACGCCCCGAACCCCCACCTGCGCTGGGAACGCACGCGCGACATGAAGGTCGGTCTCGATGTGGGCTTCCTCAAGGAGCGCCTCCACCTGCAAGTGGAGGCCTACCACCGCAAGAGCATGGATCTGGTGACGAAGGTGTCCGTGCCGTCGACTACGGGCTTTACGGAGCAGAGCTACAACACCTCCGAGCAGGTCAACCAGGGCTTCGAGATCACCCTCGGCGCCACGCCCGTCAAGGTCAAGGACTTCACGTGGCGCATCACCACCAACCTCTCCTACAACCGCAACGAGCTGACGAAGTACATCTCCCCGACGGGCAGCGTCTACGGCGACTACTACGTGGGCTATCCGCTCAACAAGATCTTCACGGGCATCAGCACGGGCATCAACCCCTCGACGGGTCTCTACACCTTCAAGCTGCGCCCGGATGCCGTGCTGACCGACGCCGCCAGCTACCGCCAGACGGAAAACTACCTCTTCTACGTCGGGACGAGCGATTCGCCCTGGTACGGCGGTTTCACGACGAGCTTCTCCTACAAGGGCTTCACGCTCAGTTCGACCAGTTCGTTCGTCATCAAGTCGAAGATCCTGAACAACATCAACTCGCCGGCCTCCTATTCGCTGCTGAGCGAATCGGCAGGCAGCGGCGTGGACAAGGAGACCATCCCCACGCAGAAGAATGACCTCTACGTCAACCACCTGAACGTCTCGCGCGACGCCCGCAACCGCTGGACGCCGTCGAACCCCCGCACGGACGGTTACCCGCGGCTGATCGACTCCTACGCCGGCCGGCTGGTCGACCAGAACGGTCACTACATCACCGATGACCTGCCGTCGAGCTCGACGATCACCAACGCCACGCTGCTCGAGGATGTCTCCTACCTGAAGATCGGTTCGATCTCGCTCATCTACAGCTTCCCCGACGAGTGGATCCGCAAACTCCACCTGAGCAGCATGAGCGTCTCGTTCACCGTCAACAACATCTACACCTTCACCAACTACTCGGGTATCGACCCCGAAACGCCGGGTGCCGTCTATCCGCAGAGCCGGGCCTTCTCGTTCGGACTTTCGCTGGGATTCTAACCGGACTAAAACTGGAAAAGCATGAAAAGATTGATCTACATACTGGCTGCTGCCGTCGTGCTGTCGACCTCCTGCAAGGAGTATCTCGACATCAAACCCTACGGACAGACCATTCCGAAAACCGCCGACGAATTCTCCTCGCTGCTCAACAGCACCCTCAACAAGATCGACTACGGCGAAGAGTACATCATCGGCGACATCACCTCGACGGCCTATCTGGAGTGCTACGCCGACAACCTGGAGGCCAGTCTGACCACCTACCCCGAGGGCGACTACATTCCGATCTGCGTCAGCGTCCACCTCTCGGACAAACAGATGAACTACCGCTGGCTCTACGAGTGCATCCGCGACTGCAACATCGTCATCGGCAACCTCGAGGAGCGCGATTCGCGCCTGGGCATGGACGTGCTGGGAACGGCCTATGCGCTGCGCGGAGTGTGCTACTACGAGCTGATGCGCCAGTTCTGCGAGGCCTACGACGCCGATCAGGCCTCGAAACAACTGGGCGTGCCGCTGGTCACGGAGTTCGACATGGAGGCCAAACCGCTGCGCAGCACACTGGCCCAGACGGCCGATCAGGCCATCAACGACCTGAAGGAGGCCCTCAAGTACGACATTCAGGACGAGATCTACCGCTTCAACAACGACGTGGTGACGGGTTATCTGGCCCGGGCCTGCTTCTGGAGCGAGCGTTACGACGAGGCCGTCGTCTACGCCGACCAGGTGCTGACGAAGTACCCGCTGCTCAACGGCGACGCCTACCGCAACATGATGGCCTCGCAGGTGCAGCGCACCGGCAACATGATCTTCAAGTCGGGCATCCTCACCACCTCGGGCGACCAGACGGGCAACGACGCCATCAAGCGATACCTCGAGAAGCGCCCGATCAGCAAGTCGTTCATCGACCTCTTCGCCGAAGGCAAGAAGGATATCCGCTACGACATCTCGATCGGCAGCAAGCGGGTCTTCAAAAAGAACATCTTCGCCTGTCTGCGCAGCGCCGAGATGTGTCTGATCCTGGCCGAGAGCTACTACCACCTGGGCAATGAGGAGAAGGCCCTCGAATACCTCAACCTGCTGCGCCGCAACCGCATCGAAGGGGTCCAGGACTACACCACGGCCACGCTGCCGGCCGTCAACGTCAAGGAGACGGATCTGGTGAAGGTCGATGCCCGCGGCAACGCCCTCACGCCGCTGATCTACGCCATCCTGAACGAACGCCGCAAGGAGCTCTTCATGGAGGGCGACCGCTGGTTCGAACTCAAACGCAACGGATGTCCCGAATTCTGGGTCTCGAAAAAGAGCTTCAAGTACACGACCTACAAATTCATGTACACCTTCCCGCTCTATCTGAAGGACACGGAACTGGTCGAAGGTCTGATCCAGAACCCGGGCTACGAAAACGTCGAATAACCTCCAAAAACCGATTCAACACACAACGATCATGAAAAAATACCTCATACTGCTGCTTGCAGCCATGGGCTTGAGCCTGGTCATGAGTTCCTGCGGCGGGAAGTACGACGAAACGCCCGCCACCAACAACGGCTATGCCTCGAAATTCATTCTTCCGTCGCCGACGCTGCTGACCAACTCCGACAAGGAGTATCTCGAAGCTCTGCGCACGGAATACAATGAAAGCATCGCAAATGAATAAACCTTTTTTATCAACCTTCAAAAATCAACGCGTATGAAGAGAATCTTTTCCCTGCTGCTGGCACTGCCTCTGCTGCTGTCAGCCTGCTCCAACGACGATTCGGAGGCCACGATAGCCACCATCTCCTTCGAGCGCCAGGCCCAACTGCTGCCCGACGGTTCGGCCGACATCAATCTGCAGGTGACGGGTCTGGATGCCACCTCGACCCAGGAATACATCATCAACCTGCAGTTCTCGGGAACGGCTACCGCCGACGACTATGAACTCTCGTCGGATCACTTCGTCGTAGGCGGCAGCAACCCCGTCACCTCGATCAAGATCACGACGAACAACTTCGGCACCGACTCGAAGAACCTGATCATCACGCTCGTGCCGCCCAAGGGATTCATGCTCGGGACGAACGCCTCGACGACCGTCACGCTGGGCGCTCAGGAGCAGATCATCTACGACTTCCTCTCGGCCTCGATGGAGCTCAAACAGACCGTCTCGCCGCAGATCGAGCTCTGGACCATGGCCATGCAATGGTACGATGTCACCGAAGAGCTGCACATCCCGGTTGTAGTCAATGCGGAGAAATCGACGGCCGTGCTGGGCGAACACTTCGAGTTCGTGGGTGAGCCCGAGTTCGTCTTCAAACCGGGCGACGAAGATGCTTCCGTAACGCTGAAGTGCCTCAAGGTGGAGGCCGGCAAGGACAAGATCGTCCTGGAGGTGGATCCCGAAGCCAAACAGTACGCTCAGGGCGATCCGGGTCAATGCACCATCACGATCATCGGTTCGGACTACAACAAGATCGACGGTACGTGGTATGTCGATCAGCAGCCTACGGACAAGGCCTATTTCGTCTCGTGGTACGGCCTGACCGACGCCGACTTGGTCGGATTCCCGGAGGCTACCTCGGCCGACACCTTCACCTTCGACACGCAGAACAACGTGCTGACCACCTCGCTGCAGTCCGATCTGAAGAACTTCTTCGGCACGACCTGCAACATGACCATGGCCGGCGAATACACTGTGGGCCCCTATGACATGGGAATTATCCCGTACTCGATCGAAATGGTCGATCTGGACAACTGCAACCGCGATTTCTCGGCCTCGTCGACCAGCGCCGACAAGAATGCCTACATCGGCATCCGTCTCGTGGAGGACGGCGGCGAGGAGATGCTGGAGCTCTACCTGATCGACTACGTCTCCAAGTCGTTCTTCCCCGACTTTGGGTCCTACGGCATGTACAACGAAGAGCGCCCCTGCGCTTCGGGCTCGGGTCTCTACCTGCTCTTCTACCTGAAGAAGGCCAAATAACCCATTTCTACTCACATACGGACGGGGCTGCGGTCTGCGGATTGCAGTCCCGTCTTTTATTCTTGCAGGCCATGAATCGTCCTTGTCGCCATCTGCTGATGCTGTTGGCTGTCGCCGCCCCGCTGCTCGGGCTGCGGGCCCAGCGCGTTACGTGGAATCATACCGTTGAACGGCTCTCCGACACCTCCTGCCGGATCATTCTGGAGGCCGAAATCCCGCAGGGGTATCATCTCTATGATCTGGGCCCCTACGACGAAGGGGTGGCCTTTGCCACGGTGATCTCACTCAGAACCTCGGCCGATGCCCGTCCCGAAGGCGAATTCGAGATGCTCGACCGCCCGGTCTATCACACCGATGCAAACGGGAACCGGATCGGATGGTTCGAACACCGGGCCCGCTTCGCCCGCACGATCCGCCTGACCGGCCCCCGGGCACGGGCCGAAATCCATCTCGAATGGATGATCTGCAGCGCGACGAGCTGCATGCTGCCTGACGAACTCGATCTGTCGCTCGCCCTGAGCCCCGCCGCAACCAGCCGCCCTACGCCGACGGAGCGGCACGAAACAGACCAGCCGACAAATCGGTAAACTCTTTCGACCAATCGGGAAGCCAAAACCACGTTTCCCCCGACCGGCCGGGTAATTTGGCGAGAAATTCCGTATCTTTGTCAAAGACAAACCGAGACAAACGATGAAACGCATTATCAATCCCTGGCGCGGCATGGAGGGTTACCGTTGCTACGGCTGCGATCCGCACAGTCCCGAGGGGCTGCGCATGGAGTTCTACGAAGACGGCGAAGAGATCGTCAGCGTGTGGCATCCGCGCCCCGAATTCCAGGGGTGGGTCGACACGCTCCACGGCGGAATCCAGGCCACGCTGGCCGACGAAATCAGCAGTTGGGTGGTCTTCCGCAAGTTCCAGACCAGCGGCGTGACCACCCGCATGGAGGTACGCTACCACCGTCCGATCCATACGTCGGACGACTACATCATGCTGCGGGCCCGCGTCGAGGAGCAGCGCCGCAATCTGGTCCGCATCGCCGTGCGCATCACCGACTGCAAGGAGCGCCTCTGCACCGAAGCCACGTGCGTCTACTTCCTCTTCCCGAAGGAGAAGGCCCGCGAGGAGTTTCACTTCTGCGACTGTTCGCTCGAGGAGGGCGATTTCGATCCGCTGCCCGCCCGCCCCGAAACCGGGGATGGTGAAGCCGGGAAATAAGGGTGCAACAGCCGGTGCTTCCGGGAAAACCGAAGGCCGAATCCCCCGCATGCGGGAGATCCGGCCTTTTTCATACATCGCTGCACAGAATCGCCAAACTCCGGCGAGGCAGGGCAAGGGAATCTGACAAAATCCGACAGGCTCGCTTCAATCGAGAACATCCCCCCTCAACCGGTCAATCGACAGACCCACGACCGCCTCCGACGACGCCAGGCCTCAACCCAGCTTCATCACATCGTGGATGCCCATGTCCTTGTAGGTGTTGGCCAGCTCTTCGCTGCGGTCCGTGATCACCAGCAGCTTGTCGCCCACCATCAGTTCGGTATTGCCCTTCGGGACGAAATACTCGCCGTTGCGGCAGACCATCATCACCAGCGTATTCTCGGGCAGCGAAATATCCTTGAGCGTATGGCCCGCGCCGAGCATCCCGGCATTGACCTCCACCTCGGTCAGTGCCGACTTCATGTCGTCGTGGTGCATTTCGACGTTGAAGGCCGATTCACGCTCCTCGAAGGCCAGTCCCAGGAGGTTGGCCATGCCGCTGACGGTCGTGCCCTGGACGACGAGCGAGATGATCGTCGAGAGAAAGACGACGTTGAACAGCAGCTCGGCATGCTCGATTCCGGCCATCATCGGATAGGTGGCGAAGAGAATCGGCACGGCACCGCGCAGTCCGACCCACGAAATGTACCAGCGGGCCTTGGTCGAGAAGTTGCGGAAGGGCAGCAGACACGTGAAGACCGACAGCGGACGCGCCACCACGATCATGAAGATGCCGACGGCACCGCCCAGCAGCAGCACCTCGGGACGCAGCAGCTCGTTGCTGTTGACGAAGAGTCCCAGCGTGAGGAACATGACAATCTGCATGAGCCACGTGAAGCCGTCGAAGAAGACCATGAGCGGGCGTTTCTGGGCGAGCTTGTAGTTGCCGACGACCAGACCCGCCAGATAAACCGCCAGATAGCCGTTGCCCTTGATGAGGTCCGTGAAGGCGAAGGCAAAGAAGATGAAGGCCAGCAGCAGCACCGAGTAGAGCGAATGGTTGACCAGGTTGATCTTGTTGATGGTCCAGACGGCCAGCCGCCCGATCAGGTAACCCGACAGGGCTCCGACCACCAGTTGAACGACCAGATAGACCAGTCCCATGCCCACCCCGACGCTGCTCTCCGAGGAGTTGGTCAGTACGCTGATGAGCAGCACGGTGAGCATGTAGGCCATCGGGTCGTTCGAGCCGCTCTCCAGCTCGAGCAGCGGACGCAGATGCTGTTTGAGGCCCTGCTTTTTGCTTCGCAGGATCGAGAAGACCGAGGCCGAATCGGTCGATGACATCGTCGAGGCGAGCAGCAGCGCCAGCGGGAACGACATCTCGATCCCCATCCACGGCGCCACAAGCCACACGAAGGCGGCCAGCACCGCGGCCGTCATCACCACGCCGGCCGTCGCCAGCACGATACCCGGCCCCAGAATGGGCCGGATCTCCTGGAACGAGGTATCCATACCACCCGTGAAGAGGATGATGCAGAGCGAGATCATGCCGACGAACTGCGTCATCTCGACCGAGCGGAACGAGATGAAATCCAGCCCGAAGAGCATGCCGACCCCCAGGAAGAGCAACAGGGCCGGGGCCCCGAAACGATAGGCCACCTTTCCGGCCATCACCGCCACGAAGAGCAGCAGCGCACCGATCAAGACAACATTTTCACCTGTTATAACCATGGACGATTGATTATCATGGAGTTTCTACAAATTTCCTGCCGATCACTGCGGGATGAAGATGTAGGTGATCGTACCGTTCTGGCGGGCCGGAGCCGAGGAGTCGATGTTGAAGAGCGACGCGCGGGCCGCCTCGAGGGCCGCCTGACGCATGCACTCGTCACCCCCCTCGGTGATGCGGGCCGTCGTCACCTCGCCGGCACGGTTGACCGTAATCGCAACGATCACCTCGCCGCCCCCTTCGCACCGGTAAGCCGGCACCTCGAGCCAGCGCGACGTCCGCACGGGGTTGCTCAGCGAGAAGGAGACCGTCACGCGCCCCTTAATCTTGCGGTCGCTGCGTTCGGTACCATCCTTCACGCCGCGGCGTTCGCGGATGGCCCGCTCCTCGGCCAACCCCTCCTCATAGGCTTCGCGGTTGGCCCGCATGCGGGCTTCGGCCTCGGCCGCCGCCTCGTTCAACTCGGCGGCATTCGTCCCGCGGTCGTCGCGCAGCGCCTCGTTCAGGGCATTCTCGTTCGAGGCCTGGTTGCGGATGCTGCGCCAGTCGATCGCGTTCTGCTCCTGCCGCTGCTGCACCTCGCGTTCGAGGCGGTCACGCTCCTGCTCCAGTTCGGCCAGCGTCTGCAAATCGATATACATGCCCTGCTGACTGGCCCGGCGCCCGACGACGATCTTCGACGACACGAAGGCAATCATCAGCACCAGATAGGCAATCAGCGTCACACACAGCCCTACCCGATGGTCGTAGGCCCACGATCCGGCATCCTCGCGACGGTTGTCGAACGGAAGTTTCAAACGCGGCCTGCGCGGCGTCTTCGGGCTTGTCTCCTGCGAATTCTCACTCATGGTTGCAGCACGGAATTTCAGGCAAAAATAAGGCTTTTTCACGAAATTTTTATACCTTTGGGCGCAAATATATACGCATACTCCGCTTATGTCAACCAAACAACAAACACTGAAAGCTCCGATTTCGTTCTCGGGAAAGGGTCTGCACACCGGCGTACGGGTGAACATGACCATCAACCCCGCCGATGCCAACACCGGCATCGTCTTCCGACGGATCGACATCGAGGGCCAACCCATAATCCCGGCACTGTGCGAACACGTCGTCGACACCTCGCGCGGCACGACCATCGAATTCGGCGGACACCGGGTACACACCATCGAACACGTCATGTCGGCCCTCTGGACACTGGGCGTCGACAACGCCATCATCGACATCGATGCCGAAGAGACCCCCATTCTGGACGGTTCGGCCCGCGCCTATGCCGAAGCCATCACCTCGACCGGCCTGGTCGACCAGGATGCCGAACGCTCGTTCTACCACGTCACCGAAAAGATGGTCTACACCATCCCCGAAAAGGGCGTGGCCATCATCCTCTATCCCGATGACGAATTCGCCGTCTCGGTACACGTCGACTACAACTCGAAGGTCATCGGCAACCAGTATGCCACCTTCGTCCCGGGCGACGACTATGCCGAAAAGATCGCTCCGTGCCGCACGTTCGTCTTCCTGCACGAAATCGAACCGCTCATCAAGATGAACCTCATCAAGGGCGGCGATCTGGACAACGCCATCGTCGTGGTCGAGAATCCCGTGCCCGAAGAGCAGCTCGAACACCTCAAGAAGATCTTCAACAAACCCGACATCGAGATCAAGTCGGGCTACCTGAGCAACCTCGAACTGCGCTGCAGCAACGAACTGGCCCGTCACAAACTGCTCGACCTGCTGGGCGACTTCGCCCTGCTGGGCGTGCGCATCAAGGGCCGCGTATGGGCCACCCGCCCCGGCCACTTCGCCAACACGGAGTTCATGAAGCAGCTCAAACACGCCATCCGCAAGGCCGGCGAAAAGCCCCGCTTCACCTACGACTGCCGCAAACCGGCCCTCTACGACATCAACGACATCCGCCGCATGCTGCCCCACCGTCCGCCGTTCCTGCTCGTCGACCGTATCTTCTACTGCGACAAGACGGACGTGGCCGGCATCAAGAACGTCACGATGAACGAACCGTTCTTCGTCGGGCACTTCCCCAACGAACCCGTCATGCCGGGTGTGCTGATCGTCGAGGCCATGGCCCAGTGCAGCGGCATCCTGGTGCTCAACTCGGTGCCCGATCCGGAGAACTACTCGACCTACTTCATGAAGATCGACAGCGTGAAGTTCAAACACAAGGTCGTTCCGGGCGATACGCTGCAGTTCGAAATCCACCTGCTGGAGCCCATCCGCCGCGGCGTGGCCGTGGTCGAAGGCAAGGCGTTCGTCGGCGAGAAACTCGCCTGCGAGGCCGTCATGATGGCCCAGGTCGTCAAAAACAAGAAGTAACCGGTAAGCGTGAAGTGATATGATAAGCAATCTGGCCTACATCCACCCCGACGCCAAACTCGGGGCCAATGTCACGGTGGAACCCTTTGCCTACATCGCCGGCGACGTCGTCATCGGCGACGACTGCTGGATCGGTCCCGGCGCCGTGATCCACGACGGAGCCCGCATCGGCAAGGGCTGCCGGATCCATACCGCCGCCTCGATCTCGTGCCTGCCCCAGGACCTGAAGTTCAAGGGCGAAAAGACAACGGTCGAAATCGGCGACTACAACGACATCCGCGAATACGTCACCATCAGCCGCGGCACGGCCTCGACCGGCACCACGCGCGTGGGTTCGCACAACCTGCTGATGGCCTACGTCCATGTGGCTCACGACTGCGTGGTGGGCGACCACTGCGTCATTGCCAACCGTGTCTCGCTGGCCGGCGAGGTGCATGTCGGCGACTGGGTGGTCATCGGCGGCCATGCCGCCGTCCACCAGTGGGTGCACATCGGCGACCACGCGATGGTTCAGGGCGGCGCCCTGCTGAGCCAGGATCTGCCCCCCTACATCATCGTGCGCAACGACACGCTGCGTTTCGCCGGCATCAACAAGGTGGGGCTCTCGCGCCGCGGGTTCACCCCCGAGCAGATCGGCGAAATCCACGACGCCTGCCGCCTGCTCTTCCAGAGCGGACTGAACTACATGGCCGGATGCGAAGAGGTCGAACGGCAGGTGCCGCAAAGTCCCGAACGCGACTATCTGGTCCGCTTCATCCGCGAATCGAAGCGCGGCATCATCAAACCCTACGCCTCGAGACTGGATGCATGATTTTTTCAAGGTTTCGCATAATAAGTATTGGTATATCGGAAATATTTACTATATTTGCGGTGTCGAAAGACCAAAAACGCAGCGATAAGGGGACTATATGTCCCCTTATTTCGTGGTTGAACTTACCCGAAAGATGATGGACACCCAAAAAATAACGGCTCTGGCCGAACAAAAACTCGAAGGTACGGACCTCTTCGTGGTGGCGTGCACCTGCACACCCGCCAATGAGGTCGAACTGATCATCGACAGCGACACGTCGGTAGGTATCGATGCCTGTGCGGAACTGAGCCGCGCCATCGAGGCCGAACTCGACCGCGATGCCGAGGACTTCTCGCTGACGGTCATGTCGGCCGGAATCGGTTCCGAACTGCGTTCGCTGCGTCAATACCGCAAGCTGGTGGGCAGCCCGGTGGAGGTGCTGCTGACCAGCGGCGTGAAGCTGCTGGCCCGCCTCGACGAGGTCTCCGACCAGGAGGTCACCCTCTCCTACGAGGAGAAGCAGGCCGTCGAAGGCAAAAAGCGCAAGCAGCTGGTGAAGGTCTGCCGCACATATCCCTTCTCCGAAATCAAGTACACGAAGGAGTGGCTTGATTTCAAATAACCGGGGGGGGCAGGAGCAGACTGGAAACAAGGCCCGGAGGCGAACTCCAACCGACCCGACGGTGCGGGGGAGGGTGACAGTGCAGGCGCGAAGGTACAGGCCCGGGGCCGAACTCACAGACCCGACGATGCAGACCCAAAGATGCAGGCGCGACGGCGCAGGCGTGAAGACGAAATCAAAAATTGAAAAACAAGATAAACAACCCATGGACAATCTCAATCTTATCAGCAACTTTGCCGAGTTCAAAGAGCTGAAGAACATCGACAAGTCGACGATGATCGGCGTGCTGGAAGACGTCTTCCGCCACGCCCTGCAGAAACAGTACGAAACGGACGAGAATTTCGACGTCATCATCAACCCCGAGAAGGG
>CALUKH010000031.1 GCA_944321185.1 uncultured Alistipes sp. | reverse complement strand
CCGTGGGATCAGCTCTGGGGCGCCATCTGCGCCGTCTTCGGATCGTGGATGAACGAGCGCGCCATCCTCTACCGCAAACTCAACAACATCCCCGCCGAATGGGGTACGGCTGTCTCCGTACAGGCCATGGTATTCGGCAACATGGGCAACAACTCGGCTACGGGTGTGGCCTTCTCGCGCGACGCCGCTACGGGCGAAAACATCTTCAACGGCGAATACCTGATCAATGCCCAGGGCGAGGATGTCGTGGCCGGTATCCGCACGCCGCAGCAGATCACCATCGAAGGTTCGAAACGCTGGGCCAAGGCCCAGAACATCTCCGAAGAGGAGCGCAAGAGCAAATACCCCTCGCTCGAGGAGGTGATGCCCGACGTCTATAAGGAGCTCAACGAGATCCAGCACCACCTGGAGCAGTACTTCACCGACATGCAGGACATCGAGTTCACGATCCAGGACGGCAAGCTCTGGATGCTGCAGTGCCGCAACGGCAAACGTACGGGTGCCGCCATGGTGAAGATCGCCATGGACATGCTGCGCGAGGGTCTGATCGACGAGAAGACCGCCGTCCTGCGCTGCGAACCCGCCAAACTCGACGAACTGCTCCACCCGGTATTCGACAAGTCGGCCATCGCTTCGGCCCAGGTCATCACGAAGGGTCTGCCCGCATCGCCCGGCGCCGCCACGGGTCCCGTGGTCTTCTTCGCCGAAGATGCCGAGAAGGTCTTCGCAAAGACGCATCAGAAAGCCATTCTGGTACGCATCGAGACCTCGCCCGAGGACCTGAAGGGCATGCTCGACGCCGCAGGTATCCTCACCGCCCGCGGCGGTATGACCTCGCACGCCGCCGTCGTGGCCCGCGGTATGGGCAAATGCTGCGTTTCGGGCGCCGGTGAACTGCAGATCGACTACAAGGCCCGCACCATTCAGGTCAACGGATTCACGGTCAAGGAGGGCGACTGGATCTCGCTCAACGGCTCGACGGGTGAAGTCTATCTGGGTCAGGTGGCCACGAAGGCTGCCGATCTGAGCGGCGACTTCGGCAAGCTCATGGAGCTGGCTTCGAAATACTCCGTGCTGAAGGTCCGCGCCAATGCCGATACCCCGAAGGATGCCGCTCAGGCCTTCGAATTCGGCGCCGAAGGCATCGGCCTCTGCCGTACGGAGCACATGTTCTTCGAGGGCGACCGCATCAAGGCCATCCGCGAGATGATCCTGGCCGATGACGAGGCCGGACGCCGTGTCGCCCTGACCAAACTGCTCCCCATGCAGCGCGGCGACTTCGAGGGTCTGTTCAAGGTCATGAACGGATATCCGGTGACGGTGCGTCTGCTCGATCCCCCTCTGCACGAGTTCGTGCCCCACGACGAGAAGGGTCAGAAGGAGATGGCCGAAGAGATGGGCGTGCCCCTGAAGAAGATCGTCGAGAAGGTCGAGTCGCTGGCCGAGTTCAACCCGATGCTGGGCCACCGCGGCTGCCGTCTGGGCAACACCTACCCCGAAATCACCGAGATGCAGACCCGCGCCATCATCGAGGCTGCCATGAACATCAAGGCTACGGGTATTCCCGTACACGTCGAAATCATGGTCCCGCTGGTCGGCAACCACAAGGAGCTCCGCTACCAGAAGAAGATCATCGACGCAACGGCCGAGCAGGTCTTCACCGAGCGTAACGACCGCATCGAATACATGGTCGGCACGATGATCGAGGTACCGCGCGCCGCCGTGACGGCCAACCAGATCGCCGAAGTAGCCGAGTTCTTCTCGTTCGGCACGAACGACCTGACGCAGATGACCCTCGGATTCTCGCGCGACGACATCGGCAAGTTCCTGCCCGTCTACCTCGAGAAGGGTATCCTGAAGAACGACCCGTTCCAGATCCTCGACCGCAACGGCGTAGGCCAGCTGATCCGCGAAGCCGTCTTCAAGGGCCGCGGCACACGCCCGACGCTCAAGTGCGGCATCTGCGGCGAACACGGCGGCGAACCTTCGTCGGTCGAGTTCTGCCACTATGCCGGTCTGAACTACGTGAGCTGCTCGCCCTTCCGCGTGCCCATCGCCCGTCTGGCTGCCGCTCACGCCGCTCTCAACCAGAAATAAAGACGACCCGAAGGCCGGAAAAAGAGGAGGGGGTACCCCCTCCTCATCCGATCCCGCCCGGGACCGATACGATTCGTCAAAATCCCGCAGTTTCAAGCTGCGGGATTTTCCGTATGAGAACAAATGTATCGGTTTGGTTGAATTAATTTGCGTTTCACCACAATTTTTGCTATATTTGTTTTTAGTAAAATTCTGGAATAGTCCGTTCACCAATACAACTCGATATGAAAAAGATCCTTCTTTCCGCAATCGCAGCAATTTGCGCAATCACGGCCGTATCGGCCCAGGATGCCGGCAATTGGGCCATAGGTCCGCGCATGAATATCTATACGAATACCGGAGATGGTGTGGTCGGTCTGGGAGCCTTCGCCCGTTACAGCTTTACGGACAACTGGCGGATCGAACCCTCGCTGATCGCCCTGCTTCACAGCCACTGCTCGATTGATCTGAACGTCGATGCCCAATATGTCTTCCACCTGAGCGACGACTGGGATGTCTACCCCGCTGTCGGTCTTACGGCCAACGACATCGGCCGCTGGGCTGCCGGTCTGAACATCGGTGGCGGATTCGACTACCGCGTTGCCCGCGACTGGGATCTCACGGCCGGCCTCAAATGGCAGCCCATGTTCGACGATGTGCGCAAGAATCCCGTAACAATCAGCATCGGAGCTTGCTACCGCTTCTGATTGCTGCAATCTTCCATCTGAAAGCCCCGACTGTCGCAGGACAGCCGGGGCTTTTCATACGTATATTTTGCAGGTGAATCCCGGGAAGCCGGAAGTACGTTTTCCGGATCAGCGAGCCTCGTTGACGCGGATCATCTCGAAGATCCGGTAGCCGATCGGGGCATAGGAGCGCCATGCCGACCGTTTTGCCCGGTACACCCACGGCTGACCGCCGATATAGAGCGTCACCTCGGGCAACTGCCGCTCGTCGAAGAATCCGCACAACTGCGAACCGTCCAGGTCAAACGTATAACGGTGTTTCCAACCCCGCTTCTGCGGTTCGAGGTAGAGTTTGCCGACCGGGCCGGAGAGTACCACACGGCCCGAAACGAACCGTACGGAATCCACCGTGCACGAATTCGCCGACCAACAGGTGAAGTTCAGCGTCGCACGCCCGCCGCGATGCTCCTTGTAGGTGATGTCGAAGGTCAGATCGCCCGCCTCGGGGTGTTCGAACAGCGTCACCGGAAGGGTGTGGTAGATCACCCCGTCCGTCTCGGCCTTCGAGACGTAGTGCGAACGGATCTCCTGACCCGCAGCCGGCAGCGATACCCCGACGAGAAGCATCGCCGCAACCAACCACCTCGCCAGCCTATCAGTCACCGTAGACGATGATCGTGTAGATCGTATAGACGCCGACATAGGATTTCACCTGGTAATCGACGTGGTGAATGCGCGTGATACCGGCATCGCGGGCCGCCGTCTGGATGCTGGCATCGCCCAGCGCCACCAGTCCGACATACCCCTTGACCTCGGCCGTACCGACCTTGCTCGAACCGGCATTGCCCGTGACGGCCATACCGTCCTTGATGTCCGTATAGGCGAAGCCCGTCACCGGCGACTTCACGCATCCCGTCATCAGCAGGGCTGCGGCGGCAAATGCTCCGATTAAGAATTTTTTCATGCTATCGGGTTTTGTAGGCGCAACGGAACTTTCCCTTGGCCAGGTTCAACAGTTTGCTCTTGAGCAGCTGACGGCGCAGCGGCGAGATCCGGTCCGTAAAGACCTTGCCCTGGATATGGTCGTACTCATGCTGGATGACCCACGCCTTGAGTCCCGTGAACTCCTCGTCGTGTTCGACGAAGTCCGTATCCTGGTAGCGCATCCGGATCCGCAGCGAGCGCTGCACGTCGGCATAGATGCCCGGAAACGACAGACAGCCTTCGTTGTAGGTCTTCGTTTCGTCGGAGTACTCGTAGATTTCGGCATTCATGAAGGCGCGTTTGTAGTCGGCGCAGGCGGGGTCCTCCTCGGCCCACGGCGTGCAGTCGACCACGAAGAAGCGCAGGTTCTTGCCCACCTGCGGGGCGGCAAGCCCTACGCCGCCGGCCTCGTCGAGCGTCAGGAACATGTCCTCCTCGAACTTCTTCACGTCGAGCGTATCGGGCGTGACGGGCGCACACGCCTTGCGCAGCACCTCGTCTCCATAGATCACGATCGGATAAATCATCGGTTGAATTCCATGTAACTTTGTAAAATGATCGTCGCGGAGATCTTGTCGACCAGCGCCTTGTCGCGGCGGGCCATGCGACCGATGCCGCTTTCGAGCATCGTGCGGTGGGCCAGCACCGAGGTGAAGCGTTCGTCGTGGAAGACGACCTCCTTGTCGGGCCACGTGCGCTGCAAACGCCTTGCCAGAGGCTCGATGAAGCGCCACGTGTCGGACGGCGTTCCGTCCATGCGCGCGGGTTTGCCTACGACGATGGTCGAGACCTCCTCGCGCGCGAAATAGTCCGCCAGCCAGCGTTCCAGATCGTGGGTCGGCACGGTCACCAACCCACCGGCAATCAACCGCAGAGGATCGCTCACCGCGATCCCCGTGCGTTTGGTGCCGTAATCGATGGCCAGAATCCGTCCCATGTCGGATACGTCCGCCGTGCGGCTACAGATTCAGTTTCTTGAACAACTTGCGGTAGGAGCACTCCTCGTCGACCAGGGCGTGCAGCGCCTCGATCTTCACGCGCTCCTGCTGCATCGTATCGCGATGACGGACGGTCACCGTACCATCCTCGAGCGTCTGCCCGTCGACCGTCACGCAGAACGGCGTTCCGATGGCATCCTGACGGCGGTAACGCTTGCCCACCGAATCCTTCTCGTCGTAGACGACGTTGTAGTCGTACTTGAGCAGATCGACGATCTTCTGGGCCACTTCGGGCATGCCGTCCTTCTTCACGAGCGGCAGAATGGCCACCTTCACCGGAGCCAGTGCGGCCGGGAAGCGCAGCACCACACGCGTCTCGCCGCCCTCGAGTTTCTCCTCCGTATAGGCGGCCGACATCACCTGCAGGAACATGCGGTCGACGCCGATCGAGGTCTCGACCACGTAGGGCACGTAGCTTTCGCCCGTCTCCGGATCGAAGTACTGCATCTTCTTGCCCGAATACTTCTGGTGGTTGCCCAGGTCGAAATCCGTACGCGAGTGGACGCCCTCGACCTCCTTGAAACCGAACGGGAAGTTGTACTCGATATCGGTTGCGGCATTGGCGTAATGGGCCAGCTTTTCGTGGTCGTGGAAGCGGTAGTTGTCATCGCCGAAGCCCAGCGCACGGTGCCAGGCCATGCGGCGGTTGCGCCACTCGTTCCACCACTGCATCTCGGTGCCCGGGCGGACGAAGAACTGCATCTCCATCTGCTCGAACTCGCGCATGCGGAAGATGAACTGACGCGCCACGATCTCGTTGCGGAACGCCTTGCCGATCTGAGCGATACCGAACGGGATCTTCATGCGGCCGGTCTTCTGCACGTTCAGGAAGTTGACGAAGATACCCTGAGCCGTCTCCGGACGCAGGTAGATCGTCGACGAGCCCTCGGACGTGGAGCCCATCTGCGTCGAGAACATCAGGTTGAACTGACGCACCTCGGTCCAGTTGCGCGTGCCGGAGATCGGGCAGGCGATCTCGCAGTCGAGGATGATCTGACGCAGGGCAGCCAGGTCGTTGGCATTCATCGCCTCGGCATAACGGCTGTGCACCTCGTCACGTTTGGCCTGGGTTTCGGCCACACGCGGCGACGTGGCGCGGTATTTGGCCTCGTCGAAGTCGGCGCCGAAACGTTTGCGGGCCTTCTCGACCTCCTTCTCGATCTTTTCATCCTGCTTGGCGATCCAGTCCTCGATCAGCACGTCGGCACGGTAGCGTTTCTTCGAGTCCTTGTTGTCGATCAGCGGGTCGTTGAACGCCGCCACGTGGCCCGAAGCCTCCCACGTCTTGGGGTGCATGAAGATCGCCGCGTCGAGCCCCACGATGTTCTCGTGCAGCTTGACCATCGAATCCCACCAGTAGCGCTTGATGTTGTTCTTCAACTCGACGCCGTTCTGTCCGTAATCGTAGACCGCACCCAGACCGTCGTAGATCTCGCTCGACGGGAATACGAATCCGTACTCCTTGCAGTGAGCGACCAGCTTCTTGAAAAGTTCTTCCTGAGTCATCGTATTTTGTTTTACTGATTTGCCTGTTCGTTATTCTAAATGGCAAAAATACAAAATAAAAAGAAATTGCCGCTTCTCCGTCCGATTTTATTTCGTATATTTGTTAGGTGGAGGCTTCCCGCGGTGGAGTGTGACGAGCGAAGACGTATCACCTTAAAATACCACAAGATGATGAAACACATCCCATTTTTCGTACTGTTCATCGTCTCGGCGCTGCTGACGGCGGCCTGCGGCGACGATGACAAGACCCAGTCGGGCGATTTCGGCCAGATCCAGGTGCCCGACGTCTCGCAGTTGGCCCAGATGGCCGAGGCCGGAGCGGGCTCGTCGAGCGTCAGCTTCACCACCCTGGCCGCATGGAGCGCCTCGATTCGCGATGCCGGCGCCGGGACTCCCGACTGGATCTCGCTCTCGCCCGACCACGGCGATCAGGCCGGCAGCTACACCGTCGAGATCACCCTGCAGCCCAACACCGCAGCGGAGGCCCGCACGGCCTTCATCACGATCACCTGCGGAACGACGCAGATCGAAATCTCCATTACGCAGAAGGCCTCGGGCGATGACTCGGAGGAGGATGACAACTCGCAGGAACGCCAGCCGAACGGCCGCCTGGTCCGTATCACCGAGTACGACAACGGCAAGGCGGAGTACTACATGGACCTCGCCTACGACGACGAGGGACGCCTCCTCTCGATCAAGGGTTTCTCGTATACGGTCTTCACCGATCCCTATGTGGCCTGGGAATTCGCCTACGAACCCAACAACTCCTCGAAGGTCACCATCACCGAAACGTATTACGACAAGACGCCGGCTTACGGTCGTGTCTGGGAGTGCGAGGGCGGCGGATTCCAGCCCTCAAACAACTTCGCGACCATCAGCCATGCCACGCTGACCGACCTGCTGGATCCGAAATCGACCCGGATCTACGGGTTCGAATACCGTAGCGAACGGCTTACCGACTCCTATCAGGACTATTACTACGACGGAGGGCTCTCGTCGCAGGAGGAGATCCACCTGATCTACGACAACAGCGACAACTGCACCCAGATCCGTCGAAAAAACAGCGGCCTGACGCAAACCTTTACCTATGACGAAAGCCTCTCGCGCCGCTCGAACGAGTATCAACGCCTCTTTGACGGCTATCGCGGATTCAATCCGGGGCTCTGCTTCATCTACGAATCAGACATGCTGCTCAGCCTCGGGATGCTCGGCTGGACGGGTGATCTGCTGCCGACCAAGGTGGTCACGGCCTGGCCCAACGGATCGCCCGTGACGGAGACCCTCTCCTATACGTACAACTCGCTCGACAACTGGCAGCTCGGCGAGGAGCGCGACGGCATGGAGATCACGCTCAACAGCAGCGAAGGCGGCCAATATCGTTACGTGCTGACCTTCGAGGGCATCTGACCCCCTGTCGGCATCGGGCTGACAGACAAAAACGACGGCTTCTGACGAAGCCGTCGTTTTTTATCATTGGCCACCCTCCTAACGGATTAACCCTTCGCGACGAAACGAAAAATCACTGCCTCCCCGGGCTATGATCACGTGATCCAACAGCCGGATATCAAACAACGCCGCCGCATTGGCAATGCGTTCGGTCAATGCCCGATCCTGCGCACTGGCTTCAGGTGTTCCCGACGGATGATTATGAATCAGAATGAGTTGCGTAGCCAGGAGCTCCAATGCCCGCTTGATAATCAGCCGGTGATCGACCACCGTACCCGTCACGCCGCCCTGGCTCACACGCTGACGGTCGATGACGCGGTTCGATGCCGTAAGGTAAACCGCCCAACACTCCTCGTGCGTCAGACGTTCCAACTGCGGGCGAAAAATCCGGACCACATCGTCGCTCGTTGCAATAAACTCCGATTCCGCGGCACCCGCAGCGGCTACCCGACGACCGAACTCCGCGGACAGGAGCAACATCCGGGCCCGTCTGAGCCCCAAACCACCGACCATACGCAATCGAGCTTCGGCCTCCGAGGCCAAACGCGACAACGAACCTCCGTAGGTCGACAGAAGTACCTCGGCCATCTGTTCGTCGTCAAGCAGCAACGACAACAACTCGCGATCGTCGAGTGCCTCGACGCCCCGTGAAGTCATCTTATTGCGTATGTTCTGCATGATTGGCAACGGTTCGTACACGAATTTGGTCACACAGTCCGTCTCACACCCACGATCCGAGTTCTACGTTCGAATAGTTCCGGCCAAGGTCCTCTTCCGAGCCCCTTGCTCCCAAGGGGCGGAACTTTCCCTCAGGTCCTTATCCCTTGCTCCCGGCCCACTGTTCCCGGCCCACTGCTCCCGGCATCGATCGCTCGGCCCCTTGCTCACGCCCCTCTGTCAATGGGAAAGACGGTCAATCTTATCCAGCAACGAGGCACACTGCTCGTCGGTCAGGACTTGCGAGACCGAAAAAGCAGCATGCTGTTCGGCCTCCTTTTTCGAATCTCCGGCGCCATGACCGACCTCCATGTCATCGACCAGCACCTTGCTGTAGAAGATCGGATGGTTGGCCGACGAGCCCTTCTCGGTTTCGGTCTGAAAGACAATGCGATGGCGGTTTTTCTGTCCCCACTCGATCAGACGGCTCTTGAAATCGGTCTCCGATTCGGTCAGCTCCTCGAGGTTCAGACAGCGGTAATAGATCCGGTTGATGAGCAACCGGTTGACGAAATCGTACCCTTGATCGAGGTAGACCGCCCCCATCATCGCCTCGAAAGCATCGCCATAGATATGTTTCTGGGCGATGCCGGCCCCACCGTTTGAAATGACATACCGGTCGAGCCCCAGTTTCACGGCCAAAGCGTTGAGTGACTGCCGCGAAACGATCTTCGAGCGCAACTGGGTCATGAACCCCTCGTCGCGATCGGGATACTCGATGAAAAGATAGTCGGAAGTCACGGCCTCGATCACCGCATCGCCCAAGTATTCGAGGCGTTCGTTATTGATCGATCGGCCGTCCTCCAAAACCAAAGAAGCTGACTTGTGAATCAAAGCCAGCTTGTAAAGTTCGACGTTGTGCGGAATGAATCCGAACAGATCGTCGACCATTTTGTAATACGCCCGGTCACGCCCGAAATTCCGCCGTAGCGGACGCAAGAGAAAATCGATCACTGCGCGGACGTTTTGGGGTTAGAGTTTGCGGAAAATCACCGTCGAGTTGTGACCGCCGAAACCAAACGTATTGCTCAGAGCGCACTTCACGTCGCGTTTCTGAGCCACGTTGAGCGTAAGGTTGAGTTTCGGATCGATCGCCGGATCGAGGTGCTCGCAGTTGATCGTGGGAGGAACAACGCCGTGGGTCATGGCGAAGATGCAGGCCAGTGCCTCAACGGCTCCGGCAGCACCCAGCAGGTGACCCGTCATGGATTTCGTCGACGAGATGTTGACGTTGTAGACGTGTTCGCCCAGAACTTCGGCCACGGCCTTCAGCTCGGGAAGGTCTCCGGCAGGCGTCGACGTACCGTGGACATTGACGTAGTCGATATCTTCGGGACGGATGCCGGCATCCTTGATGGCGTCGCGCATGGCCTTGATGGCGCCCTTTCCTTCGGGATGGGGGGCCGTGAAGTGGTAGGCATCGGCCGATGCTCCGCCGCCGATGATCTCGCAATAGATCTTCGCGCCGCGGGCCTTGGCGTGCTCATACTCCTCGAGAATGAGGGCTCCGGCGCCTTCGCCGATCACGAATCCGTCACGGTCGGCGTCGAACGGACGCGAAGCGTGCTGCGGATCGTCGTTGCGCGTCGAGAGTGCCTGCATCGAGTTGAATCCTCCGACGGCGGGTTCGTTGACCGCAGCCTCTGAACCGCCGGCCACCATCACGTCGGCCTTGCCGTAGCGGATGGCATCGAAGGCGGCGATCATGCCGTGGTTCGACGATGCGCAAGCCGAGACCGTGCAGTAGTTCGGGCCCATGAAGCCGTACTTCATGGAGATGAACCCGGCGGCGATATCGGCGATCATGCGGGGGATAAAGAAGGGGCTAAACCGCGGGGTTCCGCCCCCAGCGGCATAGCCCAGACACTCGTCGAAGAACGATTTGAGTCCTCCGATACCCGAACTCCAGATCACTCCGACCTGCTCCTTGTCGACCTTCTCCAGATCGAGGGCCGAATCCTCCACGGCCTGCGTGGCGGCGATCAGGGCATACTGCGTGAAGAGGTCGTACTTGCGGACCTCCTTGCGGTCGAAATGCTGTGACGGGTCGTAATTTTTTACCTCACAGGCGAATTTGGTCTTAAATTTTTCTGCGTCGAAATGAGTAATGGGTGCGGCACCGCTGACGCCTTTCTCCAGATTCGAAAAATACTCTTCAATATTATTGCCGAGCGGGTTGATCGTACCGATGCCCGTAACTACTACTCTTCTTTCAGTCATAAATTTAAGGCTTAAATGCCGTGAAGGAATTTGTTATTTCGAAAAAAATTATTTCTTGTGCTCCTCAATGTACTTGATGGCGTCACCTACGGTCGTGATCTTCTCAGCGTCCTCATCGGGGATCTGGATATCGAAAGCCTTCTCGAACTCCATGATCAGCTCCACGGTGTCGAGCGAGTCTGCGCCAAGGTGGTTGGTGAAGCTGGCTTCGGGCACTACTTCCGACTCTTTAACACCCAGTTTGTCAACGATGATCGCGACAACTTTTGATTGAACTTCTGACATAACTTTAAGTTTTTAGTTAAACAATTATTGGAAACAGTTCAGTACATTTCCAGGGTAATTTTGCGCAAAAGTAACACTTTTTTTATTACTTTTGACAAAAGAGCCCGATTTTTTATTCACAATTTTTTCGACATTTAGCACAAAACAACATACAATACATTAAAAATCACTGAATTATGAAATTGCTTCTGATCTCGAATTCGACCAATGCCGGCGAGGAGTACCTGCGCTATCCGATGCCCGAAATCGGTCGGTTTCTGGACGGCATCCACGAAATAGCCTTCGTCCCCTACGCCGCCGTGACCTTCTCCTACGCCGAATACGAACGCAAGGTGCAGGCCCGTTTCTCGGAGCTGGGCATCCGCGTACGATCGGTCCACCGGGCCAAGGATCCCGCCGCGATGATCCGCACGGCCGAGGCCATCTGCGTCGGCGGCGGAAACACCTTCGCCCTGGCGCGCAAGATGCAGCAGCAGGGGCTCATGCAGGCCATTCTGCGACGCATCCGTGCCGGTGTGCCCTACGTCGGCTGGTCGGCCGGCAGCAACGTCGCCTGCCCCACGATCTCGACCACCAACGACATGCCGATCGTCGAGCCCGAGTCGTTCCGCGCCATCGGAGCCGTGAAGTTCCAGATCAACCCCCACTACCTCGATGCCAACCCCGCAGGCCATGCCGGCGAAACCCGCGAGCAGCGCATTCTGGAGTACATCGAGGCCAATCCGCGGCGCTGGGTGGTCGGACTGCGCGAGGGGTGTATGCTGCGCCTTGTCGACGGCAAGCTGGAGTTGATCGGCCATCGTCCGATGCGCCTCTTCCGCAAGGGCGTCGAGACGTTCGAGGTTGAGCCCGGAGCAGACCTCTCTTTTTTATTATAAATAGGTATCCGGAGGTTCGGACCGCAGCCGATCCTCCGGCAAAGGTATAAAATCCACCATTGATGAAAGTCATGATCGTCGGACTGGGCCTCATCGGAGGCTCGTTCGCTCTTTCACTGCGCGACCACGCTCTGGCCGACGAAATCCTCGGCGTCGAAAATTCCGAGGAACATGCCCGGGAGGCTCTCCGGCTGGGGCTGGCCGACCGTATCGTCGCATTCGACGAGGGGATCCAAGAGGCCGATCTCATTGTGCTGGCCACCCCCGTGGACACCATCCCGCTGCTGGCCGTCAAGGCCCTCAACCGCGTCGGCGACCGGCAGGTGGTCATCGACATGGGCTCGATCAAGGCCGAGTTGTGCGAGGTGATCTCGATGCACGCCCACCGCGGACGCTTCGTGGCCGTGCACCCGATGTGGGGCACCGAGTACAGCGGTCCGAAGGCCGCCCAGCATGGCGCCTTCACGGGCCGCAACGTCGTCTTCTGCGACACGGAACACAGTGACCCCGACGCCCTGCACGCCGTCGAGCACATCTTCCGCACGCTGAACTGCCCGGCCGTCTACATGAATCCCGAGGAGCACGACCTGCACACGGCCTACGTTTCGCACATCTCCCACGTCACGTCGTTCGCCCTGGCGCTGACCGTCCTCGAAAAGGAGCTCGAGGACCGGCATATCTTCGACCTGGCGGGCGGCGGTTTCGAAAGCACGGTCCGCCTGGCCAAGAGTTCCGCCTCGACGTGGGTGCCGATCCTGCTGCGCAACAAATACAACGTGCTGGACGTCCTGCGCGAACACATCCACCAGCTGCAGATCCTGCGCAAGATGCTCGAACGCGACGACGCCGAGGGGCTGAAACAGGCCATCGAACGGGCCAACACCATCCAACGAATCATCCACTGATGACGACCGCCGAAACAGGTCGGGCCGGCGAACAGGCCGTCGCCGAGTACCTCCGGCGCGAAGGCTACGCGATTCTGGCACAAAACTGGCGGCACGGTCGCGACGAACTGGACGTGGTGGCCCGCCGCGGGGAGATTCTCCACATCGTGGAGGTCAAGACCCGCCATGCGGGTTCGCTGACGCCCCCCGAAGCCGCCGCCACCCGCCGCAAGTTCCGCGCTCTGACCCGCGCGGCCGCCTCCTACATCCGCCTCACGCACTGGACGGGCGACGTCGAGTTCGACGTGGCGGCCGTGGTGATGGCCGACGACGGCTCGATGCACATCGAATGGATCGAAAACGCCTGGGAGTACAACTGGTGATTTGGCTTTTACGACAAAATGTACTATCTTTGCCTGACTGAACGATACCGGAACCTTCCGGACGGTGGGGACGGATTGGTGCGACATAGTGAAAAATGAAAAATTTCAACACCGTAGACTGCTGATGTGGCTCTATAATTTCGGTCTGCTGCTTTATGGATGGGCCATCCGCCTCGTGGCTCCGCGCCATCGGAAGGCTCACCTCTGGCTCGAAGGACGCAAAGACATTTTCCGCCGAATGCGGGAAACCATCGACCCCGCGGCCCGTATCGTCTGGATACACGTCGCCTCGCTCGGAGAGTTCGAACAGGGACGCCCCATCATCGAACAGATCCGCAAGTCCCATCCCGAATTCAAGATCCTGCTGACGTTCTTCTCCCCTTCGGGCTATGAGATCCGCAAGGATTACAAGGGCGCCGACTACATCTTCTACCTCCCGCTCGACACCCCGCGCAACGCCCGCCGGTTCCTCGATGCGGCCCATCCCGAGGTCGCCATCTTCGTCAAATACGAGTATTGGCTCAACCTGCTGCGCGAACTCCGCCGACGCAAGATCCGCACCTACATCGTCTCGGCCATCTTCCGACGCAATTCGGTCTTCTTCCGCCCCTACGGCGGCATGTGGCGCCAGGCACTGGAGACCTTCGACGTAATGTTCGTCCAGAACGAGGAGTCGAAAAAGCTCCTCGCCACGCTCGGATTCGACAACGTGCTGGTCGCCGGCGACACGCGTTTCGACCGCGTGGCCGAAATCGCCCGCTCGGCCAAACATGTCGATATCGTCGAGCGTTTCAAGGCCGACGACCGCCTCTTCGTGGCCGGTTCGACCTGGGGCCCCGACGAGGAGCTGCTGATCCGGCTGATGAACGACAATCCCGACGTGAAGTTCGTCATCGCGCCCCACGAAATGGACGAAACCCGCATCGCCCGGCTCATCGCCGAGACCAAAGGCGGGGCGCTCCGCTACACGCAATGCACCTCGCGAACGGGTTACGGCACGCGGCAGCTGCTGATTCTCGACACGGTAGGACTGCTCTCATCGGTCTACGGATACGCCACCTGGAGCTACATCGGCGGCGGATTCGGCGTCGGCATCCACAACACGCTCGAAGCCGCTACGTTCGGACTTCCGATCGCCTTCGGGCCCAACTACCAGAAATTCAAGGAGGCTCGCGATCTGGTGACACTCGGAGCCGCCCGCTCGGTCTCGACCTACGAAGAGCTGCGCAGTTGGTTCATTCCCCTGCGCGACAACGAGGATTTCCTGCAGAAGACCCGCCGCATTGCCAAGGACTACACCACCCGTCACCAGGGAGCCACGAACATCATCGTCAAAACCATCTTCCCCAAATAACCAGCGGAGGGGGGGCTGAGAAGAGTGGCCGGAGACTGAAAGAGCAAGGGCCGGAAAAGAGTGGCCGGGAACCGAAAGGTGAGGCCGAGACCGGAAATGAATTCTAATTGACAAAAAACACCCCATAAAAACAGAGGGGGCGATCCGAATCGCCCCCTCTGTCGTATCTGCTCCGAACGGGATCAACACTTGTGAGTCATGATGTTGAGCACCAGACGGTCGGTCTCGTTCATGCCGTCGCGGCCAATCGATGTCAGATTGTGAATGCAACGGTCGACATCCTCCTCTATGATCCCCTCCACGGGGCTGACACAGCGTCCGTCCATGGCCATCATGGCCGACAGCACGGCCGTCGAGACACCGCTCGTCAGCTTCATCGCACAACTCGGCTTGGCTCCGTCGCAGATCATGCCCGTCAGATTGGCAATCATGTTCTTCACGGCGGCCGCCATCTGCTCGTAACCGCCGCCCATCAGATAGACAATGCCGCAGCTCGAACCCGTCGCCGCCACCACACAGCCGCACAGGGCCGACAACCGACCCAGGCTCTGCTTGATATAGATGACGGTCAGATGGCTCAGCGTCAGCGCCCGAATCGTCTGCTCCTCCGTGGCGCCGATCTCCCGGGCATAGACCGCCACGGGCATCGTCGCGGCAATACCCTGATTGCCGCTGCCCGAATTGCTCATCACCGGGATCATCGCCCCGGCCATCCGCGCATCGCAGGCTGCCGACGTATACGACAGAATCCGCGTGAAGATGCTGTCACCCATCACGCGCTGTTCACGGTCGCAACGCAGCGTGCGTCCCACGCTGTGGCCATACTCCCCGGTAAAGGACTTCTCGGCGGCCGCCCAGTTCAGACGCCGCGACTCGAGAATGAAGCGGATCTCGTCGATCGGCGTGGTCATCGCGAAATCCCACACCCGGCGCAAGGTCAGCTCGACCCCCCCCTCCTCGGCTTCGGAGGCCCGGCCGCCACGCTTGTCCAGCAGCACCTCGCCGTCACGCTCGACATAGACGAACGTCGTGTGGCCGCCGGCAATGATGGCCGTTGCCCGGTGGCCGGCCGCCTCGACCTCCGCCTCGATATAGAGTTTTTCCGAGATGCCCTCCTTCAGCGCGATGGTGATACGTTTCTCGTCGATCATCTTCCGGCCGCGCTCGACGGCTTCGGGCGTCACGTCGCGAAGCACCTCCAGCTGATACTCCGAACGCCCGATCAGCGCACCGAGCGCTACGGCAATCGGCAGTCCGATCATGCCCGTACCGGGGATACCGACCCCCATGGCATTCTTCAGGATGTTGGCGCTCAGTCTCACGGCAATCCGTTCGGGCTCGGTGCCCAGCGCCTCCGTTGCACGGGCCACGCACAGGGCCACGGCAATCGGCTCGGTACACCCGATGGCCGGGATCACCTCGCGATGAATCAAATCAATGATTTGCTTGCGTTCAGATTCAGGTAGCATATTATTTGGGTTTAAGCGAAAACAAAGATACTATTTTTTCCCTATTTTCGCAGCATGAAAGACCCCGAAGATCGCAAATGGAAGGTACTCTCGAGCGAGTATCTTTTCCGACGGCCGTGGCTCACCGTGCGGCACGAGAGCCTCGAGCTGCCCGACGGACGCCGCGTGCCCGACTACTACATCCTCGAATACCCCGACTGGATCAACATCACGGCCATCACGTGCGACGGCCATTTCGTGCTCATCGACCAGTATCGGCCCGGCCTGGGCGAAACGTCGTACGAGATTCCGGCCGGGGTTTCCGAACCGACCGACGCCTCGATGCTGGCCGCCGCACAGCGCGAACTGGCCGAAGAGACCGGTTACGGAGGCGGCCAATGGCAGTTGCTGACGGTCGTGGCCCCCAATCCCGCCACGCAGAACAACCTCACCCACTGCTTTCTGGCCACCGGGGTCGAACGTCTCGGCGACCAGCATCTCGACCCCACCGAGGATCTGCGGGTACACCTCATGACACGCCGCGAGGTGCTCGAGCTGCTCCGCACGAACCGCATCCGCCAGGCCCTGATGGCCGCCCCCTTGTGGCGTTACTTTGCCGAGCACCCCGCACCCGAGGATCTGGAAACCGGGTCCGAAGAGTCCGGTCCCCGGCCGTAACCGCCGGCAAAAGGCCGCCCCGCTCCTCGGGCGAAGAGCGGACGCCCCCCGGCCAGCCTCACAAAAAAAGGCCCGAACCTCCACAAGGAAGTCCGGGCCTTTCTGCTCTTCGTACCGGCCGTCAGCGCAGCACCACCGTCACCGACATCGGACCATGGGCGCCGAAGACCAGTGCCTGTTCAATATCGGCCGTCTTCGAGGGGCCCGACACGAAGCATCCATAGCCGAAATCGTCCACCTCGGGGCGTACCACGGCCTCGTGCATCGTATCGACGATCGCTTCGCGCGGGATGACGATCATCAGCGCCGTGGCGCCGAAATAGAGCGCCTTGTGGCGGATATCCTGGGCGATCCACACCGCGCCGTTCTCCGCCACGCCGAACGATCCGCGCACCACGCCCAGATCCACGTCGACCAACTGACGCGGATCCTCGACCCGGTCGGGATTGATCGTCGCCGAGGTCACCTCCTCCATCGTCGAGGCGATGCTCTTCGCTTCGGGGTAAAGCCGCCGGATCACCTCGTCGAGCGTCTCGCCGGCCTCCATCCGCACGGCACAGCCGCCGCCCGCCTCGAGCCGTTCGACGAAGGTCTGCTCGCGATCGGCAAAACGCTGCGGCACAAAGTCCATCTCGGGACGCGGCCGAGGCTCCATTCCATCCCCGGCCAGCCGTTTCAATATCTTCTCCTTGCTATTCATCTTACTTTTTCATCTCTTTTTTCCACCATGCGTTGAAACTCCGCGGCGCAAAGGGCGGCATGGCCCGTCCCGGAGCGCTCCAGGGATTCAACCCGTTCTCGAGCACCGCACGCGGCAATTTTTCGGCCAAACGCCCCAGTGCAATGCCTCCATAGAAGCGGCGGCGTCCGCCCATCACGAAATCCATCCCCTTGACGGCCGCCTTCTTCATCGGGTCGGCCAGCCCCAGCCTGTCGAGCCGCTGACGCCATTCGTAGATCTGTTCGCCGAGGTCGATCATCGCCGGGCAGACATTCGAACACGAATAGCACAGCGAGCAGGCCGAGACGTTGCCGTGATACCGTTTCGGCGAACGCAGCATGCCGAGGTTGATGCCCAGCGGTCCGGGAATGAAATAGGAGTAGGAGTACCCACCCGAACGCCGGTAGACGGGGCAGGTGTTCATGCAGGCGCCGCAGCGCAGACACTTGAGCATGTTGCGGTGCGCCTCGTCGGCCAGCCACTCCGAACGGCCGTTGTCGACCAGGATCACGTGGATCTCGCAACCCGGAGCCGGACGCCGGTAGAGCGACGTGTAGGTGGTGACGGGCTGTCCCGTGCCCGACCGCGCCAGCAGCCGCGTGAAGACCCCCAGCGCCTCCATGTCGGGAATCACCTTCTCGATGCCCATGATGGCAATGTGCAGATTGGCAAACGACGTGCCCATGTCGGCATTGCCCTCGTTCGTGCAGACGGCCAGCGCCCCGGTCGAGGCCACGGCAAAGTTGACGCCCGTCATCGAGACGTCCGCCTCGAGGAATTTCGGCCGCAGGGCCCGCCGTGCGGCATGGGTCAGATAGGTCGGGTCGCTGTTGCCCGGCTCGGTACCCATCTCGCGTTCGAACAGCGCTCCGACCTCCTCCCGGCGCACGGCAATGGCCGGCAGCACAATGTGGCTCGGCGGCATGTGCAACAGCTGCATGATCCGCTCGCCGAGGTCGCTCTCGACGGTCTCGACACCCCGCGCCTCGAGGTAGGGCGTCATGCCGCACTCCTCGGCCAGCATCGACTTGCTCTTGATGAGCCGGCGGCCGCCGTGGCGGCGGATCAGCTCCCAGACCGTTTCGTTCATCTCGGCGGCATCCGCAGCCCAATGGACCTGCATGCCGTTGGCCGTGGCGTTGCGCTCGAATTCGCAGAGGTAGTCGCCCAGACGGCTCAGCGTGTGCAGCTTGATCTCCGACGCCATCCGTCGCAGATCCTCCCACTCGGGAACGGTTGCCATCATACGGTCGCGTTTCTCCCGCACGGCATACAGCGCCTGGTCGTGCCATGCCAGCCGTTCAGCATCGGCAACGAATCGTTTTGCGGCTTTGGAATGCGTACTCATGACCTCGAATTCAGAATTTCAACCATATGAATCGTCCGGATCGGGAGCTTCTCCCGCGTGATGATCCCCTGCATGTGCATCAGACACGACGCATCGGCGCCGGTGATGTACTCCGCGCCGGTGTCCATGTGACGGCCGACCTTCGCCCGGCCCATGGCCACCGACACGGCATTCTCCTCGACGGAGAACATCCCGCCGAAGCCGCAGCATTCGTCTCTGCGTTCGGGCTCCACCACGTCGATCCCCTCGACCAGCGAGAGCAGATCGCGCAGCTTCGACTGGTAGGGAATCTGCCGCTCGCTGGGCGACGAAAGCCCCATGTGGCGTACGCCGTGGCAGGAGTTGTGCAGGCTCACGCGATGCGGAAAGCGGGCGTCAAGCCGCGCAGGCCGCACCACGTCGTGGAGAAATTCGCAGATCTCCCAGATCCGCGCATCGACACACGCATGCTCCCGGTAGTCGGGCAGCAGACGCGGGTACCCCTCGCGCACGAAGACCACACAGCTGGCCGACGGCCCCACCACATAATCATATCGCGCGAAGAGTTCGTTCATGTGTTCGGCCAGGGCCCGGGCATCCTTCTCGAAGCCCGCATTGGCCATCGGCTGGCCGCAGCAGGTCTGATCCAGCGGGTAGTCCACCTCGCATCCGACCCGTTGCAGCAGTTCGTACGAGGCGCGTCCCACCTCGGGGTAGACCGCATTGATATAACAGGGAATGAACAATCCGACTTTCATTCGTTTTTCGTACTCTTAACGTTTTTGTTAGGTGTGTTTACAAGCGATTGGGCGTGCCCACGCGCGCCGAAACGCGTCGCAAAGATAGCCGTTTTTTCGGTTCGCTGTTCCGCTTGGAGCCGCTTTTCGGTGGCCGGAGTGCAGATGCAAAAAAAAGAGAGCCCCGCTCTCGCGGGGCCCTCACAGGCCGGTTGCCGACCGATTATTTGATCTCGATCTGACGGGCCACAGCCGAAGCTTCCGACTCCTTCTTCTTCGGAATGTCGATACTCATCACACCGTTCTCCACCTTTGCGGAGATCTTCTCACGCTCGACATTGTCCGGAAGCAGCAGGTTCTGCTGGAACTGCGTGTAGGAGAACTCCCGACGCAGATACGTTCCCTTGTGCTTCTTGTCCTCATCCTTCTCTTCGCTGTGCTTCTCCATCGAGATAACCAGTTCGTTGTCCTCGTTGATATGAACCTTGAAGTCCTCCTTGGTCATACCAGGCGCGGCGACTTCGATCTTATATTCGTCGTCATTCTCGATGATGTTCACAGCCGGAGCCGTCGTGTTGCGGCGATCCATCAAGAAATCGTTGTTCAAAAAATCGTTGAAAATACTCGGCAACCAGTTTTGATTACGTCTTACAGGTACCATAATTTTGTCCTCCTTGTTTATTTTAGTTTAACATTTTTTCTTTCGTCCCCGCCTCTTTCGAAGCGGTTTCACCCCCTATCCGATCAAATCCTGTGCCACGGGCCAAATCCCGTGAAATTGTCACAAATTGTCACAGATTGTCCGGTTTTGTGTCAAAGAGTGACAAAAAGTCAGCGACAGAGGCCTGTCAGAACGACATCCGGAGCCACCGAAAGCTGCTTCTGGAGGCCATATTCCGGGATCTTTGCGTATCTTTGTGTTCCGAGGGAGGAGCCGCCCGTCGGGGATCGTGCCAATGCGGCACACCCGCCAGCCCCGCCTCGCACTGCAACCGACCATGAAAAACCTCGTTTTCCGCACGGCAACCGATGCCGACCTACCCCGCATCCTCGAGATCATCCGCCAAGCCCAACGCCGCATGGCGACAGCCGGCAGCCAGCAATGGCAGGATGGCTACCCCGCTCCCGCCAACATCGCCTCGGATCTGGCACACGGCTACGGGCATGTGATCTGCCGCCCGGAAAAGACCGTCTGCGAAAATGTGCCAAACAAGCGTAAAGCCGCAGACGCAACCGGGCCGGAACTCGACACGGCAGCCTGCGGCTCACCGGTCCAGAAGCCCGAAAGTGTCATTGCATACGGAGCGATCGTCTTCGACGGTGAACCCGCCTACGAGGCTCTCGACGGACAGTGGCTCACCGCAGGCCCCTATGTGGTCGTCCACCGGCTGGCCGTGGCCGACGAGGCGCTGGGAAACGGCATCGGAACCGAATTCCTGAACGAGGCCGCCCGCATGGCTCTTCGCCGCGGCATCCACGCGTTTCGGATCGATACCAATTTCGACAATCACCGCATGTTGCGCATCCTCTCCAAAAACGGATTCACGCGTTGCGGCAAGGTTCTCTACCGCAGCGGCGAACGCGAAGCCTTCGAAAAATGCCTCTCGCCCGGAAATAACCTACAGACCAGAAAAAACGCCTCCCGGACGACAAAATAATCAAAAAAAAACAGCACAAAAAAGCAACATCCGGCCCTCTGTAACGAATGCCGGATGCTGCAAACGGGATTTATACCATCTATTTGCGCGTAACGATATCCTTGAAGAAATCCTCCAGCGAAATATCGTAATAGTCGCACAAATCGGCCAAAGTGGTCAATGAAATACTGTGGCGTCCGCTCTCTATTCGCCCGATATTCAGATCGGTATCAAAACGGACGTTTTCCTGGGTCAAACCATGAGCACGACGGATCGACTTCAACCGCTCCACTACCTGCTCCACCAAAATATCATTTCGTCGTTGTCGTTTCATGTTACAAAGAAGCGGATTTATGAGCGCAAAAATTACTACACACATGTATAAGTCATACACGTACAAAACCCTCTTCTACGTTGACCGGGCCCAAGATTCCCGATTTTCGGGGTTTCAAAACGGGGCAAAAAACGCCGCTATTCGGACAGCGCGGAGGTCGTCTCGGACGGCAGAGCGGTCACGCTCGGTTTCGACACGATGCTGTCGACGATGAATTTGGTGAACCCGCGCCAGGGCAACGCCCCGAAATACTCCTTGTAATGCAGTTCGACGGTGCGGCCGCCCAGCATCATGAGTTCGCGGGCCAGCTCCTCGTTTTCGACCGAAAATTCGAATTCATAGGACTGGATCGTACCGGCCGTTCTGGAGCGGATGCCCGACTGGATGAGCTTGCCCTCGTAGGTTTTGAAGAGGACACCCTTGTAGACGACATAGTTCAACTCGCCGCTCTTGACCCCCTCGCCGAAGACGAAATAAAAACGGAAATAGCCAAACAGCACCAGTGCAACGATGATGATGGAAGCCGTGACGGTCCAAAATTTCTTCATGTTCGATTTCATGTTTCCAGCCAACAGTTTTACAAAGATAACAAATTTAACACCGTGCACACCGTTGGACCGGAAAATAATTCACACGCTGGTCCGTCTTTTGCGGGTGGAGGGCAGATTCCGGGGCAGATGCCTTCCCTGGACAGGGAACGGACGACCAGGATTCCTGCTGCGGAAAGCGTCGCGGCAAGCGGCCGGAGCGCCGTTTGCGGCAATCAGACACAAAAAAATCGACATTTTTTGCCGGAAGATTTGCAGAATGATTTTTTTTGTTTATCTTTGCACCACGATAAAACCAATAGGTCTATCGTCGGATGGTGCCATAGCTCAGTTGGTAGAGCAAAGGACTGAAAATCCTTGTGTCCCCGGTTCGATTCCTGGTGGTACC
>CALUKH010000030.1 GCA_944321185.1 uncultured Alistipes sp. | reverse complement strand
TTTTCTGCAAATTTACGCTCTTGGAACCATATAAACAACTGTACTACAATATTTTAATTTATAGAACTCCTCTTATAGAAGACGATCCTTGCGAAGGGTTCAGAACGACATCGAGGCCTTGATCGCCGGCCAGGGGTCGTAGCCCTCGAGGGTGAAATCCTCGTACCGGAAGTCGAAGATCGACCCGACGGCTGAATTCAGCCGCATCGTCGGCAGCGGCCGCGGTTCGCGACGCAACTGTTCGGCGGCCTGCTCCAGATGGTTCAGATAGAGGTGTGTGTCGCCCAGCGTATGGATGAACTCCCCGGGGCGCAGTCCGCACGTCTGGGCCATCATCATCGTGAGCAGCGCATAGGAGGCGATGTTGAACGGCACGCCGAGGAACGTATCGGCGCTCCGCTGATACAACTGGCACGAAAGCCGCCCCTGAGCCACGTAGAACTGGAACAGCACATGACATGGCGGCAGAGCCATCTGTTCGATCTCCGCGACGTTCCACGCCGAGACGACAATGCGCCGCGATTCGGGATTCGTGCGGATCAGCTCCTGGGCCCGGGCGATCTGATCCACCACCCCGCCGTCGGGCCGCGGCCACGAACGCCACTGATAGCCGTAGACGTGGTTCAGATCGCCGAAGCGATAGCCCTCGATGGGCGACTCCTCGCCCGCCGCCTCAAGGAAAGCCTCGCGGTCGAGCGGCAGCACACCGTTCTTCACACAGAGTTCGTTGTAGTAGCGGAAGGCGTCGTTGTCCCAGATATGGACTCCGTTGCGGACCAGATAGGCGATGTTGGTATCTCCCTTCAGGAACCACAGCAACTCGTGGATCACCCCCTTCAGAAAGACCCGCTTGGTGGTCAGCAGCGGGAAGCCGGCCTCCAGATCGAAGCGCATCTGATGGCCGAAGACCCCCTTGGTTCCGGTTCCCGTGCGGTCGCCGCGCACGACCCCTTCGGTCAGGATCCGATGCAGCAGATCGAGGTATTGTTTCATGATTCGAGCATTTTCAGCGTGAGTTCGCCCCCTTCGTCCAGTACCGCGTAGGAGGGGTTCTTCTCCCATCCGCCGAGGTTCACCACATGCAGCCCCCCTTCGCGGAAATCCCGCGCGAAGTGCATGTGCCCGAAGACGAAGTGGTCGACGCGATGCGTGGAGGCATACTGCCGGGCATACGCAATGAGCGGTTCGGTGAGCCGCTCGTCGAAGCCCTGTCCGCGGCCCGTCAGCCGGGCCCGCTCGTCGGCATCGTTGTGTTTCTGACGCGACTTGCGGCTCCACCACTGGCCGAATTTCAGGGCCAGATCGGGATGCAGCCCCCACGAAAAGAGATATTTGAGCGTCCGCGAACGGAACGTACGGTTCAGGAGTTTGAGCACCGGCTGCCCGTCGATGTTCATGTTGTCGCCGTGGGCCACGAAGACCCGCCGTCCGGCCAGGGTCAGCAGTTGCGGCGAGGTGAAGATCTCCACGCCGCATTCGCGTGCGAGGTAGTCACCGACCCACATGTCGTGGTTGCCCGTAAAGAAGACCACACGGATGCCGCGGTCGGTCAATTCGGCCAGTTTGCCGAGCGTGCGCACGAAGCCCTTGGGCACCACCCGTCGGTATTCGAACCAGAAATCGAAGATGTCGCCCACCAGAAAGATCGCCTCGGCATCGCGTCCGGCACGGTCGAGCCACTCGACAAAACGATGTTCCAGCGCCCGGGCCGAGCGTCGATCGCCCGCTCCCAGGTGGATGTCGGAGGCGAAATAGATCATCATCGGGTCAGTTCATCCAGTTTCTGCACCAGCTCCTTGCCGTAGATGTCGCGGGCGACGATCACACCGTTCTTGTCGATCAGGAAGTTGGTCGGGAGTTTCTGGACGTTGTAGAGTCCCAGGGCGGCCGAGCCGCGTCCGCGCAGGTCGCTCACCGAGATCCAGGGCAGCTGCTGCTCCTGTACAGCCGTGATCCACAGCGGTTTCGACGTATCGATAGCCACCTGATAGACCTCGAAGCCCACCGGTGCATCGACATATTTGCGGTAGATCTCCTTCAGTTCGGCATTGAGCTGGTTGCTCGAGCCCAGTTCGGCGGACCAGAAGTCGAGCAGGATCACCTTGCCGGCCAGCGACGAGAGGCGGATCTTCTTGCCGTAGATATCCATCAGATCCAGATCGGGATACTCCGATTCGGTGATGCGCGACGAGAGGTCCAGGCGGGCATTCATGCGGGTGATCTCGGCCAGCAGCGTCTGCAGATAGGGCGATTCGGGATAGCTCTTCTCGAGGGCTTCGGCCACCGTGCGATAGTAAACCACGTCGCTGTCGCCGTTGAAGAGGTAGGCGTCGCCCGGCAGCCGCTGATAGAGGGCATAGACGGCGGCCAGCGAGGATTTGTTTTCGATGATGAAGCGCAGCTGTTCGCGGCGGATGCGGTAGTATTCGGCCGTATATTCCGCAGCGAGCTCCTTGCGCTGCTCCTCGCTCAGGTTGGGTTCGGCAAAACGGGCGGCCAGCAGATCGAGCTGCTGGGCCCCCTCGACGAACGCCTGGTAGAACTGCCGCAGCAGATCCGATTCGACGGAGCCTTCGACCGTGTAGTTGCGTACGACGCTGCCCACCGACGAAACCGTCACACGGTCACCTCCGGCCAGCAGCAGCGGGATGCGTTCGCCGTCGTAGATCAGATTGTAGAGAACGGGGGTCGGCGCAACCTCCTTGAGTCGGAATTCATATCCGCCGTCTTCGGCCAGGGTCGCCGAATCGATGATCGACGGCGAGAGCGGAGCCAGCTGTTCGAGATAGACCTTCTTGGCATCGTTTCCGACGAAACGGCCCGAGATCTTCACTTTCGACGACTGGCAGCCGCACATCAACGTTCCTGCCAGGATCGTCCCGAAAAGCGTTTTTGTATTCATGAATGAACTTTTTCGCGGTTTAATGGAAGTAAAGATAACGATTTTTCCGGAATTCCGCGCTGCTTATTTCGAAGAATTGCGATGCGCCCCGTTATTTTTCACGAACCCGCGATGCGCCTGCTGATTGCGGTTTTTCTGCTGACGCTGCTGGCCGTGCGACTGCCGATGGGGCTGGGGGCCCTTCTGGGGACGCGCCGAAAAGGGTTGTTTATAGTCACTTCGGAGATTATTCAGGGCCTCTTCATCGATCTGGATATTCCCTCCGGACATGCGTTTGATGTCGCGAACGATCACCTCGTTGTTGGGGTGTTCCTGGTTGTATTCGTAGCTCTTCGTGCGCATGTAGCGGGCCAGGTTGTCGACCGTCGAGGCCACGGCCCGCGGATCGTGCACCGCGGTCAGACTGCCGATCATGCGCTCGACATACTTGCCGTAGTGCTTGTAGGTGATGCGGCTCTGGGTGTAGGCCATGTGCCGGGGCGAAACGGTCAGCTCCTCGCGCGAAGGGCGCGGATAGGGCGAATCGACATCCAGCTGAAAATCAGACATGATAAAGAGGTGATCCCAGAGTTTGTGCGTAAAGTCGGCCGTATCGCGCAGCAGCGGGTTGAGGTTTCCCATGACGGCGATGACGGCGCGGGCCTGACGGTTGCGTTCGTGACGGTCCTCGATCTGCATGAGCGAATCGATCATCTCCTGGATGTGGCGCCCGTACTCGGGCAGATACAACTTGCGACGCGTGTAGTTATAGTTCTTTTTCATAGTGCGGTGTGCGGTTCGGCAACCTGTTTCAAAACGTCCGCCGGGGTGTTCGGGCGGTTTTCTGCGATGAACCGATTCAAGAGGTTTTCGACCGGAAATCCGATCCCGGGGAAGCGGCGTCGGGATTGGGTTTACGCCGCAGAAAGCCCTACCTTTGGGACGGAAGCCGTGCAAAACAGAGGCTGATCCGGAGTTTATCTTCGGCAAATGTACTAAAATTTCAGGAAAAACAAGCTATGGCAAAAGTTTTAATACTGGACCGATCAAAAAGCGTGCGAAACGTTTTGCGGGAGCGGTTGGAATACGAAGGATTTTCGGCCGAGGCGGCCGAGGACGAGGCGACGGCCACCACGCTGTGCGGGAAGATTCCCTTCGATGTCATCATTTCGGACACGACCTTTGCGCTCCCCGACACCGGAGCACCGGTCATAGCGCTGTCGTCCGATCCGTCGATCGACACGGCGGTGGCGGCCGTGCGCAACGGGGCGCGGGATTTTCTGACCAAGCCCGTCGACATGAACCGCCTGCTGCAGTCGATCCACCGGGCGATCGACCAGCCGGAGGCCTCCCCGGCCACTCCGGCAGCCGCCCCACCCCGCCGCAGCCGTCGGGCCCGGGCCGCGCAGGCCGAGCAGATCATCGGGCGTTCGCCCGAGATCGAGCATGTCCGCGCACTGATCGACAAGGTGGCGCCGTGCGAGGCGCGGGTGCTCATCACCGGGGAGAACGGCACGGGCAAGGAGCTGGTGGCGCGATGGCTGCATGCGAAGAGTCCGCGGGCCGGAGCTCCGTTCGTCGAGGTGAACTGCGCGGCCATCCCCTCGGAGCTGATCGAGAGCGAGCTGTTCGGTCACGAACGCGGGGCCTTCACGTCGGCCGTCAAGCAGCGCAAGGGCAAGTTCGAACAGGCCGATGGCGGCACGCTCTTCATGGACGAAATCGGCGACATGTCGCTGGCGGCGCAGGCCAAGGTGCTGCGGGCGTTGCAGGAGAGCCGCATCAGCCGTGTGGGCGGCGACAAGGAGATCGAGGTCGACGTGCGCGTCATTGCCGCCACGAACAAGGATCTGCGCGAGGAGATCCGCCGCGGGAACTTCCGCGAGGATCTCTACCACCGCCTGGCGGTGATCGTCGTCCGGGTTCCGGCCCTCCGGGAGCACCCCGAGGATATTCCGACGCTGGTCGAGCATTTCATCCGCACGCTGGCCGACGAATACGGCAAGCCGCCCAAGGCGATCGATACGGAGGCGGTGGAGCTGCTGCGCGGAATGCCGTGGACGGGCAACATCCGCGAACTGCGCAACGTGGTCGAGCGGCTGCTGATTCTCTCGGGCGACCGCATCACGGCCGACGACGTGAAAAACTACTGTTAATACACACTCCGGATTCCAAAAAAAGATGCGGCCGGGTTTCGGTCGCATCTTTTTATAAATCAAGCCTCATTAAAATTTCGCAACAGGACGAACCCAGAACAACTTGCTCTTGCTCTCAAAAATCCGGTTACTGCCTGAAAACGAACAAAAAGCATCCTTCGAGTCATGTTCAGAACTGGTCCAATACGCATCAACAATATGGCAATGATTAAACCCGATTTCCGTCTGTTGTTGTTTCGGTAAAAGACGTTGCACCTCAAACAAATTCGCGAATTCTTTCCTTGACGGCAAATACCACCCTTCACCCAATGCGGCACAACCCGCAAAAGCCGGATATCGCTGCTGCCATTCAGGTTGCTGTTGTATCATCTCCATATTTCGCATGCCGTCGTCATCCCATTCCGCTCCGACCTTGCCAAGCTCGTCGTCCAAACACCACGCCAGCTCTTCCGGCAGATCGCGCATTGCCATGATCTTACCATGCATCCCTGAAGAATCCACTTCGAAAACAACCCCCTCCGTTCCATCCATGTTGTAGTAATCCCCTTCTTTATAGATTCCAGGATGATCCGTAGATTCCACCGACACGGGATCAGTAGCAACTCGCTCCCTACGCACAAGTTGCCCCACAAGCGACTCTATTCGGCAGCAAAACTCTTCGTTATTTTCTGAAGCATCTTCGGCACGACAAGGGACGATGATTTTTGCGGTTTTCAGAGCAAGAAGCAATTCCATCCGGCATTCCCGCAAAACAGACTCAGGATCCAAGCAAACCGCCACAACCAATCGACTGTCGCGAATCACGCCGTCTACAATGTCTTCATATTTCTCATCGGAAGGCAGGTTTCGCAAAGCCAACCAACACTTCATTCCGTATTTCTCCAACATCCGACATACCGTCGAAGCGATGGGTTCAATTCCTCTTGGATAAGTGATAAAAACGTCGTAATTCATAAGGCTAGCAATTTTTTACAAAAGTAAAAATTTTTATCGATTTCTGACTCACTTCGCTAAACCAGAACTTGTTTACAACGTATTTCAAGCCTCACTTATAACAGCGCAATCAACTGCTCGGGACGGTCGACCAGATAGCAGGCGCCCGCTGCCTGGAGCTCCTCCCGGTCGCGGAATCCCCACGTTACGCCGGCCGAGCGTACCCCGGCCGCACGCGCCGTCTGCATGTCGACTCCCGAATCGCCGACATAGAGCACCCGCTCCTTCGGCGTACGGGCCCGGGCCAGGATCTCGTCGACCACCGCCGGATCGGGCTTCAGCGGCACGTTGGGGCGCTGTCCGAAGACCGCCACAAACTCCACCCCGGGAAAGAACCGCGCGATGAGCTTCTCGGTTCCCTCCTGGAACTTGTTCGAGGCCACGGCCATCCGCACGCCGCGGCGCTTGAGTTCGGCCAGCAGCTCCGGAATCCCGGCATAGGGTTTCGTGTGACAGTCGATGTGGTCGATGTAGTACTTCACGAAGTCGGCCCGGGCCGCCGCCACGTTTTCGGGCGTGCGCAACACCTCGGGCAGGGCCCGTTCGACCAGACGCAGGATGCCGTTTCCGACAAAGTGGCAGTACTCCTCGTAGGAGTGCTGCGGAAGCCCGCGCAGGGCCAGCATGGCATTGCAGGCGACGGCCAGATCGCCGATCGTGTCGAGCAGCGTGCCGTCGAGATCGAAGATGACAAGTTCGGTATTCATTGCTGTTTTTTGATCTTCCAGCCGATGGCCGCCACCAGCAGCGACATCAACGGCGATACGATATTGAATATGCAATAGGGCATGTAGACGAAGGTCGAGACGCCGAGGACCGTGGCCTGCGTCATGCCGCACGAGTTCCACGGGATCAACACCGAGCAGACCGTGGCCGAATCCTCGACCGAACGGCTCAGCAGCCGCTGCTCGAGTCCCCGTTCGGCGTAGAGTTCGCGGAACAGACGCCCCGAGAGGATGATCGAGATGTACTGGTCGGCGGTGCAGAGGTTGAAGAAGATGCCGGCGCCGACGGTCGAGGCCACGGCCGAGAAGGTCCGCCGCACCCATCGCAGGAAGATCTCCGTGAGCGAGCGCAGCATGCCGCTGCCGGTCATCACCCCGCCGAAACACATCGCACAGATGATCAGCCACACGGTATTGAGCATGCCGGCCATGCCGCGCGTGGCGACCAGTTCGTCGAGTTGGGGCGTACCGGTGTGAATGGCCGTCGGTCCGTAGCAGGTCGACAGCACGCCGCGGAAGGCGGTCATGGCGTCGAGCTCCGACCCGCCGCCGACCTGCATCACCAGATGGGGCTGTGCCACCAGCATCGCCACACAGGCAAAGACCACCGCACAGAACAGCGTCACGATGGCCGGCAGCTTGCGGGCGATGAGGATGCCCGTAGCCAGCGGCACCAGCAGCAGCCAGGGCGAGATGTGGAACGTTGCATCGAGCGTCTCGGCATAGAGTTCGGCATGGGTGGCGGCGCCGTGGTCGAGCGTCAGACCGGCCACGGTGAAGGTGGCCAGGGCGATGAGCATCGACGGCACGGTCGTGTAGAGCATGTAGCGGATGTGGGTGAAGATGTCAACGCCGACGGTAGACGAGGCCAGCACCGTCGTATCGGAGAGCAGCGAGAGCTTGTCGCCGAAATAGGCTCCCGAGATGATCGCGCCGGCAACCCACCCCTCGGGGAATCCCATCGCCTGACCGATTCCCATCAGCGCCACGCCGATGGTGGCGATGGTGGTCCACGAGCTGCCGGTCATCAGCGAGACGATCGCGCAGATGGCGCACGACGCCACGAGGAAGAACGCCGGATGGAGGATCTTCAAACCGTAGTAGATCATCGTGGGGACCACGCCGGAGATCATCCACGTACCGGCGATGGCGCCGATCAGCAGCAGGATCAGGATGGCCGAGGCCGAGGCGCGGATATTTTCGATGATGGCCTCCTCGAGGCGGGCCCAACGGCAGCGGTAGATGCCGATCGAGAGCATCACGCAGACCGACGTGGCTGAGAGCAGGGCGATCTGGCTTCCGCCGTCGATGGCCGCACCGCCGAAGGCGCGGATCACCACGTAGAGCAGCGACGTCAGGACCACCAGCGGGATGGCCGACACCCAGGGCGAAGGCAGTTTTTGGGTATTTTCCTTCATTTCGTTTGTTCGAGCATGTTCGAGGGGCAAAAGTACGAAAAATTGGCGGTTTCGCAGCAGGGCTCTGCCTCCGGAAGAGGAACTTTTTCACAATTCCCTACCACCCTGCAACATAGCACCACGGGCCGCAGTCGACACCGGCACCGTCCGCCATGTCCGCGATGCTGATTTTTCGCCCCGGGTGAGGGAATTCTGCAAAAAACCATTACCTTTGATTTCGGCAACCGAACCGAACAGCCTGACTGAACCGCATGATGAAAGCCCTGCGCAACGTATTTCGCTTCTATATCGACGGATTCCGGGAGATGACTCTCGGACGCACGCTCTGGGCCATTATCCTCATCAAGCTGTTCGTCCTGTTCGCCATCCTGAAGCTCTTCTTCATGCCCGATCCGCTGGCGGGCCAAAGCTCCGACGAACGTTCGTCACACGTGCTCCGCGAACTGACTCCCGCCGCTTCGGCCGCACGGCCCGGCACTACGCCCGAAACCCGGCAGGCAGTCGGCTCCGAGCCCCAACCGACCGACGTCCGCTCCACCCCGCAGCCGACCGGCTCCTCACAGAACCTAAAACACTGATTTGATATGATTACCGATTACCTCTCGACTGTCGACTGGTCACGGGCCCAATTCGCCATGACGGCCATCTACCACTGGCTGTTCGTCCCGCTGACGCTCGGCCTGGGGGTCCTCGTCGCCCTGATGGAGACCCTCTACGTGCGTACCGGAGACGAATTCTGGCGCCGCACGACGAAGTTCTGGATGCGTCTGTTCGGCGTGAACTTCGCCATCGGCGTGGCCACGGGACTGATCCTCGAATTCGAATTCGGAACCAACTGGTCCAACTACTCCCACTTCGTGGGCGACATCTTCGGCGCCCCGCTGGCCATCGAGGGCATCTTCGCCTTCTTCCTCGAGGCGACCTTCGTGGCCGTGATGTTCTTCGGCTGGAACAAGGTTTCACGCGGTTTCCACCTCACGGCCACGTGGCTCACGGCCATCGGCGCCAACCTCTCGGCCTGGTGGATTCTGGTGGCCAACGCCTGGATGCAGCATCCCGTGGGCTGCGACTTCAATCTCGAAACCGTGCGCAACGAGATGACCTCCTTCTCGGAGGTGGCCCTCTCGCCCGTAGCCGTCAACAAGTTCTTCCACACGGTCACCTCGTCGTTCACGCTGGCGGCACTGTTCGTCGTCGGGGTGAGCGCCTGGTACCTGCTGCGCGGGCGCGAAAAGCGCATGGCCTCGAAAAGCATCGCCCTGGCCTCGGCCTTCGGATTCATCTTCGCCCTGCTGACCGCCTACACGGGTGACCGCTCGGGGGCCATCGCCGCCCAAACGCAACCCATGAAGCTGGCCGCCATGGAGGCCCTCTACGACGGCGGTGAGGGGGCTCCGCTCACGGTCGTCGGCGTGCTGCGCCCCGAGGCCGAACGAAGCTCGAACGACGATGCCTTCCACTTCAAGATCGACATTCCGAAACTGCTCTCGGTGATGAGCTTCCGCGACGCCGGGGCCTACGTCCCGGGCATCAACGACCTGCTCGCGGGCAATGCCGAACGGGGCATTCTGTCGGCCGAAGAGAAGATGCGCCGCGGACGGGTGGCCGTCGGCGAACTGGCCCGCTACCGCGAAGCCCGCAACACGGGCGATACGGCCACGATGGAGGCCGTCAAACGGCTCTTCGACCGCTCGACCCCCGAAGGCGAGGCCTTCCTGCGCGACTACTTCGCCTACTTCGGCTACGGATACATCGACCGTCCGGAACAGCTCGTGCCCAACGTACCGCTGCTCTTCTACTCGTTCCGCGTGATGGTCGGCGCCGGATGCTTCTTCATCCTGCTGCTGGCCGTCGTCTGGTGGCTGAACCGCCGCGACCGTCTGGCATCGAAACGCTGGCTGCTGCGGGTGGCCGTCTGGACGATTCCGCTGGCCTATCTCGCCTCGCAGGCCGGATGGGCCGTCGCCGAGGTGGGCCGCCAGCCCTGGGCCATTCAGGAGATGATGCCCGTGAGCATCGCCGCCTCGAAGATCCCCAGCGGATCAGTCACCACGACCTTCTTCCTCTTCCTGGCGCTCTTCACGGCGCTGCTCATCGCCGAACTGAGCATTCTTTTCCGTCAAATCGCCCTCGGGCCCAAAAACGACTGATCCATGGATACGCTGTCACTGCTTCAACACTACTGGTGGTTTCTGATCGCGCTGCTGGGCGCACTGCTCGTCTTCCTGATGTTCGTCCAGGGCGGCCAGGCCCTGCTCTATGACCTGGGTCACACGGAGGAGGAGCGCAATCTGATGGTCAACTCGCTGGGCCGCAAATGGGAGCTGACCTTCACGACGCTGGTCACCTTCGGAGGGGCCTTCTTCGCCTCGTTCCCGCTCTTCTACTCGACGTCGTTCGGCGGGGCGACCTACGTCTGGATGGCCATCCTGTTCTGCTTCGTCCTGCAGGCCGTGGCCTACGAATACCGCCGCAAACCGGCCAACGTCTTCGGCGAAAAGACCTTCAACATCTTCCTGATGATCAACGGCATCCTCGGTCCGCTGCTGATCGGCACGGCCGTCGGCACGCTCTTCACCGGCGCGGAGTTCACCGTCGACCGGCTGAACCTGGCCGGCGAAGGAGGCGGCGCCGTGATCTCACAATGGACCTCGCCGTGGCACGGACTGGAGGCCGTCGCCAACTGGCGCAACGTGCTGCTGGGCCTCAGCGTCACGCTGCTGGCGCTGACCCTCGCCTGCCAATACCTGATGAACGACATCGCCGACGAAACGCTCCGCCAGCGTGCCGCCCGTCGCATGCGACAGGTCTCGGTGGCCTTCGTCATCCTCTTCGTCGTGTGGCTCGTGGCGCTGCTGCTCGCCGACGGGGCTACGGCCGACGCCTCGGGAGTGATCGCCCTCGAACCCTATAAATACCTCCACAACCTGCTGGAGCTGCCCTATGTGGCGGTGGTGCTGATCATCGGCGTGGCGGCCGTGCTGTGGAGCATCCGTCTGGGGTGGAACGGCAGCCGCCGTGCCATCTGGTTCGGCGGCGCGGGAAGCATCCTTGCGGTGCTGTCGCTGCTGCTGCTCGCCGGATGGAACCAGACGGCCTACTACCCCTCGCTGAGCGACCTGCAATCGTCGCTCACCATCGCCAACTCGTCGTCGAGCCTCTTCACGCTGCGCGTCATGGCCTGGGTATCGCTCTTCATCCCCGTCGTGGTGGCCTACATCTGGTATGTCTGGCGGGCTCTGAACCGTCGGCCGCTCACCCGCGAGGAGCTCCACGAAGGCGGCCATCAGTATTGACCCGACCCGTCCGGCCCCGGTACAAACCCGACAACCCGATAAAAAAGAGCGGTGGCAGAAGCCATCGCTCTTTTCGTTTCCGGCTGCCGGGCGCTGCGACCGCCGGGGATACCCCGCACATTCGACCGCCTCGCCCCGGACCGGACTATTTCTTCTCTTCGGCAGGATCGCCGCCAAAGGGATACTGATGCTCGTGCACGTCGTCGAAACGCATACCCTTCTCGTAGGTCTTCATCGCACGGCGCGACATGCCCATCGACGAGAAACCGCCGTCGTGGTAGAGGTTCTGCATCGTCACCTTGCGCGTGTAATCGGAGAAGAGCGTCAGCACGTAATCGGCGCAATCCTCGGCCGTGGCATTGCCCAGCGGCGACATGCTCTCGGCAAAGGCCATCAGATCGCCCAGTCCGAGCACGCCGCTGCCAGCGGTGGTCTGCGTCGGCGACTGCGAAACGGTGTTGATACGCACGTGCTTCTCACGACCGTAGATGTAACCGAAGCTGCGGGCGATCGATTCGAGCAGCGCCTTGGCATCGGCCATGTCGTTGTAACCGTACAGCGTACGCTGGGCGGCGATGTACGACAGCGCCACGATCGAACCCCACTCGTTGATGGCGTCCTTCTTGCGGGCCACCTGGATGGCCTTGTGGAACGAGATGGCCGAGATATCGAGCGTCTTCGAAAGATAGTCGTAGTCCAGATCGTCGTACGTACGGCCCTTGCGCACGTTGGGCGACATGCCGATCGAGTGGAGCATGAAGTCGAACTTGCCGCCGAAATGCTCCATGGTCTTGTCGATCAGGTTCTCGAGGTCGGCAACGCTGGTGGCATCGGCCGGAACGACGATCGTATGACACTTTTCAGCCAGCTGGCTGATGGTTCCCATGCGGATCGAGACGGCTGTATTGGTGAGGACGATCTCGGCTCCCTCCTCCACGGCACGTTCCGCCACTTTCCAGGCGATGGATTGCTCGTTCAGGGCTCCGAAGATAAGACCCTTCTTTCCTTTCAGTAAGTTTCCCATTGTCTTATTTTGGTTTAAAAATTCGGGCAAATATAACAAATTTTTTTCAATCAAGCGGTTGCGGTCAAATTCTTGGGATTCGGGCCGCCGGAAGAAACACTCCTGCCAACGCTTCGGGATACCCGCGCAGGCGCCCGCCGAACACGAAAAAGGGCCGGCAACCTATGTGCCGACCCTTTTCAGATCTTTGTCCCGGGAGCGGATCGGATGTGCCGCGGCCGCAACACGGCCCGACCGTCTCCCGGCCCCCCGGATTATTTGACGACGATCAGATCCACACCGGCCTCTTCGAGCGCCGAAGCCATCTGCTCCGAGACTTCGGCGTCGGTCACAATCACGTCGACATCCTCCAGCGAACCGATACGTCCGAAACCGCGCTGTCCGAATTTCGTCGAGTCGGCCAGCACGATCGTCCGCGAGGCCGAAGCCATCATCCGACGGGTCAGCTGCGCCTCCTCGATCGTCGAGGTGGTGATGCCGTGTTCGAGGTCGATGCCGTCGACCCCGAAGAAGAGTTTCGAGCAGATGCAGTCGTCCAGCCCCCGGGCAGCCTCGCTGCCCAGCACCGAGAGCGACTTCTTGTGGATCGTGCCGCCCAGCTGCACCACGTCGACATTCTCGGTCTCGTTGAGCAGCACCCCCAACCGCAGGAACGGCGTGACGATGTTCAGATGATGCCACGTCCGCATGCGGATCTCCTCGGCAAAGGCATAGATCGTCGACCCCGAGGCCACAATCACCGAATCGTTGTCATCGAGCAGCTCCACGGCACGTCGGGCGATGGCCCGTTTGGCATCGCGGTTGATGTTGTCCTTGACATGCACGTCGAGGTCGGCCACATGAGGGTTGGCCGGGCGGGCACTGCCATGGACCTTGTAGAGCAGACCCTTGCTTTCGAGGATCTTCACATCCTTGCGGATGGTGACCTTCGTCACGCCCAGTTCGTTGGCGATATCGGTGATCCGCACGAATCCGTGTTCGTTCAGCGAATCGAGGATGTATTTGTGTCGTTCGGCAATGCTCAACATGGTGATTTGCGTTCAATCGGGTTTGAAAACTCCCCGCCGTCAAGTACAAAGATAGGGAAAAATCCGGTCTTTCCAAAAACGGGGCTGCACGGCCGGAGCGGGATGGCCCGGGACGAGGGGAACGGTGGGAACGACGGGAACGGTGGCACTCCGCCGCCCCGCCCTGCCGGAATCAATGCTCCGCAACGGTCGAATCGCCGTATCCGTCGGCCCGGGCGCCCCACATGAGCAGGAAGACCGCCATGCCGATCAGCGCCATGGCGAGGATCCCGACATAGGCCCAGTTCCAACCGTACTGCTGGGCGACGTAACCCAGACCGACGCCCGAGACCAACGTCGAGGCGTAACCGAACAGACCGGTCAGGCCGTTGGCCGTCGCGGCAGCCTTTTTGGTGGCCTGGTTGGCCGCGGCGATGCCGATCAGGGCCTGAGGCCCGTAGATGCAGAAGCCGGCGGCGCACAGCGTGGCGAACAGCAGCCCGATCGGCGCATCGGCCGGCAGCCGCCAGAAGAGAAAGACGAACAGCGCAGCGCCGGCCATACAGAAGACACACGTCCGATGGGCGCGCCCCTTCAGCCAGCGGTCCGTAGCCCATCCGGCGAATAACATGCCGAGGATGCCGGCAATCTCGAACATCGCCACCAGCCACCCGGCATGAGCCATGCTGACCCCCTTCGACTGGCTCAGGAGCGACGGTCCCCAGTCCAGCACCGAGAAACGGACGATGTAGACGAAGAAGTTGGCCACACCGAGGATCCAGATCAGCGGATTACGGAAGACATGTTTCACCAGGAAGGCCTTGTGTTCGGCGCCGCGGGCCATGGCGGTTTCCGCCTGTTCGTGCAGTTCGGTGCCCTCCATTTCGGGCAGCCCGACCGACGAGGGCGTATCACGCAGGAAGACCACCAGTCCGATGGCTCCGGCGAACGAGATGGCCGAGGGGATCCAGAAGCACCAGCGCCAGGCCCCCGAATGGGCCGCGAAGTTCATCACCGTGGCCATGGCGGCCGGGTCCGACGGATCGGCCCCCAGATGGCCGGCAATGCGGGCCACGGCCTCGGGATCAGCCGAGAGGTTCTGTCCCAGATGGCCCATGATGTAGCCGCAGAGGATCACGACCAGTCCGGCGCCGATCGAGTGCGAGGTATTCCACAGGGACATCTTTGTGGCCAGCTCCGTGGGCGGGATCCAGTGCGTGAGCAGCCGCGCGCAGGGTGGGAAGCCGGCCCCCTGCAGCAGGCCGTTGACCATCCACAGGATGCCCATGAAGAGGATCATCGTGTTGGTGAAGCGGTCACCGGTCTCTTCGCCGGTGATCCACGTGGAGATGTCCTCGCCGAATCCGAAGGCGAAGTTGGCCACGGCGCAGAGTGCCAGACCGATGGCCATGTACCAGCGGGCGTTCATGCGGTCGGACAGGATGCCGTTCACGAAACGCGACAGGCCGTAGATGATGCCGTTGAGCGTCAGGAAGATGCCGAGGCTGACCTTCGAGATGCCCAGGTCGGCCTCCAGCCCGGGCATGGCCAGCGAGAAGTTCTTGCGGACGAAATAGAAGAGCGCATAGCCGATCATCGTGGCAATGATCGTGCGCATTTGCCACTGTTTGAAACGTTTTTTCTGTTCGGGGGTCATCGCACTGCGAATTACATCAGACAACAAAGATAGACCGTTCGAATGACAAAACGGCTACGAAACGACTAAAACGATCGACATCCGTCTCCTTGCCGGGGGATACTCCAGATGCAGCCGGGGCCGAACAGGCGGTCGAGCCACCCCTCGAACCATCCGCAGCGGACCGCCACGTCGACCACCGAATAGCGGCTGCGCATGTAGGGGATCCGCCGGAAGGCCTCGCGGAAGCGCTGGCGCGAAACGCCGATCTGTTCGGGTTCATACGGCGCACCGACCAGTTCCAAACGCCGCCGCACCTCCCCGAAGGGGATAATCTGCCGTTCGATGCGCCCGCGCAGCTGGGGCCAGGCCGCCTTCAGCCGCTCGAGCTCACCGCGCAGCACCTCCCCTGCGACGTATTTGTCGCGCGTCTCCTTCAGGGCGCGGGTCACCAGATCGGCACTCCCGGCAAAGAGGCTGCGGATCGTCGCCTCGGTTTCGCCCCACGTGGGCCACGCCGCCACGCAGCGTTCGACATCGAGCCGTTCGACCGGCTCTTCGAGCAGCATCTCGAAGAGGGCCGTCGTGGCGAGGGTTCCGATGCCGACCTTGAAGCCGTGCGACACCGATGCGCCGTTGAAGCGCAGATGCTCCATGTCCCAGAGATGGCTGAACTGGTGTTCGGCCCCCGAGGCCGGACGGCTCGACTGCACGGCCTGCATGGCGAATCCGCTCAGGATCAGCCCCTCGGCCAACTGACCGGTCTTTGCGACATCTCCGGCATGCACCCCCGCGGGATCGGACAGCGCCGCCGGCAGATCGTCCTGCACGAGCGCGAAGGCAAACGGATCGATCGGATCCGCACCGACGGCATCGGCCAGCATCCAGTCGGCACCGGCCGGGATCTTGGCAATCAGATCGGCGTAGCCCGATGCCGAGAGGTCGGCCGGCGCAGCGGCGGCAATCGCCGGATCGAAGAGCATGCCGAGTGGTGCCGGACAATCGAACGTCCGCTTATTTCCCTCCTTGGTGATCGAGGCGCCGTAGGCCGTATAGCCGTCCATCGAGGCGGCCGTCCCGACGATCAGGTAGCAGCGGTGGTTGTGGTGCGACGAGAGTTTGGTCAGGTCATTGATGACGCCCGAACCGACCGCCACGGGGATGGCCTCCGTGTGCGAGAGCCGTGCGTCGAGCTCCTCGACGAAGCGCCATTCGGCATAGAGTCCCGGATCGGTGAACAGATGGGGATCGTCCTGCGGGATGCCGGCCTCACCGAGGGTGCGGTGCACCTGTTCGCCGGCCACACGCCACGTGTTGGAATCCGCCACGACAAGGGCCCTGCCGCCCGGAAACAGTTGCGTGAAGAGTTCGGCCACGCGGTGAAGGGCTCCAACCCCAAACACCACGGCCCGGGTATCGGTCGTACGTTGCAATGCGCTTTCGATTTTATCCATAGAGGTTGATTTAGGTTACCTTTTATATAAGGATAGTTTGCATTCCCGGATCAGAAGAGGGTAAAAGCAGCCCGAAAAGCAATCCACATCAACAAAAATAAACATTATTTTCCTTTTGCGCAAGAAAAGAAAGCAGAACATCACACAAAAAGACAAAATAAGAAATAAAAAACGGTCCATCCTACATTCATCTACCACCTGGGCGAGAAATGACGCATGGCATTAAAACACTATATATCAATAAATTGACTATATACGCGAAATAAAATATCGCTTGAAACCGAATTTTAACAACCGAAAAAGTTGCCAAAAAGAAAATTAAAGCATAAATTTGAAAACCCGAAACGCAGAAATCCGATCGCTTTGCCGCGACACGCCGACGGAGCCAACGCCGCAAATCCGCCCCAAAGCGCAACGATTCAACGCCGGATGGAAAACCCAAACCCAACCCTGAAAACCATGAACAAACTGCTGCTTCCGCTTCTCGGAGCCCTCACCCTCACGGTCGCCTCGTGCTCGGAAACCCCGGCCCCCTCAGGCAGCCTCCATCGCATCGACATTCAGAGCCGCACCGATCTGCACGCCTGGTTCCACTACTCGCCGACCCGTCCGATCGTCATCAGCGGCCACCGCGGAGGCATGATCTCGGGCTACCCCGAGAACTGCATCGAATCGTTCGAGAAGACCCTCACGATCATGCCGTCGTTCTTCGAGATCGACCCGCGGCTGACGCGCGACAGCGTGATCGTCCTGATGCACGACGCCACGATCGACCGCACGACCGACGGCAGCGGTCTCGTCTCGGACTACACGTGGGAGGAGCTGCAGCGCTTCCGGCTGAAGGACCGCGACGGCAAGCTCACCGAATTCCGCATCCCGACGCTCGAAGAGGCCATCCGCTGGAGCCAGGGCAAAACGATCCTCAACCTCGACATCAAGGACGTGCCGCTGGAGTTCATGTCGCAGTTCATCAACCGCCTCGATCCGCCCAACGTCATGTATACGGTCCACAACGCCCGCCAGGCACGCATGCTGCTCGACCGCGATCCCGAAGCGATGTTCTCGGCCTGGTGCAAGAACCTCACCGAGTACCGCGCCTATCGGGAGGCCCGGATCCCCGCCTCGCAGATGATGGCCTACGTCGGCACGATGATCTACGCCGATCAGCAGCCGCTCTACGATTCGCTCCACCGGCAGGGCATCCTCTGCATGATCTCCGTCGCCCCGACCCACGACCGTCGTGCTACCGAGACCCAGAAGCAGGAGGGCTATCTCCTCGAAATTGCTTCGGGATGCGACGTCATCGAGACCGATTACCCCTATCTGTTCGAAGGGCTGGATCTCGAACGCCGATAACCGACCGAATATCCACCACGACACGGAACTTCGCCCGACCATCGTCGGACGACCGGCTGAATACGCCTCCAATCAGCCGGAAGCCCCCGATATACCCTCGCGTGAACAAAAAAACGGAATAGAAGATGTGTTGTTTCCACCGCTACCGCTCCGTCTGGGAGCACGAAGAGTTGCTGCGGCGGCTGTCGCACCTGCGCCACGTAGCCCTCGACATGGATGGCACGATCTATATGGGTTCGAAACTGTTTCTATGGACACAGCCCTTTCTGGAGAGGCTTCGCAAGCTGGGAATCGGCTATTCGTTCCTGACGAACAACCCCTCGAAATCGATTGCCGACTACCTCCACAACCTCGAAGCGATGGGCATCCGCGCCACCCGCGAAGAGATGTACACCACAACCCTGGCCACGATCGACTATCTGCGCCTTCACCATCCGCAAGCCCGACGGCTCTTTCTGCTCGGAACGCCGTCGATGGTCTCGGAGTTCGAGGCGGCGGGCTACGTCCCGACACGGGATTCGGCCGATGATCGTCCCGACGCCGTGGTCGTGGCCTTCGACAAGACGCTTTCGTACGAACGATTGTGCCGTGCGGCCTGGTGGATTCAGCAGGGAATTCCCTACGTGGCGACCAATCCCGACCGGGTCTGCCCGACCAACCTGCCGACGGTGCTGGTCGACTGCGGATCAATCTGCGCAGCCCTCGAACACGCCACGGGTCGCAAACCCGACATCACGCTCGGGAAGCCCGATCCGAACATGCTTTCGGGCATTCTCGACCGATGCGGGCTGCAGCCCGACCAGATAGCCATGGTCGGCGACCGCATCTATACCGATATCGAAATGGCCCACAATGCCGGAGCGATGGGGGTGCTGGTTCTTTCGGGCGAAACGACGCTCGAGGTGGCCGACCGAGCTCCGCGTCCGCCCGAACTGATCGTCGATCACATCGGAACGCTGGGCGAACTGATCGCCCGTGCCCGGCAACATCCGGGTTCCAACGATTCACCGGTTTAACCAACCACAGGAATCACAACAACAGATTGCGAACCGAACGACGGACCACCAGCGACGGCGGCAAATGAAGCCGCGACGCAGCCGACCCAGGTTCGCGAATCGCCCGGATCAACAGTTTAATGGCCAGCGAACCGATCTCGTCGGTGGGTTGTGCGATGCAGGTGATGGCCGGATCGAGGTAATTGAACAACATGTTATCATCGAACGAAATGACGGAAATGTCATCCGGGATACGCAGTCCCGATTCCTGCACAGCCTTGACCACTCCCAGCAAAATAAGATTGCTCAAGGCAAAAATCGCCGTTGGACGTTCGCCCGCCCCCGAAAGAGCCAGTTTGGTCTCCAGATAACCGTTCTGAACCGAAAAATCTTCACCCGTCACCACAACCCAATCCCCCAAACCACGCGCATTCATCGCATCCGTAAATCCACGCACACGATCGCGCACCGGCATCGAATGCGGTGTGCCTTGAATACAGACGATCCGGCGATGGCCATTCTCGAGCAGGTATTCGGTCGCCATCACCGCCCCGCGATAGTTGTCCGTGGTTACATACGACAATGATTGCACCTCGGGCAGATAGCGGTCAACCAATACCAGAGGCATTCCATCGCGTTGAACTCCGGCAAAAAGTCCAGCATTGTTACTGCACTCCATGGGGCAGTATCTGACCAGCAACACGGTGATCCAGGGCTTCGACATCGTCGACGACGGACTCTATATCTGGACGGGCTGCTATGCCTCGAAGAATGCGAGCGGCCAGTACTGGAACAGCCAGACCATCGCCCGGGTGAAGTTCGAGGCCGGGAAGCGGGTCACTCCGAAGGAGTGCACCACGCAGTTCTACATGGGGCCGTTCAAGGAACTGCATCCGGCCATCGACGTGGCAAACGACGTGCTGGCGATCAACTACCCGACGTCGCACCCCACCGAACCGCGCCGGTTCCGGATGTACCGTCTGAGCGAGGCCATGGCCCTGCCGATGTCGGCCGTGACGCTTCAGTCGCTGACCTACGGCGGCGGTGCGGCGGACGATCCGCAGGTGACCGAGACCCCGAAGATCTACGCCCGGGATCTACGCAAGCTGACGCCGCTGGGCGAGTTCGGCATCCCGAACCAATCGCTGGCCGAGACGCCCGACGACGTCTCCTACTACGCTTGGCAGGGTTTCGAGGTCAACGACGGACTGATCTACTACTTCGAGGGCGAAGGCAGGAACGACGGAACACCCTCGGCGGCCTACGTGACGATCTACGATTTTGCGGGCAATGTGATCGAGCGCCGCACGGCCGTCACAGCCGCCTCGGATCTGCAGACGCTCGCCTCGCAGGGAATCACCGCCTCGGGATACATGGAGGCCGAGGGGATCAAGGTCCGCAACGGGAAACTCTACCTGGGATTCGCCTCGCGGGATTCGAAAACCGACGGTTCGAAATACCGGGCCAACGTCTTCGAATACGCCCGCGTCGAATAGGCCGGCAACTCATCCAACAAGGACGAGAACTTTATAAACCAACACACCAACTTGATTGTTGAAAACATGACGGACAGCAGTCTCAATGTCGACTTTCTCGCGGACAACATGAATATCAGCAGGACAAAACTGTATATGCGATTAAAAAGCATCACGGGAATGAGTGCAACAGAACATGTACAGGAGATATTTGTATCATTCCGAAGCAACCAGATTGGCCAGAAAAGTCGGACAAAGATTCTGAGAGCCCCATCCTTGTCGTCCGACGGGAGCGAGGTGTACCTTTGTCCCATAACCGATGGTTTGTCCGACAAAGGTCCTCGCTCTGCAAGGCGGGGGCTCCCGAGTCGACCTCCAAAATGGCTATTGCATGACCCGTCAACGAAAGCCCAACTCCGAATTATAAGGAACCGGACCGGCCCAACAACCCCGTTCAACGAACAGCGGCACCCGAAGGGCGATGCCGGTGTAGCGAAACAAAACCCGAAGCAGCCGCGCAGACAACGTTGAAACGATTTCGATTGCGGCGATATTTTCATCCGGGCAAGAGACTTTCGCCCCGCGCGGAGATACTCAATCGAATTATTGCGTATCTTTGTTACGATCGCCTTCAAGCCCGATACGCGCATGAATCTTCCGCTCTACGAATATTCGCTCTGCATCGCCCTGCCGCTGATGATCTTCTTCGGCGCCTACTTCCTGCTGGCTCCTACCCCCGACAAGGCCATCTTTGCCAACTACCTCCGCTCGCGGCGCATCATGGGCTGTGCACTGCTGCTCCTGGCGGTCAACCATGCGGTCCACTTCTTTTTCGAGGTGAGGCTCCGCGATGTACATGCGGCCATTCTGATGAACCTCTCGACCTACTTCCTCTGCTACTGGCTCTTCAGTTCGGCACTCACCTCGCTGCTCGACCGTTTCTACCTCACGCATCGCCGGTGGCATTTCCACCTCTCGGCGTGGGTGCTCTTCACGCTCCTCTCGGGCGTCATCCTGCTGGGGCTGCCCGAGGGCGCGGCTCAAAGGGCGGGACTGACGGTGATGGCCGCCTGGCTCGTGGGCTACGGACTGTGGCTGGCCCGACGGCTTATCCGTGCCTACCGCCGCGCCGTGCGCCTCTTCGACGACACCCACTCCGACGACATCGGCGCCTACATCCGCTGGATGTCCGTCTTCACGTGGTGGGCCGTCATCTTCGGCGTCGGCTGCGGGCTGCTCACCTTCCTGCCCGACCGCTACGTCTTCCTGTGGATTCTCTCGTCGGTACCCTTCTACATCTACCTCTACTGCTCCTACATGAATACCTGCTCCTCTACGAGCGGGTCGAGCAGGTGCTCGAGGAGGAGCTCCCCACGGAGGAGGCTGCTGCGGAGGCTCCGGGCGATCCGGGCGACAGGCCGGACCGCGAGGCTCGGGCCCTTCATACCGACCTTGCGGCACGGCTCGCCGGGTGGATTGCCGCCGACGGCTACCTCCGACCGGGGTTGACCATCCGCGAACTGGCCGATGCGCTGCACACCAACCGCACCTACCTCTCGGAATACATCAAGGCGACCGGCAACGGCTCGTTCCGCGACTGGATCACCGACCTGCGGATGGAGTACGCCAAACGGCACATGCTCCAACACCCCGGGTTGAACATCACCGAAATCGCCGAGGCCGCAGGCTTCGTCTCGCCCAGCCATTTCACCCGCATGTTCAAGACCCGCGAGGGGGTTTCACCCTCCAGCTGGCGCAAGACGCAGGGCGGAGAGAGCTCCATTTCGTAACTCCAACCAGCCTCAAACGACCCTGTTTTCTTGTCTGAACGACTATTTTTTCTTGCCTAAACGACAATTTCTTGCCTAAACGACAAAATCGACGACCGGAACTTTCCAGTTCCGGTTTTTCTGTTAATTTTGTTCTCGGGCTCCGTTCTGAAGCCCGGCTTTCCGACTGCCATCCGAACAAAATTTCCATTATCATGAATAGATTGCTGACCCTATTGTTTGCGTTGGGCCTCCTCGCGGGTCCGACCTTCGGCCAGACGGCAGACAACTCCTCCGACTCTGCCCCGGCCGA
>CALUKH010000029.1 GCA_944321185.1 uncultured Alistipes sp. | reverse complement strand
CGGAGCTGACCCGTGCCCTTCCCGGAGCTGACCCGTGCCCTTCCCGGAGCTGACCCGTGCCCTTCCCGGAGCTGACCGGCCGGATCCCGGTGCAGGTTCCGGGCTGACGACCGCTGGAGGCCGGAATGTCGCCGCCGAAACCGGTCCGGTTCCGGATTGCACGGGGGGATTGACGGAGGGGTGCCGGTATAAGTTTCCCTTATCGCGCGATCAGAAAAGACAATCGATTTTTATGCGAAATGTCGATTTCTGTGCTTATCTTTGCATTGCAAACAAAAACAAACATTACACACACCTTTAATATTACAAAGATTATGGCAAAGAAATGGCGTTGTACCGTATGCGGGTACATTCACGAAGGTCCCGAGGCACCGGAGCAGTGCCCGCTGTGCAAAGCAGGTAAGGATAAGTTCGTTGAGGTCGTTGAGTCGGATGCGAAGATGGAGTTCGTAACCGAGCACAAGATCGGCGACGGCAAGGGCGCCAGCAAGGAGCTCTGGGAGGGTCTGCAGAACCACTTCATGGGCGAGTGCACCGAGGTGGGCATGTACCTGGCCATGAGCCGTCAGGCCGATCGCGAGGGCTATCCCGAGATCGCCGAGGCTTACAAGCGCTACGCCTGGGAAGAGGCTGAGCACGCTTCGAAGTTCGCCGAACTGATCGGTGAGGTGGTTTGGGACACGAAGACCAATCTCGAGAAGCGTATGGAGGCCGAGTGCGGCGCCTGCGAGGACAAGATGCGTCTGGCTCGCATGGCCAAGGAGGAGAACCTCGATGCCGTTCACGACACGGTTCACGAGATGGCCAAGGACGAGGCTCGTCACGGAAAGGGCTTCGAAGGACTCTACAAGCGTTACTTCGGCAAATAGTCGATCGGCAGCCTGCGGGTTGCCATACGAAAATGGCCGACACCTTGCGAAAGGTGCCGGCCTTTTCCTTTGCAGGCGGGGAGGACCGATGCGGAATGCTTTCGGCTGTCGGACTACTCCTTGCGCAGCATTCGGTAGATGCTGCTCACGAGGGCGATTTTGTCCGAGATCCATTCGTAGCCGGAGCGGGCGAGGCGGGCTACTTCGTAGACCGCCTCGGCACGGGCCCGGATCCGCTCCACGGCTTCGCGGATTGCCCCCAGATAGAGCCCGGCGGCCAGGAGCGCAAAGAGCGCGGCAAGCAGCAGCGTGGCGACGATGAACGACCCCATGACCTGCGAAAGCCACACGACCAATGCCGTCAACAACAGCAGCAGGGTGATGCCTACGAGCGTCCCGAAGAGCAGAAACACCACGACGAAGCCACCCGAGGATCGATCCCTGGACGGAGGGTTGTCCACCCGTGCGGCGGAGCGGCCTCCGAGCAGTTCGCCGAGATCGAAGTCAACCGTGCGGTCGGAGCGGGAGGTGTCCGTGTCGGGCTTGCGGCGGGAGGCGTTTCCGGCCGGTTCGCCCGAATGACGGTCCTCGCAGGATTCGTTCCTGGCGGAGGCGGGGTTCTGTGCAGCCATCCTTCTCATTCAATTGCCGGCCGTGACGATTCAGTTCTCCTCGCAGCGGCAGCGGGCCTCTTCGATCTGCTCTTCGACCTCGTTGAGCTTGTTCTTCACGCGATCGATTTCGTCGTCGATCGAATCCTTGATCTTGCGCCGCAGATCGGCTCCCGACTGAGGTGCGAACAGCATCGTCAGGGCCGACCCGATGATCAGTCCGCCCACCAGCGATACGATGACAATACCTGTGTTTTTCATGGTTGCTGAAGTTTTTGAATTCAGCCTCGACTCTTGCAAAGTCCGGGCCAAATCGTTATCTTTGAAGGTATGATCCTCCAACCTCGCCATTGTGTCGCCTTTACGGGTCATCGTCTCTATCGGGACGAGGCTCGTGCGTTGTTGCCGCCGACGCTCGAACGGTTGTATGCCCGGGGATTCCGCACGTTTCTCGACGGCATGGCGGTGGGATTCGATCTGGCGGCCGCTCGGGCCGTGCTGGAGATGCGCGAACGGCATGCCGATGTGCAGTTGATCGCCGTGGTTCCGTTCCGCGGACAGGAGCACCGCTTCCCGACGACCTGGCGACGCCTCTACGGAGAGGTTCTCGACCGGGCGGATGCCGTGGAGATCCTTGCCGAGGCGTATCATCGCGGGTGCTATGCCGTGCGGAACGATTTCCTGGTCGACCATGCGCAGGTCGTTGTGGCGTGGTACGACGGTTCGGCCGGCGGGACGCACCATACCGTCGAGCGCGCCCGGATTCGCCATCGCGAGATTATCAACCTTCATCCCCGGGCCGTCACCCTGCCGGAGCACGATGCGATGCTCTTCTGAGCGGTCGTAGCCCCTTTCGGTCGGCCGGGTTCTTAGTCCCGGCCCTTCCCCGAAGCTGCCGGGAGGGCTTCTCCGTCGCGCGTTTGTGGCCCGAGCGGTCCGAGCGGTCCGAATGGCCCGGTAGCCGGTCTGTCCGTTTCTGCCTGCAACAACACAAAAAATCCCGGACCACAAGGCCCGGGATCGTTTTTCGAGTATGATGAGGAATTATTTCCAGTTCAGAATCTTGTGGAAATCGTACTCCTCGGGGTTGGCTACATACTTCTTGGCAGCCTCGTAGTCGGCCGGCGTGATGGCGTTGAGAATGTTCTCGACCACCGACGTGAAGCGGTCCGACTTGATGTCCACCAGACGGGGCGGAATCTTGCCCGTGGTGGGATCCTGCAGATCCTTCAGGTAGAGCGGCGAGACGTTGCCCTCGGAATCCACATAGACCATGCAGCCGGTCTTGCCCTCCGAGAAGAGCTTGTGGACGCCGATACCCAGCTCTGAGCAGTAGGTCAGGTCGTAGGCGATCGGGGTCTGGCAGCGGATTTCGTAGCCCAGCTCGACGGGACGGCTCTTGACCTTGATGCCGAGCTCCTTGAGCTTCTTCTCGATCATCTCGTTGAAGATGTGAGCCTTCGAGACCTTGCCCAGTTCGGGGTGTCCGTGTTCGTCGTAGGTGAAGTGGACGCCGCTCTTGCGGATCTCCTCATCCGACAGGGCGTGGAAGACGCCTTCCGAGATGACGGCGGCACCGTAGTCCATGCCCATGATCTTACGCTTGATGATCGACGAGATCACGAGGTTGACGATCTTCTCGACGGTGATTTCGGTCTTGTCGAACATCTCGGGGATGACGATCATCGGGTAGTGGCAGGCCTCGCCGATACCGAATGCGAGGTGGCCGGCCGAACGGCCCATGGCAGCCAGCACGAACCAGTTGCCGCTGGTGCGGGCGTCGACATAGACGGCGCGGGCGATGACGGCACCCTTGTCCTTGGCCGACTCGTAGCCGAACGTCGGGGTACCCTTCGGCAGCGGGAGGTCGTTGTCGATGGTCTTCGGGACGTGGATGTTGGCGATGGGGTACTTCTTGGCCTCGAGGAACTTGGCGATGCGGTTGGCCGTCGATGCGGTGTCGTCGCCGCCGACCGTCACGAGCAGTTTGACGTTGTTGTCGGTGAAGAACTTGAGGTTGAAGTTGTTTTCGAAATCGGCATCGGTGGGTTTGAACCGGCTCATCTGCAGGAACGAACCGCCCTGGTTGAAGATTCCGTCGGCCATCGGGTAATCGATGTCCACGGTGCGGGGCGAGGGGTTGAACAGTCCGGTGTATCCTTCGTGGAGACCGATGACGCGGTAGCCCTTGCGCAGGAACGTTTTGGCAACGCTGCCGACGACGGTGTTCATACCGGGAGCGGGACCTCCACCGGTGAGAATTGCGATAGCTTCTTTCATGGTTTTGAGTGTTTTATGATTTTGAAAAATCCTTAAAATCGATTTTTGACAGCCCAAAAATACGATTATTTTTTCATTCGGGCAAGAAAAAAAGGACGTCTGATCGTCAGACGTCCTTTTTGGGGATGCGGAATTGCTGCTGTGCAGATCCGCTTTTGTCGGGAGGTATCTTTACTCGACAACGGTCACATTGACGGCCTGTTCGCCCTTGGCACCGTTACCGATTTCGAATTCGACCTTCTGACCTTCGTTCAGGGACTTGAAGCCCTCCTTCACGATGCCCGAGAAATGCACGAAGATCTCCTTGCCGTTCTCAGTCGTAATGAATCCGTAGCCTTTCTTGCTATCGAACCATTTTACTTTGCCTGTCATAGAAAAAAAAGTATTAAGGTGTTAATGATTAAGACAAAGTAACATAAAAAAGCTTGGGATTCAAAACTTTTTGCCAGGTTTTTTTTGCCTGCCTGGAAAATTTTCTATCTTTGTAGGGAGGATTTTAACGGCTTGCAGTATGATGAAGAGAAAGTGGAAACTGGCCGTAGCGGCCTTGCTGGGCTTTTCGACGGCCTGTTCGACGGTTCGTCAGGCGCCGAAGCAGCCGGCGTCGAAGGATCAGACCAAGCCCCGGACGGCCGATACGACGGCGATCAAGGCCCGGCCCGTGCTGCCGCGTATTGTGTTGATGTACGGCGTGCGGCCGCCCGTGTCGGACAGCGTGCGGATCCGGCGCATGGAGCGACAATTGCCTGATTCGCTTCCGCCCGTGGCCGAGGAGCCCCGCGAGGAGGATCCTGCGGTTAAAAAGTAGCGGGCGTCATGGTTCGGATGAAGGGGTTGGGCCAATGAACGGTCGTCGGATCGGTTTGCGGAAACGCTGGGCGCTGGATCTTTTTTCGGATCTTTACGCCGCGAAGGTTTCGGAACACCGCCTCGATACGCTCTTTTGGGAGTGTACGTTGCGGTGCAACCTGTCGTGTCGTCATTGCGGCAGCGACTGCCGGGTCGATCCCGGGGTGGCGGACATGCCGCTCGGGGACTTTCTGCGGGTCCTCGACGAGCAGATTACGCCTCACGTCGATCCTTCGCAGGTGCTGATCATCTTTTCGGGGGGCGAGGTTCTCGTACGCGAGGATCTCGAACAAGCCGGTCGGGAGGTGACGCGGCGCGGCTACCCGTGGGGGATGGTGACCAACGGCATGGCACTGACCGAGCGGCGTTTCCGCGGATTGCTCGATGCGGGTCTGCGGACGGTGTCGGTGAGCCTCGACGGCTTCGAACGCGAACACAACCGCATGCGCGGCAATCCGCTGAGCTACGAACGGGCGCTGCAGGCCATCCGGATGATTGTCCGCCAGCCGGCGCTTGCCAGCGACGTGGTGACCTGCGTGACGGGGGCCATGATCCCGCAGCTGGAGGCGTTTGGCGAGATGCTCATCGCGGAAGGGGTGGAGCATTGGCGGCTCTTTTCGATCTTCCCGATGGGGCGCGCCAAGGAGGATCCGACGCTGCGGATGACCGACGAAGAGTTCCGCACGCTGCTGGAGTTCATCCGCCGGACGCGCCGCGAGGGACGGATCGATGCCAGTTATGCGTGCGAAGGTTTTCTGGGCGGATACGAGGCCGAGGTCCGGGACCATTTCTACCAGTGTGCGGCCGGCGTGTCGGTTGCCTCGATTCGGGTCGATGGGGCCATCTCGGGGTGTACGTCGATCCGGGCCAATTTCAACCAGGGAAATATCTATCGCGACGATTTCTGGGAGGTCTGGCAAACGCGCTTTGAATCGTTCCGCAATCGGGAGTGGGCGCGACGCGGCGAGTGTGCCGACTGTCGGATGTTCCGCTATTGCCTGGGCGGCGGCATGCATCTGCATGATGACGACGGCTCGCTGCTCTATTGCCACTACAAGCGGTTGTGATTGGTCCGAAACGGGGCAGGATGCGCCCTTTTCGTTTGCGAGACGATTTGTCGAGGAGCGTTTGCCGCATCTCGAGACGGAGAGGTCGATTGTGGCCTTTGCCGTTTGCGGGGAGGGGATGTTCTCTTTTTTCTCCTGCGGTCCCGGGTTTTTCGCTGCCCCCCCCTCTCTCCTCCTCCGGATCGGACACAAAAAAACCTTTGCCGATCGGCAAAGGTTTTCGTTTGAATTCGTCGGGGAGACTGGATTCGAACCAGCGACCTCCAACTCCCGAAGCTGGCGCGCTAACCGGACTGCGCTACACCCCGAACGGATGCCCTTATCTTTCTAAGAGCGCACAAAGATAACTCTAAAATCCGAAATGACAAAATAAATTTCAGAAAAAATTGTACCCGCAACCGATATTCGAAGTGTTGATTGGCTCTATTTGTCTGATACCCAGTTAATCCATCATTCGGATTCTTTTTTGTGTTTTTTTGCACGAGCTCCGGCCCGGATGCAAAGTTCCTCCGGTGCTCTTCGGTTCACGCCGTGCGATGGAGCCGTTCCGTCTTGCTACCGGCGGACGGGTGCACGTCCGGGCCGAGTCGTTCTCTTTGTTTTTTGGCCTTTTCTGTGTAATTTTGTCGCGCCCAAACGTTCCGCTCATGAAATTGCAGTTGACAGAGAATGCCGGTTTTCCGAATCGGCTGCTCTATACGCTGGCCGTCATTGCCGGTGTCTCGGTGGCCAACCTCTATTATAACCAGCCGCTGCTGGACCTGATCCGCCGGGATCTCGGCTCCACGACCCTTGCGGCCAACCACATCGCCCTCTTTGCCCAGTGCGGATATGCTCTGGGGCTGCTGTTTCTCATTCCGCTGGCCGATCTTTACAGCCGGCGGCGGATCCTGCTGATCGATTTCACACTGTTGATTGCGGCGCTGATTGCCACGGCCGTGGCCCCCGACATGTCGATCCTTCACGTCAGTTCGTTCGTTATTGGGGTCTGCTCCGTGGTTCCGCAGTTCTTCATTCCGCTGGCGGCGCAGTACTCGCGTCCCGAGCGCAAGAACCGCAACGTCGGCATCATTCTGTCGGGATTGTTGACCGGGATTCTCGCTTCGCGGGTGGTGAGCGGAGCGGTGGGCGAATGGCTCGGATGGCGCGAAATGTATCTCATCGCCGCAGGGCTGATGCTGCTTTCGGCCGTCGTTATCTTCCGGATACTGCCCGACGCCCGGCCCAATTTCACGGGAAGCTACGGCGCCCTGATGCGATCGCTGCTTACACTTGTGCAGCGTTATCCGCTGCTGCGGCTCCATTCGGCCCGTGCGGCACTGGCTTTCGGATCGTTTCTCTGTTTTTGGGCATCGCTCGCCTTCAAGATGGCCGACGAACCCTTCCATGCCGGGAGTGACGTGGTGGGGCTGCTCGGTTTGTGTGGCGTGGCGGGGGCCGTGACGGCCACTTTCTGCGGCAAATACATTGCCCGGGTGGGAATTCACCGCTTCAATGTGATCGGCGCCGTGCTGCAACTGGCAGCCTGGGGGCTGTTTTTCATCGGGTCGGACCGCTACCTGCCGATTATCGGCGGCATCCTGCTGCTCGACATCGGGATGCAGTGTATCCAGCTGAGCAACCAGGCGACGCTGTTCGAACTCTGCCCGTCGGCCTCGAACCGCATCAATACCATCTTCATGTGCTGCTATTTTATTGGAGGATCGCTCGGAACGTTCTTTTCGGGTGCGGCCTGGGCGCTGTATGGCTGGCCGGGAGTGGTTGGAGCAGGAGTGCTGCTGACCGTCGGGTCGCTGGTCATCACGCTTGTGTCCCGACGCTGAGGGGATCCGTTCCGGACATCGAAAAAGCCACTTGCCTGCGAGCAAGTGGCTTTTTTGCGGGTCGGGGTAACAGGATTCGAACCTGTGACCCCCTGCTCCCAAAGCAGGTGCGCTAACCGGACTGCGCTACACCCCGAGTTGCGTTCCGCGGCTGAATTCTCATGCCGCCGAAACGAGTTGTGCAAAGATAGCGGCTTTTTCCCGTTCCGGCAAATTTTTCGCCGGGAAAAGCGTCCCGGACCGAAGATGCCGGCATGCCGCAAGAGCCCGCTTACGGCCGTCCGATGCTGTCGAGCAGATGACCGAAATCCTCGCTCGGAGCCGGCTTGTAGACCGCAAACCCCAGAGCCCGGGCCGCCTCGACGTTCTTCTGACCGTCGTCGATGAAGAGCGTCCGCTCGGGCTCCATGCCGCTGTCGGCGATCATCTTGCGGAAGATTGCTTCGGAGGGTTTCAGTTCACGCATTTCGTACGAGAGGTAGATTCGGTCGAAGTAATCCTCCATGCGTTTGCCGTCGGCCGTGAACATCTCGCGGATGAAGCGCATCGACGAAGGGTTGTTGTTCGAGAGAACGTAGGTGTGGATGCCGCGACGGCGCAAGGCATCGATCTGCCGCATCTTTTCGACCGGAACCCCCGTGAGGAAGTCGCCATAGGCGCGGCCGATGGCTTCGTCCGTCACCGCGGGTGTCGCGGCCAACTGCCGCATCCGGTCGCACATTTCGTGGAACGAGATCAAACCGTGTTCCAGCTGTCCGATCATCTCGGCCGGATAGTAGGGGTTGATCAGTTCGGCCACGGCATCCATCCCGAGCCGGCGGAACGAGGCGCGGCAGCGCTCGATGTCCAGATCGACCAGCACGCCGCCCAGGTCGAAGACCACGTTTTCGATATTTTCCATGAAGATTCGGATCGTTTATTTCTGAAATTTGAAGGTGAACCGTCTGACGGGTCGCAACACCCACATCGGCAGCATCTTGCAGAGCGGAATCCACAGCCGGTTCCACCAGTCGGGGACAACCGACCTCCGTCCGCGCCACAGGGCCCGCAATCCGGCCCGGGCACAACGGTCGGCCGAGATCAGGACGCCCAGTCGCAGCCCGATACGCTGCCATCGGGGGGTCAAACCGTAGAGATCCGTGGCCACGCCGGCCGGTGATACCGCCGTGACGCGGATCCCGAACTCCCGCACCTCGCGGGCGAAGGCCACGGAGAAGGATCTCAGATAGGCCTTCGAGGCACTGTACAAGGCCAGCCCCGGCCAGGGCATCCATTGCGAGTAGGAGGACATGTTGAGGATGTAGCCGCCTCGTCCACGCTGGACCATGTCGGCGGCGTAGAGCCGGCACAGCAGCGTGTTGGTCATGTCGTGCAGCAGCAGGATGCGTTCGATGCGCTCCTCGGGGGTACGGAGGATGTCGAGGAACGAAAACATGCCGGCATTGTTGATCAGCACGTCGATTTCGATCCCGTCTGCCTGCGTCCGGTCGTGGAGTTCGCGGGCCGCCTCCATGCGGGCCAGGTCGCAGGTCACGATCCGCAGGTCGCGTCCCGGGTAGACGGCTGCCAGTTCGTTGCGGACCTCTTCGAGCGGTTCGCGGCGATTGCCCACCAGGACGAGGTTGTAGCCCAGTGCCGCAAGCCGCCGTGCGTAGCAGCGTCCGATGCCCGAGCCGGCACCGCTGACCAGCGCCCAGCGCGATCCGGGAAGCACCTCACCGCGCCGCATCCGACGTCGGGGTCGCGCCTCATCACGGGTTGCAGCCACATCACGGGTTGCAGCCTCGTCACGGTTTGCAGCCTCTTTGCGGCCCGCCTCCTCTTTGCGTCCCGTCTCCTTTCTGCGCCCCGCTCCCTCTTTACGATCCGCCTCCTCTCTTGCAGTTGGTCCGGCTTCCGGGCCGACCGGTGTTTCGTTCGTGTACTTCATCAGGGGAGACGTTTGAGTTCCTCGACAATCTTGCGCGGAAGATCCGGACAGTGCTTGCAGCACTTCATGTCGACGGAGTACATGCGGGCGATGCAGTAGTTGCGGTGGTCGCACTCGCTGCAGGTCGATGCGTCGCCTTCGCGGAGCTTGTTGACGAAGGCCGGATCGTTGACCAGCGCCCGGGCCATCTGCACCAGCTCGAATCCCGAACCGAGGGCCCGTTCGATGCCTTCGCGGCTGATCAGTCCGCCGACGTAGATCAGCGTACCCTTCAGTGCTTCGCGGAATTTTTTGGCATCCTCGAGGAAGTAGCACTCGCTGAAGGGGAACTGCTTGATCATGAAGGGGCCGCACCAGCGGATGAAGTAGCGCAGCCAGAGGGGCGAGTAGTAGCTCATCGTGTAGATGGGGATCAGCCCGCGCATGACGGCCATCGGGGCCTTCGAGACGAACCCTCCGGAGAGGACGATGCCGTCGACGCCGAACGATTCGATGACCTTGGCGATCTCGATGCTTTCGGGGATCTGGATGCCGCTCTTGAAGCCGTCGTACATGTTGTGTTTGACGGTGATGGCCATTCCGCAGGCACGGGCGGCCTCGACGGCCTCCGAGAGGCACATCCGCATGAATCGCATGCGGTTTTCGAGCGAACCGCCGTATTCGTCGCGGCGGTGGTTCGTATAGGGCGAGAGGAACTGCGAGATGAGATATCCGTGGCCGGCATGGACCTCCACCGAATCGAATCCGGCGTCATGAGCCGTGTGGACGGCTCGGCCGAAGTCCTTGGCAACCTGTTCGATCTCGCTGCGCCGCATGCCGCGTACGGGCGTATAGGCGTAGAGGTTCACGCCCCACGAGGCGCCGATGGGCATCTGTCCGGCGGTCGACCAGTGGGTCATGTTGCCGCAGTGACCGATCTGGATGGCGGCGGCAGCCCCTTCGCGGTGGATGGCGTCGGTGATGTCGTGCAGTCCGGGGACGATCTCGGGGCGCAGCCACAGCTGCTTGTTGAACGAGAGTCCGCTTCGGCAGACGGCCGCATAGGCCAGCGTCGTCATGCCGATGCCGCCGCGGGCCACGGCCACGTGGTAATCCTTGAGCTGCTGCGTGGGTCCGAAATCCTTGCCCATGGACTCGAACGCTGCGGAGCGGATCGTGCGGTTGCGCAGCGTGACGGGCCCGAGCTTGAAGGGGGTGAAAAGTTTGGATTCCATCTTATGTCGTATTTTTCGGGTTCAGTTTCGGGGGGGGCGGTTGCCGGGGTCGGCCGGGGTGCGGCGCCGGGGTCAGTAGATGAATGGGATGATTCGCTTGCGGTGGAGCCGGCGGAATTCGTCGCCGAACTCCTTCTCGTAACGGCGGCGCAGCGAGGCGGCGCGGGGTGCGAGGTTGGCGAAGGTCCACCAGGCGAAGACCGCGCCGGCCCACGACCACGAAGCGATGGCGAAACCGATCCATTCGAGCAGTTCGCCGAAGTAGTTGGCCGACGAGACGTAGCGGAACATGCCGCCGCGGGGGATGTAGTGACGCGTGTCGCCGGGTTTTCGCAGATGGCGGATGATGCGGTCGGAGTGGAGGTTGATGGCCATTCCGGCGATGAACAGCACGCCGCCGATGTAGATGAACGGCTTCGAGAACCAGTCATCGTAGTATCCGTCGGGCGAGACGTAGAAGATCCATCCGCCCTGCATCAGGGCGTTGAGCGTATTGAAGATCATGCCCATGAGGACGATACCGAGGGGCATGCGGGAGTTTCCGCGCATGAGCAGCGGGAAGATGAACGCACGCTGAAAGTAGTGGGCCTGGAAGAGGATCAGCAGCACGAGCGGAGCGGGTTGCCACATGCGGTCGGAGGCGGCCCAGAGCACGCACATGAGGATGAAGACGGGGGATTCCATGAGGATCCATCCAATTTTGTTCGGAATCGGAGCCCCGTAGCGGCGGTTGAACAGATAGCCATAACCGGCCTCGAAGAAGTGCAGGGCGATGAAGACCACCAGAGCCAGCGAGGCCATGACGATGAGGAAGATGTCGAAAGTTTCGCGCATGAGGACAGGGGTTCGGTAAAACGGCGTAAAGATAGGAAATTTTTCGGCGACGGGCAAGGTCCGAATCCGTCGGTGATTGTTCGATTTTTCCTCGGACGGGGCGTTCTGAGCGGAGCGATCCGGACGTTGCACACCGAGGCCTTGCGAGGGACAGATCTTCAACTCGGGCCTGCCGGGTATGAAAAACCGGCCGTCGGACGAATTCCGGCGGCCGGCAGGCGGATTGACCGACCCGAAGCGACGGCTCCGTCAGTGCGTATAGACCTTGCCTTTCTGGTGTTCGTTGGCTTCGAACTTGAGGCGCGAGGTGGTCGGGTAGCGGAGTTTCTCGAACTCGGCCACGGCGTTGCGGATGTCGCCCAGCAGCATGTCGGCCATGTCGCGCGACATGCCCTGCCGCACGACGATGCGCATGACGATCATCTTCTCGATGTTGCAGGGCATGGTGTAGGCCGGGACCATCCAGCCGCTCTGCTGCAGGGCGGCCTGCAGGTCGAAGAGGGTCCATTTGGCCGTCTTTTCGTAATCGGGGTCCAGCGACCAGATGAAGAGCGGATTGACCACTTCGTCGGCGTAGTTGCTAAAACACTTCATCTTGCCGATTTCGCGGTGGCAGTAGCAGGCGATGTCCATCGAATTCTGCTGGATTTCGCGATAGCCCTCGAATCCGAGGCGGATGAAGTTGTAGTACTGTCCGAGGATCTGCGCGGCGGGGCGCGAGAAGTTGAGGCCGACCTGCGTGATGTTGGCTCCGAGGTAGTTGACCGAGAAGGACATCGAGCCGGGAAGATACTTCTTGTCCTTCCAGACGGTCCATCCCAGACCCGGGTAGACGAGTCCGAACTTGTGGCCCGAGGTCGAGATCGACAGCACCCACTTCAGCCGGAAATCCCACTTCACCTCCGGGTTGAGGAACGGCAGGATGAATCCGCCCGATGCGGCGTCGACATGGATCGGGATTTCGTAGCCGGTCTTTTGGTTGAAGTCGTCGAGGGCCCGGTCGAGAGCCTCGACGTCATCGTTCAGGCCGGTCCACGTCACGCCGGCGATCGGGACGATGCAGATCGTGTTTTCGTCGCAGAGCTTCAGGGCGGCCTCGACGTCGAGGGTTTTCCTGTCGGGGGTCAGGGGCACCGTCCGCATCTCGATCTGCCACAGCTGGCAGAACTTCTCCCAGACCACCTGGAAAGCCGCGCTCATCACCAGATTGGGTTTGTCGTAGGGTTTTCCGGCGGCCTTCCGGCGGTCGCGCCAGCGCAGCCAGGCGGCCACACCGCCCAGCATGCAGGCTTCGGACGATCCGATGCCGACGGCACCGGCCTTCCATTCGGCCTTTTCGGGCGAGTTCCAGAGGTTGGCCAGGATGTTGATGCAGCGTCCGCACATCACGGCCACGCGCGGATACTCCGTTTCGTCGATGTAGTTGACGTTGATCGCCTCGTTCATCAGCCGCGTGGCGTAGTCGTCCATGTAGGTGGTGACGAACGTGGCCAGATTCAGCCGCGGCTGGGTCTGCGGATAGGTCTCGTCCTTGACCATCTGGTAGGCGATTTCGGGCGAGGTTTTGCCGCGGGGGATGAACTGGGTGGGGGCCGGCGAGCGCATCTCCTTCGAACCGAAGATCTCGGTGGTGGCGTCGGCGGCGGAAGTGTTTTGTTGTTTCATGTCGTGCAGAGTTTTTGGTTTACGTCGTCGAACGGTTGCACGAACTGTGCCAGAGCGGCCTTGTGCCGGGGCTGCCGGCGGACGATTTTTGCCCGGTAAGGGGCGGGCCCGGCGTGGGTTTTGCGGAAAAGTGCGTATCTTTGTCCGTGAATAAACACGTATTGCCATGAAACGACTCGTCGTATTTACCGGCGCCGGGATGAGCGCCGACAGCGGGCTGGCCACCTTCCGCGATTCGGACGGTCTGTGGGCCAACTACCGCATCGAGGATGTCTGCACGCCCGAGGCGCTGGCCCGTAACCGCGCGCTGGTCATCGAATTCTATAACAAGCGCCGTCGCGAAATGTTGGCCACCGAACCCAATGCCGGCCATCGGGCCATTGCCGCGCTGGAGCGCGATTTCGATGTCGACGTGGTGACGCAGAATGTCGACGATCTGCACGAACGGGCCGGCTCGACGCACGTGACCCACCTCCACGGCGAGTTGCGCAAGCTGCGTTCGACGGTCAACCCCGACCTGATCGTTCCGATCGAAGGGTGGGAGCAGCCGCTCGATGCCAAGGCTCCGGACGGTTCGCTGCTGCGTCCGCACATTGTCTTCTTCGGCGAATCGGTCCCGATGTTCGAACGGGCAGCCGAGATCGCTGCGCGGGCCGAGATCATGGTGGTCGTCGGGACGTCGCTGGCCGTCTATCCGGCGGCATCGCTCGTGCGCTATGTGCAGCCCGGTGTTCCGATCTATCTGGTCGATCCGGGCAATCCCGATACGCGCGGAATCCGCAATCCGCTCACGGTCATCCGCAAGCGTGCCTCCGAGGGAGTTCCCGAGGTGGCCGATCTGCTGCGCCGGACCTTTGTGAACCAATAACCTCCTGCGAACGTCATGTCGGTCTATTTCATTCTGGAGATGCTCGGAACGCTGGCCTTTGCGATCAGCGGGATCCGCCTCGCCTCGGCCAAACGCTTCGACTGGTTCGGGGCCTACGTCGTGGGCTTCACGACGGCCATCGGGGGCGGAACGCTTCGTGATCTGATGCTCTCGCAGACGCCGTTCTGGATGTTGGACAGCGTCTACCTGATCGTCACGGCCATAGCGCTGGGGATCGTCATCCTGCTGGGCCGCTACCTGATTCGCCTGAACAACACCTTTTTCATCTTCGATGCCATCGGTCTGGGGCTCTTCACCGTCGTGGGGATCGAGAAAACGCTGGCGGCGGGTTTTCCGCTGTGGGTGGCCGTCATCATGGGCACGATGACCGGTGCCGCGGGCGGTGTGCTGCGCGACATTCTGATCAACGAGGAGCCGCTCATCTTCCGCAAGGAGATCTACGCGCTGGCCTGCGTCTTCGGAGGATTCGTCTTCTGGGGATGCCGCTCGGTCGGAATGGAGGGCGCAGCGCTGCAGATCATCACGGCTGCGGCCGTGATCGCCATGCGCATCGTGGCGGTCCGTTTCGGACTGAAGCTCCCGACCCTCAAGTGAGTGTGTCTTCCGGAGTATACCTTATATAAATAAAGCGGGCCGCCCGAAAGGCGACCCGCTTTTTTGCAGTGCGGCGTCTCGGCAGCGCGCCTATTTGAGATCCTTGAAGTAGAGATCGAGCAGCTCCTTGGCGGCGATGAACGACGAGATGCGGTCATCGAGCACACGCTGTTCGTATTCGGCGATCTTGCCCTCGACGGCCGGATCGCGGTAGAAACTGCTGCGCAGCGCCTCGTTGATCGTCTCGTACATCCAGTATTTGTTCTGCCGGTTTCGGTTGTGCTGGAAGTAGCCGTTGGCCTGAATGTGGTCGAGATACTCCTCGACGCCCTTCCAGACCTCCTCCAGACCGGTCTGCGCCACGGCCGAGCAGGTGTAGACCTTCGGCCGCCAGCCCGATTCCGGCACGGGGAAGAGCCGCAGCGCACTCTGGAACTGTGTCCGGGCCAGTTCGGCCTTGTGAATGTTCTCGCCGTCGGCCTTGGTGATGACCATCAGGTCGGCCATCTCCATGATTCCGCGCTTGATGCCCTGCAGTTCGTCGCCGGCGCCGGAGATCTGCAGCAGCATGAAGAGGTCGACCATCGAGTGGACGGCCGTTTCGGACTGTCCGACGCCGACCGTCTCGATGAAGATGACGTCGAAACCGGCGGCTTCGCACAGCACGATCGTTTCGCGCGTCTTGCGGGCCACGCCGCCCAGCGAACCGGCCGACGGTGAAGGACGGATGAAGACATCGGGGTTGTTGCAGATGCTCTCCATGCGGGTTTTGTCGCCGAGGATCGAGCCGCCGCTGCGTTCCGACGAGGGGTCGATGGCCAGTACGGCGAGTCGGTGGCGCAGCGAGGTGACCATGTTGCCGACGGCCTCGATGAAGGTCGACTTGCCGGCGCCGGGGACGCCCGTGATACCGATGCGGACGGACTTTCCGGCGTGAGGCAGACAGCGTTCGATGATCTCCTGCGCCTGGGCGTAGTGGGCCGGGTTGGAGGATTCGACGAGCGTGATGGCCTGCGAGAGGGTGGTGATGTTGCCGGCCAGAATTCCCTCGACATATTCGTCGGTCGAGAGGAGCCGTTTCTTGCGGCGTTTGAAATAGGGGCTTACGATCGGCTGATCTTCAACACCTTCGGCGACATTGAGCGCCGTATCGTGATGCGTGTCCGCATACTCTTTCTCGTAGTGGTCGATCTTGGTAAAAGACATGATTGGTCAACGGATTGATTGTTCGATGATTTGTTCGTTGAATTGCAGGCTGTTGCCCATCCAGAGGGCGCGGTGGCGTGCATCGATCAATACGCCGAAGGGGACATACGTGACGCCGAAGGCCGCGAAACCGCGGTCGGCATGGAACGTGGCCGAGATGCGCTGCGAGAGGTAGGGGCGCAACAGGGGAGCGATCCGTGCGGTGTCCTCGCGCGTGACGACGATCACGCGCAGGCGCGAATTCGGACTGTCGGTCAGTTTTTTGAGTCGCTTGAGCGAGATGATGCAGGCGGGGTTCGACGAGTGGAAGAACTCGACATAGGTGACCGGAGCGGGTTGCGGATGCCGGTTGTCGATCCATCCGGGAGCCTTGAGTTCGGGGACCTTTTCGCCGAGGATGATGTTCTGAGCCTCCGCATCGGAGGGGGTCAGGAACCATGCCGCCAAGAGGATAAGCAACGCTTTCTTCATAAAAGAGAGTCCTGGTTTGACGGCTAAAGATACGATCTTTTGTCGGAAGGCGCAAATTTTTCGCGGAAAAGGGCCCGAGAACGGGTCGAGTGGGGACGGGGCACTGCACGCAGACCGTTTCGGACAGTCCGGTGCCCCCCCCCGCAAGCCAGGCCATGGCTCGTGTGGTCTTTAAGATAGTAAAAAATCCGCTCCGAAACAACCCCTTTGGGGCCGGATATCCTCTTCCGAACACTTTCAGCCGCCAACCTGTTCCGATTCCGACCAAAAAAAGTCCGTTGAATTTTGGCGAATCTGAAAGATTCATCTATCTTTGTGTTCGCAAAATAACACGTCTTCAACAACGCGCTGATTCACAATTAACCAATAATTACAACAAGCTATGAAAGTTTCTCATATCGAGCATCTTGGCGTCGCAGTAAAGAGCCTTGATGAAGCCATTCCCTACTGGGAGAACGTCCTGGGTCTGAAGTGCTATGCCATCGAGGAGGTAGCCGACCAGAAAGTACGTACGGCCTTCTTCAAACTGGGTCAGACCAAGATCGAACTGCTGGAGCCGACCTCCGAGGAGTCGACCATCGCCAAGTATATCGAAAAACACGGCGTGGGTATCCACCACATGGCTCTGGCCTGCGAGAACATCGAGGAACAGCTGGCTGATGCCGAGGCCAAGGGTATCCGTCTGATCGACAAGACCCCGCGCAAGGGCGCCGAAGGTCTGACGATCGCCTTCCTGCACCCGAAATCGACCCAGGGCATCCTGACCGAACTCTGCGAGAACAAGAACAAGTAACATTCAACATAACGATTCCGCCCGGGGCGGAATCGTTCCGTGTCGGAACGGAACCCCTCCCCGGACGGTCAATATCAACACTATGAGCCAAATTCAGGAAAAGATCAATCAACTGATCGAGAACCGCGAAACGGCCCGCATGGGCGGTGGCCAGAAGGCAATCGACAAACAGCACGACAAGGGCAAGTACACGGCTCGGGAGCGTATCCAGATGCTTCTCGACGAGGGTTCGTTCGAGGAGTTCGACATGTTCGTGACGCACCGCTGCTACGACTTCGGCATGGAGAAGAAGCACTTCTTCGGCGACGGCGTCGTAACGGGCTACGGTACGATCGACGGACGTCTGGTCTACGTCTTCGCTCAGGACTTCACCGTGACGGCCGGTTCGCTGTCGCTGTCGATGTCCGACAAGATCTGCAAGGTCATGGACATGGCCATGCGCAACGGTGCCCCCTGCATCGGCATGAACGACTCGGGCGGCGCCCGTATCCAGGAGGGTGTCAACGCCCTGGCCGGATATGCCAACATTTTCCAGCGTAACGTGATGGCGTCGGGTGTCATCCCGCAGATTTCGGCCATCTTCGGCCCCTGCGCCGGCGGTGCCGTCTACTCGCCCGCGCTGACCGACTTCATCATCATGAAGAAGGAGACCTCGAACATGTTCCTCACGGGCCCGAAGGTTGTCAAGACCGTTACGGGCGAGAGCGTTACGCAGGAGGAGCTGGGCGGTGCCACGATGCACACCACCAAGTCGGGTGTGGCCCAGTTCGCCGTCGATACCGAGGAGGAGGGTATCGAGCTGATCAAGAAGCTGATCTCCTACATGCCGCAGAACAACATGGAGGATGCTCCGCTGGCCGTCTGCACGGACAAGATCACCCGTCTGGAGGATTCGCTCAACGAGATCATCCCCGACAGCGCCAACAAGCCCTACGATATGGCCGAAGTGATCCGCGCCATCGTCGACAACGGCGAATACCTGGAGTCGGCTGCCGGCTACGCCAAGAACATCATCACGTGCTTCGCCCGCTTCAACGGACAGTCGGTCGGCATCATCGCCAACCAGCCGAAGTTCATGGCCGGCGTACTGGACATCAATGCCAGCCGCAAGGCCGCCCGTTTCGTGCGCTTCTGCGATGCGTTCAACATTCCGATCGTCACGCTGGTTGACGTTCCGGGCTTCCTGCCGGGTACGACCCAGGAGTACGGCGGCGTGATTACGCACGGCGCCAAGCTGCTGTTCGCCTACTGCGAGGCTACGGTTCCGAAGATTACCGTCACGCTGCGCAAGGCCTACGGAGGCGCCTATATCGTGATGTCGTCGAAGCACATCCGCGGCGATATCAACTACGCATGGCCGACGGCCGAGATCGCCGTGATGGGAGCCAGCGGCGCCGTCGAGGTGCTCTACGGCAAGGAACTCAAGGAGCTGGCCGACAAACCCGAAGAGAAGGCCAAGTTCATCGCCGAGAAGGAGAAGGAGTACAACGACAAGTTCTCGAATCCCTACAACGCCGCGCGCTACGGGTATATCGATGACGTGATCGAGCCGCGCAACACGCGTTTCCGCATCATCCGTGCGCTGCAGTCGCTGGCAACGAAGCGCCTGCAGAACCCGCCCAAGAAGCACTCGAACATTCCTCTGTAAACCCGTAAAACGCAGAAATCATGATATTTCAAGCTGTAACCTGGGGCTGGTCGGAGATTCTGTGGGTCTCGCTCATCGGATTCGCACTGGTATTCGTACTGCTTGTTGCTCTGATCTTCATCATGAAGGGCTTCGGCGCCTGCTTCCGTTCGCGGACGACGTCGCTGCCGGGTCAGCCGGCCATCGCCCCTCAGCCGATGATCAGCCAGGAGGAGATCGCTGCGATCGCCACGGCCATGAAGATCTATCGCAGTGCGCTGCACGATCGCGAGTCGGAGGTCCTGACCATCCTGAGCATCAAGCGGGCCTATTCGCCCTGGAATTCGAAAATTCACGGTTTAACCCAGCTTCCCGACCGGAAATAGCACTTTTCGTTGGAGCATGACAATCCAGAAACAACAATGAAAGATTATTCACTGAAAATCAACGGACATAATTACAACGTCCAGATCGACGACGCAAACGAGAACTCGACGGTTGCCCACGTGGTCGTCAACGGTGTGGACTACGAAGTGGAGATCGAAGGCACCAAATCGGTAAAGGTATCCAAACCGCAGGTTGCCCCGGCTCCCAAGTCGGCCAACAGCGGCATGATCATGCCGTCGACGGCGACGCCTTCGCCGCGTCTGTCGGCCGTACCGCCCTCGTCGGGCTACAGCGTCAAGAGCCCGCTGCCCGGCACGGTGCTTGGCGTGAAGGTCGCCGTAGGCGATACGATCACCAAGGGCCAGACGCTGGTGGTCCTCGAGGCCATGAAGATGGAAAACAACATCGACGCCGACCGCGGCGGTGTGGTGAAGCAGATTCTTGCGCAGCAGGGTGCAACGGTCATGGAGGGCGATACGTTACTTGTAATCGAATAGCCTTATGTGGACATTGTTGACATCCAGCTCCAATTTCGTCTTGGAGAGTCTGGAAACCTTTGCCGAATCGACGGGCGTAGCGACGTTGATCGAGAGCATGGGGTGGCGACCGCTGGCCATGATCGTCGTGGCTTTCGTGCTGCTCTATCTGGCCATCAAGCACAAGTTTGAACCGCTTCTGCTGTTGACGATCGCTTTCGGCATGCTGCTGACGAACCTCCCCGGAGCCAACATGTATCACACCGAGCTGTTTGCCGGCGGACATGTCCACTGGGACATCTTCGTGGCAAATGCCGGTCTGCTCGACTACCTGTACCTGGGTGTCAAGCTGGGCATCTACCCGTGCTTGATCTTCCTCGGCGTGGGCGCCATGACGGATTTCGGTCCGCTGATCGCCAACCCGAAGAGCTTCCTGCTCGGTGCTGCCGCCCAGCTGGGTATCTTCCTGACCTTCATCGGGGCCTATGCGCTGGGCTTCACGCCCGACCAGGCCGCCTCGATCGGTATCATCGGAGGTGCCGACGGCCCGACGTCGATCTATCTGACGGCCATTCTGGCGCCCGAACTGCTGGGCCCGATCGCCGTGGCAGCCTACTCGTACATGGCGCTGGTTCCGGTGATCCAGCCGCCGATCATGCGCCTGCTCACCACCGAGAAGGAGCGTAAGATCAAGATGCGCCAGCTGCGACCCGTTTCGAAGACCGAGAAGATCCTCTTCCCGCTGATCATTACGGTGATCATTGCCCTGCTGCTGCCGTCGGCCGCACCGCTGGTGGGCTGCCTGATGCTGGGTAACCTGATGAAGGAGTGCGGCGTGGTGGATCGTCTGAGCAAGACCGTCCAGAACGAACTGATGAACATCGTGGTGATCTTCCTGGGTATCACGGTAGGTGCTACGGCTACGGCCGATGCCTTCCTCAATGCACAGACGCTGAAGATCCTGGTGCTGGGCGTGATTGCCTTCGCCATGGGTACGGCCGGCGGCGTGCTGCTTGCCAAGGTGATGAACCTCTTCCTGAAGGAGGGCAACAAGATCAACCCGCTGATTGGTTCGGCCGGCGTATCGGCCGTTCCGATGGCCGCCCGCGTCTCGCAGACCGAGGGCCAGAAGGCCGATCCTTCGAACTTCCTGCTGATGCACGCCATGGGCCCGAACGTGGCTGGCGTGGTGGGTTCGGCCGTAGCAGCCGGTATCCTGCTGGCGTTCCTCGCTTAGTCGTAACGAGGGGGGGGGAAAGCAGGTCGGTGATTGCTGGCCGCGATTCCGCTCCCGGAATCCGAAAAAAAGAGCTGGATGAAGATCCGGCTCTTTTTTTTATATATTTGTATTTCAAAACCATCCATCAGAATTTATGACCCGAATTCTCACACTGCTGGCTGCCGTCCTGACGCTGGCTGCCGAATCCGCCTCGCCGGCTGTCCGGCGCCTCCCTTCGAACATCGCTCCCGACCCAGTTTCCGAGCCGTTGCACGCCGAACCGCCGACTGCAGCGACTGCTTCGCCGAATCCGACTGCTGATGCGGCACCGGAACATTCGGGCGAGGGATACGATTTCTATACGTTCGACCGTGCGTTGCGCCAGGCGATCCACTTCCCTGATGACCGCTACCGCGAAGGCGATACCATAGCCCTGCGGGTGGAATTCCGATTGGGAGACGACCATCGGGTGTCGGCCGTTACGCTCCGGGATTCTTCGGGCGACGGGACGCTGGACGATGAAGTGCTGAAACGCCTGGTCGAATCGTCGGCGTGGAGCTCGGCGATCTCCTCCGGATCGAAATATCTGCAACTTTGCTGGCTGTTGGTCCGGGACGATTCGGGACAGCTGCGGGCCGAGGACCGGAAGATCTACGGACGGGTCGATTCGATGCCCCGTTTCGAGGGTGGGGGTGCGCTGTGCCTGCGCAAGTGGTTGCGTGATCGGATGGGCGAGGTTCGCAAACCGGTGACGTTCGCATGGTCGTTCGTGGTCGAAAAGGATGGTTCGCTCTCCGACGTGCGGTTTGATCCGGAGACGCCCGGGGAGCTCTCTGCCCGGGTGACAGAGGCTCTGCAGAGCCTTCCGCACTTTGTGCCGGGTCACAGCCACGGCGATGCGGTACGCGTCCGGCTGGGCGATGTGATGGCCTTTGGTATGGCGCCCGATGTGGCAGAATCGCTTCGGCCCGCCGTCGAATCCGTGGCGGATCCGGCGCTGAAGAAGGTGGCTGCGGCGGAGCGTTCGCGTTCCGATGCGAAACCTTCGTCGCTGGCCGCTGAAGGAGGCGAGGCGCCCGAGTTCAACGGCGGCGGTCTTCGGACCTTCCGCACGTGGGTGATCCGCTCGGTGCGCTATCCGCGGGGCATGTCGCAGATCGGACAGACCGGTCGGGTGACAGTTTTGTTCGTCGTGGACCGCAGTGGTGCGGTGACCGATCTGAAGACGCTGCAGTCCAGCCACAAACTCTTCGAACGGGCCGTCCTGCGGGCCATGCAGCAGTCACCCCGCTGGACGCCGGCAACCTGTCAGGGTTGGCTTGTCGAGGTGCGCTTTAAGCTGCCGATCCACTTCTCGCTGTCGCACTGAGCATTGTCGGACCACTGCGGCCGGGACGATACGGTTGGGACGCAGCGGCCGGAATGATGCCGCCGGGGCACAGACCGCCCTTTGCAGGGGCTCCCGGACTGTAAAAACCGATTCCTAAAAAATATTTTTCGAATAGATTTTCAACCTGTTTTGCAGATCCAAAACTTTTTCGTACCTTTGCGCACCCGCAGAGTGCGGGAAACGGATTACAATAAGTTAAATTAAACGTAATGGATTCTTTAAGTTACAAGACTATCTCGGCCAACGCCTCGACCGTCACCAAGGAATGGGTGGTGATCGACGCTACGAACGAGGTACTGGGACGTCTTGCATCGCAGGTCGCGAAGATCCTCCGAGGCAAGAACAAGCCCTGCTACACGCC
>CALUKH010000028.1 GCA_944321185.1 uncultured Alistipes sp. | reverse complement strand
TCGACGTCATCATCAACCCCGAGAAGGGTGACCTGGAGATCTGGCGCAACCGGACCGTCGTCGAGGACGGCGCCGTGGAGAACCCCAACACGCAGATCGCCGTCTCGGAGGTCAAGGCCATCGACCCGACTTACGAAATCGGCGACGAATATGCCGACGAAATCAAACTCTCGTCGTTCGGCCGCCGTACGGTGCTGTCGCTGCGTCAGAACCTCGCCTCGCGCATCCTCGAACTGGAAAAGGCCAACCTCTACGAAAAATACTCGGAGAAGGTCGGCGAAATCATCACCGGCGAGGTCTACCAGGTGTGGAAGAAGGAGGTGCTCATCCTCGATGACGAGGAGAACGAACTCATCCTGCCGAAGGCCGAGCAGATCCCCAACGACTTCTACCGCAAGGGCGACACGATCAAGGCAATCGTCAAGTCGGTGGAGATGAACAACAACCAGCCGCGCATCATCCTCTCGCGTACGGCCAACCAGTTCCTCGAGCGGCTGTTCGAACAGGAGGTGCCCGAAATCTACGACGGCCTGATCACCATCAAGAAGATCGTCCGCATCCCGGGCGAACGCGCCAAGGTGGCTGTCGAATCCTACGACGAACGCATCGATCCGGTCGGAGCGTGCGTCGGCATGAAGGGCTCGCGTATCTACTCGATCGTCAAGGAGCTGCGCAACGAAAACATCGACGTGGTCAACTACACGGCCAACCCGCAGCTGATGATCCAGCGGGCGCTGAACCCGGCGAAGATCTCGTCGATCACCATCGACGAGGAGAAGAAGACCGCTTCGGTCTACCTGAAGCCCGACCAGGTGTCGCTGGCCATCGGCAAGGGCGGTCTGAATATCCGCCTGTCGAAGATGCTCACGGGGTACGACATCGACGTCTACCGCGAAGTCGAGGAGGAGGATGTGGCCCTGACGGAGTTTGCCGACGAAATCGACGGCTGGATCATCGACGCACTGCGCGCCGCCGGTTGCGACACGGCCAAGAGCGTGCTGGAACTCCCCGTCGAGGAGATCGCCGCACGCGCCGACCTCGAACTGGAACAGGCCCAGAAGGTCGTGGAGATTCTCAAGGCCGAATTCGAATAATCATCAAGGACGAAAGGAGAACAATACAATATGGGTAATGAACGAAAATTAAGGCTCATCCAGGTTGCCAAGGAGTTCAAGGTGGGTCTGAACACCATCACGGACTTCCTGCAGAAAAAGGGCATCAAGAGCGACGGGTCGCCCAATACGCTGGTCGACGCGGCGACGTATGCCGTCCTGGAGAAGGAGTTCGGTTCGAACCGCAGTGCAGTGAGTGCGCGGGATTCGATCCGGGAACGCATCTCGCAGAAGCAGGCAACCATCACCCTCGAGGAGGCCCGCAAACAGGAGCGTGAGGAGGAAAAAGAGGTGGTCATCAAGAGCAATGTCATCCATGTCAAGGACGAGATTCAGCAGCCGAAGTTCCTCGGCAAGATCGATCTCTCGCCCAAGCCGAAGAGCTCTCAGACGGCCGCCGCACATGGCATCAAGACGGAGAGTGAGAAACCCGCAGCCGCGTCGGTTCATCAGCCGGCCGCTCCGACGACGTCCGTCAAGGCGGAGCCGCAGCCGACTCCGACCACTCAGGCTCAGGCACCGGCCCAGCCGGCCCAGCCCGTGCAGCCGGCCCCGGCAGCCGCAGCGACCCCGGCAGCGACCGCAGCAGCGACCCCGAAGACGGCTCCTGCACAGGAAAGCCCGCGGGCCGAAGCGCCGAAGGCTCAGCCGGTGCCCCAGCCGGCCGTGACGCCGCAGCCCGCAGAGCCGAAACCGGCCCCGGCACAGCCTGCCCAGGCCGCTGCACAACCGGCCCAGGCCGAGACGCCGAAGCCGGAAGCACCGAAAGACAATATCTTCCGTCCGGCCACCGTCACGCTGACCGGTCCGCAGGTCCTCGGCACGATGGACGTGTCGGGCTTCGTGCCGGGCGGCAAGCACAAGCGCAAACGCCTCCAGAAGGAGAAGGTCGACGTGAACAAGGCCCAGAAGGGAAACCAGCAGGGCGGTAACCGCGGCGGCCAGGGAGGCCAGAACAACCAGGGCGGTCAGAACAACAATAACCGCGGCGGTCAGGGAGGCCAGAACAACCGTGGCGGCCAGGGTCAGAACCAGCCCCGTCCGGGCGAGGGTCGCCGCAATAAAAACAAGAATACCCCCAAACCGGTCATCCGTCCGGAGGTGAGCGACGAGGAGGTTTCGAAGCAGATCAAGGATACGCTGGCCCGTCTGACGGCCAAGGGCGCCAAGAGCAAGAGCGCCAAATACCGTCGTGACAAGCGCGAGGCCGTGGCCGAACGTATGAGCGAAGAGTTCGAACGCGAAGAAAAGGAACGTTCGACACTCAAGGTCACGGAGTTCGTGACCGTGAGCGAACTGGCCACGATGATGAACGTCCAGCCGACGGAGGTCATCACCGCCTGCATGAATCTCGGTCTGATGGTGTCGATCAACCAGCGTCTCGATGCCGAAGCCCTGGTGGTCGTGGCCGAAGAGTTCGGCTTCAAGATCGAGTTCGTCTCGGCCGACATCCAGGAGGCCATCGCCGACGAGGAGGACAAGGAGGAGGATCTCGTTCCGCGTCCGCCGATCGTGACGGTCATGGGTCACGTCGACCACGGTAAGACGTCGCTGCTGGACAACATCCGCAAGACGAACGTCATCGAAGGTGAGGCCGGCGGTATCACGCAGCACATCGGTGCCTACAGCGTCGAGCTCAACGGTCAGAAGATCACGTTCCTCGATACGCCGGGTCACGAGGCCTTCACGGCCATGCGTGCGCGCGGTGCGGCCGTCACGGACGTGGCCATCATCATCGTTGCGGCCGACGACAACGTCATGCCGCAGACCGTCGAGGCCATCAACCACGCCCAGGCCGCCGGTGTGCCGATGGTCTTCGCCATCAACAAGATCGACAAACCCAACGCCAACCCCGACCACATCAAGGAGCAGCTGGCTCAGATGAACTACCTGGTCGAGTCGTGGGGCGGCAAATACCAGGATCAGGAGATCTCGGCCAAGAAGGGCATCAACCTCGACAAACTGCTCGAAAAGGTGCTGCTCGAAGCCGAAATGCTCAACCTGCGCGCAAACCCCAACAAGAAGGCCGTCGGTACGGTGATCGAATCGACGCTCGACAAGGGCCGCGGATACGTCTCGACGGTGCTCGTGCAGAACGGTACGCTGCACGTGGGTGACGTGATCCTCTCGGGAACCTACACGGGCCGCGTGAAGGCCATGTTCAACGAAAACGGCAAGAAGGTGCAGGATGCAGGTCCGTCGACCCCCGTACAGGTGCTCGGCCTGAACGGCGCCCCGCAGGCCGGCGACCTGTTCAACGTGATGGACGACGACCGCTCGGCCCGCGAAATCGCCAACAAACGCGAACAGCTGCAGCGCATGCAGGGCATCATGACCCAGAAGCATGTCACGCTGGACGAAATCGGCCGCCGTATCGCCATCGGCTCGTTCAAGGAGCTGAACATCATCGTCAAGGGCGATGTGGACGGTTCGGTCGAGGCCATGTCGGGTTCGCTGATCAAACTCTCGAAGGAGTCGGTACAGGTGAACGTAATCCACGCCGCCGTGGGCCAGATCTCCGAATCGGACGTGCTGCTGGCCGCCGCCTCGAACGCCATCATCGTGGGCTTCCAGGTGCGCCCGTCGGCCGCCGCCCGCAAGCTGGCCGAAAAGGAGGAGATCGAAATCCGCCTCTACTCGATCATCTACGACGCGATCAACGATATCAAGGATGCCATCGAGGGCATGCTCGAACCGGTGATGAAGGAGGAGATCGTCGCCTCGGCCGAGGTGATGGAGATCTTCAAGATCTCGAAGGTCGGCACGGTGGCCGGCTGCGTGGTCCGCGAAGGAAAACTGCAGCGTACGACCCCGATCCGCGTCATCCGCGACGGTATCGTGATCTACACCGGCAAGCTGGGCTCGCTCAAACGCTTCAAGGACGACGTCAAGGAGGTCAACGTGGGTCAGGACTGCGGTCTGAACATCGAATCCTACAACGACATCAAGGTCGGCGACATCGTCGAGGGCTACGAACAGGTGGAAGTAAAACGCAAATAACCCCGAGCGGAGGGGGGGGGTATGGCCCTCCCCTCCGCCCGTTGGATCGAAAATCGCACTAACAAACAGATACGTCAAACCATTTTTAGATTTATTTTGGCAGAAATGACTAACCCTATCCATTTCACGACTCCCGACGAGGCCGTCAAGGTCATCAAGTCGGGCGATCACGTGCATCTGAGTTCGGTAGCTTCGGCTCCTCAGTGTCTGATCAACGCCATGTGCCGTCGCGGCGAGGCCGGCGAGCTGAAGAACGTTCACATCCATCACCTCCACACGGAGGGTCCGGCTCCCTATGCCGATCCGAAGTTCGAGGGTGTCTTCCAGCTCGATTCGTTCTTCGTGGGCTCGAACGTGCGCAAGGTGACCCAGAGCGGCTATGCCGACTACATTCCGGTCTTCCTGAGCGAGACGCAGAAGCTCTATCGCTGCGGCGCCGTACCGTGCAACGTGGCCATGATCCAGGTCTGCCCGCCCGACAAGCACGGATACGTATCGCTCGGTACGTCGGTTGATGCCACGCTGGCTGCCGTCGAGTGCGCCGACCACGTCATCGCCGTGGTCAACAAGCATGTGCCGCGCGCCTTCGGCCAGGCCATGATCCCGATGTCGAAGATCGACACGTTCGTCGAGGACGATACGCCGCTGATCGAGGCCAAATTCACGGAACCCAACGAGGTCGAGACGGCCATCGGCAAGCACTGCGCCGCACTGATCGAGGACGGTGCCACGCTGCAGATGGGTATCGGCGCCATTCCGAACGCCGTGCTGAGCCAGCTGGGCAACCACAAGAACCTGGGTGTTCACACCGAGATGTTCGCCGACGGCGTGCTGCCGCTGGTCCGCAAGGGCGTCATCAACGGCGAGGCCAAGAAGACCGACCCGGGCAAGATGGTTTCGACGTTCCTGATGGGTTCGCAGGCCGTCTACGACTTCATCGACGACAACCCGGGCGTACTGATGATGGACGTCGGCTACACGAACGACCCCTACATCATCTCGCAGAACGACAACTTCGTGGCCATCAACTCGGCCCTGCAGATCGACCTGACGGGTCAGGTGAGCGCCGACTCGCTGGGTACGAAGTTCTGGTCGGGAGCCGGCGGCCAGATCGACTTCGTCTACGGCGCTTCGCTCTCGAAGGGCGGAAAGGCCATCATCGCCATGCCCTCGATCACGAACAAGGGCGTCTCGAAGATCTGCCCGACGCTGCTCGACGGTGCCGGCGTGGTGACGACGCGTTTCCACGTGCACTGGGTCGTTACGGAGTTCGGCGCCGTCGACCTCTACGGCAAGTCGATGCAGGAGCGTGCCCGTCTGCTGATCTCGATCGCCCACCCGTCGGCTCAGGAGGAGCTGGACCGTGCGGCTTTCGAGCGCTGGGGTTCGCACCACCACTACATCAAGAGCTACATGGGCAAATAAACCGAGCCCGAGGCTCGATAGCAAAAAAGCCTTCCCGGTTTCGGGAAGGCTTTTTTCATGGGCCGAAGAGGGGGGGGGCGGGAAGCCGGAGCCGCCCGGCCAAATTGCAACGGTGATCCCCTATCGGACGAACGAACCGCTGTGGGTCGCGGAGTTGCCGCAGGCGTCACGAACCGTCAGTTCATAGGTATGACGGCGACGGGAGGCGGGCTGGTCGAAAAGATGAACCAGCGTCCCCTTCATGGGGAAGCGGTCGCAGGGGACCCACTGACCGTCGATGCGAAGCGTCCAGGAGGCGATGCCCGAGAAGTTGTCCGAGACGCGGAACCGCAACCCCTCGGCCGTGGAGAGTGACACCCCCTCGGTAAAAAGCGGTCGGACGGTTGGAGGCAGCGTATCGGCCACGACAAGCAACTGGCCGGTCGTGCGCGTGACGGCCGTGACGGCTCCGTTCGAGTAGGTACCTCCGACGCAGTAGAGTCCGCCCTTGACGGTACGGCCGGCCAGCACGGTCCGCAGACGCAACGACGGAGGAACCTGCGCATGGATGGTCACCAGCGCCGGGCTGTACAACGGCGTCGTCGGTTCGAGAAAACGATAGGCTGACGACAGCACCACCAGTCCCGCACGGCTCTGCGGCATGTCGAGTCGTTCGGGCCGCACGAAGAGCGGTTCGTAGAGCGATCCCTTCTGGATGCGGATCTCGGCTTCGTCGTCGATACGCAGCACGGAATTGCGCCCCGGGAAGACCGCCACGGCCGTCGAATCGGCCTCGGCGCGGAATGCGGTCTGGCGTCCGACGATCGTGAACTCGAGTGACGATCGGTTGCCGCAATCATCCTCGGTCTCGATACGGAACCGGCGCCGTTGTCCGGGCTCGGTGCGCACCAGACCACGCTCCTCCATGACGGGATAGAACGCGTCGGGAGCCCCGGCCAGCTGGGCCAGCCGGATCACCTCGTTGCGCGAACCGATCTTGAGCGCATAGCAGCTCACAGCGTCGCAGCAGCGTGACAGGTCGTGGGTGAAACCGTCCATACGGTACTCGAAGCAGGGTTTGCCGTCGATGCGGGCCTCAACGCGCCAGAGGCCAAACGTATTGTAGACGCCGTTGCGACGGTCCGAGGCCTCGACGATAAAGTAGCCGCGGCGTCCGACACCGACCGGTTCGCCGCGCGTCAGGCGGTAGCTCCCGCCGGCATCGCGCACGACGGCATAGCTCTCCACGGGTCCCCGCACGGGAACCCCGCCGAGCGTATCAACCTCCACATAGTGGACACGCAGGATACGCGGCGGGAGGTTGTCCTGCGGGCGGACGATCCCTTCGCGGACCACGTTATGGAGACGTTGCGTCGGGGTGTCGCGGATTTCGTAGTGGAGGTGCGGCCCCATCGACGAGCCGCTGTTGCCTGCATAACCGATCACGTCGCCCTGACGCACGGGCCAGCGGTCGGCCGTAAACCAGAGGTCGACACCGTTCGTGCGGCGGGCATAGCGTTCCTGCCGCAGATGCTCCTCAAGATCCTTGCGGAAGCGCTGCAGGTGGCCGTAGACGGCCGTCGTACCGTTATTGAGCGTCAGGTAAAGAGCCCGTCCGTAACCGCCCGCCGAGACCGTCATGCGCGAGACATAGCCGTCGGCCACGGCCACTAGCGGATGACCCTCCTCGCCGTCGGTCTTGATGTCGACACCGGCGTGGAAATGGCCGGGGCGCAGCTCGCCGAAATTGGCCGAAAAGAGCCGTGAAGTCTGCTGAACGGGAAAGATATAATCGTCGGGATTGAGCCGCTGTGTGCGGTCTGAAGTTGGGGTTTGAGCCGAGGCTCCGGCGCAGGCCGCGGCCAGGAGCAGGACTGTCAGAAATCGTCGCATGAATCCGTATCTTTGACCAACTGCGCGGCCGCATCCAGCACGGCCTCGTAGTCATAACCGAGCGAAAGCCCGTATCGTATCAATTTGGTTTTCAATTCGTAGGAAGTCGTATATTTCACCGTCCGGGCCTTGCGCGAAAGTTGCTCGACGAGACGTTCGCCCTGCAGCGAGGGGTCGATCTGCCGCAACGCCGCATCGATCACTTCGCGCCGAATGCCCTTGCGCTGAAGCGCCGTGCGGATCTTGTACGCACCCCAGCCGCTCAGGCGGAGCTTCTCGCGCACGAAGGCCTCGGCATAACGGCTGTCGTCAATGAAGCGTTCGCGCACCAGCCGTGCGAGAACCGCCTCGGCCTGCTGTCCGTCGAGCCCCCAGCTCCGCATCAGCCGTCGGGCATCGCCCTCCGACTTCTCGGCCCGCGCACAGAGCCGCATCAACGCCGCGAGGGCCTGTTCGGGGCTCTTCGTCCGCTTTTCGCGCGTTTTTTTCAATTCAGCCGACTGCATATCATCCGGTCTTTATCAAACAGGTCGCGATAGACTTCGGTCGCCGCATACCCTTCCGCGGCAAGCATCGCCACGAGTGCTTCGGCGGCATGTTCGTAGATCTCGAACCACAGACGCCCGCCCGGTGTCAGCATCCGCCGCCCGGCACGGGCTATGGCCCGGTAGAAGCGCAGCGGATCGTCGTCCGGGACGAACAACGCCAGTGCCGGTTCATGGTCACGCACGTTGGGGTGCATCGCCTGACGGTCGCTCGCGGGGACATACGGCGGATTGGAGACGATCACGTCGAATCTCTCCGGGAAACGCTCCGCCAGATCGCTCAGCGCATCGGCCCGCCGCAGCACAACCCGCGCCCCCAGCTGCCGGAAGTTCTCCGCCGCCACCTCCAGCGCCGTCTCCGAGATATCGGCGGCGTAGAGCTCCGCTGCGGGCAGTTCTATCGCCAGCGAGGCGGCAATGCAGCCGCTGCCGGTTCCCACGTCGAGGATCCGGCACGCCCGGTTGCGCTCCGTGCGCACGATGCGGTCGACCAGCTCCTCGGTCTCGGGACGCGGGATCAGCACCCCCTCCCGCACCGTGAAGCGGCGTCCGTAGAATTCGCACTCGCCAAGCAGGTATTGCAGCGGTTCGCCTGCCGCCAGACGTTCGACATCCGCATCGAGCCCTTCCACCCCGAGATCCGCCCCGGGATCGGTCAGCAGCGCCGACAACGTGATGCCCTCCCGCGCACAGACGAGCATGCGGGCCAGGTTGCGGGCCTCGCGCGTCTCGTAGAGCCCCGCAAGGCGGGCCGTCGTCCGATCAATGGCTTCGCGGCGTGTCATCTTCTCCAGAGATCGGCCAGCGCGATGGCCACGGCGGCCTCGACCACCACCACCCCGCGCAGCGCCACGCAGACGTCGTGACGACCGCGGATTTCGAGCGCCTCGACCCGTTCGGTTGTCCAGTTGTAGGTATTCTGTACGCGCGAGATGCTCGGCGTGGGCTTCAGTGCCGCACGCACCACCACCTCGTTGCCGTTCGTAATGCCTCCGTTGATACCGCCGGCATGATTCGTCGCCGTGTGTCCGTCGCGATCCACGATCGGGTCGTTGTTCTGCGACCCGCGGAGGCGGCTGCCGGCAAATCCGCTGCCGAATTCAACCCCCTTGACCGCCGGCACCGAAAAGAGCAGGTGGGCAATACGGCTCTCGACCGAATCGAAGAAGGGTTCGCCGATACCGACGGGAAGCCCCCCGACGCGGCATTCGACCACCCCGCCCAACGAATCGCGCTCGGCAGCCGCCTCACGCAGCAGTTCGTCGAAACGCGCCGCGTCGCTGCATCCGCCGATCTCCGTCAGCCGGGTCGAGAAGACGACCCCGGCAGGCAGGAGCTTCTTCGCAACGACCCCCGCAGCCACCAGCGCCACGGTCAGACGTGCCGAGAAGTGTCCGCCGCCGCGCGGATCGTTGTATCCGTCGAACTTGCGGAAGGCCACCCAGTCGGCATGCGACGGGCGGAAATGGCGCTCGACATTGGCATAGTCGGCCGAGCGCGTATTCGTATTGGCAAAGACGACGGTCAGCGGCGCCCCGGTCGTATGACCGTTGTAGAGCCCCGAGACGATCGTCGGACGATCGGGTTCGCGGCGCGGCGTGGTCCCGCGGGCACCGCTGCGGCGGCGCGAAAGATCCGCCTCGAACTCCTCCTCCGCAAGCGGGATGCCGGCCGGCACGCCGTCCATCGTGATGCCGACCTCGGGGCCGTGCGATTCACCCCAGATGGCCAGCCGGAAATTATGTCCGTATTGATTCATCGTTCCAACATGTTTATTCGCGGACCATGCGCAGATCCTCAAAGAAGGTCGGGTAACTCTTCGCCACGCTCTCGGCCCCTTCGATCGTCACCTCGCCGTCGGCACGCAGCGCCGCCACGGCCAGCGACATGGCCATGCGGTGGTCGCCGTGGCTCCGCGTCCGCGCGGCATGGATCGCCCCGCCGCGGATCCGCATCACGTCCTCCTCCGAGATATCGACCGCGATGCCCAGCCGGGCATACTCCTCGCAGATGGCCTCGGCACGGTTGCACTCCTTGTACTCCAGGCGCGACGTGCCGCGGATCACGCTCTCGCCCTCGGCCGCCGCAGCCAGTGCGGCCAGCGCCGGAAAGAGATCCGGACAGTTCGTGGCATCGAACTCGAAGCCGTGCAGCGGCCGATGGGCCACCGTCACCGAATCCGCATCGTTGATGACGGCCGCTCCGGCCCGCACCAGCGCCGTGCAGATGGCCGTATCGGCCTGTTTGGAGAGCATCGAGACGTTGCGCACGGTGATCTCGCCGGCCGTGGCTCCGGCCACGAGCAGCATGGCCGCCGCACTCCAGTCGCCCTCGATGCTGAAATAGGTGGCTGCAAAGCGCTGGTTGCCCGGAATGTAGAACTCCTCGTAGTCGCGCTGGCTGATCTCCACGCCGAAGCGCTGCGCCGTATCGAGCGTCATGTCCAGATAGGGGGTCGAGACGGCATTCCGCACATGAAGCGTCGTGTCGCGCTCGGCCCGCGGCAGTGCCAGCAGCAGTCCCGTGATGAACTGCGACGAGACCGAACCGTCGACCTCGACCTCTCCGCCGTGGATCGGTCCGCAGACCTCCAGCGGCAGGAATCCGTCGTTGTCGTGCACCGTGACGCCCAGCTGCCGGAGCGGTTCGAGCATCATCGACATCGGGCGTGAAAGCAGCGTGCCGCGTCCGACAATGCGGATCGGCGTATGACACAACGAAGCGATCGGGGTAAAGAGACGCGTGGCGAGGCCCGATTCGCCCACCTCGAGGCTCCGGCCCCGGGGGTGGAGGCCCCCCTTGATTGAAAGCGACGTCGGATCGACCTGTTCGACCCGGGCCCCGAGCGTCTCGATGCAGTGCAGGGCCGAACGCGTATCGTCGCAGAATTCCAGATTGCGCAGCACCGTAGCCTCTTCCGAGAGCAGGGCGGCTGCCAGGGCACGCTGTGCATAACTTTTCGAGCAGGGCGGCGTCAGCGTGCCTTTGACGCGGCCTGGCGGAACTGTTTTGTCCATATCGTGTTAACCTAACCTTTTCGACATACGTTGCCCCGGAGCCTTCCGGCAACCATCCGTTCTGAAACCGCGCCACAAACTCCGGCGGCCTCCGGCGGTCTTCCAACCCGCCCCCTGTCATGTTCCGGCAGCCCCCGGCGTTCATCCGGTCCGAAGCCTCTCCTGCGGCCCCGGCGGTCTTCCGGCCACGAGATTCGGAACGCCGCACACTCAAATGCCGGACTTAGTGCTTGTCCGCACGGGATTCGTCGACGGCTTCCCGCGCCTCATCGACTGCTTTGCGGGCTTCGGCATCAGCCTTGGCCGCCTCGTCAACCGCCTTGCGGGCCTCCGCATCCGCCCGGGCTGCTTCGTCGACTGCCTCACGGGCCTGTTTGTCGGCCTGACGGGCCTCATCGACCGCCTTCTGCGCCTCGCCGACCGCCTTGAGCGCCTCCTCCGAAGCCGCCTGACGCAGCTCCTCCCCCTTGCGATTCTTCATCTCCTGGGTCAGCTGGTGGCTCTTCTTCAACTCGAAGTGCTGTCCGAGGTAGACCTTGCGCACCATCGGGTCGGCGGCCAGCTCCTCGGCCGTACCCGTCTTGAGGATCTTGCCCTCGTAAAGCAGGTAGGTACGGTCGGTGATGGCCAGCGTCTCGTCGACGTTGTGGTCGGTGATGATCACGCCGATGTTCTTGTGCTTGAGCGTCGCCACGATCGACTGAATATCCTCCACGGCGATGGGGTCCACTCCGGCAAAGGGCTCGTCAAGCAGAATGAACGCCGGATTGATGGCCACGGCGCGGGCAATCTCCGTCCGTCGGCGCTCGCCGCCCGACAGCTGGATGCCGAGGCTCTTGCGGACCTTCTGCAGGCGGAACTCCTCGATCAGCGCCTCGACGCGTTCGTTCTGGTACTCCTTCGAGTAGTCGGTCATCTCCAGCACGGCGCGGATGTTCTCCTCGACCGTCAGCCGCCGGAACACCGAGGCCTCCTGGGCCAGATAGCCCACGCCGAGCTGGGCCCGCCGATAGACCGGAAGCGAGGTCAGTTCGTTCACCTGACCCTCGTCGTTCTCCAGAAAGATCCGTCCCTCGTTGGGTTTGATCAGCCCCACGATCATGTAGAACGTCGTGGTCTTGCCCGCACCGTTCGGGCCGAGCAGACCCACGATCTCGCCCTGTTTCACATCGATCGACACGTGGTCGACCACCGTCCGGGACTTGTATTTCTTGACCAGTTCGCTGGTGTAAAGACGCATGGCGTATGATATAATTTTTTACAAAGTTATGCTTTTTTCCGAAAAGTTTTTTATCTTTACGTTGAATTTTCTTTTAATGCATATAAACGGCGAAATGAAACAGTTCGATTCAGCCCTGTTGCATGACAAACTGAAGGAGTATTTCGGTTTCTCGTCATTCAAAGGGAATCAGGAGGCGGTCATCCGCAATGTGCTGGAAGGCAAGGATACGTTTGTGCTGATGCCTACGGGCGGCGGCAAATCTCTGTGCTACCAGTTGCCTGCACTCCTGATGGACGGCGTGGCGATCATCATCTCGCCGCTGATCGCCCTGATGAAGAACCAGGTCGATGCCATGCGGACCTTCTCCGCCGAATCGGGCATCGCCCACTTCCTCAATTCGTCGCTCAACAAGACCGCCGTGGCGCAGGTCCGTCAGGATGTGCTCGACGGCAAGACCAAACTGCTCTACTTTGCCCCCGAATCGCTCACCAAGGAGGACAACGTCGCCTTCCTGCGTAAAATAAAGGTGTCGTTCTACGCCATCGACGAGGCCCACTGCATCTCCGAATGGGGCCACGACTTCCGCCCCGAATACCGACGCATCCGTCCGATCATCAACGAAATCGGTCAGGCCCCGCTGATCGCCCTCACCGCCACGGCCACGCCCAAGGTGCAGATGGATATCCAGAAAAACCTCGGCATGTCCGATGCGGCGGTCTTCAAGTCGTCGTTCAACCGCCCGAATCTCTACTACGAAATCCGGTCCAAACTCAACGTCGACCACGACATCATCCGCTTCATCAAGCAGAACGAGGGCAAGAGCGGCATCATCTACTGCCTGAGCCGCAAGAAGGTCGAGGAGCTCACCGAACTGCTCATCGCCAACGGAATCCGCGCCCGCGCCTACCACGCCGGCATGGATGCCGCCACGCGTGCCACCAATCAGGACGACTTCCTCATGGAGCGGGTCGACGTGATCGTCGCCACGATCGCCTTCGGCATGGGCATCGACAAGCCCGACGTGCGCTACGTGATCCACTACGACATCCCCAAATCGCTCGAAGGATACTACCAGGAGACCGGTCGCGCCGGACGTGACGGCGGCGAGGGATACTGCCTGGCCTTCTACAGCTACAAGGATATTCAGAAACTCGAAAAGTTCATGCAGGGCAAGCCCGTCGCCGAACAGGAGATCGGCAAACTACTCCTGCAGGAGACGGTCTCCTATGCCGAAAGCTCGATGTGCCGCCGCAAGACGCTGCTCCACTACTTCGGCGAAGAGTACACCGAGGACAACTGCGGAAACTGCGACAACTGCCGCAACCCCAAACCCAAGGTCGACGCCCGTGCCGCCCTGAAGATGGCCCTCGAGGCGCTGCGCGACATCGGCGACAAGTTCAAGTCCGACTACCTGATCAACGTCCTGATGGGCAAGAATACGGCCCTGATCAAGAGCTACGGCCACAACAATTCGAAATGGTTCGGTGCCGGCGCCGACCACGATGCCCGTTTCTGGGGCGCCGTGCTGCGCCAGGGGCTGATCCTCGGACTGATCGACAAGAATATCGAAAACTACGGCCTGATCTCGATCAACAAAAAGGGCGAAAACTACATCGCCATGCCCTACCCCGTCACCATCACCCTCGACCACGACTACGACGAAGAGGAGAAGGAGGCCGAAGCCGTTGCCCCGATGGGCAAGGGCGGCGCCGCCGACGAGGAGCTCTTCGCCATGCTGAAGGACCTGCGCAAGAAGGTGGCCAAACAACACGGTCTGCCTCCGTTCGTCATCTTCCAGGACCCCTCGCTCGAGGACATGTCCATCCAGTACCCCATCACGCTCGAGGAGATGCAGAACATCACGGGCGTGGGTGCCGGCAAGGCCAAGAAGTTCGGCGGCGAATTCATCAAACTCATCAAGGCCTACGTCGAGGAGAAGGAGATCATCCGCCCGCAGGACATGGTCGTCAAGGGCGTGGCCAGCAAGTCCGGCAACAAGATCTTCATCATCCAGTCGATCGACCGCAAGATGGATTTCGAGGACATCGCCCGCGCCAAGGATCTCGAATTCGACGAACTGCTCACCGAAATCGAAGCCATTGTCAATGCCGGTACCAAACTCGATATCTCCTACTACCTGAAGGAGTTCATGGACGAAGACAAGATCCAGGACATCTATCTCTATTTCAAAGAGGACGCCGAGAGCGATTCGCTCGATGCGGCCATCGAGGAGCTCGGATCCGACTACACCGAGGAGGAGATCCGGCTGGTCCGCATCCAGTTCATGTGCGAACAGGGCAACTGACCCCGCGGCCGGTGACACCAACCCCACCGACCGCCGAAGTTGAATAGCATACCAACCTAAAGACTACGCCTATGAACAAAAAGACTTTTACACTTGCCGTTGTTTTCCTGTTGTTGACATTGGTGTGGCTCGGAACCAATATCTATTGGAGAGTGACCCATTCGAACTGTGTGAATGCGTTCGATTTCATTGTGGGCATTCTGTTCGTGGCGGCTGCCGCCGGAATGGTCTACAACGAATTCCACAAGAAAAAACGCAAACACCTCGACGAGGTGGACAAGTACAAGATTCCGTAGCCGAAGCGCAGGCCTTCGGCCGTGTGAGGAGGTCGTGGCCGGCGAGGTTCATCCCGCAGCAAGGATTTCGAGCCGGTGCATAGCCGCAGCAAAGGACACCGACGGGCGGCCAAGAGTTAACGGCAGGCGGCCAAGGGTTAACGACGGCCAAGAGTTAACGACGGCCAAGAGTTAACGGCAGGCAAGGGTTAACGACGGGCAGGCAAGGGCCGGATGTTGCGGCATCTGTCCCTGACGTCTGCCCCGACAAGGTCCGCCACGAGCGCTTCGGACATCGCAACACCGGCAACGCAAAAACCGCTAAAAAAAGAAGTAACAGTATGAAGATCAATTTCATGCAGGTGATTCGTCTGGTCGGAATGGTTTTGGCCATTGCGGGCATCATCTACGCGCTGGAATTCATGGAGCGCGGCATTGCCGTATGGTTTTGGATCGTGCTTTTGGGCATCGGATTCGTGGGTCTGCTCTACACGTTCCGCCTCACACAGCGTCGTCAGGCCGTCGAGAAGCGTGAACGGGAGCGTGCCGAGAAACGATTGGAAAAGCGCGCCCGTCGTCGAAGCCGCCGCTGATCCCGTAGCCAAAGAGCCTCTCCGAAGTCGCAGCCGCCCTCCGTCAACCAAAGCCTCCGCCGTACGGCGCATGACGGCAGGCAGCCACGACCAATGCCGAAGCGCCGCACACCTCCATGCAGCCCGGCATCGGTTTCTGATATTTTTTGTATCTTTGCCGCCGTATGACGGAAGTTCGAGCCAAAAAATCCCTGGGTCAGCACTTTCTGACCGATCTGAACATCGCCCGAAAAATTGCCGACGCCCTGTCGGGCGGATCCTCTGCAGCCCCCTGCCCGGTTCTCGAGGTAGGATGCGGAATGGGGGTGTTGACGCAGTTCCTGCTGCGCCGCGATGACCTGACGCTCTGGGGCGCCGAGATCGATTCCGAAAGTGTCGAATACCTGCATGCGCATTTCCCGGAGTTCACGCCGCGGCTGATCGAGGGCGACTTTCTGAAGCTCGACCTGCGGGAACGCTTTCCCGCGGGACTGCGCATCATCGGCAACTTCCCCTACAACATCTCGTCGCAGATCTTCTTCAAGGTGCTGGAGAACCGCGATCTCATCCCCGAATGCGTGGGAATGATCCAGCGCGAAGTGGCCGTCCGGATCGCCGAACCGCCCGGATCGAAGGAGTACGGCATCCTCTCGGTGCTGCTGCAGGCGTGGTACGACATCGAGTATCTCTTCACGGTCAACGAGACGGTCTTCAACCCGCCCCCGAAGGTGAAGAGCGCCGTGATCCGCCTGCGCAGAAACGGCGTGGAGCGACTCGACTGCGACGAAGCGCTCTTCATCCGGGTCGTCAAGGCCTCGTTCGGACAGCGTCGCAAGATGCTGCGCAACTCGCTGAAGGCCGTGTTCGGCAACTTCGCCGGCGCGGAGCACCCCTTCTTCACGCGTCGGGCCGAAACGTTGTCCGTCGGGGAATTCGTCGAGTTGACCCGTTGGGTGGCCGACCACATCCAGCCTTAGAAATCAATCGGACGCCCCTTCCGGATCCCCAAAAAACAGGCCGGAGCTTCGCGAAGCTCCGGCCTGTTCCGTATTCAGAGGGATCGGCGGCCGACCTACGCCATGGGGTTCCCGGCCCCGGCCACGACCGTCACCAGATCCTCGCGAGCCAGATACCGCTGCGCCAAATGCTGAACGTCGGTCGGGGTCATGCTCCGGATGCTGCGGATATTACGGCCGATGACCGTATTGTCCGTGCCGCAGAGGATGTTCTCGATCGTGACGTCGGCAATGCCGAACGGCCCGTCGAGGATCCGCATCATCTCGCCCGTCATCATGTTCTTGACCAGTTCAAGCTCCTCTTCCGGCATGGGCTCCGTGCGGAGCCGTTCGATTTCGCGGTAGATCTCCCCGAGGGCCTCCCGGACAACGTCTGTACCGACCTGTGTCGCCACGGCGAAGTAGCCCGCCCGTTCGAAATTGACCATTGCGGCCACCACCCCGTAGGTATAACCGTTTCGTTCGCGGAGGTTCTGCATCAGCCGCGAGCCGAAATAGCCGCCCAGCGCCGTGGCCACCACCTGCATGCCGACGAAATCGGGGTGCTGGCGCGGGAAGAGCAGCCGTCCCAGACGCAGCGACGCCTGTACGGCCCCGGGATGAGCGACGAACGCCTCGTGTTGCGTCTCGGGCTCCGGAAAGAGGGGCTCGGGCTCCGCCACGCCGTGGGGCAAACGCCCGGCCAGCGAGCCGATGGCCTCGAGTTCATGCTCCCCGATACGGCCGCTGCAGACCACAAAGCAGCGTTCGGCCGTATAGAACCGCCGGTAGAACGCGACTACATCCTCGCGCGTGAGCGAATCGTAGAGCGCCTCGTCGGACGAAATGCCGTAGGGGTGCCGCGCCCCGAACAGCGCCCGCGCAAAGGCCTCACGCGCCTCGACGTCGACCTTCGTGCGGTCGATCGCCAGCCGCTGCTTGCGTTTGGCGGCGTAGGTGCGCAACTCCTCCTCGGGGAAGGTCGGGCGGAGCAGAATGGCCTCGGCCACCTCGAGCGTATGGTCGAAGAATTTCGAAAGCATGGCGAAGCTCACGTAGACGTAGTCGCGGTCGATGTTCACGTCGAACCACGAGCCATAGTAGTCGAGTTGTTCGGCAATCTCACGGGCCGTGCGGTCGGCGGCGCCTTCGGAGAGCAGATTCGCTGCGGCCGATGCCGAGAAGGGCACCGTCTGCACGGCCGATCCGGCCCGGAAGACAAACGTGATGCGCAGCACCTCGAAATCCTCCGAGGCCAGCGTATACAGGGCAACGCCATTGGAAAGAATCCGTTTTTCGGCCAGCTGGACGTCGACCTCGGACGGAGTAATGCGGGGTGGTTTCATTTTCGGGCGCGGTAAATGAGCGTGGAACTGTTTTCTGGACGCAGCACGCGGCTGCAATAGGTGCGGATGTCGTCCGGCGTGACGGCGCGGTAGCAGTCGATCTCGCGGTTGATGAACGCCAGATCGCCGAGCATCTCGTAGAAGCCGAGATTCATCGCCTTGTTCATGACATTGAGCTCGCCGAAGAGCGTCGTGGCTTCGAACTTGTTCTTGACCTTTTCGATCTCGTACTCCGTGGCGGCATCGCGCTGCAGAGTCTCGATCTCCTCGCGGAAGGCCGCTTCGGCCGTTTCGGGCGCAACCCCCGGGAGCAGCTGCCCCGTGAAGACGAACAGCCCCGGATCAAGATCGCCCGTGACGTAGGCATTGACGCTCGAAAGCAGCTGCCGCTCCTTGACCAGATGCTGGTAGAGACGTCCCGAATCACCGCCGGCCAGCAGATCCGAAATCAGATCGGCCGTCTGGAAGTCGGGATCGCTGCGGCGCCCCATGTGGTAGGCCACCGAGACGGTCGTGGCCGGCACGTCACGCTCGACCTCCCGACGGCGGGCTTCGGTCTGCACGGGCTCCTGCGGAATGGCATCCGCACGGGCCGGCGTATCGGCAAGCGGCGCAAACCACTTCTCGGCCAGTTCGAGCATCCGCTCCTCGTCCAGATCGGCCGAGATCGACAGCACGGCATTCGACGGATGGTAGTGCCGCCGGTAGAAGGCCTCGACATCCTCCAGCGTCGCCCGTTCGATGTGGTCGGGCGTCAGTCCGATCGTGGCCCAGCGGTAGGGATGGACCCGGTAGGCCAGTTCGCGCAGCAGCATCATCTGATCGCCGTAGGGCTGGTTGAGGTAGCGTTGGCGGAACTCTTCGATCACCACGCGCTTCTCGGTCTGAAGTTTCTCGGGCGTGATGGCAAGTCCCTGCATGCGGTCGCTCTCGAGCCAGAGCGCCGTCTCGAGGTTGTCCTTCGGCAGGGTGATGTAGAAATCCGTATAGTCGTTGTTCGTGAAGGCGTTGTTGTCGCCCGAGGCCATCTGAACCGGCAGGTCGAAATTCGGCACCTGACGCGTCCCGCGGAACATGAGGTGCTCGAACAGGTGGGCAAATCCCGTGCGTTCGGGATTCTCGTTGCGCGCCCCGACCCGGTAGAGCAGGTTCACGGCCGCCAGTTTCGAGGCCCGGTCGCGGTTGACCACCACCACCAGACCGTTGGCAAGCGTTGTCTTATTATAAGGAATCATGGCGGCAAAGGTACGAAAAAAGCCGCAGTCAACCAAGCCGCCAACCCGGATGCCGATCCCGTCGTAGGATCGCATGCACAGATGCGCCGCCCTACGCCCCACACCCCGCCGCGACAACGCCCGCTGCGACAACGTCTTATCGACGAACCGGTTCTGCAACGCGGTGATCTACCGTGCGTTTGCTGTTAACGAAATAACAGCGGACTGTTATTTTTTTCACATCGAAAACGTTAAAAATTTACACGATTTTGAACAAAAATAGACCTCGAATTTCCACCGAAATTCGTATCTTTGCAACGCCCGATTGATCCGGGTCAAGCCATACGAAGGAAAATAACACACATATCATCCAAAATCTTAACTGAAATGGCAGAAAAGAAATTTATCACCTGTGATGGTAACTACGCTGCGGCCCATGTGGCTTACATGTTCTCGGAAGTCGCAGCCATCTACCCCATCACGCCGTCGTCGACCATGGCCGAACTCGTCGACGAATGGGCCGCTCAGGGACGCAAAAACATCTTCGGCGAGACTGTGAAGGTCGTGGAAATGCAGTCGGAGGCCGGTGCCGCCGGCGCCGTTCACGGATCGCTGCAGAGCGGCGCCCTGACCACGACGTTCACCGCGTCGCAGGGTCTGCTGCTGATGATCCCCAACATGTACAAGATCTCGGGCGAACTGCTCCCGGGTGTCTTCCATGTCTCGGCCCGCGCCCTGGCCGCCCAGTCGCTGTCGATCTTCGGCGACCATCAGGATGTCATGGCCACCCGCCAGACCGGTTTCGCCATGCTGGCCACCTCGTCCGTTCAGGAGGTCATGGATCTGGCCGGCGTCGCCCACCTGGTAGCCATCAAGTCGCGCGTTCCGTTCCTGCACTTCTTCGACGGTTTCCGCACCTCGCACGAAATCCAGAAGATCGAACTCATCGACGAGGCTTCGCTCACGGCCCTGCTCGACCGCGATGCCCTGAAGGCCTTCCGCGCCCGTGCCCTGAACCCTGAACACCCCGTTACGCGCGGTACGGCTCAGAACCCCGATATCTACTTCCAGACGCGTGAGGCTGCCAACAAGTTCTACGAGGCTGTGCCCGACATGGTGGCCGACACCATGAAGGAGATCTCGAAGATCACCGGCCGCACCTACAAACCCTTCGTATATTATGGTGCCGAGGATGCCGAAAACATCATCATCGCCATGGGTTCGGTGACCGAAACCATCAAGGAGACCATCGACTACCTGCGCTCGACCAAGGGCGAAAAGGTCGGCGTGATCACCGTTCACCTCTATCGCCCGTTCTCGGTGAAGTACCTCATGGAGGTGCTGCCCAAGAGCGTAAAACGCGTCTGCGTGCTCGACCGCACGAAGGAGCCCGGCGCCAACGGCGACCCGCTCTACATGGACGTTGTCGAGGCATTCAACACCTGCAAGGAGCTCCCCTGCGGCGAGAAACCCCTGATCATCGGCGGCCGCTACGGCCTCTCGTCGAAGGACACCACCCCGGCCCAGATGCTGGCCGTCTTCGAGAACATGAAGCTCGCGGAGCCCAAGAACCAGTTTACGGTGGGCATCGTCGACGACGTGACGTTCCGTTCGCTGCCCGTCGGCGAGGAGATCTCGCTGGCAAAACCCGGTACGTTCGAGGCCCTGTTCTTCGGTCTGGGCGCCGACGGTACGGTGGGTGCCAACAAGAACTCGATCAAGATCATCGGCGGTTCGACCGACAAGTACTGCCAGGCCTACTTCTCCTACGACTCGAAGAAGTCCGGCGGTTACACGTCGTCGCACCTGCGCTTCGGCGACAAACCCATCACGTCGCCCTATCTGGTAACGACGCCCGACTTCGTGGCCTGCCACGTTCCGTCGTATGTCGACAAGTATGACGTGCTCAAGGGTCTGAAACCCGGCGGCTCGTTCCTGCTCAACTCGGTTCACGACGCCGAGACCACCTGCGCCACGCTGCCCGACCACATGAAGGCTTACCTGGCCAAGAACAAGATCAACTTCTACATCATCAACGCCACGAAGATCGCCGCCGAACTCGGCCTGGGTTCGCGCACGAACACTATCATGCAGTCGGCCTTCTTCAAGATCGCCAACGTCATTCCGTTCGAGAAGGCCGTCGAGGAGATGAAGCACGCCATCCTGAAGTCCTACGGAAAGAAGGGCGAGGATATCGTCAACATGAACTACGCAGCCGTCGATGCCGGTGGCAAGCAGGTCATCAAGATCGACGTCCCGGCCGAATGGGCCCAGATCGAGGACAAGGGCTTCCAGACCCCGTCGCACGCTTCGTATCCGGAGTTCGTGCGCAAGATCGTCGAGCCGATCAACGGCCTGAAGGGCGATGACCTGCCGGTTTCGGCCTTCAACGGCCGCGAGGACGGTACGTGGGAGAACGGTACGGCCGCCTACGAGAAGCGCGGTATCGCCGTGAACGTGCCCGAATGGCAGATCGCCAACTGTATCCAGTGCAACCAGTGCTCGTATGTCTGCCCCCACGCCGCCATCCGCCCCTTCCTGGCCACCGACGAGGAGGCCGCCGCTTCGGGCACCGAATGGAAGCAGGGTCTGGGCGAAACAAAGGCCTACAAGTTCCGCGTGCAGGTATCGCCGCTCGACTGTACGGGTTGCGGCAACTGCGTCGACGTCTGCCCGGCCAAGGGCAAGGCGCTGGTTATGCGTCCGCTCGAGGAGCAGCTCCCGCAGGCCAAGAACTGGGACTACCTGACCAAGCAGATCGGTTACAAGAACGTCGTCGACAAGACCAAGTCGGTGAAGAACCTGCAGTTCGCACAGCCGCTCTTCGAGTTCTCGGGCGCCTGCGCCGGCTGCGGCGAAACGCCCTACATCAAGGCGCTGACGCAGCTCTTCGGCGACAAGATGATGGTTGCCAACGCTACGGGCTGTACGTCGATCTACTCGGGCTCGGCTCCGTCGACCCCCTACTGCACCAACGCCGAAGGCAAGGGTCCGGCCTGGGCCAACTCGCTCTTCGAGGATAACGCCGAATTCGGTCTGGGTATGCACCTGGGTATCGAGAAACTCCGCGACCGCATCCAGATGACCATGGAAGAGGCCATCGCCAACTGCTCGAAATGCTCCGACGAACTGAAGGGCGTCATGAAGGAGTGGATCGCAAACCGCGGTTCGTCGTCGAAGTCGGCCGAGGTTACGGCCCGTCTGATCCCGATGATGGAGGCCTGCGGCTGCGACTACTGCAAGAAGATTCTCGAACACAAGGACTGGCTCATCAAGAAGTCGCAGTGGATCATCGGCGGCGACGGATGGGGCTATGATATCGGTTACGGCGGCGTCGACCACGTACTGGCTTCGGGTCAGGATGTTAACATCCTGGTCATCGATACGGAGGTCTACTCGAACACGGGCGGTCAGTCGTCGAAGGCTACGCCGGTAGGTGCCGTGGCGAAGTTCGCATCGAGCGGCAAGCGGATCCGCAAGAAGGATCTGGGCGCCATGGCCATGACCTACGGCTACGTCTACGTGGCACAGGTTTCGATCGGCGGCTCGCAGCAGCAGCTCTTCAACGTGCTGAAGGAGGCCGAGGCTTATCCCGGACCGTCGCTCATCATCGCCTACGCACCGTGTATCAACCACGGAATCAAGGGCGGCATGGCCCGCACGCAGACCGTCGGCAAGGAGGCCGTAGCCTGCGGATACTGGCACCTGTGGCACTACAACCCGCAGCTTGAGGAGGAGGGCAAGAATCCGTTCGTACTGGATTCAAAGGAGCCCGACTGGACGAAGTTCCACGACTTCCTGATGAAGGAGGTACGCTACACGTCGCTCCAGAAGGCGTTCCCGGCTGAGGCCGAGGAGCTCTTCAAGGCTGCCGAGGAGAATGCCAAATGGCGTTACAACGGCTACGTACGCCGCACGAAGATGGAGTACTAATCGAGTGGGCCCCGAAAAGGGGTATCCCATAGGTTTCGGAGACCGTGGATCAGATCCACGGTCTCTTTTTTTGTGCGGAAAAGCGACATATATGCTGCAGAATCCATTAATAAATCCACAAGTTGCCCGGCCGTAAAATCGGGCCATAGGAGCCTCGAGGCATAGTGGCGGTAGAGTAGTCAGACTTACGAGAGAAAGGGGACAAACGAAGCAAAAAATACCCAAGAATTCCATTCTGGACCGTTGTTCGAGACAGAGTTAAAAGGTCCTTGATATCGAGCCTCCCCTGGCAACCGTCCGGACCTTTGCACCCCATAGGAAACGCCCCGGGTTGGGCGACCCGCCAGTTTCCAGAGAAGCCTCAGTCTGCTCTCCACCAAGAAGAGGCAGAAATCCTCCGAAAACAGCAGCTCTCAAGGCCTCAGAAGCGCTCCCCAACCCCTGCACAAGCTCCGCCGAGGGACAGGCCTGCAACATCCGCAGCTGGCAGCAGGAGGAAGATCCTGGCAGGGCGAGGCATAAGGTTGGCCGGAGGCTGGATACAGGATCCTGGATG
>CALUKH010000027.1 GCA_944321185.1 uncultured Alistipes sp. | reverse complement strand
AAGGGCGAGTTGTTGATCGTGAAGAGCATCGACATCGTCGGTTCGTCGATGGCGATCGGGGGCAGCGGCTCGGGGTTTTCGTAGTCGCAGATCGTGTCGCCGATCTCGAAGCCGTCGATACCCATGATGGCGCAGATCTCGCCGCACGGAACCTCGTCGACCTTCTTCTTGCCCAGACCCTCGAAGACCATCAGGTCCTTGATCTTGCACTTCTGCATCGTCACGCCGTCACGCTTGGCCAGCGTCACGTTTTCGCCGGCGTGCAGCGTACCGCGCGTGAGCTTGCCCACGGCGATACGACCCGTGTAGGAGGAGTATTCGAGCGAGGTGATGAGCAACTGCGGCGTACCCTCGACCTGGGCCGGTTCGGGGATTTCGTCGATGATCGTGTCGAGCAGCGGGACGATCGAATTGGTGCGTTCGTTCCACTTGTGGGACATCCAACCCTGTTTGGCCGAACCGTAGATGGTCTTGTAGTTGAGCTGATCCTCGGTGGCGTTGAGCGAGAACATCAGGTCGAAGACCTGTTCGTTGACCACTTCGGGGCGGCAGTTGGGCTTGTCCACCTTGTTGATCACCACGATGGGCTTCTTGCCCAGGGCCAGGGCCTTCTGCAGCACGAAGCGCGTCTGGGGCATCGTCCCCTCGAAGGCGTCGACCAGCAGCAGCACGCCGTCGCACATGTTCAGTACGCGCTCCACCTCGCCGCCGAAATCGGCGTGGCCCGGCGTGTCGATGATATTGATCTTGTAGTCCTTGTAGACCACCGAAACGTTTTTCGAGAGGATCGTGATTCCCCGTTCGCGTTCCAGGTCGTTGTTGTCCAGAATCAGGTCACCGGTCTGCTGGTTGTCGCGCAGGAGGTGGCCTGCCAGAATCATCTTGTCGACAAGCGTCGTCTTCCCGTGGTCGACGTGGGCAATGATCGCAATGTTGCGCAGTTTTTGCATAAATGTGTATTTTGTCGTGCAAAGGTAACAATTTCTCCGGAAAATGTACTACATTTGCTTACTTCTTAAAAAAGTTAAAGAATGAAACCCGCTTTCAACGTTCGCAACAGCAGCAAGGTATACATCGGATCGGCGGCCGAATTGCTCTCCGATCTGCTTCCGGAGGGTCGTGTGGTGGTGGTCTCCGACGGGACGATCGACCGGCTTTACCACCCGTTGCTGGCGCGTTACGACAGCGTGCTGATCGGTCTGGGCGAGAGCATCAAGACGCTGCAGACCGTCGAGACGATCTATCGCCGATTCATCGAACTGGGGGTCGACCGTTCGACCTTCGTGCTGGCCGTCGGCGGCGGAATCGTCACCGATGTGACGGGATTTGCCGCTTCGACCTTCATGCGGGGGCTGAAGTTCGGCTTCGTGTCGACGACCCTGCTCGGACAGGTCGATGCCTCGGTGGGCGGCAAGAACGGTGTGAACATCGACGGCTACAAGAACATGGCCGGAACCTTCACCCAGCCGCAGTTTGTCGTCTGTGATCCGTCGCTGCTGCGGACCCTTCCCGAACGGGAGTTCCGGGCCGGACTGGCCGAGATGGTCAAGGCGGCCATCATTGCCGATCCGGCGTTGTTCGAACGTCTCGAGCAGACCTCGTTCGAGGCCTTGCGTCAGGATACGGAGCTGCTTGCGGAGTTGATCCGGGCGGCCATCCGCGTCAAGGCCGACATCGTCGAACGCGACGAATGCGAGGCGGGTGAGCGCCGCAAGCTCAACCTCGGACATACGCTGGCCCACGCCATCGAGAAGTCGTCGAACCGCATGAATCACGGGGAAGCCGTGGCGGTCGGCACGGCGCTGATTGCCGGAGCGGCCGTGCGGCTCGGGGTGCTGAAGGAGGAGGATCGCCAGCGGATCGTGGCGCTGCTCTCCCGGTTGGGCTTCGAGCTCAATCCGCCGGTCGAGATGAAACGGCTGTTGAAGGAGATCGGCAAGGACAAGAAGAGCGAACGGGGATTCCTGCACATCGTGCTGCCCGTTGCGATCGGCGACTGCGAGGTCCGCAAGATGAGCCCCGAGGAGTTTGCCGCCCTGTTTGCGTAGTTGGACGGTGAGCGCCTGACCGCCGGTGGGCAGCGGGAGCGAACACAGGTTGCCGCCGAAAACTGACGGACTGCCGGGACCGTCAGAAGCAGGATTCGTGGCAGGAGCCCGGCCGAGGTTGGGCCTACCGCCTACCTATTTATATAGAGGCCTGTTGAGAGCCGGTTTATTTTTCCTTTTCGTCCTCGGCCGTATCGGTGGCCCGACCGAACCGCTGCCGGTAATGGTGCGGCGAGAGTCCATTTTGCGATTTGAAGAATTTCCCGAACGATGACTGGTCCGAAAATCCGAGCCGGTCGGCTATCTCCTTGATCTCCTGGTCGGTACTCTCCAGACAGCGGCGGGCTTCGGCCACGAGCAGTCCGGCCAGGTGGGCATAGACCGTGTGCCCGGTTGTCCGCTTGACGATGCGCGAAAGATAGGTCGGCGAGATGTGCAGCGTCTCGGCATAGAATCCGATGTCGTGATGCAGCCGGTAGTTTTCGACCGAGAGCTTCTTGAACTGGTGGAAGAGCAGATCGGCCCGTTTGAGGGTGATCGGACCTGCCGCAGCCTCGTTGTCACGGTGGAGGATGTCGGTGACCTGAAGCAGAAAAAGCCCGCACCAGTGGCGGATGATGCCCCGTCGAAAGCACGAAAAGGGTTGCATGGCATCGGCGAAGAGGGCGGCCGTGTTGCGCAGCAGACGCCATGCCTCCGGATCGGGCCGGAGCCGGATCGGATCCGTCGGGTCGGATCGCCGCGTCAACTGGCTGTACATGAGTTGACCGTCGGGCAGCGTATCGAAGAAATCGGGGTTCAGCCCGATCCCCAGCAGTCGGAAATCGCTGCTTGCCCTTTGCAGCGTGCAACTGCGGCTGGGCGAAAGAATGAGCAGTTGTCCTCGCGAGAGGCGATGGGTCCCGGCGGCATCCGTCTGGGCAATTGTGCCGTTTTCAACCATTCCGAAGAAGAATCCCCGCTCCAGTCTCAATCCGTCGTCCGGCAGATCGGCAGCACGTATGATCCGGTATGAAATCGTTTTGGAACTGATTTCAGCCGGACGGACCGAGGATTCGACGGACGGGTGAGTTGGTTGCATACTGGAGACGTTTTTTCGGACAAAGATAGGGCTTTGTTTCGGATTATACCAATTCAGGTTGCTCCTTCATGAACCGAATTTCGGAAGAAAAACCGAATTTTGCACCTCGATATCATACGGAAAAGAATCGAAAACCCGAACATGAAAACCGAAAACAGATTTTTGCTCCGACGCTATTTGCTGTTCATCGTCGCGCTGTTCATCAATGCCTTCGGAATCGCGCTGATTACGAAAGCCCTGCTGGGAACCTCGCCCATTACCAGCGTCACCTATGTATTGAGTATGTTCACGCCGCTGACCATGGGCCAGTGGACGATCGTTCTCAACCTGCTCTTCATGCTGGGCGAACTGCCCTTCATGACGCGTCAGGATCTGAAGACCGACCGGCGGATCTTCCTGTTGCAGATTCCCGTGACGCTCTTCTTCGGTACGTTCATCGACTGCTCGATGAGCGCTCTGTTCTGGCTCGAACCGCACGCCTATGCGGCCAAGATCGTCAGCCTGCTGATCGGATGCTTCGTGCTGGCCGTCGGCATCGCCTTCGAGGTGAAGGTCAACGTGGCGATGGCTGCCGGCGAGTACTTCGTGCGGGCCATTTCGCGCCGTCTGCGCCGCGAATTCGGATATGTCAAGCTGGGTTTCGACGTCACGCTGGTAATTCTGGCCTGCGTGCTGTCGCTCATCTTCATGTCGGGCATCTACGGAGTGCGTGAGGGTACGGTCACCGCAGCGTTGATCGTCGGCCCGATCGTCCACTTCATTTCGCCCTTCTATCGCATCCTCGACCGCTGGATCGGCGAGGGCGGTTCCGGCACATCGGGTGAAGCTGCCGCTCAGACGGCCGATACGTCGCGCCACGTGGTCATCACCATTGCCCGCGAATACGGCAGCGGCGGCCATCTGCTGGGTGAGAAGCTCTCCTCGATGCTGCATATTCCGCTCTACGACAATCAGTTCATTCGCCTGGCCGCGCAGCGCAGCGGGATGGACGAGGAGTATATCCTCCACAACGAACAGTCGATTCCGTCGTTCTGGTTGAAGTGCATTTTCGCCCAGACGAACGGGGCGCGGATGGATCGCAGCCTCTCGCCGGAGGATGTGTTGTTCGTGGCCGAGAGCCGCATCGTGCAGGAGTTGGCGTCGCGTGAGGCGTGCGTCATCGTGGGACGTTGTGCCGACTTTGTGCTGCGCGACGATCCCCGGGCTGTGCGGATCTTCTGCTGTACCGATCCCGAGAGTGCCCGCAAGCGTTGCATTGCCGAGTACGGGATTGCACCCGAGGCGGCCGAAGCGGAGGTTCGGCGTGTGAACCGCAACCGCAAAACCCATTACGAATACTATACGGGCGAACGTTGGGGCGATCCGCACCGTTTCGATCTGACGGTCAATACGGGGCGCGTGTCGGTCGAGGATGCCGCCCGTACGGTGGCCGACCTGTATCGCGATCGTCTGGCTGCCCTTCCGGCCCATCCGGCTTCGGGCTCAGCCGTTGCCGATGGCGGGACTTTGAAAGGTTGATTTTGCTGGGCCGATCTTTCCGGACTGCCGGGGCTCTTCTCGGGGCCGGTTCCCGTCTGCCTGTAAAAAACGCAGGAATTCAACTGAATTCCTGCGTTTTGCGTTTTAGGTTCAAGGTTGGGACCCAAGTTCACCCCCCCCCGGTAGACGGGCTACCTGGCCGTGAGTTTCTGGAGATGCTCGGCATAGGCCTCCCAGTCGGTGATCGGCCGGCGGGCAACGCCCGATTCGACGGCGGCACGCGCCACGGCCGTCGAAATGCGCGGCAGCAGTCGCGGATCCAGCGGTTTGGGAATCAGATAGCTGCGTCCGAATTCCATCTTCTCCACGCCGTAGGCCTTGAGGACCGAGGCCGGCACCTCTTCGCGGGTCAGATCGGCCAGGGCATGCGCCGCGGCGAGTTTCATGGCTTCGTTGATCTTCGTGGCCCGCACGTCGAGGGCTCCGCGGAAGATATAGGGGAATCCCAGCACGTTGTTCACCTGATTCGGATAGTCCGACCGACCCGTGGCGAAGATAATGTCCGGACGCGAGGCCATGGCCGTTTCGTAGGCGATCTCCGGATCGGGATTGGCCAGTGCCATGACGATCGGGTTCTCGGCCATCGTGCGCAGCATTTCGGGTTTGAGCGTATCGGCTTTCGAGACGCCCAGGAAGACGTCGGCCCCCTCGACGGCCTCGGCCAGGGTCGAGATCTTGCGCGTGGTGGCGAATTCGCGCTTCATGCGGTTGATATCTTCGCGGTAGATGGTCACCACGCCGTGGCTGTCGCAGAGGATGACGTTTTCGTGGCGCACGCCCAGTGCCACGAAGAGCTTGGCACAGGCGATGGCGGCGGCACCCGCGCCGTTGACCACCACGTGCAGCTGCGTCAGCTCCTTGCCGGCGATCCGGGCTCCGTTGATCAGGGCGGCCGACGAGATGATGGCCGTACCGTGCTGATCGTCGTGCATCAGCGGGATGTCGAGTTCATCACGCAGACGGGTTTCGATTTCGAAGCACTCCGGAGCCTTGATGTCCTCGAGGTTGATGCCTCCGAAGGTCGGGGCGATGGCCTTCACCGCCTGGATGAAGGCTTCGGGATCGGTGGCATCGACCTCGATGTCGAAGGCATCGATGCCGGCGTAGGTCTTGAAGAGCATGCTTTTGCCCTCCATGACGGGTTTGGCGGCCAGCGGGCCGATGTTGCCGAGCCCCAGCACGGCCGTACCGTTCGAGATCACGGCCACGAGGTTGCCTTTGCCCGTGTAGGTATATACGTCGTCGGGGTTTGCCGCGATGGCGCGTGAGGGGGCCGCCACGCCCGGTGAGTAGGCCAGCGACAGATCGTAGGGGGTTTGATAGGGTTTGGTGGGTACGACGCCGATTTTGCCGGGTTGACCCTCGCTGTGGTAGCGCAGCGCCGCTTCGTCGAGTTTCGATTTGGTATCCATCAGTTTGCCGTTTTTGCGAAATTCATACTGTTTCCAAAGGTGTAACGGCAAATATAGGTAATTATCTTGACAAAAGTAAATATTTTAGATTCTTTGTTAATTTTTTTAGAAATAAAAGTGTACACCGCCGCCGGCGTGGAAGGTAAGTACCCCGCCCAGATTGAGTTCAGCACCGTCGTCCACGTCGGGGCGCCGACCAGAAGCCATTGGCCTCCGATTTCGGCCGAAAGTCCCAGCCAGCGGGTTATTATGCATTCGACCGAGACGCGTTCATGAAGCCCCGGGCCGCCGCGGCTGGCGCGAGTTTGTCCGTAGCTGCGTGAGTAGCGTCCGTAACCCACGCCGACGGCTTCGCGGAAGATCCACCGTCGGCCGGCCTGTTGGCGGGCGTCGCGCTCTGCAGTGAGACCGGGGCAAAGAGCCCGAGCAGTCCGGCTATGATTGCGATGCCGATGCGCGGCAGATCGTTTGTCGCGGGTTCATGGCTGGGGCGCTGTCGGGGTTGGAGTGCGGGAGACCGGGACTGGCCGGCAGCCGGGTCAGAAGAGGATCCGCAGGCCGCCGCTGATCGTCAGGAGGGTGATGCCGGCCGTGGTATTGTCGTCAACGACAATGATCTCCTGATTCGGATAGACGGTTCGGATGGTAGCCACGGCCAGTCCCAGGGCGATGTGTTTTGAAAGCCGGTAATCGGCCCCGATGTTGACGTGTGTGCCGAAGCCGTTGATGCTCGCCGTGATTCCACGTATCGATTCCCCGTAGGTGGCGTATCCGAAACCGATCGTTTCATGGAAATCCCACCGTTTGCCGGCCTGCTGGCGCAGGACGAGTTCCGGAGCGATGTAGTGGACGTGGAGTTTGAGACGTTCGTCTTGGAGGGGGTACTGGCCGTAATCCGTTCCGGAGAAATAGCCCGAGTAGCGCAGTCCGGCGCCCATTCCTATCCGCGAGGTCCATTGCATGACCGCGTTGATGTTCAATCCGTTGCGTGGATTGCCGCTCATGCCGTCCATCATCTCCATCCGGCTGATGACCCTTCCGTATCCGGCATTTACCGCCACGGTGAAGGGCATCCGTTCCGGGGTGAGGTCCGGGGTCGGGATTTGAGGCTGTGCGACGGTGCCCGATGCGATCGACGAACTGCGTGCGGCCGTTGAGGTTTCGTAGGGGGTGGTGACGAAGCGGCGGGCCGAGTCGCCCAGGCGCAGCATGTCGCCGGCAATCTGGTGGCACGAGCCGTTGCGCAGCGAGGGGATCAGGTGCCAGGTGATGTGCAGACCGTCACCTCCGGCACGGTTGGTGGCCTCCTTGGCCAGCTGTACGACGCTCGTATAGCCGCAGTTGGTTGCCGTACCTTCGTCGCGGACCTCGACACGGCCCAGCACCTCGACGTCGCTCGGCACCGAATCGTTCAGGTAGAAAACCTGTACGTCGGAGCCTGCCGGGCGGGCCGGGTAGCTCTTCTGAAGCATGGTGTAGACCTTCGGGGCGCATCCGACGCTCGAAAGCAACAGAAACAGCGCCACTGTCAAGTGCGCCGCCGATCGAAAAAATGGAGTATGCATGGTTTTGATGGGTTTGTGTTGTCGTTTTTTTGTGATGTTCGGGGTGGGGCCACGCAACCTCTCTCTCCTTTTCTCATCTCACCTTATCCCTCCTCGCCGTCTCTCTCCCAGCCTCTCTTCGGGCCTCTCCCTCCTCCACGTCTCTCTCTTCCGGCCCCGGGTCAGAAGAGGCTTGGCGTACCGCTTCCGGGCGGTGTGAAGCCCAGATGCTCCCACGCCAGCGGCGTTGCCTCGCGGCCCCGGGGCGTGCGTTTGAGGAAGCCCTCCTTGATGAGGAACGGTTCGTAGACCTCCTCGATCGTGCCGGCCTCCTCGCCGACGGCCGTAGCCACGGTGTTCAGACCCACGGGACCGCCGTTGAACTTCTCGATGATCGTTCCCAGGATCTTGTTGTCCATCTGGTCCAGCCCCCGCGAATCGATGTTCAGCGCCGAGAGGGCGATGCGTGTGATCTCCAGATCGATGTGGCCCTCGCCCTTGACCATGGCGAAGTCCCTCACGCGGCGCAGCAGGGCGTTGGCGATACGCGGCGTGCCGCGCGAACGCAGGGCTACCTCGCTGGCGGCGTCATCATCGATCGAGACGTCGAGAATCCGTGCCGAACGGCGCACGATGCCGGCCAGCACCGGAGCGTCGTAGTACTCCAGGTGGCACTGGATGCCGAACCGCGCCCGCAGCGGCGAGGTCAGCAGGCCGCTGCGCGTCGTGGCGCCGATCAGGGTGAAGGGGGCCAGTTCGATCTGGATCGAGCGGGCCGAGGGGCCCTTGTCCAGCACGATGTCGATCTTGAAGTCCTCCATGGCCGAGTAGAGGTACTCCTCGACGATGGGGCTCAGACGGTGGATTTCGTCGATGAAAAGGACGTCGCCCGGGTTGAGGTTCGTGAGCAGGCCGGCCAGGTCGCCCGGCTTGTCGAGCACGGGACCCGACGTCACGCGCAGCTGGGCGCCCATTTCATGGGCAATGATGTTGGCCAGTGTCGTCTTGCCCAGACCCGGAGGTCCGTGCAGCAGGACGTGGTCGAGCGAGTCGCCGCGCATGAGCGCCGCCTTGATGAAGACCCGCAGATTGTCTACGATTTTGTCCTGTCCGGAGAAGTTTTCCAGCTCCTGCGGACGGATCTTGTTCTCGAAATCGAGATCGCTTTCGGTGTTGCGTACGATGGACATGGCGCAAAGATACGTTTTTTGGGCGAATCCGCGAGGGGTGGGCCTGCAAAAAATCCGGCCCGCATCCCAGGTGGCGGGTTGCGGGCCGGATCGACTGCCTCTGCGGAGTGGCTACTTCTCCGCGGGCAGGTTGAGTTTCAGTTCGCGGTTACCGTTTTCGCGGGTCGGGATCAGCAGGTTGATGCCCTTTTTGCCCTCGAGTTCGGCGGCCAGCGGCGTCAGGTCGAACGAGATGTAGAATCCGCAGTCGGGACCGTGCGTGTCATCCCCGTCGTCGTGCAGCACCACCACGTCGAGATATCCCTCCTCACTCTCCTGGAATTCGGTGGTGCCGGTCTTGTCGACGGCCAGCGTGAAGGTGTGCTTCGAGTTGAGATTGCACGAATAGAGGGCGCAGAAGGTCAGCCACTCCCGCGACAGGTTGAAGGTCGTGAGCTGATACCCCGTCTTGGCATCGCCCAGCTCCTCGAGGCGGGCCGTATTGTCGACCACTTCGGACGTACCGGTGTAGATCTCGTTCACGGCGTAGAGGGCGATGTTGTAGCGATAGCCCGGAATGGTCTGGTCGAGCAGCGAGAACCAGATGATGGCGCGCCGTGAACGCTCGGGATCGGGCTTGTAGCCCGGCACACGGGTCTTGTCGCTCGGGTAGAGCTTGTCGCCGTTGTCGCGCTGGAAGTAGTAGTCGCCGCCGTCGAGCGGGCAGACCGTCGTGATGAGCGGCGTGCTGGTCGGATAGTCTCCATCGTCATCGTTGCAGGAGGCCAGCCCCAGCATGGCCATCGCCCCCAGCAGGAATAAACTGAATTTTTTCATAATCTCCGTATTTTGTGTTACCTTTCGCAGTTAAAACGCGGGAGCGGACGAATACTGCATGCCGGAGAAAAAATTTTCTTTCCGGTGCAGTCTTTCCCCGGGGAGCGCATTTAGAAAGGTGGAACGACCGATGCAGATGGAGGATCAGATACTGGCCGAGGGGTGCCGCAAGGGGGACAACACGGCCCGCAGGGAGCTCTATGAGCGCTATGCCGGACGATTGCTGGCCATCTGCGTGCGCTACGTGGGCGACCGCGCGACGGCCGAGGATCTCATGCACGATGCCTTCCTGAAGATCTACGGGGCATTCGACCGCTTCACGTACCGCGGGGCGGGGTCGCTGCGGGCTTGGATCGAGCGCATCACGGTGAACGTGGCACTCGAATGGCTCCGTTCGCGCAACCGCCTGGGCGTGGTCGAGCTCGACGAGCGACGGGTCGCCGCCACGCTTGCGGAACCCGATGCGGCGGAGGTGGCACGGGTGCCGCGCGAGGTGCTGATGCGCTTCGTGGCGGAGTTGCCGGACGGCTACCGCGCGGTGTTCAACCTCTATTGCATCGAGGGGCTGTCGCATCGCGAGATTGCCCGCATGCTGGGGATCAACGAGAAGAGCTCCTCGTCGCAGTTGTTCCGGGCCCGGGGGCTGCTGGCTCGCCGGATCAAGGCTTATTTGGAGACGCATTGATGAAGATGAAAACACATACCGATTGGACCGATGAGGTGCGGAGCGCCCTGCGCGATGCCGAAGTCCGACCCTCCGAAGGGGGTTGGGAACGGCTGCAGCGCGAACTCGACACCCTGGATCCGAAGGCTGCCGGGGCGTCGCCGCACGTGCTGGAATCGCACGCTTCGGCCTCCCGTCGGACCGGATGGCGGATTTACGGACCGCGGATTGCCGCGGCGGCAGCCGTCCTCCTGCTGGGGATTGTCGGCGGCGAGCTTTTGTGGCGGGCCGAGCCGGAGTTGGGGGGTAATCAGGAGCCGGTCCTCGCCACGGTGACGGAGGCGGGCGATTCGGCGACCGGCCGGACTTTCGGTACGGAGCCGGCGGCCGGACAGGAGACGGCACGACAACCGATCGTCGGGACAGCGGTAAACGCATCGGCGGATGCGGCGCGGAAGATGCCCGAACCGACGGCGGATGGGATCCGGATGTCGGCCCTTCAAACGGGGCAACGGGGGGATGGATCCGCAGAATCGTCGTTGCGCGAACGGCTGGCCGAAGCATCCGGCTGGTCGCAAACTCCGACGGGAGACGACGGAACGGAATCCCGGACGGAGATGATGGCTCAGGTGACGCCGCATGGGGTGAGTTCGGAGCCGATTCCCGGGTCCGTCTCGAACGACCGGTCGTCGAATGCACAACCGGATCCTTCCCGTGGCGGGGCCGTGAATGCCACAACTCGTGCGGCGCAATCCGACCGTGACGAGAAGGCTGCTTCGGCCGCGCAATCCGACCGTGACGGGACGGCAACCCGTGGAACACAACCCGACCGAACGGTTCGCCGAGCAAAACAGGCCTCCGGAACGAGCCGTACGGCGGCCCGACGCGCCATCCTGTCGGACGATCCCTTTGCGGATCCGTCAGCCGGCAGCAATCCTTCGGAACGAACCTCGCTGGCGCTCTTTGCCGGCGGCGGAATGACGGGCAGCTCCGCCATGGGGAATACCCCCCTGCGCAGCTATTCCGTCACGTCCAACGAGGTGGTCTCGATCGTCGGCAACGGCAACAACTTCTCGCCCATGGTGCGGCGCGATTACGACCAGAGCTCGTTCCGCCACCATCTGCCCCTGAGTTTCGGCTTCACCGTCCGTCGGGAGTTCCCCTACGACTTGTCGCTCGAAAGCGGTGTGGTCTATACGCTGTTGTGGTCGGACGTGCGGCTGCGCTACTCGTCGGAGGATGTCAGCCAGAAGCTCCACTTCATCGGGATCCCCCTGCGGATGAACTGGCAGTTTGTCGAGCAGGACCGTTTTTCCTCCTACGTCGGAGCCGGCGGAATGGTCGAGAAGTGCATCTCGGCCAAGTTCGGCAGCGAGACGCTCGACGAGGGAACCCTGCAATGGTCCGTAGCGGCGGCCCTCGGTGTGCAGTATCGCCTGGTCGATCAGGTCGGCCTCTATTTCGAACCTGAAGTCTCGTATTATCTCACCGATACGCAGTTGCGTACGTCGCGATCCGATGCTCCGTTGAGCCTGACGCTGCGTTTGGGAGTACGGGTGTTGTTTTGACACTCCCCGCTCCGGTTCGTATGCCCGCAGGTGCCCATGCCGCACCTTTCGGGCGGATGTGCCGTGACCGTCGGGGCGGAGGCCCGGGACGTTGAACGCTCCCCGGTGGATGCAGACGAGGTGTGTCGGAAGGGGCAACTTGTGTGTTTTTTCTACAACTTGTCTTCGCACGGATATATGGATGATGTGCAAATTCCGTTATAGGGGAACAACGCAATTGATCGCTTCGCCGCACGCGCTTGAATGTGCTATTTATGCGATCAAATATGCTATTTTTTATTGTTGGTAAGAAATTTGTTATTACTTTTGTAGAGGGAAACAACCTTTGATACCTATTGAAACAGAGAGATAAAGAGACAGTATGCAGGCAACAAAAAAGCACAGACCGGAAGATCCATGTCTGTGCCTGGTAGTCCCGACGGGAATCGAACCCATATCGTAAGAACCGGAATCTTGTATTCTATCCATTGAACTACGGGACCGGGACTGCAAAGATACAAAAAAAATTAAATTCACGAAAAAAAATGCGAGAAAAGCAGAATAATTGGCTTAGGATTGAGGCGGTGATTAAGTGGGCGAACATGTCGACCAACTATTTTGCACGTTATATCGGCCTGGCACGAGGCGAGAATCTCTATCAGATCAAACGTGGCAACAACGGCATATCGCTCGATGTGGCAGACCGTATCGTCGCCAAATTTCCGCAGATTGACAAACTTTGGCTGCTGACCGGCGAGGGTCAGATGTTTGCCGACGAACGGCTTCGCGGGCCGCAGATTCCCTATTACGACGTCGATGTGGAGCAGGGAATCACCCATCTCGACCATCTTGAGCCCCAGTGCAATCTGATCGTTCCGCCCGTCGGGGAGTGCGATCTGGCGATGCCCTATTCGGGCCGCGCCATGGGGGCCTGCATCCCGGCCGGAACGGTCATCCTGCTCAAGGCCGTCGACAAGGATGCAATAATTCCTGGTGAAGAATATGTGATTGTCAGCCGAAAAATTGTAACTTTGCGCATAGTTCGGTCCGCCGAGGAGGAGGGCAAAGTCCGCCTGGTGGCCGGCGACCGGGAGCATTATGACGACATTCTGCTGGATGTCAACGACATAGTCTCGGTCTACAAGGTAAAGGGCAAATTGATAATCAACAGTTGATCGTATGTTTTCAGGTATTGTCGAAGGGATGGCGGAAGTGGTTGCCATCCGCGAAGACCGTCAGAACAAGGATTTTACCCTCCGTGCGGATTTCTGCAGGGAGCTGAAAATCGACCAGAGCATAGCACATAACGGCGTATGTTTGACAGTTGTGGACATCGCCGGGGATACCTATACCGTCACGGCCATGAAGGAGACCCTCGACCGGAGCAATCTCGGACTGCTCCGCGTGGGCGATTGGGTCAACCTCGAGCGCTCGATGAAGCCCGATGCGCTGCTCGACGGCCACATCGTCCAGGGACACGTCGACCAGACGGCCGTCTGCACGGCCAAGGAGGATGCCGACGGCAGCTGGTACTTCACGTTCAAGTATGAACCGCGCGGCGGAGGCCTCTGCACCGTGGAGAAGGGGTCGGTCACGGTCAACGGCGTGAGCCTGACGGTCTGCGACCCGACGCCCGACAGCTTCCGTGTGGCCATCATTCCCTATACGTTCGAGCATACGAATTTCTGCCATATCGACGTGGGATCGGTCGTCAATCTCGAATTCGACATCATCGGCAAGTACATCGCCCGACTGATGCAAAGCTACATGAAATAAAGGAGGACCTACATGATACGCATTAAAACCAAGGAGGCGACGTCGGCCTGGATCGGGCTGCTGGCGGCGGTCATTGTCGCCGTTCTGATTACCGTCGTCCATGCGAACGGATATTCGGTGCATTGGCTTGCGGCGGTTGTTGCCGTACTCGTCACGTTTGCCGTGGTGGCATTCGTGGCGCTGTTTCTCATCCGCAAGTATGTGGCCTACAAGCTCAAACCGATCTATTCGATCGTCCTTTCGCGCGACGTCCACACTCGGGAGATCTTCTCCGAACTGCAGGACAAGAAGGTCGAGAACATCGGCGAGGAACTCACGGCCTGGGCCGATACCAACGACAAGGAGATCGCCCGCCTGAAGGAGGCCGAACAGTTCCGCAAGCAGTATCTGGGAAATGTGGCCCATGAGTTGAAGACGCCGATTTTCAACGTGCAGGGCTATATCTCGACGCTGCTCGACGGCGGTCTGGAGGACGAACTGATCAACCGCAAATACCTCGAACGCGCCGAAAAGAGCATCGACCGCCTCATCAATATCGTCAACGACCTCGATACGATCTCGAAACTCGAGAGCAGCATGAACAAGCTCAACATGGAGAAGTTCGACGTGGTGGCGCTGGCCAAGGAGATCGCCGAGCAGGCCGAGATCGAGGCCGACAAGAAGGGGATCAAGATCACGGTCAAGGGGGCCGACAATCTGCCGTCGCCCTTCTGGGTGCTGGCCGACAAACACTACATCGGCCAGGTGTTCGTCAATCTGATCATCAATTCGATCCGTTACGGCAAGGAGGGCGGACAGACGCGCATCCATTTCCGCGATCTGCTGGACAAGATTCTGATCGAGGTCGAGGACAACGGTCTGGGCATCGGCAAGGAGGACCTGCCGCGTGTCTTCGAGCGTTTCTACCGCACGGACAAGGGTCGTTCGCGCGAACAGGGCGGTACGGGCCTCGGTCTGGCCATTGTCAAGCACATCATCGAGGCGCACGGCGAGCGAATCACCGTACGCAGCGAGCTGGGCGTAGGCAGTACCTTCTCCTTCACGCTCAAGAAGGTCAACCTCCAGGACATCAAGTAGCCGGGGGCCGGGAGAATTGGGCCGGGAGAGTTGGGCCGAGTGAACTTGGGCCGGGAGAATCGAGCAGTAATGTGGACTGGATCCTGGAACATGTGGACCGGAGCCGGGAGCGTTGAACAGGGATGACCGGGACCGGGAGAATCGGACCGGGATGACCGGAGCCGGGAGCATTGAACCGAGTGAATTTGGGCTGAGAGAACTTGGGCCCGGGAGGACTTGGCCCTGGAAGACTGAGGCTTGGAAGACTGGGACCGGGAGAATCGACAGGAAGCGGACGATCACGACGACGGTATTTGAGTTGTTTTGTACAACCTTTTCCCGGTGGACGGAGCCGATGAATTAAACAAGACTTGAATAGATGTTACAGATACCTTTGATGATACAACCTCTTTCGATCGTATGGGATTTCGATCCGGTGCTGTTCCGGATCGGAACGTTCGATATCCGTTACTATGGACTGATGTGGGCGCTGGCGATTCTGATCGGTGCCAAATTCTTCGACAACTTCTGCAAACGCGAAGGTCTTCCGTCGAAGGTCTCCGAGTCGATCTTCATCTACGGTACAATCGCCACGATCCTCGGCGCTCGCCTCGGCCACTGCCTCTTCTACGATCCGGTGGAGTACCTCTCCCGGCCGTGGACCATCATCACGGGATTCCGTGACGGCGGCATGGCCAGCCACGGAGCCGCCATCGGTCTGCTGATCGGACTGTGGCTGTTTTCGCGCAAAAACCACCTGCCGTATGTCTGGTCGCTCGACCGCATCATGATTCCGGTCGGAATCGGCGGTGCGATCGTCCGCATGGGCAACCTCTTCAATTCGGAGATCTTCGGACGGGCCACCACGCTGCCGTGGGGCTTCGAGTTTGTCCGTTCGCACAAGTGGGTGACCGAGTACGCTCCGGCGGCCGTGCACCCCACACAGATTTACGAGGCGCTTTGCTACGTGGCGACCTTCCTCGTCCTCGTCTGGCTCTATTACCGCAAGGACATGGCCCGTCGTCATCCGGGCGTGCTGTTCGGAATCGGCCTGATCGGCGTCTTCCTGACGCGCTTCTTCCTCGAATTCATCAAGACCGAGCAGGAGTCGTTCGAAATCGGCTGGGCCCTCGACATGGGACAGTGGTTGAGCATCCCCTTCATTCTGCTGGGCATCTATATGATCTGGCGGGGCGCCAAAACCCCGGCCGTGACGGCCGAAATGCCGAAACAACACGTTGTGTCGGCCGCCGCCACGAAGCGGGTGCATAATAAAAAGAAGATGAAATGAACGCCAATCCGATGACCGAACAGGTCGCCAAACTCGTCGGTAATCTGCTGGCTGGTGGAGGGACCCTCTACCTGCCGGGAGTGGGTTCGCTGTATGTCGAACGGCAGCCCGCCCGGCGCATCGACCGCCGGCATGTCGTGCCGCCCTTCCGGACGGTGCAGTTCACGTCGCAGGAGCGCGGCACCTCGCTCATCGACGAGATCGCCCGCGTATTGCGTGTCAATGGCGAGAAACCTGCCGATCCGCTGCCCGAGGCGCGGAAGGTCTATGACCGCTGGCTGTCGCAGGTCCGCGAGGAGGATACGCTGACCATTGTCGGAATCGGTGTGCTGCGCTTCAAGGATTTCAAACTCGACGAGGCGTTCGACCGTCGGCTCAATCCGCAGGGTCACGAACCGGTGCGTGTGCGTGCTCCGCGACGTTTCGATGCCGTGTTGTGGATCGGCGTTGCGGCCGTGGTCTGCGTCGTGGGCTTCACGGCCTGGTGGTGGTTCAGTGAGCGGCCCCTGCGCGAAGAGATGCAGACGGTTGTCGCCGAACGTTCGGAACCGATGCCGCAGTCGGCACCCGAATCCCTGACGACCGATTCGCTGGCCGAAGGGGTTGCCGCACCGTCAGATGATCCTCTTGCCCAAACCGCGGAGGAGCCGTCGGCCCCGGAGCGGATGCAACCCTCCGCCGCAACCGGCGGACAGACCTCCGCAACAAACTCCGCAGCCACATCGGGAGGCGTTGCAACCACGTCGTCGGCCCCCGTAACGCCGGCTGCACACCCGACTGATCCGGCATTCGAAGCGGGTGCTTCGAGCCTGGTTTCGGGTCGCAATTACGTCGTGATGGGGGTCTTCAGTACGGAGAAGAATGCCCGCAAGGCCGCCCATGCCGCCTCGTCGAAAGAACCGGCCATCACGTGCGGCGTCTATCGTTTCGGATCGAAATTCATGCTCTCGCCCTTCGAGTCGGATGATGCCGAGGCATGCCGGCTCTTCATCCGTGCGCACGCCGAGCGTTTCCCCGACATGTGGACCTATACCGCCCGTTGATGCGCCTTTCGGAGTTGATCATACGCGGTATCGACCGCTTCTATATCCGTCCCGTTGCGGCCATCCTGCCCCGGCAGGTCTTCCATTACGCCGTTTGCGGAGGCTTCACCTACCTGATTTTCGACCCGGTCTGCTACTCGTTGCTCTACAATTTCCTGGTCGGATACCGCTATTTTGATTTGGGATTCGTCGTCGTGTCGCCCCACATTGCGGCGATGATTTTGGTCTTTCCGTGCACCTTTTTCGTGGGATTCTGGCTCAACCGTCATGTGGCTTTCCGCCGGTCGCCCGTGAGGGCCGGGACACAGTTGTTCCGCTATCTGCTGTCGATTGTCGGGTCGATTCTGCTGACCTATGCCGGGTTGAAATTCTTTGTCGAGGTGTGCGGACTCTGGCCCACGCCGTCGAAGGTGGTCACCACGCTCGTGACAACCGTTTACAGCTTCCTGGCGGCCAAGTACTTCACCTTCCGTCACGCCGAGACCAGGCCTTGACGCGCGTTGCGCAGAGAGGCGTGCCGTTCGGTCAGGGGATCGGTTCGTAGTCGATCTCCGACTCCTCGTCGGTCCGTTCGATCTTCATGATGACCGGACGCAGCCCGTCGTTGCAGGAGCAGATGGCCACGCCTTCCTTCGTGATCCAGTCGCCGTAGTAGAAGGTTCCGGCGCCGTGCGCCAGGGCAAAGACATATTGATAGATGGCCTTCCAGGCCTCGTCGCAGAAGCCTTCGGGTTTGGCGTAGTCGGCATAGAATACCTGACCTTCGCGCATCATCGGACAGCGGGTGAAGTTCGGTCCGGCATACTCGCGGGCGAGATCCTCGTTGAGCATGCGTTTCAGAATGGTGATTTTGCAGCGTTTCATCGGTGGGGGGGGTATCTGGTTGGGTTCGGGTTTGTCGGAATGGGGTTGAAAGGCTGTCCGGCGGCAATGTCTCCGGCGGCGGCCTATCGGTGCCGGTTCTCCTCGCGCAGTTTCTGCAGTTCGTACATCCGGTCGCGGAACTTGGCCGCGGCCAGGAAATCCAGTGACTTGGCGGCCCGTTCCATGTCCTCGCGGGCGCGGTTGATCAACTCGTCGAGGTTCTCGCCCAGAGCTACGGCCGGAGTGCCGGCCGCGTACTCTTTCCGCACGTCGGAGGCTGCGGCGTAGTGGTCCTCCGTGATGGGGTAGGCCACCGGCACGCTGCCTTCCGCGGTTTCGCGTCCGGCCAGCAGGGCACTCTGTCCCGAGCCGCTCTTCTGGGCACGGCGCGGCAGCATCTCATGCTCCATGTTGAAGCGGACCTGCTTTTCGCGGCGGCGGTTGCTCTGCTCGATGGCATAGCGCATCGATTCGGTGCAGGTGTCGGCGTAGAGGATGACGTTGCCCTGCGAGTGGCGGGCGGCACGTCCGGCAATCTGCGTGAGCGACCGCACGTTGCGCAGGAACCCCTCCTTGTCGGCATCGAGAATCGCCACCAGCGCCACCTCCGGCAGGTCCAACCCCTCGCGCAGCAGGTTGACGCCCACCAGCACGTCGAACAGCCCGTTGCGCAGATCCTCCAGAATCTGAATGCGTTCGAGCGTGTCGACATCCGAATGGATGTAGCGGTTGCGGACCCCCACGCGGTCGAAATATTTCGAGAGCTCCTCGGCCATGCGTTTGGTGATGGTCGTCACGAGTATCTTGTCGTCGTTCTTGACGCGTTTGTCGATCTCCTCGATCAGGTCGTCGATCTGGTTGAGCGTCACGCGCACCTCCAGCGGCGGATCGACCAGCCCCGTGGGTCGGATCAGCTGTTCGGCAATCACCCCTTCGCTCTTCATCAACTCCCAGTCGGCGGGTGTGGCGCTGACGTAGATCGTCGTACCCTGCAGCTGTTCGAATTCGGCGAAGGTCAACGGGCGGTTGTCCCTGGCGGCCGGGAGGCGGAAGCCGTACTCGACGAGATTCTCCTTGCGGGCGCGGTCGCCGCCGTACATGGCGTGGACCTGCGGCAGGGTGACGTGGCTCTCGTCGATGACCATCAGGTAGTCCTTCGGGAAGTAGTCCAGCAGACAGAAGGGGCGTGTCCCGGCGGCGCGACCGTCGAAGTAGCGCGAGTAGTTCTCGATACCGGGACAGTAGCCCAGCTCCTTGATCATCTCCAGGTCATACTCCACGCGCTGCTTGATGCGCTGCGCCTCGACCATGCGTCCCTGGCTCTCGAAGAATTCGATCTGTTTGCCCAGGTCGAGGTAGATCTGCTGCACGGCGGTATTGATGCGCTCCTTGGTCGTCACGAAGAGGTTCGTGGGGTAGAGCGTCAGCGAGTCGAGCGTCTGGATGCGCTGGCCCGTGACGGGGTCAATGGACTGGATGGCCTCGATCTCGTTGTCGAAGAACATCACCCGGAAGCACTGGTTGCCGAATTCGCCGAAGGCCGCCATGATGTCGACCGTATCGCCGTTGACGCGGAACGTGGCGGGTTCCAGATCGCGTTCCGTGCGGGTGTAGAGCGCCTCGACCAGCTTGTAGAGGAAATGCTTGTAGCTGACGACCTGTCCCACCTCGATGTGGATGGCCGTAGCGTGGAAATCGGCCGGATTGCCCGCGCCGTAGAGGCACGAGACACTCGAGACGACCACCACGTCGCGACGTCCCGAGAGCAACGTGGCGACGGTCTGCAGACGCATCTTCTCGATGTCGGCATTGATCGAGAGATCCTTCTCGATGTAGGTGTCCGACGAGGGGAGGTAGGCTTCGGGCTGGTAGTAGTCGTAGTAGGAGACGAAGTATTCGACGGCGTTTTCGGGGAAGAAGTTGCGGAATTCGCCGTAGAGCTGTGCCGCGAGGGTCTTGTTGTGGCTCAGGACGAGGGTCGGGCGGTTCAGTTGTGCGATGACGTTGGCCACGGTGAAGGTCTTGCCCGAACCCGTGACGCCCAGCAGGACGTTGTGTTTCGAGCCGTGGCGGATGGCGCCGACCAGTTGATCGATCGCTTCCGGCTGGTCGCCCATCGGGGCGTAGTCCGATACGAGTTTGAAGTCCATGTTGCAAAGGTAGTGATAAATGCCGAAAGTTCGTCTCTGCCGAGCGCTTTTGTGGACGGGATCCTGTTCGGCGGCGGGTTTTCGGAGCGGCAGCCGGCGGAGGCGGGAGCCGGCGGTGCGTAAAGGGAGCGGAAGGGGAGGTGCAAAATTTAATTCGCAATCGCTACGCTTTCGGCCGATTATTCGTACCTTTGTGGGCTATGATCGACAGGGAAACGGTAGACCGCATCTTCGACGCCGCCAATATCGTGGATATTGTCAGCGACTATGTCACGCTCAAACGCAAGGGCGTGAACTACGTGGCGTGCTGTCCGTTCCACAACGAGAAGACGCCGTCGTTCGTCGTTTCTCCCTCGAAGGGGGTCTTCAAGTGTTTCGGCTGCGGCAAGGGCGGCAACGCCGTTACCTTCGTCATGGAGCAGGAGCGGGTAAGCTACCCCGAGGCGCTGAAGATGGTGGCCAAACGCTACGGCATCGAGGTCCACGAGGAGGCCATGACCGAGGAGGAGGCCCGCCGCAACGACGACCGCGAATCGATGTTCGTGCTCAACGGCTGGGCCGCCGAGTACTTCGCCAACTACCTCCACCGCGATTCCGAAGGGATCAACGTCGGGCTGTCGTACTTCCGCCAGAAACGCGGCCTGACCGACGCCACGATCAAGAAGTTCGGCCTCGGATTCTGCCCCTCGAAGGGCGACCGCATGTCGAAGGATGCGCTGGCGGCCGGCTACAAGCGGGAGTTCCTCCTCTCGACGGGCCTTTCGCTGGCACGCGAGAGCGACGGCTCGCTCTACGACCGTTTCCGCGACCGGGTGATCTTCCCCGTACACAACATCTCGGGCCGCATCGTGGCCTTCGGCGGCCGCACGCTCCGCACCGACAAGCAGGTGGCCAAGTACCAGAATTCGCCCGAGAGCGAGATCTACAGCAAGAAACGCGAACTCTACGGACTGTACTTCGCCAAGAAGGCCATCCAGCAGCAGAACTTCGCCATCATGGTCGAGGGCTATCTCGACGTGATCTCGATGCACCAGGCCGGCATCGAGAATGTGGTGGCCTCGTCCGGCACGTCGCTCACCACGGAGCAGATCCGCCTCCTGGGGCGCTTTACGAAGAACATCACGGTGATCTACGACGGCGATTCGGCCGGCATCCACGCCTCGCTGCGCGGGATCGACATGATCCTCAAGGAGGGAATGAACGTACGGGTGGTGCTGCTGCCCGAACCCGAGGACCCCGATTCGTTCGCCCGCAGCCACACCGCCGCCGAGGTGCAGGAGTACATCCGCACCAACGAGCAGGATTTCCTCGAATTCAAGGCCCGGCTGCTGCTTGAGGATGCCAAGGGCGATCCGATCCGCAAGGCGGCGCTGATCGGCGACATGGTGCAGTCGATCGCACAGATTCCCGATCCGATCCAGCGGTCGGTCTACATCAAGGAGTGCGGGCGGATCATGGACATCGACGAGCAGATCCTCATCGGCGAGGTGGCCCGCAAACGGCTCACTTCGTCGGGCGACCGCGAGACGGACGATTTCCTGCGGCGTCAGGCCGCGGCGCGGCAGCGTGAGACGGCTCAACCCCAGGCGCGCCCCGAAGCGGAGTACGTGCAGAAGGTCGAGGCCGGGAGCAGTTTCGAGGCGCTGGAGCGTGAGATCGTCAAGTATCTGCTCAAGTACGGCCACTGCTCGTTCGACTTCAAGGAGGGACGGACGATGGTGGCGTGCAACGTCGCCGAGGTGATCTTCTCCGAGTTGAGCGATGACCAGATCACCTTCCGCAATCCGGTCTACGCCAAGATCATGGCCGTCTATCGCGAACAGTGGGAGCAGCTCGGGACGGGAGTCGAGGTGCCGGCGCACATCTTCCTGAACCATATCGATCCGGCGGTCTGCTCGGCCGCGGTGGATATCCTCACGTCGGACGACAACTACGTCCCCAGCGAGCTGTGGCGGCGCAAGGAGATCCACGTCGAGAGCGAGGCCGAGATGCTGGCCGCAGGGGTGCCGAAGGCCGTGACGCTCTACAAGTCGAAGGTCGTCGAGGCGCTCATCAAGGAGCTCTCGGACCGACTCGAAGACGAGACCCTCCCCGAGGCGGAGATGAACGACATCCTCCAGCGGATGAACAACTACAACCACGTGAAGGTCACGATGGCCAACAAACTCAAGCGATTGATTTTATGAAAAAAGGGGGCGGGCTTCGGGTTGTACACGCATCACTGCGCATACCGTGTGCAAACAGAAAATAAACAGAAAGATGTGTAAAACATATCAAAGATAAAAGAATTGGTTACCTTGACCGATACCCACCCCCGCGAAGGTTTTTCGCAATTTGTATGCCGTATTTGAGTATATGAGTGAACAGAAGAAGATAAATATCCGGAACAAGCGCGCGACGTTCGACTATGAGATTCTCGAAGAGTTCGTTGCGGGCATCGTGCTCGTCGGGACCGAGATCAAGTCGATCCGTGCGGGCAAGGTCTCGATGGTGGATTCGTTCTGCTATTTCGACAAGGGGGAGCTGTGGATCCGCGGCGTCAACATCGCCGAGTATGCGTGGGGCACGTGCAACAACCACGTTCCGCGCCGCGACCGCAAGCTGCTGCTCACCCGACGCGAACTGATGAAGCTGCAGCGCGCCTCGCAGGACCGGGGCCTGACGATCGTCGGGCTGCGGCTGTTCCTGAACGAGCGCGGACTGGTGAAGGTGGTCGTCGGCCTGGCGCGCGGCCGCAAGTCGTACGACAAGCGCGAATACCTCAAGGAGAACGATGCCCGCCGCGAAATGGACAAGGCGATGAAAAACTTCCGACGATGATACGGGCCGTATTTCTGGATGTCGACGGAACGCTCATCAGCTTCCGGACCCATGCGGTTCCGGCCTCGACGGTCGAGGCGCTGCGCCGGGCCCACGATGCAGGGGTGCGTCTGTTCATTGCGACGGGACGCGCCGTGACCGATCTCGAACTGCTTTCGGAGATTCCCTACGACGGCGTGGTGGCGCTGAACGGTTGCGAATGCGTGATGAACGACGGCGAGGTGGTGACGCGTCACCCGATTCCGCGCGAGGCGTTCGAGCGGGCGCTGGAGCTCTCCGAGAAGTGGAATTTCCCGATGGCGCTGGAGTTGAACGACGGAATTTTCGTCAACCGTGTGACGCCCGTGGTCGAGGAGCTGTCCCGGATGATTGCCCATCCGGTGCCTCCGGCGGTCGATCTGCGACAGTTGTTCGATCGCGGCGACTGCTGCCAGATGTGCTTCTACATCGATCCGGAACTCGAAAAACGCGTGATGGCGTCACTTCCGATGCTGTCGGCGAGCCGCTGGTGCCCGATCTTTGCCGACGTGAACCTGCGCGGAATCGACAAGGCGACCGGCGTGGCCGAACTGGCCGAGCGGTTCGGCTATGCGATGTCGGAGGTCATGACCTTCGGCGACGGCGGCAATGACGTGCCGATGCTGCGTGCGGCCGGCATCGGAGTGGCCATGGGCAACGGCTGTGCCGAAGCGCTCGAGGCGGCCGATTGGGTGACCTCGTCGGTCGATGAGGATGGTATTCGCCGGGCGCTGGAGCATTTCGGCGTGATTGGCGGCGCCCGCAAATAACGGGGCGGACAGACCGTGCAGGGGCCCCGCACTCGATAAGGAGAATGGATAAAATGAAAAAGATATGTCACTGATTCTGTGTATTGAAACCGGTACGGACATCTGTTCCGTAGGTATCGCCCGCGACGGGGTGCTGCTGTCGCTGCGCGAGAGCGACGAGGGGCGTGACCACGCCCGCAAGGTCGGCGTGTTTGTCGACGAACTGCTGCGTGAAACGGGCATAGCACCCGATGATCTGGATGCCGTGGCCGTCGGCAAGGGGCCCGGATCCTACACCGGACTGCGCATCGGCGTTTCGTTTGCCAAGGGGCTCTGCTATGGATTGCAGAAACCGCTGGTCGCCGTCGGGTCGCTGGATGCGCTGGTCGAGGTGGCGCGCGAGGATTACGAGGCGGGGATCATCTCGGTCGACAACTGGGATGAGGCACGGCTCTGCCCGATGGTCGATGCCCGCCGCATGGAGGTCTACGCCCAGGTCTTCGACACGCAGGGTGAGGCCCTGACGGAGGTCTCGGCCGAGGTCATTACGGAGGAGAGCTTCGCCGCGTATCGCCGCGACGGACGACCGTTCGTGATCTTCGGCAACGGCGCCCGCAAGTGCGCCGAGGTGCTCAAGGGTGCGACACTGGTCGAGGTGACCCCCTCGGCACGCGGTCTGGCCCGGCTGGCACAGCAGGCCCTCGATGCGGGGCATACGGAGGATATCGCCTACTTCGAACCCTTCTATCTGAAGGATTTCGTCGTCACGACCTCGAAGAAGAGGCTCTTCTGACGGGGGTGTCTCCCGGCTGTTGCCATGACCGAAACGGAGCTGATCGGGGCATTGTCCGGCAACCGGTCGGCAGGCTTGATCGATGGACTTGCGGACCGGATCCGTCGCGAAGCGTCGGTCGAAACCTTGTACCGGTTGGTTGCCGATCCGTCGCGATGGCCCGCCGGTGCGGATCGCGCGCGGATTCTTTTCCGCGGCGGCTGCGTGCTGGAGCGGATCTACTTTGCGGATCGGGCGGCATTTCTGCCCTGTGCCGGGGATTTCTGCCGTCGGGGATTCTCCGCCTGTGAGCATCCGGGGCTTCGGCGGCTCTTCGCGAAGATCATGGCCGATCTTCTGAAGCGCTATGATCCCGGTGCGCCGAGCCTGGAGGCGATTGCGGAGACGGCGGCCGGATGGGCGGCGGCTCCCGAAACGAAGATCGCCGTGCGGATCTGGACGATGGAGGTGCTGAAGCGTTGCCGCGGTCGGGTGGCATGGGTGGATGACGCGTGGGAGGATCTGCTCGAACTCCAAACGCACGAAGCTTCGCCCGGAATCGAAAAACGGTTGCGGCACAGTTGGCGCCGATGAGCATGAAAAAGGCTCCTGCCTCTGCGGGATATGGCCTTTTGATTTTAATTGATTGATTATCAGTGTTAGTTTTACCGAATTTCCTGAAACTGTCTATGT
>CALUKH010000026.1 GCA_944321185.1 uncultured Alistipes sp. | reverse complement strand
GTCTGCGTGCGCTGGTAGGCCAGATCGTGCAGCGAGGCCTCGATCGAGAGCGTGTTGGCCTCGTACTGGGCCACGCCGGCTTCGTTGGTCAGACCGGCATCCTTCATGGCGCGCATCATTTCGACGCTCTGACGCCACTTGGCGGCCGTCTCCTCGGTCACGTTGTACTGGCTGTCGAGCATCAGCAGCGTGTAGTAGAGGTTGGCGACGTTGGCGATGAGCTGCGTCTTGACGGCCTGTTCATACTCCTTGCTTTGCAGATAGAGGGCCTTGGCCTTGCGTTTGGCGTTGGTCAGGCTGTTGAAGATGTCGATCTGCCAGCTGGCCGTCACGGGGATCGAGTAGGTTTTCGTCGGCGTGGCGCCGTCGAAGCTGCTCATCGAACCCTGAGGGGCGAAGTTGAACGACGGCAGGTAGGCCAGCCGCGCTGATTTGAGCGTGGCTTCGGCCTCCTTGACACGCCAGCCGGCCGATTGCAGGTCGGTATTGTTCTCCAGAGCCCGCGTGATGAGCGTCTGCAGCTGCGGATCGGTGAACATCTCCTGCCAGCTGATGTCGCCCAGGGTGGCCGAATCGGTGGTTTCAGCCGTGCCGTACAGACCGTCGGTCGTGACCTCGGGACGGGTGTAGGGCTTGTAGATGCCGCACCCGGTCATGGCCGCAGCGGCAAGTATGATGATGGCTTTTCTCATGGTTTAGTTCTCCTCTTTCTCGTTTTTAACCTCTTCGACTTCGGCGCGTACGGCCCACTGCGGATCGGGATCCAGTTCGAGGGGTTTGACCTTCTCCTGGAGCGTCTCGAAGACGATGAACAGCGTCGGCACGAGGAACAGCAGGGCCAGCGTTCCGACGATCATACCGCCGACGACACCCGAACCCAGCGTCGAGTTACCGTTGGCGCCTACGCCGTGCGACAGTACCAGCGGGATCATACCGAAGACGCAGGTCAGCACGGTCATCAGGATAGGACGCAGACGGGCCTTGGCGGCCGAGACGGCAGCCTGCGTGAAGCTCATGCCTGCACGGCGACGGTCGGCGGCGTACTCCGTGATCAGGATGGCGGTCTTCGACAACAGACCGATCAGCATGATGATACCCGTCTGGAGGTAGATGTTGTTCTCCAGGCCCATGATCTTGGCCAGCAGGAACGAACCCATCAGACCGCACGGTACGGCCAGAATGACGGCGAACGGCAGCAGGAAGCTCTCGTAGAGGGCGCTCAGGATCAGGTAGATCAGCAGGATACAGATTCCGAAGATGATGATCGTGTTGCTGCCCGTCTGAGCCTCCTCACGCGTGATACCGTCGAACTCGTAGCCGTAGCCACGGGGCAGTACCTGGGCGGCAACCTCCTCGATGGCCTTGATGGCGTCACCCGACGAGTAGCCGTCGGCGGCCGTACCGTTGACGGCGATCGAGTTGTACATGTTGAATCGGTTGAGCACCTCCGAACTGTAGACACGCGTCAGGTTGACGAACTGGCTCAGCGGAGCCATCTCGCCGCTGTCGGTGCGGACGAAGACGTTGTTGAGCGACTCGGTATCGAGGCGGTATTTCGGATCGGCCTGGAGGGTCACGTAGTACATCTTCGAGAATCGGTTGATGTTCGACACGTACTGACCTCCGTAGTATCCCGAGAGGGTCGAGAGGATGGTCGAGGGCGACACGCCGGCGCGTTTGGCCTTGGCGGCGTCGATGTCGACCATGTACTGCGGGAAGTTGATGTTGAAGGTCGAGTAGGCGCGGGCGATTTCGGGACGCTGGTTCAGTGCGGCGATGAACTGCAGGTAGACGTTGTAGAAGTCGGTCAGGTTACCGCCGGTCTTGTCCTGGAGGTTCATCGAGAAACCGGTCGACGTACCGTAACCCGAGATCATAGGCGGAGCCACGGCGAAGAGCTGTGCATCCTTGATGTCGGCCGTGCGGGCGTAGATCTGGTTGATGACCGCATTGACGGCATCCTCCTTGTCGGGGCGCTCGTCCCAGTCCTTCAGACGGATGATGCACATACCGTACGACGTACCCTGACCGGCGATCATGCCGTAACCGGCCGTCTGCATGAAGTCCTTGATCTGCGGAATGCTCCGTACGCGTCCGGCGATCTCCTCCATGACCTTGTTGGTTTCGGAGAGGGTCGATCCCGGGGCGGTGGTGACGTTGACCATGATGGTACCCTGGTCCTCGTCGGGCACCAGACCCGTCTTGGTGGTGTTCATCAGTACGACCAGGGCGGCGAATGCCAGAACGAGGGTCGACCACATGAGCCACTTGCGTTTGATGAAGAGCATTACGCCGTGCTTGTACTTGGCGACCATGGCGCCGAAGGCGGCATTGAAGGCCTTGCGGAAGCGGGCGGCGAAGTTGTCGCGCATCTCGCCGTTCTCGTCCAGATAGGGTTTCAGGATCAGGGCGCAGAGGGCCGGCGAGAGGGTCAGTGCGTTGACGGCCGACAGACCAACGGCCACGGCCATCGTGATACCGAACTGCGTGTAGAAGACTCCGGACGTACCGCCCATCATTGCCACGGGGATGAACACGGCCATGAAGACGAGCGTCGAGGTAACGATGGCCGACGTGATACCCGACATGGCGTCGATCGTGGCCATGTACGAGGACTTGTATCCGGCGTCGAATCGCGCCTGAACGGCCTCGACGACGATGATGGCATCATCGACGACCGTACCGATGGCAAGAACCAGGGCGAAGAGCGTCAGCAGGTTGATCGAGAATCCGGCCACGGACAGGAAGGCGAACGTTCCGACCAGGGCCACGATGATCGAGACCGTCGGGATGAGCGTCGAGCGGATATCCTGCAGGAAGACGTATACGACGAGGATCACGAGCAGGATGGCTTCGAAGAGGGTCTTGACCACCTCTTTCATCGAGGCGTAGAGGAAGTCGTTGACGCTCTGCAGGTGAGCGATGGCGACACCTTTGGGCAGTTCCTGTGAGATTTCGTCGAGCAGGGCGTTGATGTTGTTGACCACCTGGGTGGCGTTCGAGCCGGCGGTCTGGAAGACCATGGCGCTGACACCCGGGTGACCGTTCGTATAACCCTTGAATGCGTAGGATTCACGTCCGAGTTCGATGTCGGCGATATCCTTCAGGCGGAGCACATTGCCGTCGGCATCCGAGCGGATGACGATCTGGCCGAACTCTTCGGGGGTCTGCATACGTCCGCGGTACTTCATCGTATACTGGAACGTATTGTCGGAGTTTTCACCCAGCGTACCGGTAGCCGATTCGATGTTCTGCTCGGCCAGAGCGGCCGTTACGTCCGACGGAATGAGCTTGTACTGGGCCATGATGTCGGGCTTGAGCCAGACACGCATCGAGTAGTCGGCACCCAGCGTGAAGGCCTCGCCGACGCCCTGGATACGCAGGATACGGGGTTCGATGTTGATCTTCAGGTAGTTCGACAGGAACGTTTCGTCGTAGCTGTCATCGGGGCTGTAGAGCGAGAAGATCTTCACCATCGAGGTCTGACGCTTCATGGTGGTCACACCGATCTGCGTCACTTCGGAGGGGAGCTGACCGGTGGCCGTCGAGACTTTGTTCTGCACGTTCACGGCCGCCATGTCGGGGTCGGTTCCCTGGCGGAAGTAGATCGAGATGGAGGCGCTACCGGCCGAGGCGCTCGAGGTCATGTAGGTCATGTTCTCGACACCGTTGATAGCCTCCTCGAGGGGCACGACGACCGATTTCTGAATGGTCTCGGCGCTGGCGCCCGGGTACGAGGCACGCACCATGACCGTCGGGGGCGCGATGTCGGGGTATTGCTCGATAGGCAGTGTTGCCAGGCCGATCAAGCCCGCAATCACGATCACAATGGAGATGACCGACGCCAGTACGGGTCGTTCAATAAAATGCTTGAGTGTCATGGGTTATTCCTCCTTTACGGTTTGAGTCTGGGCCGCATCGGCCTTCTGCTCGTTCTGGTCGGCAGCGGCGGCCTCCGACGGGTTCTGGTCGGCGGCCGGAGCAGCGGCTGCCTCGCTGGCGGCGGGCTGCTCGCTGGGAGCGGCCTGAGTCTGGCCCTTGGCGCGCACGGGCGTACCTTCACGCATCAGACCGACACCTTCGGTGATGATCACGTCGCCCGGAACCAGACCCGACGTAACGATATACTCCTTGCCGTCGGAGATCTTCTCGACGGAGATCGGGGCCGACGTAGCCTTGCCGTCTACGATTTTATAGGCAAATACCTTGTCCTGAATTTCGAAGGTGGCAGCCTGCGGCACAACGATGCAATCCTTGAACGAGTTGGTCAGGATGACATTGCCCGAGCCGCCGCTGTGGAGCAGACCGTTGGGGTTGGGGAATGCGGCACGCAGCGAGACGCTGCCCGTCGAGGTATCGATTACACCGCTGATCGACTCCACGCGGCCCTTCAGATCGTAGATCGAGCCGTCGTTGAGCTGGAGCTGCACGTCGGGCATGCTCTTCAGGGTAGCCTCGATCGAGCCGTAGCGGCGCGTGAGGTTGAGCAGCTGATTCTCGTTCATCGAGAAGTAGACGTACATGGTCGAGTTGTCCGAGACGGTGGTCAGCGGCTGGGGCATCGAGGCGCTGACCAGCGCACCTACCCGATAGGGAAGCGTACCGACGACGCCGTTCGACGGAGCCTTGACCACCGTATAGGAGAGGTTGTTGGCTGCGTTGACGCGCTGAGCCTCGGCCTGGGCCAGCTGAGCCTTGGCGGTCAGCAGGCTGTTTTCAGCGGTCGAGAGGTCGAACTGCGAGACGACGTTGCGGGCGAAAAGTTCTTTTTTGCTGTCATAGGTAAGTTGGGCCGTAGCCACACTGGCTTCAGCGGCGGCGACATTGGCCTCGGCGGTCTGCAGGGCAGCCTTGTAGGGGACCTGGTCGATGATGAACAGGGTCTGACCCTTCGAGACGTTCTGGCCCTCGGTGACGCAGAGCTGCCAGATGGTTCCCGAAACCTGCGGATAGATGTCGATGTCCTGACGACCGCGGATCGTAGCCGAGTAGTTGGTCGGGATTTCGCGGTCGGTCTTGGCGATGGTCATCACGGCATATTCGCCGGGACCCATGGCCGTCGGAGCCTGTCCACATGCAACGGCAGCCAGGCAACATGCCCAAACGGCCGCTTTCACGAATGTTTGCTTCATAACTTTCCTTTTCTTTTAATACTAAAAAACTTTTTCAGGTGCAAAAGTATCTTAAAAACGTTGTCGATATGCCTTATATTGCGAACAGTGTTGGTACTTTTCGGAATAATAATAGGATTATTCGCCTATTTTTCATTACTTTTGTTCGAAAAAAGAATCCCTATGGCTCAAAACAATCCCCTGATCACTCCTGCGCAGGAGCAGTTCACAGTCGGAGAATCCGATTTTGCCTACTTCGAACAGAATGCCTATCGTCTGGAGGGGTGTGCGATCCTCTTCTGCCGGGAGGGGGTGGCCGAAGTGATGGTCGACCAGTGTCAGGGCCGGCTGCAACGCAATTCGACGGTGTTGCTTTTGCCGGGCACTTACCTGTTGTTTTTGGATCGTTCGGAGGATTTCCGGGCTTCGTATTGTGTCTTTTCGCGGGATCTTTTTCTGGAGGCGGCCTTTCGGCTCGATCCGGGATTCTTCGAGATCGTGCACCGACGTCCGATCTCGATGCCGCCGCAGCGGATCGTTGCCGGCACCGACATCTGGTTCCAGATGATGGCCTACAACTACCGCGACCGTCAGAACATATTTCGCAATACGATTGTCAAGAACCGTCTGCAGAACGTCCTGCTGGAGATCTACGACAAGATGCAGCGGCTGGGCTCGAAGGAGGCGTCGAACGCGACGACGACTCGCCAGACGGAGCTTTTCCAGCGGTTTGCGGCTCTGGTTCACGAATTCTGCGCCCAGGAGCGCGAGGTGGCCTTCTACGCCGACAAACTCTGCATCTCGACGCGTTACCTGTCGACCATCGTGCGCAGCGTGGCCCACACGTCGGCCAAGGAGTTCATCGACCGTTCGGTGATGCTGGAGATTCGGATGATGCTGCGTTCGACGGATCTTTCGGTGCAGGAGATCGCCTACCGGCTGAAATTCCCCGATCAATCCTATCTGGGCCGCTTCTTCAAGAAACACGCCGGGGAGTCCCCCACCGAATACCGCAATGCCCGGCGGGACCGATAGCGCGGGGAGCTTCGGAGGCGCTTCGTCAGGATGTCCGCAGTGTGCAGACGCGGCGCATTCCGGCTGAGAGTTTGGAACCGGAATTGCAGACAAGTCGGATGCGGGTCCTCTCCTTTTTCGGATACGGACCGGCGGAAATAAAGGAAATCGCAGAGTGGCATAATAGAGGCTCCGATTTTCCGTTTTTTCTGAACCATCCGGGACCGGATGTCACTCGGTTGCTGCGCCTGGCGGCACGACGGAGGTTGGCCGGTTCCGAAAAAACGCTTCAAACGATGTCGAATACCTTGAAAGTCATGCTTTTCGGGACACAACCCTACGACAGGGAGTCCTTCGAGCGAATCCGACCGAATTTCGGATTCGAGATCTGCTACCACCGCAGCCATCTGAATGCCAACAACGTCGCCCTGGCAAAGGGGGCCGATGTGGTCTGCATCTTCGTCAACGACACGGCCGATGCGGAGACGATCCGTGCCTTGGCGGAGATGGGCGTGAAACTCATTGCACTGCGCTGTGCGGGGTTCAACAACGTGGATCTGAAGGCCGCGGCGCAATACGGCATTCCCGTGGTGCGGGTTCCGGCCTATTCGCCGCACGCCGTGGCGGAGCACGCCGTGGCCCTGATGCTGGCGCTCAACCGCAAGATCCACCGAGCCTACTGGCGGACGCGTGACGGGAATTTCTCACTGCACGGACTGATGGGCTTCGACATGTACGGCAAGACGGCCGGTATCATCGGTACGGGCAAGATCGCGCGTGAACTGATCCGTATCCTGAAGGGCTTCGGCCTGGAGATTCTGGCCTATGATCTCTACCCCGATGCGGCGTATGCGGCGCAGACGGGCATCACCTACGTGTCGCTCGAGGAGCTGTACAAGCGTTCGGACATCATTTCGCTGCACTGCCCGCTGACCGACCAGACGCGCTACATGATCGGCGACGTGGCCATTTCGCAGATGAAACCGGGCGTCATGCTCATCAATACGGGTCGCGGGCAGCTGATCCACACCGAGGCGCTGATCGACGGTCTGAAGGAGAAACGCATCGGCGCGGCCGGTCTGGACGTCTACGAAGAGGAGGCGGCCTATTTCTACGAGGATACCTCGGACCGGATCATGGACGATGACGTGCTGGCGCGCCTGCTGTCGTTCAACAACGTGATCGTGACCTCGCATCAGGGCTTCTTCACGCGGGAGGCGCTCGACAACATCGCGCGGGTTACGATGCTCAACATCAGTGAATTCGAGGTCCACAAACCATTGACTAACGAGGTGCGTCTCGAGGCGGAGTAGACCTTTGCGTTGAGGGGTGCATGCCCGGCATGCGGCACAGATCTGGGGCGGATCCTTTGATTCGCCCCTTTGCTTTTGGGGGCTGTCGGCATTCTGTCCGCAGTGGAGCTGTTCCGGACGATTCCGAAAAGAGGTAAAACGGGTAGGATGAACCGTAATCCGGGTATGGTTCCGGGGGTTGAAAGGGATTAATTTTGTATCGGAAACCCCAAAAACCCGAAACCATGAAAAAAATCTGGATGATTGCCTGGATCGGTCTGTCCCTGACGACGGCCCTGCATGTACAACCGTTAAAAGCTCAAGATATGGAAAAACCCCAGAAAGTCAGCCCGTTTCCCGTGGGCGACAAATTACCCGAACAGTTTGCGCAATACTTCATCGGTCAGGCCTGGCTGGCTCCGCTGACCGGCAATTCGGCGCTTCACGTGCCGGTTTCGAACGTGACCTTCTCGCCCGGATGCCGCAACAACTGGCACAGCCACACGGGCGGTCAGTTGTTGATTGCCGTCGGCGGCCGGGGCTACTATCAGGCCCGGGGCGAAGAGGCCCGCGAACTGCTGCCGGGCGACATCGTGGAGATTGCACCCGATGTCGTGCACTGGCACGGTGCGGCCCCCGACAGCTGGTTCTCGCACCTGGCCGTCGAGTGCAATCCGCAGACCAACGTCAACACGTGGCTCGAACCCGTGGATGACGCCCAGTATGCGGCCGCCACGAAGCCGGCCGATTCCCGCATGGCACTGCGCGACGACGCCCGCCAGCGGCTTGAGACACTTTTGCCCGGTGAAACGTCCATTTTCGGGGGTGAAGATCCCGAACTGGCGGAAATTTTTGTTAATTTTGCACTCGGCGATGTGCCGGCTCACAGCGATCTCGATCTGCGGACCCGACTGCTCTGTACGCTGGCCTCGGCTGTTGCCACGCAGAGCCGTACGCTCTTCCGTACGACCCTCGAAGCGGCTCTGAATACGGACGTCACGCCCGTCGAGGTGAAGGAGGTCCTTTATCATGCGGTACCCTACGCCGGAATGGCGCGTGTGGCCGATCTGCTGCGGCTGGCCAACGAGACGCTGCGGGCCCGGGGCGTGAAGCTGCCGCTCGAACCGCAGGGTACGACCACCGGGCAGTCGCGCTTCGAAAAGGGGCTCGACGTGCAGCGTGCGATCTTCGGCGCGGAGAACATCGATACCATGCGTGCCGCAGCTCCCGACTCGCAGAAGCATATTCAGGACTTTCTGTCGGCCAACTGCTTCGGGGACTATATGACCCGTCGTGGACTGGACGAGGCAACCCGCGAACTGGTGACCTTCTCGATTCTCATCTCGCTCGGCGGTTGCGAACCCCAGGTCAAGGGCCACATTGCCGGCAACGTGAAGGTCGGCAACGACAAGCGGAAACTGCTCGCCGTCGTGACGCAGCTGCTGCCGTGGATCGGTTACCCGCGGACGCTGAATGCCATCGGCTGTCTGAACGAGGTGCTGCCCGAAGAGTAACGGTCCGCACGCCGCCCGATGTGATACTTATATATTATAAACTCGATAACCCATGTTGCGAAAAATCCGGATCGCACTGGCGGTCCTTTTCTTCGTTCTGATCACGCTGCTGCTGCTCGATTTCACGGGGAGCCTCCATGCGTGGTTCGGCTGGATGGCCAAGATTCAGTTTCTGCCGGCCGTGCTGGCGGTGAACGTCGGCGTGGTGATCTTTCTGGTGGTGCTGACGCTGCTCTTCGGGCGCGTCTACTGCTCGGTGATCTGCCCGCTGGGTGTTCTGCAGGACATCGTGTCGTGGTTCTCGGGGCGGCGTCGCAAACATCGCAACCGCTTCGTCTACCGCCCGGCCCGGACGTGGCTGCGGTGGACGGTGCTGGTGCTCTTCGTGGTGGTGATGGCGGCCGGCCTCGGAAGCATCGGCGCCCTGATTGCCCCCTACAGCGCCTATGGACGTATGGTTCAGAGCCTCGTGGCGCCGTTCTACGACTGGGGCAACAACCTGCTGGCCTGGGCGGCCGAACGCATGGACAGCTATGCGTTCTATTCGGTGGATGTCTGGTTGAAGAGTCTTCCGACGCTGTTGATCGCCCTGGCGACCTTCGTGGTGATCTTCGTGCTGGCCTGGCGGAACGGACGCACGTGGTGCAATATGATCTGCCCGGTCGGGACGGTGCTGGGCGTGCTGTCGCGCTTTTCGCTCTTCAAGCCGCGTTTTGATCTGACGAAGTGCAACGGTTGCAAATTGTGTGCCCGCAACTGCAAGGCCTCGTGCATCAACCCGGAGGCCCACCGGATCGATTACAGCCGGTGTGTGGCCTGCATGGACTGTCTGGAGCATTGCAGCCAGCATGCCATCTCCTACACGTGGCGGCGCGGGGCATCGGCTGCGGCCGGTGAACAGGCTCCGAAAGCGTCGAAACGTGCAGCTGTGAAACCGACCGTACAGGCTTCCGCAACGGCTCAAGCGGCCGCAGCCGGCCCGTCGGCCGGTGCCGCCACGGCGACTTCCGCCGCGGCGGTCGATGCCTCGCGCCGCCGCTTCCTCGGCATGGTGGGACTGCTCGTGGGTTCGAGTGTGCATGCCCAGGAGAAGAAGGTCGACGGCGGTCTGGCTCATATCGAGAAGAAACGAATCCCGGAACGTTCGATACCGATCGTGCCGCCCGGAGCCCGCGGATTGCGCGAGTTCCTCACCCACTGCACGGCCTGCCAGCTCTGCGTGGCGGTCTGCCCGAACGAGGTGCTGCGTCCGTCGGGCGATCTGATGCGGCTGATGAAGCCCGAGATGTCGTACGAACGCGGTTATTGCCGCCCGGAGTGTACGAAATGTGCCGAGGTCTGCCCGTCGGGAGCTATCCATCTGACGGATTTGGCCGAGAAGTCCTCGATTCAGATCGGCCATGCCGTCTGGATCCCCGAGAACTGTGTGGTCCGGACCGACGGCGTGGCGTGCGACAACTGTGCCCGCCACTGCCCGGTGGAGGCGATCCACATGGTTCCGTCCGACCCCACCGATCCCAAGTCGTTGAAGATCCCGACGGTGGACGAAGCCCGCTGCATCGGTTGCGGAGCATGTGAGAATCTCTGCCCGGCCCGCCCGTTCAGTGCCATCGTCGTCGAAGGTCATCAGTGTCATAAAACCCTCTAAAGTTCCGAAAACATGGAGAAAAACAAGATGGATCGCCGCGAATTCCTGAAGACCGCGGGCCTTGGTGCGGCTACTACGACTGCCCTGCTCTACGGCTGTGCGCCGAAGAGCGGAAATACGGCTTCGACGCCCTCCGGCGAGATCCCGACCGATCGGATGACCTACCGCACCAACCCGACGACGGGTGATCGCGTCTCGCTGCTCGGATATGGATGCATGCGCTGGCCGCTGCTCGAAAAGCCCGCCGCCGACGGAAATCCCATCGATCAGCAGACGGTCAATTCGCTGGTCGACTATGCCCTGGAGCACGGCGTCAACTACTTCGATACGGCACCGGTCTATCTGCAGGGATTTTCCGAACGTTCGACGGGCATTGCCCTGAAGCGCCATCCGCGCGAGAGTTACTTCATCGCCACGAAGATGTCGAACTTCTCGAACTACACCTACGAGAATTCGGTGGCCATGTACCGGCAGTCGTTCCGCGAGCTGCAGGTCGACTATATCGACTATTACCTGCTCCACTCGCTCGGTGGTCGAGGCCTCGAGGCCTTCCAGGCACGGTTTGTGGACAACGGCGTGCTGGATTTCCTGCTGCGCGAACGCGAGGCGGGGCGGATCCGCAATCTGGGATGGTCGTTCCACGGTTCGAAGGAGCTCTTCGACCACATGCTCTCGCTGCACGACAGCGGCAAGGCACGCTGGGATTTTGTCCAGATCCAGATGAACTACGTCGACTGGCGCAACGCCTCGGGGCGCAACGTCAAGGCCGAGTATCTCTACGGCGAACTGGCCAAACGCAACATTCCGGCCGTTATCATGGAACCGCTGCTCGGCGGACGGCTTTCGCGGCTGAACGACTTCCTGATCGGACGGTTGAAGGAGCGCCGCCCGACTCAAAGTGCTGCTTCATGGGCCTTCCGTTTCGCCGGATCCTACCCCGATGTGCTCACCGTCTTGAGCGGTATGACCTATTTGGAGCATCTGCAGGACAATATCCGCACCTATTCGCCGCTCGAGGAGCTGACCGACGAGGAGTTTGCCCTGCTGGAGGATACGGCCCAGGTGATGCGCCGCTTCCCCACGATTCCCTGCACCGACTGCCAGTACTGCATGCCCTGCCCCTACGGATTGAACATTCCGGCCATCTTTGCCCACTATAACAAATGCGTCAACGAAGGCAACGTCCCCAAGAACAGCCAGGATCCCGAATACCGCAAGGCACGTCGGGCATTCCTGATCGGTTACGACCGTTCGGTGCCGCGTCTGCGCCAAGCGAGCCATTGCATCGGTTGCCGGCAGTGTGTGTCGCACTGCCCGCAGCGGATCGATATTCCGAAGCAAATGCACCGGATCGACCGCTATGTCGAGCAGCTCAAGCAGGATAAACTCTGACCGGATGCCATTGTCCGGCAGCTCCGGGTTGTTCCGCCCGACAGCATCGATCACCCGCCGGCAGCATCGATCACTCGTAAATCCCGACCGACCAACTTCGGCCGGGATTTTTTGTGGGGCAATCTCCGATTTTTACCCGATATTGATTTTCCCCTGCGGCGATGTCCCTATCTTTGTCCTCGGTAAGCACGAACCCTGAAAGACAGGATCGATTTCGCATGGACGGATGTTCCGCAGTTGTTCCGCTGGCTGTTGATCCAGACGGTGCTGGGGATGGCCTTTTCGGTCGCCTTCGTCATCACGGACGGCATCTTCGTCGGACACGGACCTGATCCTGTTGCGGGGTTTGGTCTTTCTGGAGGGATGCTTCTTCGGGCTACCCTTGTGGCCGGTGTTCCGGGCATCTGGCAGGCGGTGCCGCTCGCCGAGGTAGCAACTTCTGCATGGTCATCGCCATCTATCCGCACAACCGCCGCAAATCCCGATGCGGTGTGGTACCCGGCTACACACGAAAAAGCCTCCGGGCATTTTGTCCTGGAGGCTTCTGCGTTTTTCGGCGGTAGTGAGGCTGCCAGCTATGGCCGGCCGTCGGTCTCCGATACGGTTTCCGTGGAGGAGTTTTCTGCGGCGGAAGCCTTCTGGAAGGCTTCCCTGTCGACATTCCAGCCGCCGCCCAGTGCCTTGTAGAGCTGAACCAACGCCAGATGTTCGTTGCGTACGGCGTTGCTCTCCTCGATCTGTGCGTCGAAGAATTTACGCTGGGCGTCCAGTACGTCGATGTAGCGAATTACCCCGTTGATATACTGCAACTTGGCCAGGACGACATACTGTCGGGCCGCTTCGCGGAGATTGTACTTCAGTTCAGCCGTTCGGCGCATGTTGCGGTAGGCCACCACGGCGTCGTTGACCTCCTGGAAGACCTCCAGCACCTTCTGTTCATACGCCAGCCGGGCCTGATCGTAGGCCGCCAGTGCCGCACGGTACTTGGCGCGTTTTGTCCCGAAGGCGAAGAGCGGAGCCGTGAGGTTACCGGCCATGTAGGTGAAGGGCGATTCGAGCAGTCCCTTGAAGTGCCCGTTCTCGACACCTCCGGTCAGTGTGAAGGTCAACCGCGGGAATCGGTCGGCATAGGCTACCCCAACGGCGGCCATGGCAGCCTGCAGCTGCTGTTCGGACTGCCGCACGTCGGGTCGGCGCTGCAACAGCGTCGACGACAGACCGATAGGCAGCGATTCGGGCATGACGACACTCAGGTCCAGTTTGGCCCGCTCGACCCGATCGGGGAAGCTGCCCGCCAATACCGAGATCTGATTCTCCTTCTGGGCGATCTGCATCTCCAGGTTCGGGATCAGTGCGGCGGCGCTGGCCAGTTCGACCTTGGCCTGCTGGTAGTTCGTCTCGGAGGTCAGACCGCCCTCGAAACGCAGCCGGGCCTGCTGGACACTCTCCTCGCGGGTTTCAACCGTGCGGTGGACGATCTGCAGTTCGTTGTCCAGCGCCACCAGTTCGAAATAGGCCGTGGCGACTTCGGCCACCAGAGCCATCTGCAAGGCCCGCGCCCCCTCGACCGAGGCCAGATACTCGGCAGCACCCTTGCGTTTGGCCCATCGCAGACTCCCCCACAGATCGGCCTCCCAGCTCAGACGGGCCTTGATGCCGATTTCGGGGTCGTTCGAGAATTTCGTATCGGCGTAGTCGTTCGTTTCGCGGTTGGCATAGGCCGTACCGTCGATCGACGGCAGCCGGGCGGCCTTGCTGACGCGATAAAGCTCCTCGAGCTGCTGTACGCGGGCTTCGGCCGACTGCAGGTTGCGATTGTGTTCGATCGTGCGTTCGATCAGGCGGCAGAGTGTCGAGTCGGAGTAGATCTCCCACCAGTTGCGGTCACTGATCGAGAGCGAATCGCTCTCGCCGGGGACGATCTCTCCGGGAACGTCCAGCTCCGGCGACTTGCACTTCTTCTGGATCGAGCAGCTGCCCGCCGCGAGCAGCAACGCTCCGCATATCATGTATAAGGGAATCCGTTTCATCGTTTCGACCATTTTTCTTTCACTTTGTAGACCCAGACGAAGAACAACGGCACGAAGACGATGCCGACGGTGATGGCCACGAGCATGCCGAAGAAGACGCCCGTACCGATCCCCTGACGGCTGGCCGAACCGGGACCGCTGGCGAAGACCAGCGGCAGCATGCCCAGGATGAAGGCCAGCGAGGTCATGACGATGGGTCGGAAACGCAGGTGGGCGGCCTTGATGACGGCCGAGAGCGTATCGCGGCCCTTTTCGACCTCCTCCTTGGCGAACTCGACGATCAGAATGGCGTTCTTGGCCACCAGACCCACCAGCATCACCAGACCGATCTGGAAGTAGATGTTGTTTTCCAGACCGCAGGCCCAGTTGCCGAGGTAGGCGCCGATGCCGGCGATGGGCAGCGAGAGGATCACCGCCACGGGGATCAGCCAGCTTTCGTACTGAGCCGCCAGGAACAGGAAGACGAACAGGAAGGCCAGTCCCAGCACATAACCGGTCTGACCGCTGACGTGCTTCTCCTGATACGACAGACCGCTCCATTCGATGCCGATCGTTGCGGGCAGATGGCGGCGTGCGATCTGTTCGAGGATGGCCATGGCCTGGCCCGAGCTGTAACCCTGGGCCGATTCACCCGTGATGGTGGCGGAGTTGAACATGTTGAACCGTCGGATCGTACCCGGACCCGTGGTATAGGAGGTCGTGCCGAGGGCCGTGATGGGGATCATGGCCTTGTCGGCGCCGCGCACGAAGAACAGACCGAGGTTTTCGCGCTGGGCGCGGTACGGGGCTTCGGCCTGGATGTAGACGCGGTAGATGCGGTTGAACATGTTGAAGTCGTTGACGTAGACCGAGCCGGTGAAGGTCTTCACCGTGGAGAAGATGTCGGCCATCGGGACGCCCAGCATCTGGGCCTTGTCGCGGTCGACGTCGAAATAGAGCTGCGGGATGTCGTTCTGCATCGACGACGAGAGTCCGGTCAGCTCCTTGCGCTGCGAGGCATAGTGCAGCAGCGTGTCGACGGCCCGCTGGAGGTCGTTGTACGAGGCGTCGCCGCGGGCTTCGAGCACCATCTCAAAGCCACCCGAGGCACCCAGACCCGGAATGACGGGCGGTGTCGAGAGATAGGCCTTGCTCTCCGGATAGCGGTTCAGCTCCGTGCGCACGGCGGCCATCACCTCGCGGATGTCCGAACTCTTGCGCTCCTCCCAGGGTTTGAGGATCACGGTCAGCTGGCTGCGCGACTGGTTTGTCCCCACGCGCGGGCTCGAGCCCGTGACGTTGAGCACATACTCCACGTCGGGCAGCGACATCAGGTACGTCATGGCCCGGTCGGTGACCTTGCGCGTACGTTCGAGCGTGGCGCCTTCGGGGAGTTCCAGTTCGACGGTAAAGTATCCCTGGTCCTCCTGGGGCATGAAGCTCTGGGGCACGACCTTGTTCAGCAGCCATAGTGCCACGAGTGTCAGCCCGAAGAGAGCCAGCATGCGTTTCGAATGGCGGACGCCGCCGCGGATCATCTTCTCGTAGAACTTGTTGCCGCGGGCCAGCCAGAGGTTGATCCGACGGAACAGGCGGTTTTTCTTCTTGCCCGAATCGGGGCGCAGGATCAGGGCGCAGAGGGCCGGCGAGAGGGTCAGGGCCACGAACGTCGAGATCAACACCGACACGGCGATCGTGATGGTGAACTGGCGGTAGAGCTGTCCGGTGATTCCCGACAGGAAGCTCACCGGCACGAATACGGCGCACAGCACCAGCGACGTGGCGATGATGGCGCTGCCCAGACCGCTCATGGCCTTTTTGGTGGCCTCGTAGGGCGAGAGTCCCTCCTCGTCCATCGTGCGTTCGACGGCCTCGACCACCACGATGGCATCATCGACGACGATACCGATGGCCAGAATCAGACCCAGCAGCGTCATCATGTTGAGCGAGAATCCGAAGACGAGCATCACGCCGAAGGTACCGATCAGCGAGATCGGCACGGCGATCGTCGGGATCAGCGTGGCGCGCCAGTTCTGCAGCGAGAGGAACACCACGAGGATCACCAGCAGCAGCGCCTCGATGAGCGTATGATATACCTCCTTGATCGATTGCGAGATGTAGGAGGTCATGTCGAACGGGATTTCGTAGGAGATGCCTTCGGGGAAGCTGCGGCTGATCTCCTCCATCGTGGCCTTGACGCGCTGGGCCACCTCCATGGCGTTGGCGCCGGGCAGCATGTTGATGTTCATCACGGCGGCGTTGCCTCCGTTGATACCGCTTTCGGTGTTGTACGAGGCGGCCTCGAGCGAGACGCGGGCCACGTCGCGCAGCCGGATGAGCGATCCGTCGGGGTTGGCGCGGATGACAATCTCCTCGAACTCGCCTACGGACGAGAGACGTCCCTGGGCGATGATCGGCGTGGTGACATCGAGATTCGTGATGGGCTGCTGGCCGAGCACGCCGGCGGCCGATTCACGGTTCTGGTCCTTGAGGGCCTTCTGCAGATCCTGGACCGTCAGTCCGAGATTGGCCAGACGGTCGGGCTGCACCCAGATCTGCATGGCGTAGTAGCGGCTTCCGACGTTCGAGACGCTGCCCACGCCCGGCACACGTCGCAACATGTCCAACACGTTGAGCGTGGCGTAGTTCGAGAGGTAGATTTCGTCGAACTTCGGGTCGTTCGACAGCAGCGTGACGGTCATCAGACGGCTCGAGGCCTGCTTTTCGACCGAGATACCGTTTTGAACGACCTCGGCCGGCAGACGGGCTTCGGCCTGTTTGACACGGTTCTGGATCTCGACGGCGGCCAGGTCGGCATCGGTGTCGATGTCGAAGGTGACCGTGGCGGTAAAGCTGCCCGAGTTGGAGTTCGTCGACTCCATGTAGAGCATGCCGGGCGTACCGTTCAGCTCCTGTTCGATGGGGGTTGCGACGGCCTGCGTGACGGTCTGGGCACTGGCTCCGGGGTATGAGGCCGAGATCTTGACCACCGGCGGCACGATGCGCGGATACTGATCGACCGGCAGCAGGACCAGCCCCAGCAGACCCACGATGACGATGACGATCGAGATGACGGTCGAGAATATCGGCCGATCAATAAAGAAATCCGATTTCATGGGCGGGTCAGTTTTCGGGTTGGGCCGATTCCTCGCTGTGCGAGGGTTCCGCAGCAGCGACGGGTTCGACCTTGTCGCCGTGGGTGAGTTTGTGGAAGCCTTCGGTGACGATCTTTTCGCCCGGCACGACGCCGCGTTCGACGATCACCCGGTTGCCGAGTTCGGGGCCGAGTTCGACCATGCGGCGTTCGGCCACGCTGTCCGGGCGTACGATGAAAATGTAGGCGCCGCCCTTCTCGATGACCACCGACTTGGTGGGGATCACCATGGCGTTTTCGCGCACGTCGAGCAGCAGCCGCACCTTGGTGAACTGCCCCGGGAGGAGAATCCGGTCGGGGTTGGCCATCTCGGCGCGCACGGAGAAGGTGCCGGTTTCGGGATCGACCTGCGGGTCGGCGAAATCGACCAGTCCGGGCAGCGGATAGGGCGTATTGTCGGGCAGCGTGATGGTGATGTAGGGGTTCCACTTGCGGGTGGTGTCCTTCTGACCGATGTTGACGTTGCGGGCCTTGCTTTTCAGGTAGTCGAGACCGGTCATGCTGAAGTCGACGCGCACGGTGTCGCTCTTGACGACGGTGGCCAGCAGTGACTTGCCGTTCGGGCCGACGAGCGTACCGATGTCGACGCTGCGTTCGGAGATGTAGCCCGAGATGGGCGAACTGACGGTCGTGTAGCTCAGGGCGGTTTCGGCCTGCGTGAGGTCGGCCTCGCTCATGGCCACGGCGGCCGTAGCGCTTTCGTACGAGGCCACGGCGTTGTCCAGATCCAGCTGGCTGGCGGCATTCTGCTCATAGAGCGGGCGGATGCGCTGCAGGTCGCGTTCGGCCTTCTGGGCAATGGCCTTGTCCTTGTTGAGCTGGGCGCGGGCCTTGTTGACGCGTGCTTCGTAGACTTTGGGGTCGATGATGAAGAGCGGTTGTCCGCGGCGCACGTAGGTACCCTCCTCGAAGAGCATCTTCTCGAGGAATCCCTCGACCCGGGCGCGGATTTCGACGAACTGCTGAGCGCGGATACGGCCGACGTATTCGCCGTAGATTTCGATGTCGTCCGTGCGTACGGGTTCGACCTCGACGACGGGAAAGACCGGTTTCGGGGGTTCGGGGCGGAAGAACCACCAGAGTCCTCCGGCGATCAGGACGATACAGACGGCCAGGATTCCCCACGTTCGTTTGGAGAAGTGGCGGACGTGTTCTCCGGCCTCTTTGCCGAGTTGGAGCGTATGACGTCCTGCGCGGGTCGCCTGCTGAACGATTTTCTCGCGTGATAGGTTCATGTTCAAAAAACGATCCGGAATGTTTGCCTGGTAAGTTCCGGTTTGGGGGCAAAAATACGAATTTTTTCTCTTACAAACGGCGTTTCCGGCCAAATATGATGCTTTTTGGAAACTTTTTTTGTTCGGAGGCGGTGTTTTGCTGCGGGCCGGGCCTCCGGCGAGCTGCCGGACCGGATCTTATGCCCGCTCGTCGGTTCACTCCTTGCCAGAAAATCCGCCCGGCAGCAATGCGTGGCGGGCCAGAAAATCGTAGAACGATTGCCGGTAGTTCTCCGAAATCGGAATCCGCTCGCGATCGAAGAGGATCCGGTTGCGTTCGATCGTGTGGATTTTCGAGGGCTGGACGATGTACGAACGGTGGACTCGCACGAAACGATCGGCCGGCAGTTGCTCTTCGAGGCTCTTCAGGCTCAGCAGCGAGACCACCGGATGCGCTTCGCCCTCGACGTGAATCTTCACATAGTCCTTCAACCCTTCGATGTAGCGGATCCGCTCCAGCGGGATTTGTTGCAGGCGGTATTCGGTCTTGACGATAAGGCTCTGCGGCTGCGGGGAGTTCGGCGTGAGCCGGTCGGTTGATGAGGCCTCCCCTGCTGTCGCACGACGGTTCGCATCGGCGGCATCCGGCCCCACGGCCTCGGCGGCCTGTTCGGCACGACGCTTCAGGTCGAACCAGGCGAGAGCCTTGTTGGCCGCCGCGAGAAAGTCGTTGTAGCTGATCGGCTTGAGCAGATAATCCACCGCCTGGACCCGGAATCCCTCGACGGCATACTGGCTGAATGCCGTGGTGAAGATTACGCGCGTCCTGTCGGGCAGCATCCGCGACAGCTCCATGCCGCTTAGTCCCGGCATCTGGATGTCGCAGAAGAGCAGATCGACCGGCCGTTCGCGCAGGGCCGCAAAGGCCGCCGTACCGCTGCCGAAGGAGCCGGCCAGCTCGAGGAACGGCGTCTTGCGGACGTATCCCTCCATCAGTTCGACGGCCAGCGGCTCGTCGTCAATTACCATGCAGGTCAGTCGTTGATTCATGGTTCCGTCAGATTGATGCACAGCAGAGCCGTGTAGGCCTCTCCGTTGCGTCCATATTCAAAGGTATAGCGTCCGGGATAGATCATCTCCAGCCGTTTGGTGAGGTTCGAGAGGCCGATGCCCGAGCCGCTGCGGTCCGAATCTCCCGACTTGGGGAAATAGCTGTTCCGGATTCGGCAGATCAGCTGGTCGCCGATTTCGTGGATGTCGATGTCGATATAGGAGGGTCGGTCGTTGTCGACGCCGTGTTTGAAGGCATTCTCCACCAGCGAGATGAACAGCAGCGGGGCCACGGGTCGGTCCGACGGGGTGTCGGGCAGCGAAAGGAGGAGTTTCACATGGCGCGGCAGGCGGATGCGCATCAACTCGATGTAGTCGCGCAGGAAGCCGATTTCGGCCGCGACCGGCACCGTCGGCCGGCTGCTGTCATAAAGAACGTAGCGCAGCAGTCGGCTCAGGTCATGCACGGCCTGCTGCGCCCGATCGGTATTGAGCTGGATGAGCGAGTAGATGTTATTGAGCGTGTTGAAGAGAAAATGGGGGTTCAACTGGCTTTTGAGATTCTGCAGTTCGGCCTGCGTACGATGGTGTTCGAGCTCCTTGCGGGCGGCTTCGGCGCGATACCAGCCGCCCGTCATGCGGATGGCCACGCTGACGCCCACCACCAGCAGGTAGAGCGTCAGATTCCCCGCAAAGAAGCGGACCGTATGCTGCCAGGGACGGGCCATCGGCGGGTGGTGCAGGTCGGGCGGCAGCACGTAGCGGAACAGCAGGTGGACCAGCACCATCACCGCGGCGATGAGCAACAGGTTGTAACCCGCATAACGGCCGAAGCGACGGGTGGTCAGATAGCGGTCGATCAGCAGGAAGTAGTTCGTGTAGAAGACCGCCATGAACGAAATGGGAACGAGCAGGAACCGCACGTATTGCGGACCGTTCATCAACGGCCGGTTGGGGCCGGTAAGGAAGAGCGGCATGCCGAAGATCACGGCCCAGACCGTGACGTGGATGAGCCATCCGGTGATTTTCGATTGTGATGCGGTCATGGAACAAAGATAGCAAAAAATTATGGGAAAGCTTCCGCAGCCCCTGAATCCGGCTTCTTATTAAGCCGGTTAAGCCGGGGAGCGGATCCGGCGGCCGGAAACCCGATAAGAGCCGATCGCCCCTGAAACCGACTTCTTAAGCCGGTTAAGCCGGACTATTCGTAGCGGATGGCTTCGATCGGGTCGAGCATGGCGGCTTTCTGGGCCGGATACCACCCGAAGAAGACCCCCGTCAGGGTGCAGACCGCAAACGACAGGAAGACGCTCCAGGGCTGGATGTAGATCGGGAAGGCGGCGATCAGATTCACCGCAACGGCTGCGCCGACTCCCATCACAACTCCGATCAGACCGCCCGTGACACTGATCAGAATCGATTCGATGAGAAACTGTGCCAGGATGTCTATTCCCTTGGCGCCGATCGACATGCGCAGTCCGATCTCGCGTGTTCGTTCCGTCACCGAAACGTACATGATGTTCATGATGCCGATGCCGCCGACGAGCAGCGAGATGCCGGCTACGGCCGCCAGCAGGATGGTCATCATGTCGGTCGTCGAGGTGAGCATCGAGGCCATCTCCTGCTGCGAGCGGATCGAGAAGTCGTCCTCGTCCGAGGGCTTCAGACGGTGGTTCTCGCGCAGGATCTCCGAGATTTCGTCGATGGCCTGGTCGGTGTAGGCCTCGGTCAGTGCCGAGCAAACGATCTCCTGCAGGTGCGTGATGGCCAGAATGCGCTTCTGGACGGTCGTATAGGGAGCAATGATCAGATCGTCCTGGTCCATGCCCATGCTGTTGTAGCCCTTGCTTTCGAGCACTCCGACGATGCGGAACGGGATGGTCCCGAAACGGATCACCTTGCCCACGGGATTCTCGCCGTCGGGGAAGAGTTCGTCGACCACGGTCTTGCCCACCAGGCAGACCTTGGCGGCCGTCTTGATGTCCTGTTCGGAGAAGGTGTCGCCGTCGTCGACGCGGTAGCGGCGGATCTCCAGATAGTCGAGATTCACGCCGTAGACGGTCGTCGGGGTGTTGTTCGCACCGTAGACGGCCTGTCCCGCACTGTTGACCGACGGCGAGACGTAGGTCACGTAACGCGTCTTGGTCTGAATGTCCTCCAGATCCTCGAGTTTGAGCGACTCCATGTCGTCGGCACTCAACTGCACGCCGCCGCGGCGGTCGCCGCCCGGATGGATCATGATCATGTTCGATCCCATCTCGCTGATCTCGGCCTGAATGCTGCGTTTCGAGCCCTGTCCGATGGCCAGCATCGTGATCACCGACGCCACGCCGATGATGATGCCCAGCATCGTCAGAAATCCGCGCAGCTTGTTGTTGCTCAGTGCCTTGACGGCTATTCTGAAAAGATTTGCAAAGTTCATCCTCTAATCCTCCTCTTGGGGCAGTCGGGCCAGCGCCTCGGCTGCGTTCAGCATGTGTTCGTTGCGGGTGTCGCCGGTGATGTGGCCGTCGCGCAGTGTGATGTTGCGGCTGCTGTACTGGGCGATTTCGGGGTTGTGCGTCACGAAGATGATCGTGCGCCCCTCGGCGTGAAGCTGCTGGAAGAGCACCAGCACCTCGAAGCTCGTCCGCGTATCGAGGTTACCCGTGGCCTCGTCCGCGAGGATCACCGCCGGATTGTTGACCAGTGCCCGGGCGATGGCCACGCGCTGCATCTGTCCGCCCGACATCTGGTTGCTCTTGTGCATCAGTCGGTCGCCCAGTCCCACGGCCTCCAGCGCCTCGATGGCCCGCCGGCGCCGTTCGGCCGCCTTGCATTGCGGATTGTACATCAACGGCAGCTCGACGTTCTCGATGGCCGTGGTCTTCGGCAGCAGGTTGTAGTTCTGGAAGACGAAGCCGATCTTGCGGTTGCGCAGCGTGGCCCGCTGGTTCTTGTCCATCGTACGCACCGACACACCGTCGAGGTAATATTCGCCCGAGGTCGGCGTGTCGAGGCACCCCAGCGTGTTGAGCAGCGTCGACTTGCCCGAACCCGAGGTGCCCATGATCGTCACGAACTCCCCTTCGCGGATCGTGAACGACACGCCGCGCAGCGCGTGGACCGTCTCGTCACCGACCTGGAAGTCGCGTCGGATCTGCTCCAGCCGGATCACCTCCCTCTTCTCCATGGTATCGTCACGTTTCATGCGGGTCTGTGCTTATTTCTTCTTGTTGTTCGATCCCGGAGGCGAGGGCATGAAGGGGCTGCGTTCGGTCGTGGGGGCCTGCGGCATCTGGCTGGCGGCGGTCAGTCCCACGGCTACCGTATCGCCGTCGGAGAGGCCGTCAGTGATCTCCGTCAGGTCGCCGCTCGCCGCTCCCGTCGTCACGAGCCGCGGCTGCATCTCCTTTCCGTGCATGATCCACACTTCGCGTTTGCCGGGGGCGGTCGCCGTCTGCGCGCCGATCGTCACGCCCACCTCGCCCAGCAGTTCGGCATCGGGTACGAAGCGCAGTGCCTTGGTCGGCACGGCCAGTGCGTTCTCCTTTTCGAGCGTGAAGATCGTCACGTTGGCCGTCAGTCCGGGTTTGAGCTTTAGATCGGGGTTGTAGGCCGTGATGACCACCTCGTAGGTGACGACGCTCGATTCGGTCGTCGCTTCGAGGCGCACCTGCTCGACCGTCCCCTCGAACGTGTCGTCGGGATAGGCGTCGACAGTGAACTCCACGCGCTGACCGTCGCTCACCTGCCCGATATCGGCCTCGTCGACATCGGCGATGACCTGCATCTGCGTCAGGTCGTTGGCGATGGTGAAGAGCGTCGGCGTCTCGAAACCGGCCGCTACGGTCTGTCCCTCCTCGACGGCCCGGCTGATCACTACGCCGTCGATCGGCGAGGTGATGGTGGCATAGCCCAGGTTGCGCTCGACCTTCACCATGGCGGCCTTCGCCTGATCGTACGCCGCACGCGACTTCTCGTAGAGATACGTGGCGTCGTCATACTCCTGATCACTGACCAGCGCCTTTTCGTGCAGCGCCTTCGTGCGGGCGTAGTTTTTCGTCTGGTAATCGTATTCGGCCTTGCAGTTGGCCAGTTCGGCCTGCGACGATTCGAGTTCGGCCTGCAGCGTCACCTTGTCCATCTCGGCGATCAGCTGCCCGGCCTTCACCACGTCGTTGTAGTCGACGTAGAGGCGGTCGATGATGCCCGAGACCTGCGTGCCGACCTCCACTTCGGTGACCGGTTCGACGGTCCCGGTGGCCGTCACCGAGTTGCGGATCGTAATGCGGCTCGTGGGGGCCGTCTCCAGGGTGATCCCCTCCCCTTTCGAGGGGCGCAGCAGCAACCACAGCACGACGGCCGCGATCACGACCACGGCTGCAATCAGGGTTTTCTTCCGTTTCATCATGTGTCGTTCTCTTTTGTTAATCGATCGTACTTGTGCCGAGCCCCTGGTAGATGTTCAGCAGCTCGATGTTCAACAGCGCCAGATACTTGGCCTGCAGCACCTCCTGGCGGGCCGACGCCCATTCGTTCTGAGCCGTGATCAACTCGACGGTGTTCTTCACGCCGAGATTGAACTGCTCCCGGGTGAGTTCGAAACTTTCGCGGGCGTAACGCTCCTTCTCGCTGGCGGCGCTGTATTGCGACTGGGCCGAAACGGCATCCAGGTAGGCCGATTCCACCTCGCGCAGCAGGGTTTTCTGCAGATCCTGCCACGTGAGGCGGCTGTTGGCCTCCTCGATGCGGGCCTTGTTGACGGCCGTGCGGTTGCGGCGGTTCGAGAAGATCGGCACGCTCAGCGTCAGACCGATGTTTTCATTGAAGCGGTTCCAGACCTGGCTGCCGCTTTCGTATCCGCCGTTCGACATGTGGCCCGTGCCGATGCCGGCGGTAAGGGAAACGGAGGGATAGAACCCGGCCTGGGCCTGCCGAATGCCCAGCTCCGCAGATTCGACGGCCAGTTTTCCCCGTTCGATTTCGGGCATGGCCTCCAGTGCCGTTGCATAGATTGCGGCTTTGGCGGGCAGGGACGACAACACCTCACTCTTTTGAATGACAGGCGCGGCCAGGTTTATCTCCTCCGTTATGTCGAGCTCCAGCAGCTGTTTGAGCTGGAGCCGGTAGTTGTCGAGCGACGTGCGGGCCGTGGTGACCTGGTAGAGATCGCTCGCATATTGGCTTTCGAGTTGTGCGAAATCGACCCGGCTGATCGATCCGGCCTTCCACAGCTCCTCGGCGCGGTCGCGCTGGGCGCGGGATACTTCGGCCGTATTGACGGCCACATCGACCGCCTCGGCGGCGTAGAGTGCCTGCATGTAGGCCTGCACGATGGCGATGCGGATGTCATTCTCCGATTCGGCGACCGTGAGGGCATCGATGCGGTTCTGGAGTTTCTGCTGCTTGACGGCCGTACGGAGGGCTCCCCCTTCGTAGAGGGTCAGCCCGGCATTCAGCCCGTAGGTTCCCGTGTAGGAGTTGCGGTCGGAGACGTTCGTCGACGGGTAGTTTGTGAAGCCCTGGGTCGTCGAGGCGGTCAGCGACGGCAGCATGGCGGCTTTGGCCTCCTGGGTGTCCTCGAGCCCCGAGAGGTAGTTGTTGCGGCTCTGCTGGAGCTGGATGTTGTTCTCCAGGGCATAACGCAGGCATTCGTTCAGGGTCCAGACTTTCGTCGACGGCAGCGTGTCCCGGGTGGCGGTCGTGTCGGCCGTCAGGAGTGAAATGCTCTCTCCGGCGTCGTTTCGGGTCTCCTGATCGGATGAATTTTCCCCGGCGGGACGGGACATCGGTGCGGCAAGGGGCTCTTGTAGGGTTTGGGCCTCAAGGCTCTCGGCGGAGAGCAGTCCCGCCAGCACGATGCAGTATGTCAACACGGTTCGTTTCATGAGTGCCTGCTTTTTCGATCTGTGCCACAAAGCTATGCACCCCGTCGTGCACGTGCAATTTAAATGGACGAATCCGGGGATTCCATCGACGAAACGGCCCGAAATATCGTCGGGCGAATCGGGATTTTCGATCGTGCGTGGGAAAACGAACGATAGCAGAAATTGGTTGGAATGTAAAAAATTTGCAGAATGAGGGCAAAAAATTTGGAGATTGATATTTTTTAGCTACCTTTGCATTCGCAATCAGCCAAGCGGCTGTCACGAATGCGGAAATAGCTCAGTTGGTAGAGCGCAACCTTGCCAAGGTTGAGGTCGCGGGTCCGAGTCCCGTTTTCCG
>CALUKH010000025.1 GCA_944321185.1 uncultured Alistipes sp. | reverse complement strand
TTTTCTGCAAATTTACGCTCTTGGAACCATATAAACAACTGTACTACAATATTTTAATTTATAGAACTCCTCTTAAATTTATTAAGAACTTTGTATTATTTAAAAATTCTTTCTACATTTGCATAATTACTAAAAAACCACCTGAAAGGATGACATCACTCACCGAATTTTTCAACAAGCACGAAGACGAGACCCTGAAGGGTATATCCCACAAAAACAGCATCATCAAGCGAAACATCATCGCCCACATGGCCGTCAACGGCGAATGCACCCTCTCGGAGCTGACCAAGGAGCTGCACATCAGCGTGCCGACCATCACCAAGCTGGTCCAGGAACTCGTCGACGAAAACATCGTCACGGATCTGGGCAAGGTCGAAACCCCCGGAGGACGCCGTCCCAATATCTTCGGTCTGGCCAATTCGGCCATCTATTTCGCCGGCGTGAACGTCGGTCGCGACAACATGCGCTTCCTGATCACCGACCTGCAGAACAACATCATCAAGGAGGAGAACGACTTCACGTTCGAACTCATCGACCGCCCGCAGTGCATCGACCGCATCTGCTCGAACATCGAGAACTTCATCGCCAACTGCGGCATCGACCGCGGCAAGATCCTCGGTCTGGGGGTCTGCATGACCGGCCGCGTCAACCCCGCCACGGGCCGCAGCTACAAATACTTCACCTCGAGCGAACAATCGCTGCGCGACATCATCGAACAGCGGGTCGGCATCCGCGTGCTGCTCGAAAACGACACCCGCGCCCGCTGCTACGCCGAATACACCTGCGGCAAATCGAAGGACGAAAGCAACGTCCTCTACCTGCACATGGGCCGAGGCGTGGCCATCGGTATCGTCGTCGACGGACAGCTCTACTACGGAAAGAGCGGTTTTGCCGGCGAATTCGGCCACATCCCCTTCTTCGACAACGAAATCATCTGCTCGTGCGGCAAGAAGGGCTGTCTGGAGACCGAGGTCTCGGGTATCGCCATCGAGGACAAGATGTGCCACCTGATCGAAAAGGGCGTCAACACGATCCTCAAGGAGAAGTACGACCAGCAGAAGAGCATCCACATCGATGACATCATCAATGCGGCCAAGAACGACGACAACCTCTCGATCGAACTGATCGAGGAGGCCGGCGAGAAGGTCGGCAAGGCCGTGGCGTTCCTCATCAACACGTTCAACCCCGAGACGGTGATCGTGGGAGGCAACCTCGCCGCTGCCGGCGACTACATCATGCTGCCGTTGAAGTCGGCGACGAACAAATACTCGCTCAACCTGGTCTACAAGGATACGAAGTTCCGCCTGTCGAAGATGAGCGAGAATGCCAACGCCTGGGGTGTGGCCATGCTCATCCGCAACAAGGTCATCGGACTGCGATGACACTGCGGGGAGGACGGATCCGCCTGCGGGCCGTGGAGCCGGAGGACGTCGAACGGATCTACGCCTGGGAAAACGACCCGGCCGTCTGGGCCGTGAGCGGCACGACGGAACCCTTCTCGCGCGAGCAGATCCGCCGGTTCGTCGAACGACAGCTCGAAGGCGGCGATCTGTTCCGCACGGGGCAGTTGCGGCTGATGATCGAGACCGACGAACCCCGGGAGGACAGCACGGCGCCTCAGACAGCCCGCACGGTCGGAACGGTGGACCTGTACGAATACGATCCGCTGCACGGGCGCGCCGGCCTGGGAATCCTGATCTACGGCGAGGAGAACCTCCGACGGGGATATGCCCGCGACACGATTGAGACCCTCTGCCGCTATGCCCGCGAGCAGTTGCGCATGCATCAGATCTGGTGCTGTGTCGGAGCCGACAACGAAGCCAGCCTGCAACTCTTCCGCTCGCTGGGTTTTGCGGAGGTCGGCACCAAACGCGACTGGCTGTGGAGCCCGGAGGGTTACCGCGATGAACTGCTCTTCCAGAAGATCTTCGTCTGACCCGGCCGGCCGTACAGAGACAGGCTTAGGACCGCCGTACAGAACAGGCTCAGGACCGCCGTACAGAAACAGGCTCAGGACCCCGATCGACGACAAATGCCGGGCGGGTCCGGGCATTCCCGGCGACAGATCTTCCCTGTCGACGATCCGTAGCGGCGGCATCGCCAGCAACAAAAAAAATCCCGGTCTTTGCAGACCGGGATTTTCTGTATACTGATGCGAAGCCGGATTACTCCAAACGACGCGAGCCGTCGGAGATCACCACGTCGTAGATCTTCGGTTCGTGACCATACTTGGCATTGAACTTCTCCTTGGCCGTCTCGATGAAGTGGTCGTAGAGCGAATTCTTCACCAGGTTGATCGTGCAACCGCCGAATCCGCCGCCCATGATGCGCGAACCCGTCACACCGCACTCCTCGGCCACCTCGACCAGGAAATCCAGCTCCTCGCACGACACTTCGTAATCCTTCGACATGCCCCAGTGGGTCTCATACATGCGCTTGCCGACCGTTTCGTAGTCGCCCTTCTCCAGTGCGTCGCAAACGTCCAGCACACGGCGCTCCTCGCCGATCACGTAACGGGCCCGCTTGTAGTCCTCCTCTGAGATCTTGTCGCGGATGGCATCCAGCTGCTCCATCGTGGCGCCGCGCAGGAACTCCTGACCGAGGGCCTTGGCCACCCGCTCGCACGATGCCCGACGATCGTTGTAGGGCGAGCCGACCAGCGCATGCTTCACGCGCGAATCGACCAGCACGAGGCGGTAGTCCTTCGGATCGAACGGGAAATAGGCATACTCGAGCGAACGGCAGTCCAGACGGATCAGATGGCCCTTCTTGCCGAAGACCGAAGCAAACTGGTCCATGATGCCGCAGTTCACGCCGCAGTAGTTGTGTTCGGTGGCCTGACCGATCTTGGCCAGTTCGAACTTGTCGATACCGCACTTGAACAGGTCGTTCAGTGCAAAGGCGAAGGTCGACTCGAGGGCTGCCGACGACGACATGCCGGCTCCCAGGGGCACATCCCCGGCGAAGACCGTATCGAAACCGCCGATCACGCCGCCACGCTTCTGCACCTCGCGGCAGACACCGAAAATATAGTGCGCCCAGCTTTCGGCCGGTTTGTCCTCCTCACGCAGTCCGAACTCGGAACGCTCGCCCAGATCGAGGGCATAGGCCCGTACGCGATCCGTGCCGTTGAGCCGGATGGCAGCCACGATTCCCTTGTCGACGGCCCCGGGGAAGACAAATCCGCCGTTGTAGTCGGTATGCTCGCCGATGAGATTGATACGACCGGGCGAGGTGAAGAGAATGGCGCCTTCGCCGAAGAGTTCCTGAAACTTCTTGATGACTTTTTCTTTCATGGTTCTATGGGTGGTTTTAAGTAATTCGAGTGTACGAAGATACGTAAAAATCCGCAGTTTCTCGCCTATTTTTGTTTCAATTCGCAGCAAAATCACCTCAAAACGGCCTCTCGTCCATCCGAGACGGCCTGCAGAACAAAATCCCGAAAAGGAATTGCAAGGCTCCGTTCCGGGTTCCTGGCGGGGGGGGGTGATGGCCCCGGCAGGGTTTTCCAACCGGCCGCTCCGGAACCGGCCCGAGGGCTGCACACCGAAGGCCCGAAATGACAAAACCTGCCAAAAATCTTGCCTTTTCATCGGGAATCGTTATATTTGCGGCAAAGGTTAGGTTAAAAAATGGGTGATTCTTTCGACATATCGGACAATCGCCGGACCGTCCTTGCTCTGAAAGCCGGCGATGAAAAGGCCTTCAAAGCCGTCTACATGGCCTGGTGCGCCCCGCTGCGCCGTTACGCCGACTCGATCCTGCACAACGAAACCGATGCCCGCGAAATCGTCCAGGAACTCTTCGTCGCCCTGTGGATGAACCGCCGCCGGCTCGACGAAACGAAATCGCTGCGCAACTATCTGCTGCGGGCCGTCCACAACAATGCCCTGCGCGAATGTCAGCGTCGCGACGTCCGCCACCGTCAGGCGGAACTCCTCAAGACGGAACTTCCGCCCGAGAGCTTCACCTCCAACCCCGAAGAGGAACACCACCCCTCGCCCGAGGAGATCCTCCTGCCGGCCATCGCCCGACTCCCGCGCCAAAGCCGCCGCGTCGTGGAGATGAACTACCTCGAACACAAGAAACACGCCACCATCGCCTCCGAACTCTCGATCTCGCGCCGCACCGTGGAGACCATTCTCTACAAGGCCCTGCGCCGCCTGAAGGGCGAAATCAAAAAAAATTAAATTTCCAGTACGTAGTTTTGGACCTCGCCGTATTTATTCAGTAAAGCAACTTACCTGAATCAATATGGACGAATCCCACATTCCGCACCGCAGGATCGGCGCCGAAGAAGAGGAACTGCTCGACCAACTCTGGCAGCAAACCGCCGCCAACGAACCGCCGTATCCCGATGCAACGGGATATGCCGATCTGCAAAACCGCATCCGACGGAGAGTCTGTTCGCGGAGAATCCGTACGATCGTCACCTCGGGCGTGGCCGCCGCCGCAGCCGTCGTCATGGCGGTGCTGCTCGTCGGAGGCCCCGCTCCCACACCGGCCGATGCCTTCGAACAACTGGCCCGCATGGGCGTCGAGGTCGACCGCCGGGAGGTGGTCATGACCACCGACGACGGTCAGCGCATGAACCTCGACCAGACGGCCCGCCTCGAACGCGATTCGGCCGGAGCGATGGCCCTCAACACCGAAAACGGACGCATCGCCGTAGCCGAAGAACGCCGCATGAAGATCGAAGTGCCCGCCGGACGGGAGTTCCGCCTGACGCTGGCCGACGGCACCGAAGTGTGGCTCAATGCCGGATCGACGTTCGAATACCCGGCCTCGTTCGACGGACTGACCGAACGCCGCGTCGCACTCACGGGCGAGGCCTTCTTCGATGTACGCCGCGACACGTGCCGCCCGTTCCGCGTCGAGATGCCCGACGGCGAGTGCATCCGCGTACTGGGCACACGCTTCAACGTCCAGGCCTACGCCTCGGACCGCGAACACGTCACCACGCTGGTCGAAGGCCGTATCGCCTACCGCGCCGGCGAATCGGCCGATTACCTCGAACTGGCCCCCGATCAGCAGGTGCGGCTCGACTGCGACACCTCCGAGGCCTCGGTCCGCCGGGTCGATGCCAAGGCCTACGCCGCCTGGACCGAAGGGTGGCTCTGGTTCGAGGCCGAGCCCCTGTCGAAACTGGCCGAACGCTTCGAACGTACGTACGGAATCCGGATCGTCGTGGCCGAACCGCTGCGTGGCTACACCTTCACGGGTAAGATCCGCCGCGAACGGGGCATCGACTACATCCTCGACCTGCTGGCCGGCACGACGGGAATCCGCTGCCAGGTGGAGGATGGCGTGATGTATCTCCGCTGAACGGAGGACGGGAGGCAAACCGGATAAGTCCGCAAAGGCCTCGGGCCCAAATATTCAATTGTCAGAAAACACAAAAAGACCGCTCCAGATATGATCAGAACATGGACTACAACCCGTTTCGGGGGAGGAATTTGCCGTCTGTGCAACGTATTGCTGCTGGTGCTGCTGCTCGCGGCCGGGAGGCCCGCGGCGGCTGCCGAGGCTCCGCACGTCACACTCCGCCTGGAGGGCGTCTCGCTCAGCGAAGCACTCCGACGCGTCAGCAATGCCGTCGGCTACGAATTCTTCTACAATTCGGGCCAGCTGCTCGACATCGACAAACGCATCGATGCATCGTTCGACGACACCCCGCTGCAGGAGGCCCTCGACGAAATCTTCGACGGGACGCCCTTCGCAGCCCGGATTCAGGAACGCACGATCGTCGTCTACAACCGCCCGGAGCGCCCGGCGCAAACCCAGCCGGACGACGGACGCATCACGCTCGAAGGCGTGGTCCGCGATGCGGCTTCACGCGAACCGATGGTCGGCGTGACGGTCGTCGTCGAAGGTTCGACGGTCGGGACGGCTACCGATGCCGACGGCAAGTGGTCGCTGACCCTTCCCCGGGGCATCTACAACGTGCTCTTCTCGTTCGTGGGCTACGAACCCCACGTGCGTCACTACAACGGCCGCAACGCTTCGGAATTCAGCGAAGTACGTCTCATGCAGTCGACCGTCGAGGTGGGCGACGTGGTGGTCACGGGCGTCTACCAGCGCAAGAAGGAGAGCTTCACCGGTTCGGCCACCACGTTCAAGAGCAAGGAGCTGATGGCCGTCGGTACGCAGAGCGTGCTGCAAAGTCTGGCTACGCTCGACCCGTCGTTCAAGATGACCGAAAGCGTGCAGTTCGGTTCGGACCCCAACCGCATGCCCGACTTCGAAATCCGCGGCAAAAGCAGCGTCGTCGGCCTGAAGGAGGAGTACGGCACCGACCCCAATCAGCCGCTCTTCATCCTCGACGGCTTCGAGACGACGCTCGAAACGGTCATGAACCTCAACATGAACCGCGTGGCGTCGGTGACGCTGCTCAAGGATGCCGCCTCGACGGCCATCTACGGTTCGAAGGCTTCGAACGGCGTGGTGGTCATCGAGACCAAGATGCCCGAGCGCGGCCGTCTGCAACTCTCCTACAAGGGCGACTTCAGCGTCACGACCGCCGACCTGACGGACTACAACCTGATGAACGCCTCCGAGAAGCTGCAGTTCGAGACCCTGGCGGGGGTCTACACCGACGAGAATGACCTCTCGAACCAGCTGCGGCTGGACAACCTGCGCAACGAACGCCTCAAGGGCATCGCCCAGGGAATCGACACCTACTGGCTGAGCGAACCCCTGCGCACGGGTTTCACCCACAAGCACAACATCTACGCCGAGGGCGGCGAAGAGAAGATCCGTTACGGCATCGGTCTGAGCTACGGCGGCGTGCAGGGCGTCATGAAGGGCTCCGACCGCGAGACCATCGGCGGGAACATCGACCTGATCTACCGCACGGGCAAGTTCCAGTTCAGCAACAAACTCACGATCGACTACCAGAAGACCAACGATCCGACGGTCTCCTTCGCCGAGTATGCCGCCGCCAACCCCTACTACAAGAAGACCAACGATCAGGGTGAGATCGAAAAGTACCTCTACTATTACAGCAACGAACAGACGGGCGAGGTCGAGGCCATCGGCAACCCGCTCTGGAACGCCCACCTGAACAACTACGACAAGGGCGACAAGTTCGGCTTCACGAACAACTTCATCCTCGAATGGTTCGTCACGGAGGATTTCCGCATGCGGGGCAAGTTCGGAATCACCAGTTCGAACGCCACGAGTGAAAACCGCCTCTCGCCGCTGCATACCGATTTCGACGACCTGGAGGAGACCGAAAAGGGCCTCTACTCCCACTCGCTGACCAAAAGCACAAGCTACGAGGGTGACATCACGGCCACGTACGGTCGTCTGTTCGGGGGCAAACACATGGTCAATGCCGTGGCGGGCTTCAACTTCAGCTCGAACAAGTCGGTGGTCAACGGTTACCGCGCCAACGGCTTCACCGACGACCAGTTCGGAGCCCCCTCCTTCGCCAACGGATACCCCGAGGGCGGCAAGTCGACCTACACCCAGACCCAGACCCGCGCGGCCAGCTTCTACTTCAACGGCGGCTACGCCTACGACAACCGCTATCTGGTCGACGTGAACTACCGCAGCGACGGCGCCTCGATGTTCGGCACGAACAACCGCTTCCGCACCACCTGGTCGGCCGGTATCGGCTGGAACCTCCACAACGAGGCATTCATGCGCGGCACCGACTTCTTCCAGCTGCTCAAGCTCCGCGCCTCGGCCGGAAACCCCGGCAACCAGAACTTCGCCGCCTATCAGGCCTTCTCGACCTACATCTTCAACGGCTGGATGACCAACATCTTCGGAACGGGCGTGGTGCTGAACCAGCTCGGCAACGAGGATCTGGCCTGGCAGCAGACGATCAACTACAACGCCGGCGTGGATGCCACGATGTGGGGCAACCGCATCAACGTGACGTTCGACTACTACGTGAAGATCACCGACCCGCTGCTGGCCATCATCACCACGCCCGGATCGATGGGCATCACGTCGCTGGCCATGAACGCCGGACAGCAGAAGACCAACGGCGTGGAGCTGACCCTGCGCGTCTCGCCCGTCTACCGGCCCGAAGAGCGCATCAACTGGAACATCAGCCTCAACGGAACCCACGCCAGGGCCCGTTATGCCAAGATCGGCAACGCCTTCGCCTCGCTCAACGAGGAGGGCCGCAATTCGCTCTCGGGCACGACGCGCTACTACGACGGCGGCAGCCCGACGGCCATCTGGGGCGTACGCTCGGCCGGCATCGACCCGGCTACCGGCAAGGAGCTCTTCATCAAGAAGGACGGCTCCTACTCGTTCACCTACGACACGGCCGACGAGGTGGTGCTCGGCGACACGGAGCCCACGATCGAGGGTGTGCTCGGCACGACGTTCTACTACAAGGGCTTCTCGCTGGGCGCCTACTTACGCTACGCCGTCGGCGGTCAGATCTTCAACACGTCGCTCTTCGAGAAGGTCGAGAACATCTCCACGGCCGACGTCTACCAGAACCAGGACAAGCGCGCCCTCTACGACCGCTGGTCGCCCGACAACCGCGAAGCCTACTACAAGGGCATCTCCCTGGTACAGAAGACCGACAAGTCGTCGCGCTTCGTCATGGACGAAAACTACCTCGAGGGCGAATCCTTCTCGATCGGTTACGAATTCACCCAGCGGTTCGTCAAACGGCTGGGGCTCGCGGCCCTGACCGTCCAGGCCTACATGAACGACATGTTCCGCCTCTCGACGGTCAAGAACGAACGAGGCATCGACTACCCCTTTGCCCGCACGGTGTCACTCTCCGTCTCGGCCACCTTCTGATGAAAACCCTTCACGCCAAACTCCGATGACCATGAAACACTTCATAACGACCTGTCTGATCGCCGCCGCAACCTCGCTCGGCAGCGCGTGCAGCAACTGGCTCGACGTACAACCCTACGACCAGATCTCCGAAGAGCAGCTCTTCAGCTCGGAGGAGGGATTCCAGAAGCTGCTCAACGGCATCTACATCGAACTCTGCTCGACGGAACTCTACGGAGGTTCGCTCGGCCCCGAGATGATCGAGGTGATGGGCGGCGCCTACGAGATCGGCGACGACGCCGTGAAATGGGGCAACTACCCCGATCTGAAACGCTACGACTACGCCAGCGACTACTGGCGCGACCGTCTCGACGCGACGTGGAACAAGGCCTACGCCCTGATCCTGAACTGCAACAAGCTGCTCGAGGCACTCGACGGCCGCGAATCGCTCTTCACGGCGGGCCATGCCGCCATCATCCGCGGCGAAGCGCTGGCACTGCGGGCCATGCTGCACTTCGACATGCTGCGGCTCTTCGGCCCGATCTACTCGCAGCACCCCGAGGCCCTCTCGATCCCCTACTACACCGCGCGGACGATGAATCCCGAACCCCTGCTGGCGGCCAGTGAGGTGATCGAGCGCGTGCTGGAGGATCTGACCCGCGCCCGCGAAGAGCTGGCCAACGATCCGGTCATCACCGAGGGGACGCTCATGAGCGCCGATCCGACCGGCGGCTCGTCGTTCCTGCGCTACCGGGCCCTGCGGCTGAACTACTACGCCGTCACGGCGCTCGAAGCCCGCGTACAACTCTACGCCGGCCACCGCAGCGAAGCCTTTGCCCGGGCGCTGGAGGTGATCCGCGCCGCCGACAAGGGCCTCTTCCCCTTCGTCGACCGGGCCGCCGTCGTCGGGACCGACGACCCCGACCGGATCTTCTCGACCGAGGTCCTCTTCGCCCTCTCGCACAGCAGCCGCAACCAGATCTTCCTCGACTACTTCAGCCCCACGCGTACGACCTTCGTCTTCAAGATGGAGTCGGCGCTCATCAACCAGACGATCTACGGCGGCGGCCAGACCACCGGCGGCTATCAGGACGACTACCGCAACCGCGCCGTATGGAGCACCTCGGGTTCGAACCGCTACTTCTACAAGTATGCCGACATGGCCAACACCGGCGCGATCGAAAACACGATGATCCCGATGCTGCGGCTGGGTGAAATGTACCTCATCGCGGCCGAAGCCCAGTCGGACAACCTGGCCAACGGCACCTCGTACATCAACATGCTGCGCCGCTACCGGGGCATCAGCACCTCGCTGCCAAGCCTTACCCAGGAGCTGCTCATCTACGAGTACATCCGTGAACTCTACGGCGAGGGGCAGCTCTTCTACCTCTACAAGCGCCTCAACACCACCATCATCCGCTCGGCCACGGCCAGCGAAAACACCCTGCCGGGAAGCAACGTCTTCGTGGTGCCGCTGCCCGACTCCGAAACCGACAACATCCAATAGCCTACGCGATCATGAAACGTTCGATACGCATACTTCTGCTCCTGCCGCTGCTGGGTGCCGGATGCAGTGAAAGTCTCCCCGCTCACTTCGACCAAATCGAGGGCATCTACTTCAACAACCAGCAGAACAACGGCCTGCTCATCGATACGGCCTCCTATACGTTCATCTACGAGGATGCGGACCAAATGGAGGTTCCGGTCCGCATCCAGCAACTGGGCCGCATGTCGCAGACGCCGCGGGCGGTGAATCTGCGCGTCACGTCGCCCGATGCCGTCGAAGGGGTCGACTACGACCTCTCGGGCGAGGCCCTTCTGCCGGCCAACGCCAACAGTTTCGACTACCTGATCACGCTCTACCGCACCGAGGCGCTGAAGAGCGAAACCAAACACCTCGTCGTCGAACTCGCCCCGAACGACAGCTTCATCCTCCCGTTCACGGAGCAGATTCAGTCGGGTGACACCGTCTCGACGGTCCGCTACACGATCTACTTCTCGGATCAGTTCACGGCACCCCCGGCCGGCTGGCAGACGATCTTCATCGGCGCCTTCTCGCAGCAGAAGTTCGAGCTGATCTGCGAAGTGATGGAGATCTCCCGTGCCGACTTCAACGAGGAGGGCGTGATCTCCTCGGCCAAGTGGATGTACATCCAAAGCACGATGATCAACTACGTCAGCACGCAGGAGCGGCTGCGCGATGCCGGCCAGCCCTACGACGAACGGGCCTTCGACGAATCGGGCGCCCCGCTGACCTTCGTTTAACCCCCGAAACGCGAACCAACGATGAATATCAGAAACTGGATCATAACCACATGCGCCTGCGGCGTGCTGGCCTCGTGTGCCGGCGATTTGGGCAACTACGACTACCATGAGCTGCACGAACCCGTCATCACGGGCGTCGAAGCAGACCTCTCGGTGCTGACCCACTCGACACTGGAGCTGCACCCCGATCTGGGCGGCGACTTCCCCGAGAGCGACTACACCTTCCAGTGGCGGGCCCTCTCGCAGAACGACAACCCGACGATGACGCTGCTGGCCGAGACGCGCGACCTGAATTATCCCGTCGAACTGCTGCCGGGCAGCTACCTGCTGCTCTTCCGCGTGATCGAACGCGCGACGGGGATCTTCTGGCAGGCGGAGTACAACCTGCAGGTGAGCGAATCGACCTCCGAGGGGTGGATGGTTCTCTGTGCCGACGGGACGGAGAACCGCGCCCGGCTGGACATGGTCTCCCGGGTGACGGGCGAAACCTACCTCGATATGCTGGCCGACAACGGCATGCCCGAACTGCACAACCCCTACCGCATCCAGTGGTCACAGTTCGCCGACAGCGAATCGCCCTACTACCTGCTCACGGGCGACGGAGCCACGCGGCTGGGCCGCAGCGGCTTCGAATGGAAGGAGGAGTACCGCCTGCAGTACGAGATGGGCAACTCGGACATCCCGGCTCCGGAGGCCATCAACGACGTGACGGCCGCCAAGATGATGGTGGCCGACGGCAAGGTCTATTATGCCGAATGCCTGGTGGGTGTAGGGCTCTTCGGGCCGATTGCCGAGGCGTCGTTCCATGCCGCGCCGATCGTCGGGACCAACATCTCGACCCAGAATATCGTCGTGCCGGCCGCGATGCTCTACGACCTGGATGCCAAACGCTTCGTAGCCTATGCCCCCAATCTGCGCAGCAACGACGTGGGCGGATACGAGGCACTCAACGAGATGAACGATCTGGTGACGCTGCTCGGCGAGATGGACAACGGCGGAACGGTCATCGGCACGGCCTTCGAAAGCTTCCCCCAGGGGATGGATTTCGTCTGGATGGAGAACACGAAATACGACCCCAACAACACCGGCACGGGAATCACCTACACGGTGCTGCGCGACGGTTCGCGCTACGAACTCTACGGCACGCAGCTGGGTGAAATGTGGGGTGCGGTCAATCTGGGCGGTCCGGCCTTTGCGCTGGGACGTGCCGCATGGGCCGACCTCTCGGCCTGTCCCGAGATCGCACAGGCCACGCAGTTTGCCTTCAGTTCGCTGCGCAGCATGATGTACTACGCCGTCGGCGGGACGGTCTACGGCGTCGACCTGTCGCAGACCCCCGTTCAGACGACCCGTCAGATCTCGCTCCCGGGCGAGGAGATCACCTGCATGAAGTTCAACATCTACCGTCAGAACGAAAACCTCGACCGGACGTACGACCTGGTGGTCGGCAGCGTCGGCCAGCAAAGCGGCACGCTGCGCATCTACGAAGGTTTCGATTCCGACGGCGACTTCCGCAACGTGACCCCCGAGGTTCATACGGGACTGGGGCGCATCGTCGACGTCACCTACCGCGAAATGTTGAAATAAGGTTCCAAAACATGACTGCCATGAAAAAACAGATCCTGCAAAAAGCCCTTCTGCTGTTGACCGCCACGACGCTCGTCACGGCCTGCGGCCGCCAGCGCGGATTCACGCTTCAGGGCGAGGTGCCCGAGGTGTGGGAGGGGAAGAGCGTGGTTCTCTACGCCGTGGATGGCGGCCGCAACGAGGCGATTGACAGTACGACGGTCGCCGACGGTCGCTTCCGCCTCGAAGGCGAACTGGCCGCGCCACGCCGCTGCCGGGGTGTCATCTATCTCGACCCGAACGACCGCACGTCGCGTCGTACACGGGTGGCGTTCGACGTGCTGCTCGACAGCACGCAGGTCACGGTCCACTGTGATACGCGGGGCCGTGAGCCGCACTTCACCTTCACGGGAGGTGCCTCGCAGCAGACCCTGCAGGAGTTCCGCCGCGAACTGGCGCCGCTCAACGACGAATACGGACGGCTCTTCGACCGGTACGTTCCGACGTTCTACCATCAGTCGGACCGTCGCGGGGGAATCGAACTGGCCCGCCGCCTCGCACAGCTCGACACACAGATCCTCCGCCGCAAGATCGACTACATCGCCAGCCATCCGGCATCGGGCGTGAGCCTCAGCCTGCTGGGCGAAGTGCTCGACCATCCGGCTGCTCTGGCCCGCGATACGCTCACGGCGCTGTTCGAGGGGCTGACGCCAGTACTGCGCACGTCGGCGCCGGGAGCCCGGATCGAGGAGCGGATCCGCACGAAACGGATGCTCGTCGGCGAACCGCTCCCGGACTTCACGGTGACCGATTCACAGGGGACGCAGCACCGTCTCACGGAGCTGTTGCGTCCGGGATGCGTGACCCTCGTGGAGGTGTGGGCCTCGTGGTGCTCGCCGTGCCGCGACGACATCCCCTACCTGCGGGAGGCCTATGCCCGCTATCACGAGGCGGGATTCGACATCGTCGGCATATCGATCGACACGAAACGCGACGACTGGATGCAGGCCCTCGCACAGGAAAAAATGCCCTGGCGGCAGTTCAACGATGCGGCACGCGAGAGCTTCCGGGCCTTCGAAACGGGCTCCGTGCCGACCTCCATCCTGGTCGACGACCGGGGCCGGATCCTGCGGCTCGATGCCCGCGGCGGATGGCTGGGCGCCGAACTCGAATCCAGATATGAACAACAACCGAAATAACGAACCATGAAGAGATTGACAATCATTGCACTGCTGGCGTTCGTGGCCGGAGCCTGCACCTCGCGGCAACCCGACGCAACGACGCTCCGCATCGAGGTGACCAACCCGACGCTCTCGAACGTCGGACTGCTCGTCGACCGCACGACCGGCTACACCGTCGAACTCGACAAGCACGGACGCGCGACGCTGACGCTGCCCGGGGTCGAATGCCTCTATGGACAACTCGTCTACGGCGAACAGATGCGTCCCGTCTTCCTCTCGCGGGGCGACGGCGCCACGGCTCGTTTCGACGGGCTGCACTTCGCCGAGAGCCTCACGGTCGAGGGGACGAACCGCGCTGCCAACGACTATCTGCGCACGACGACCCTCCCCGAAGGGCCCTCCTACGAGGTCGCGTGGGAGGAGTTTGCCCGCGGGCTGCGGCAGCGTGAGGAGGGCATCGTCCGCCTGCTCGAAGCCCGCGGACTGGATTCGCTCTGCCCCGACTTCGCCCGCATCGAGCGGCTGCGACTGCGTTACGCCTACGCCCAGCCGATGCTGGTCTACGAGATGGGCCACCGGATGATGACCGGCGACACGACCTTCCGCGTCGGTGAGGCCCTGACGGATTCGGTCCGCACGCTGATCGTCGACCATGAAGAGCTGGCCGATGCTGCCGAATACCGCGATTTTCTGCGCTTCGGCATTCCGCTGCTGCTGCGCGAAGAGGGAGCCACGCTCGACAGCTCGTACGACCGCACCGTAGCCACGATGCGCTACTTTGGCGAGCGCTTCCCGCAGGGCCGCGTGCAGCAGACCATGCTGCGGTCACTGGCCCTCGAGTATCTCCAGACCGAAGGGATCCGCAACACCGCCGAGCTGCAGAATCTGGCCAACACCTACCTGACCGATCCGCAGATGGCGGCCGACTACCGCGCCGAGATCGCCCGTCACGACCTGACGGCCGCCGGGCGCCCCTCGCCCGACTTTACGGCCACGGACCGCGAAGGCCACAGCTATACGCTCGCCGATCTGCGCGGAAAGTACCTCTACATCGACCTCTGGGCCTCGTGGTGCGGACCCTGCAAACGCGAGGCGCCGCATCTGAAACGTCTTGCCGAACACTTCTCCGGACGAGAGATTCTCTTCGTCGGGCTTTCGGTCGACGAGGACCCTGCGGCCTGGGAGAAGGCCCTCGACGAGGAGCAGCTTCCGGGACTGCAGCTGCGGCTCGACCCCTCGAGCAGCTTTGCCGCCGATTACGGCGTGGAGGGAATTCCGCGCTTCATCCTGCTGGACAAGCAGGGGCACATCGTCCAGGCCGACATGCTGCGACCCTCGTCCGACGGGGTGATCGAATACATCGAAAAGCTGCAAGGACTCTGAAAACCCCAATATCACAACATTCTCTTATTCTCTTGTTTAACTCTTAAAATCTGAAACCATGAAGAAATTATGGCTCTTACTGCTGGCAGGGTGCGCGATGACGCTCACTCCGGCATGCACCAACGAGGAAGATGACAACGGACCGGCCGCTCCGGTCGAGTGCAGTGTCCCGGCTACGGCCGAGATCGGCGGCACGATGACCATCACGGGTCAGGGCTTCGCCGCAACGGCCGAAATCGCACTGCGCAATGCGGCAGGGGTCGAAACGCCGCTCGAGGATCCCGAAATCACGGCCTCGGGATTTACGGGAACCGTCCCCGCAACGCTCGAGGAGGGCTCCTACACCGTCGTGCTGCATCAGGACGGCACGTGGGAGATCGGACAGGTGACGCTCACCGTGGCTCCCGTCAAGGAGAATCCCGTGCTGAACGTGGTGGTGCCGAGCGCCATCCGGCTCAATGAAACGCTCGAAATCGCCGGTCTGGGCTTCACGCAGGAGATGGGCATCGTGCTGCGGAATACGGCCGATCAGGAGCGCACCGAACTCACCGTCGCACTCTCGAGCAACGGCGTGGAGTGCACCATCCCGAGCGGTACGGCCGCCGGTTCGTACGACGTGATCCTCACGCAGGGCAACGACGAATGGACCCTGGCCGAGGCTGTCCCGGCCGCCGTCTACAAACGGTTGAAGAGCGTCACGATCAACTCCACCATCGAGTGCGAAGAGGTCACGGTGGAAGAACTCGCCCAATTCCTCGTTGAAAACATGTTCATGGACGAGACTACGGCAAAGATGTATGCCGAAATATACATATCGGATTATGGTGTATTCGACCCCACCGTCACCACGACCTCCTACTCCTTCACGTACGATGCTTCGGGCAATCCTGCGGGCTCCAAGATGAAGGGCATGTACGACGAGGCGGAATCCGACTGGTTCGCCTTCACGGTGGACGGCGACCGGATCTCGGCCACCAACCAGAAGTTCGAGGAGGGGACCGACGGCATGCGTTCGTTCGTCTGGACGCTGAACAACGGCCGCGTCGATCAGTCGGCCGTCTCCTACGAGAAGCGCGACGTCAACTACGTCTGGGTCTATGACGCCCAGGGGCTGTGGAGCGGTGTGAACTTCGCCGTCGACAACAGCGCCTACATGACGCTGGCCTACGATGCCGGCAAATTCACGGGCAGCGAAGGCAGCTCGATGTTCACCTACGATGCCGCACCCCAACAGAACGCGATCTTCGGCATCGACATCGCCAAGCTGATCTTCGGCCTGCAGACGATCAACATCATCGAGGCCGACCATCTGGCAGCCATCCTGCTGAACCTGGCCGGAACCCCCTCGACGGCACTTCCCGCCACCGTCACGGAGATGGACGGCTCGACGCCGGGCATCACCTATCAGTTCGACGAGGAGGGTTACGTCACCAAGATCGACTGGGAGGTTGCCAACGGCAAGGATCCCAACTTCCAGTATTTCGATGCCAGCAGCAAGACCTCGTATACACTGATTTACGAATAGGCCACGGCCCGATACAAACACGCGAAGGGCGCCCGTCTCTGTGGACGGGCGCCCTTTTTGCAGTCCGACGACCGACAGAGGAGCGGCTCAAAGCACGGCATAACGGCGCAACTCGCGGTTGAGCTCCTTTTCGCGGCCGCCAGTCAGACGGTCCAGCAGCGCATGGAACCGCGGCGAATGGTTGTGATGGACCGTATGGCAGAGTTCGTGCAGGATCACGAAATCGCGCAGGTGTTCGGGCAACGTCATCAGAAAGAGGCTCAGCGAGATGCGGTTGCGTCCCGAACAGCTGCCCCAGCGTGTGCGCGAGGCGCGGATCGTCAGTGCGGCATACGACAGGCCGGTGGCGGCCGAAAGGGCTGCGATACGCGGCGGAAGATCGGCCTTGGCGGCCCGGCGCAGCTCCTCGATGCGGGCCTTCTGCTCCGCGGGCGGGAGTTGCGGCGGCAGGGCCGCTCGACGCCCGGCCACCCGTTCACGCGTCGCTACGATCCATGCGCACTTCTCCTCGAGAAAGGCCACGGCCCGCTGCCGCGACACCCCGTAGGGGTACGAGAGCCGAACGGCTCCCGTCGCCCGCACGCGGATCGAGATGCGCCGGGCCCGCGGTGACTGTGCCAGCGTCACCTCGCCCAGCAGCGGATGTTCCAGCACCTCGACCAGCGTCGCGCGTGGAGTTGCCACGCGCTGCCGTCCTCCCCCCGAGGATCTGCCCCCTCTGCCACTCCGTCCGATCATCGCAGCCACAGGGAATGGACCGCCAGCGAGGTGATTACGTCGGCCGAATCGCGGCGTTCGACCGACAGCTGTTCGAAGAGGATCCGGCAACGCTCGTCGCGGTAGTCCAACAGACGCAGCGCCTGCTCGCGCGTGGGTTCCGCACCCGTCGAAGGGTCGAAACCGCTTGCGGCCAACTGTTTTTCCAGCAGTTCCGGCACCGAAATCTCCAGCACGGGCTGTCCCGTCCCGAGGAGGAAGCGCAGCGTATCGTTCTCGAAGGAGCAACTCTCCGGATTCCATACCGTCAGATTGACATAGCAGCGCGAGTAACCGCGATCGACCTCGAACCCGGCGTTGTGGGGCAAATAGACCTCGATGGAGGGCAGCGTCGCCGTCATCTCCCTGACGGCCGCCGGCATGCCCCAGCGCACGTAGTCGCGCATCGTCTCGGGGAGCACGTCCACCAGATCGTCCGAGGTCCGCAATCCGAAGCGTGCAAAGGCGGCGCTGTCGCGTTCGACATACTCCAGCGCCTCGTACAGTTCGCGAAACTCCTCGCGGCGGACCGTATCGGCCAGTGCGGCGGGTGCAAGCGAAAGGTGTCCCTGCGCATCGAGACGTCCGAGCGAGGCGGCAAGGCGCTCGACACGACGGGTCTGCGACTGAAGAGCCGTGCGTTCGGGTTCCAGCGCCGGGACGTAGGCCACGGCAGCAAAGGCCACCATCGCAAAAAGCACCACCCACAGGTAGCGGCCCGTGCGGCGCGAAAGGAAGATCACGATGCAGAAACTCATCACCATGCCGCAGATCAGCAGATAGATTCGCGGCACGGTCAGTCCGTACTCGCCGATGCGGCGGGCCACCCCGACCCAGAACAGTACGACGATGGGCAGCGACACGAGGCTGAACCGATCGTAAAACCAGTCGAAGGTGCGCTTGGCCAGGGGCAGACGCAGGGCCTTGACCACGAGCGTCGTCATCGTGAAACCGAAGACCAGATAGGCCACTCCGCCCTCGGGCAGTGACCAGGTGAAGAGGATCTTCAGCAGATAGACGTAGAGAATGGCGGCATACAGGATGACGGCCGGCGTGATGATCCAGTTCATCAGTACCTCCATGACGCGCGACGAGCCCATGCGGGCCTCCTCCCAGCGGTCGAGCATCATCAGGAAGAGCATCGGTACGGCAAGAAACTGCGTGACCAGCCACAGATCCGTCGAGAGATGCACGACCCAGCCGGCCTCGGTGAAACCAAAGATATAGGCCGCCGACCAGAGAATGGCCTCGAAGAGTCCATAGGCAACGTAGGCGAAGAGCATGGCCAGCACCGCCGCCCGCAGATAGACCAGCGCATCGGCCACAAAGCGGTCATTGGCCACCGCCCGACGGCAGGCCAGCAGCGCCAGCGGTGTGAGGATGGCCAGGGTGATCACCGCCTGTGGAGTTCCGAACCACTCCGGAAGCCCCTTCCAGAGATACAACGGCACGAGCGGAGCCCATGCCACCCAGTAGATGCGATGCCAGACGCTGCGTCCGGTCAACAGATTGACCACAAGCAGGAGCAGGGCGCCCCACCCCATCACCACCGACCGGGGTACATCGGGCTCGCGGCCGGTTTCCAGACTGACGATCAGCGTCACGGTCAGCGCCAGCAGGAGCAACAACTCCAACGGATGGCGCCGCACGACGGTCACGAACCCCTCGCGGAGTTCCTGCAGACGTTCGCGGAGATTCCACTTCATGTCTATGCGGTTTTAAGGTTTCGCACAAGTTCATCCGCCCCAAAGCCGAAGAGGACGCCATTCGAGGAGGAGCGGAAAACGTTGGAGCGCCCTCCGGCAGCATCCGGCAACAATATCGGGACCAGGAGCCCGCCGGGACCATCCGGAAGGGCCGGAAAACGGTGGCCCGAGCCACGTCGGGCGGCATCGGCGACAGCATCTGACCTGCCCCCAGGAGCCCGCCGGGTGAGCCGGCCGGTTATTCGCCGATGCGCTGGCGGACGACCTCGAAGAGCATCACGGCGGCTGCGGCCGAGACGTTCAGCGACTCGATATGACCGATCATCGGGATGGCCAGCTGCTCGTCGCAGAGTTTGAGTACCTCCCGCGAGATGCCCGTATCCTCGGCCCCCATGACCAGCACGGTCGGGCGCCGGAAATCGGCATCGTAGAGCAGTTTGCGGCTCTTCTCCGTGGCGGCAACCACCTGGAACCCTTCGGCCTGCAACTGCTTGAGCGTATTACGGATCGACCCCACGCGGCAGACCGGGATCGACGTCAGCGCCCCGGCCGACGAACGGATTGCCTCGGCATTGACCGGCGCCGAGTTCTTCAGCGGCGTGACAAGGCCGTGAGCCCCGGCACACTCGGCCGAACGGGCAATGGCGCCGAAATTACGCACGTCGGTCACTCCGTCAAAGACCACCACCAGCGGCGTTTCGTCCTCGGGCACCCGTTCGAGGATATCCGACAGTTCGACATACTCGATGGCGGCGGTCTGCGCCACGACGCCCTGATGGTTGCCGCGCGTCAGGCGGTTCAACTTCTCGACGGGCACCTCCTGCCAGCGGATGCGGTGACGGATACACAGGTCGCGGAACTCCTGCATCAGCGGCCCCTCGGCCCCCTTGCGGATGTAGAGTTTTTCGATCTGCCGGCCGGCTTCGATCGCCTCGGCCACGGGACGGATCCCGAAAATCAGATTATCCATTGTATTGTTCTTCGGTGATTTCCAATTCATAGGAGGCCTTCTCCCACTCGTGCATCTGGTGGTCGTAACGCGCCTTCAGATCATTATAGGTCTTGTAGTCGGCCTCGTTGTAGTCGGTCACCGAGGCGAATTTCGCATCCCAGGCCGCGATCTGCTTCTCCAGGTCGCCCAGCTCCGCCTCGATGGTCTCGACCGTCTTGCGCAGCTTGCGCAGCAGTTTCTCCTGCTCCTTTTTCTGTTCGTAGGAGGCCTTGCCCGAGAGGGCTTTCGGCTCCTCGGCAGCCGTCGGTGAAGCGGTTCCGGCTGTCGGTTTGGCGCCGTTTTTGGGCGCTTTGGCGGATGCATCACGCCGCTCGATCTCCTGCAGCGACTCCAGCTTGCGTTTTTCGAGGAAGTAGTAGATGCCGCCGAGGTACTCCTTGACGCCGCCGTCGCGGAACTCGTAGACCTTCTGGACCATGCCGTCGAGGAATTCGCGGTCGTGCGAAACCACGACCACCGTGCCGTCGTACTTCAGGATGGCATTCTTCAGGATATCCTTCGAACGCATATCCATGTGGTTCGTGGGCTCGTCCAACACCAGCAGGTTGCGCGGTTCGAGCATCATGCGGGCCATGGCCAGGCGTGCCCGTTCGCCGCCCGAAAGGACCTTGACCTTCTTGTCGATATCCTCGCCGCGGAAGAGAAACGCCCCCAGAATGTCGCGCAGCCGTGTGCGGATATCACCCACGGCCACCCGGTCCAGCGTATCGTAGACCGTGAATTCGCCGTCCATCAGGTCATCCTGGTTCTGGGCGTAGTAGCCGATGTTGACGTTGGCGCCGATGCGGATCGACCCCTCGGTGGGGGTCAGCTGTCCGACAAGCATTCTGGCCAGCGTCGTCTTGCCCTCGCCATTACGCCCCACGAAGGCGATGCGGTCGCCCTTCTCGATGATGAAATTGGCGCCGCTGAAGACGTGTTTCGAACCGAACGACATGCCGACGTCGTTGATCTCGGCGACGATCTGACCCGAACGCGGGGCAGGCGGGAACTTGATGTTGAGCGTCGCCAGATCCTCCTCGTCGATTTCGAGGCGTTCGAGGCGCTCCAACTGCTTGATGCGCGACTGCACCTGGTTCGACTTGGTGGGCTTGTAGCGGAACTTCTCGATGAACTCCTCGGTCTTCTCGATCATCCGCTGCTGGTTTTCGTAGGCGGCCAGCTGCTGGGCGCGACGCTCGGCCCGCAGCACGACATATTTCGAATAGGGAACCTTGTAGTCCGTGATCTTGCCCAGCGAGAGTTCGATCGTACGGTTGGTGACGTTGTCCAGGAAGGCGCGGTCGTGCGAAATGAGCAGCACCGCTCCGTTGTAATTCTTCAGATACTCCTCCAGCCACTGGATCGATTCGATATCGAGGTGGTTCGTGGGCTCGTCGAGCAGGAAGATCGACGGACGCCGCAGGAGCAGTTTGGCCAGCTCGATACGCATGCGCCAGCCGCCCGAGAATTCGCTCGTGGCACGGCCAAAGTCCTCGCGCCGGAAGCCCAGACCGAGCAGCGTCTTCTCGATGTCGGCATCGCGGGTCTCGCCGCCGAGGATGTGATAGCGGTCCTGGGCATCGTTCAACCGATGCAGCAACTGTTCGTAGGCCGGCGATTCATAGTCGGTCCGTTCGGTGATCTGGCGCGTGAGCTCCTCGATCTCGGCCTCGAGGCGCAGCACCTCGTCGAAGGCCTTGGCCGTCTCCTGAACGAGGGTCGTGGTGTCGGCCACGCGCATCGTCTGCGGCAGGTAGCCGATCGTGCAGTCGCCGTTGATCGTGACGGCTCCCGAAGTGGGCTGCTGTTCGCCGGTGATGATCCGCAACAGCGTGGTCTTACCGGCGCCGTTCTTCCCGACCAGACCGATGCGGTCCTTCGGGTTGATCAGAAACGAGATATTGTCGAAGAGGGTCCAGCCTCCGTAACTGACTGTCAGATTGTCGAGTGAAATCATACGTAACGCACTAAATCCGCGGGCTGCCTCCGCAGCCCCTGAAAATCACCGCAAAGGTAGCGATTTTACCGCAAATTCCGACACCGACAACCTCGGGAGGCCGTTTTTTCAGAAAAATTACGCCGCGCAACCTGGATCCGGGCATCGATCAGGCTTCGAGGATGCGACGGATCTCGGCCTCGGGATCCGACGCCTTGAAGACGGCGCTCCCGGCCACCAGCACTTCGGCTCCGGCGTCGTAGACCGCACGGGCGTTGGCCGCCGAAATGCCGCCGTCGACCTCGATGATCGTCCCGAGTCCCAACTCGCGGGCCAGCGTCCGCAGTTCGCGGATCCTGGCGATCGACCCCTCGATGAACGACTGCCCGCCGAAGCCCGGCTCAACGCTCATAATCAGCACCAGATCCACCTCGGGCAGCCATCGGCGCAGGGCCTCGACCGGCGTGGCCGGTTTGATCGAGAGGCCGACCTTCGCCCCCGCCCGGCGGATGCGGGCGATGCACTCCGCGGGATCGGCCGTAGCCTCCAGATGGAAGGTCACCAGATCGGCCCCCGCCTCGACGAAACGCTCCACGTACTTCTCCGGCTCGACGATCATCAGATGCACGTCCAGAAACTTCGTCGTGGCCCGGCGGATGGCCTTCAGCACGGGAAAACCGAACGAGATGTTGGGGACGAAAACCCCGTCCATCACGTCGATATGGACCCATTCGGCCGCACTGCGGTCGATCATCCGCGTATCGCGGTCCAGGTGGCCGAAGTCGGCCGAAAGCATCGAGGGAGCAACTGTTCGCTGCATGAATTTCACGTTTTTTGAAAGATTCAACCGTTCGGAGCAGGCGCGCAAAATCGGATCTTTTCCGCGCTTCCGCCCATACCATTCTACAAATATACGGAAATTTTCCATAAAAAAGCCTACCTTTGCAGGTATGAATACGACCCTTCTTCTTTTGATTGTGCTGTTCGGCCTGGCGGCCGTCGTGCTCGGGCTGCTGCTGGCCCGTCAATATCGCGAAAATGCCCGGCTGCGGAGCGCGAAGGACGATGACGAAGCCACGATGACCGACCTGCGCCAACGTCTCTCGACCACCGAAGCCCTCCACGCCGAAGCCTGCCGCACCCGTGACAAGGTCCAGAGTGAACTGACCGTTCTGCGCGATATGCATCTGCGCACCGAGACCGAACTGTCGGCCCTGCGCGCCTCGAGCCAGGCCGAAATCGCCACGCTGCGAAGCCGCAATGCCGAGGATCGTGCGGCCGAACGTGCGGAACGCGAAAAACTCGAGGAGCAGTTCCGCCAGCAGTTCAAGAATCTGGCCACGGAGATCCTCAACGAACAGACCCGTACGTTCAAACAGACCAACCGCGAATCAATCGATCTGCTGCTCAAGCCCTTCCGCGACAACATCACCGACTTCCGCGAACGTGTCGAACGCATCTACTCCCACGAAAACGAACAGCACGGCGAACTGAAAAACGAACTCAAACGTCTCATGGAGCTCAACCAGCGCATCTCGACCGATGCGCGTAACCTGACCGATGCGCTGAAGGGCAACTCAAAGGTGCAGGGCGACTGGGGCGAAATGCTGCTGGAGACGATTCTCGACAGTTCGTCGCTCTCGAAGGGCATCCACTACCAGACGCAGTACAACGTCAAGGACTCCGAAGGCCACAACCTGCGCCCCGACGTGGTGCTGAACCTGCCCGACGACAAACACATCATCATCGACTCGAAGGTCTCGCTCACGGCCTTCGTCAACTACACCGCCGCCACGAGCGACGACGAGCGTCAATCGTGCCTCAAGGCCCACGTGGCCTCCGTGCGGCAGCACGTCCGGGAGCTGGGCAACAAGGAGTACCAGCGGCTGTTGAAGTCGCCCGACTTCGTCATCATGTTCATCCCGAACGAGCCGGCCTTCCTGGCGGCCCTGCAGAGCGATCCAAAGATCTGGTCGGAGGCCTATGCGCAGAAGGTCATCATCTCCTCGCCCACGAACCTCTTTGCGCTGCTGAAGCTCGTCGCCGACCTCTGGAAATACAACGATCAGGACAAGAATACACGCGACATTGCCGATCTGGCGCTCAAGCTCTACGACCAGCTGGTGAAGTTCACCGCCTCGCTCGAGAGCGTCGGCGGCGCCCTCGACAAGGCCCGCAGCGCCTATGCCGACGCCTACAAACGGCTCTGCACGCCGAAAGGTCAGAACAGCATCATCCGTATCGGCGAACAGCTCCGCAAAACCGCCCATCTGCAACCCAAACAGCAGCATTCGGCCCAAACCCTCGAACTGGCCGAGGCCGACACGCCGGAAGCGGAGGCGCCGAAACGCATCGGCGCATCGGACCGTCCGGGAGCGGGCGATTCGCCGGATCCGGCAGCCGCTCCCGCCCCGGCAGGCTCCGACGACGGACAACCGGCCGATGAAGTCTGAACTCTTCAAATACAAATACAACATATCGATGAAACGCCTCTTCACTTTGCTGACCGCGCTGGCCGCCGTCCTACAGGCCGCCGCCGTCAATCCGAAAGCCGATCCGAGGGCCGTCGTCACGACCCCGAATGCCCGCTTCACGGTGCTCACCCCGCAGCTCATCCGCATGGAGTGGAGCCAGGACGGGAAGTTCGAGGACCGGGCCACCCTCACGTTCGTCAACCGCGAACTCCCGGTTCCGGAATTCCGCGTGCGCGACAGCCGCTCGAAACTGACCATCACCACCTCCGGACTCACGCTCACCTATCTGAAAACCGGACGGTTCACGGACCGCAACCTGCAGGTCACCTTCCGCCTCAACGGCGAAAAGGTCACCTGGACCCCCGGACTGACGGATTCGCTCAATCTGATGGGTACGACCCGTACGCTCGACGGCTGCGACGGCAACCGCCTCGGCCGTGAACCCATGGAGCAGGGACTGCTCTCGCGGTCGGGATGGGCCCTGGTGGACGACAGCAGCCGCCACCTCTTCGTCCCCGACGATTCGCACTGGAAGGAGTGGGTCGCTCCGCGCCCCGAGGGTGAGCGGCAGGACCTCTACCTCTTCGCCTACGGGCACAATTACAAACAGGCGCTGGCCGACTACCAGCTGGTCGCCGGACGCGCCCCGCTGCCGCCGAAATATACGTTCGGGTACTGGTGGAGCCGCTACTGGCAGTACTCGGACAACGAATTGCGCGACCTGATCTCGAAATTCCGATCGATGGACCTGCCGATCGACGTGCTGATCGTCGACATGGACTGGCACGAAACCTGGGGCCTGCGCCGCCACAACACCCCGCTCGACGAGTACGGACAGACCATCGGCTGGACCGGCTACACCTGGCAGAAGGAGCTCTTCCCCTCGCCGGCCAACTTCCTGAAATGGACCGAACTCGAACACCTCAAGGTGGCGCTGAACCTCCACCCCGCTTCGGGCATCCAGCCCTACGAAGCCCCCTACGAGGATTTCGTCCGCCAGTACGGCTGGAAAGAGAAAGGCAAGAGCGTGCCGTTCCACATCGACGATCCGCGTTGGGCCGACGCCTACTTCGACACGGTCCTCGGTCCGATGGAGAAGGAGGGGGTCGACTTCTGGTGGCTCGACTGGCAGCAGTGGAACGAATCGCGCTTCACGCCGGGACTCTCGAACACCTTCTGGCTGAACCACACCTTCTTCCAGCATGCCGCCCAGAGCCATCCCGACTGCCGTCCCTTCACCTATCACCGCTGGGGCGGACTGGGTTCGCACCGCTATCCGCTGGCCTTCTCGGGCGACACCTTCGCCACGTGGGCCACGCTGGCCTACCTTCCCTATTTCACCGCCACGGCCTCGAACGTCAACTACGGGTACTGGGGCCACGACATCGGCGGCCACCAGTTCCACGACAGCCAGAAGTCGACCGATCCGGAACTCTACACGCGCTGGCTGCAGTACGGGGTCTTCACGCCGATCTTCAAGACCCACTCCACGAAGGATCCGCGCATCGAACGCTACATCTGGTCGTTCCCCAACCACATGTTCTACATGCGTGACGCCCTCCGCCTGCGCTACACGCTGGCCCCCTACATCTACAACGCCGCGCGTGAGAATTTCGACACGGGGGTCGGCATCTGCCGCCCGCTCTACTACGAAGAGCCCGAAACCGACGAGGCCTACACCCACGGCGAAGAGTTCTTCTTCGGGCGGGACATCCTCGCCACGGCCGTTACCGAGCCGGTGGATTCGCTCACGGGGCTGGCCGAACGCACGATGTGGTTCCCCGAAGGCCGTTGGTATGACTGCGCTACGGGCGCCATGTACGACGGCCACACGACCCGCACGCTCCACTATACGGTGGGCGAAAATCCCTGGTTCGCACGCGCCGGAGCCATCCTTCCGATGAATCCCGACGGGGTGCAGAACCTCCAGCAGCCGTGCGACACACTGGTGCTGACCTTCATCCCGGGCGACGACGGCGCACTGCGCTACTACGAAGACGACGGCATCAGCCAGCGTTACACCCACGAATACGCCACCACGCAGATCACCAAACGCCAGTCGGGATCCGTCATCCGGGTCGAGATCGCCGCACGCGAGGGCCGCTATGCCGGTGCGCCCGACACGCGCAGCTATGAACTGCGCTTCCCGGCCACCTTCCCGCCGCGAAGCATCACCATCGACGGCCGCGAGATCCCCTACTCGCGCTTCCCGAAGGCCGGCGAGTGGACCTACGATGCCTACACGCTGGCACCGGTCGTCTACACCGAAGCGCTGGCTTGCGACCGCCCCGTGGTCGTGGAGCTGACGCTCGACGACGAGGCCGTCGCCAAACAGGAGCTGCTCTACGGCAAAAGCGGCATCTTCAAGCGCTGCGTGGACCTGACCGTCGAGTTCAAACTCGAACAGGGCCGCCACGGCGAGACCTATCTGTTGCTGCCGAAGGAGTATCTGCGTGTGTCGCAGTGTCCGAACTTCATCCTCGAACGTCCGGAGAGTGCCCTGGAGCTGATCTCGACGTTCGACCAAATGCTCCGGCAGATGTTCGAGACCACGGACGGCATGGATCTCATCGGGGCCGGCTTCAAGGAGCGGCTCCACCGTCAGCTCGGCAGCGACGCGAACGCCGAATAACCCACCCCGAAGCGGTTGTCACACTGCATGAAACAAGGCTCCCGCCAGGAAGGACGGGGGCTTTTTTGAAACTTAT
>CALUKH010000024.1 GCA_944321185.1 uncultured Alistipes sp. | reverse complement strand
AAACTCACAAATTGGGCAGTTAAAGAGTTCTGCTGTCTGATACAAGAGGATAAATTGAATTGATAGAACTCACCTAACTTTGCAGTTGATTCGTTGAAATAGTACGACGGCACCCAGCACACCCACGTTCCTCACTCCGATCCGGGCGTCCGACGGCCGAATCCCGGCTCCGGAAACCGCTCACCCCGCCCTCCCGGGCCGCGGAAGCGGTTCCTCGCGCAGCCTCCCGCCCCGCCCGGATCTGAAACCACGAACGACTCACGTGCGGGTCGACAAACACCTGGATCCAACAAAATCGTAAATAGACAATGAGCGAAGTCATCAACATCAAAGAACTCAACGAACGCATCGAACGCGAATCGGTATTCGTCGATACGCTCCGCAACGAAATGAGCAAGGTCATCGTCGGTCAGAGCCATCTGATCGATACGCTGCTGATCGGCCTGCTCTCCAACGGGCACATCCTCCTCGAAGGCGTGCCGGGTCTGGCCAAGACGCTGGCCATCACGACGCTGGCCAAGGCCGTCGATGCCGATTTCTCGCGTATCCAGTTCACCCCCGACCTGCTGCCCGCCGACCTGATCGGTACGCTCATCTACTCGCAGAAGAACGAGGACTTCGTCGTGCGCAAAGGCCCGATCTTCGCCAACTTCGTGCTGGCCGATGAGATCAACCGTTCGCCGGCCAAGGTGCAGTCGGCCCTGCTCGAGGCCATGCAGGAGCGTCAGGTCACCATCGGCGACAACACCTATCCCCTGCCGCAGCCCTTCCTGGTACTGGCCACGCAGAACCCCCTCGAACAGGAGGGTACCTATCCCCTGCCCGAAGCCCAGGTCGACCGTTTCATGCTCAAGGCCAAGATCTCCTACCCCAAGAAACAGGAGGAGCGCGACATCGTGCGCATGAACCTCTCGGGCGCCGGCATGCCCCAGGTCAACAAGGTCATCACGCCGGACGACATCGTCAAGGCCCGCAAGGTCGTCGAGGATGTCTACATGGATGAGAAGATCGAAAAGTACATCGTCGACATCATCTTCGCCACGCGTGAACCGGCCGAGTACAACCTCCAGAAGCTTCAGAACCTGATCGCCTACGGCGGCTCGCCGCGTGCGTCGATCTCGCTGGCCAAGGCCGCCCGCGCCTACGCCTTCATCCGCCGCCGCGGATATGTCATCCCCGAAGACGTGCGCGCCGTCTGCCACGACGTCCTCCGCCACCGTATCGGACTGACCTACGAGGCCGAAGCCGAAAACATCTCCACCGAGGAGATCATCACCGACATCCTCAACAACGTAATGGTTCCCTAACCATGCAGGAGACCGAGAACGATATTCTCAAACGCGTCCGCAAGATCGAGATCAAGACCCGCGGTCTGTCGAACGAGATCTTCGCCGGAAAGTACCATACGGCTTTCCGCGGACGGGGCATGTCGTTTTCCGAAGTCCGCGAGTACCGCGCCGGCGACGACGTGCGCGACATCGACTGGAACGTCACGGCCCGGTCGCGCAAACCCCACATCAAGGTCTACGAGGAGGAGCGCGAACTGACCATGATGCTGCTGGTCGACGTCTCCGCCTCGCGCATGTTCGGATCCACCGACCGCCTGAAGAAGAACATCATCACCGAAATCGCCGCCGTGCTGGCCTTCTCCGCCTCGCAGAACAACGACAAGGTGGGCTGCATCTTCTTCTCGGACCGCGTCGAGAAGTTCATCCCCCCGAAAAAGGGTCGCAGCCATATCCTGATGATCATCCGCGAGCTGATCGGCTTCCAGCCCGCCTCGCGCGGCACGAAGCTCTCCGAGCCGATCCGCTTCCTGACCAACGTCAACAAGAAACACTGCACGACGTTCATCCTTTCGGACTTCATGGATTCGTCGGACGACCGTGCAGCACTGGACGATGCGCTGAAGATCGCCGGCAGCCGCCACGATCTGGTCGGCATCCGCGTCTACGACCCCCGCGAAACGGAGCTCCCCGACGTGGGGATCATCGAGCTGCGCGACGCCGAAAGCGGCCGCAAGATCTGGGTCGACACCTCCTCGCGGGCCGTGCGCGACCACTACGCCGCCGCCTGGCGCCAACTCTCCGAGCACATCGACTCGACGCTCAAGCACAACCGCATCGATACGGCGACAATCTCCACCGACGGCGATTACGTCGCCGAACTGATGAAACTCTTCAAACAGCGATGAAACGTCTCTCATCCATAGCATGGCTCGCGGCTCTGGTCCTGGCAGCCGCACCCCTCCGGGCCCAGGAGAGGCCCGTCGTCACGGCCCACATCGATCCCGACAGCATTATGATCGGCGACCGTTTCGATTATGTCATCGACGTGGAGAAGGATCTCGTCCAGGAGGTCGACTTCCCGGTCTTCGAGCCCCGCGACGGCAAACTCGAACTCGTCGAGAGTTTCCCCGTGGATACGCTCCTGCGCGACGGCCGACACCTCAAACTGCGCAAACGCTACCGTCTGGCCGCCTTCGACGAGGGCAAGTACAATCTGGGCGTCGCCCAGGTCCTCTACGCCGACAAGAACATCCTCGATACGCTCTACGGCCGCGATTCGCTCCGGCTCCAGGTCGCGACCTTCCAGATCGACTCCACTTCGCAGTCGATCTACGACCTCAAGCCCCAGAAGACGCTGCCCTTCCGGCTGTGCGAAATCAAGGACTACATCACCTGGGGACTCTTCATCCTGCTGCTTCTGGCGGCCGGAGCCTGGGGTCTGCACCGCTGGCTGGCCAAACGCGGCAAGGGATTCGGCGACCTCTTCAAGCCGGCACCGCCGCTGCCGCCGCACGTGGCCGCCATCCAGGCGCTCGAAACGCTCCATAACCAGAAACTCTGGCAGAACAACCGTCACAAACAGTACTATTCGGGGCTGACCGACATTCTGCGTACCTACATCGCCGGCCGCTGGGGGATCAGCGCCATGGAGATGACCTCCGACGAGATCATCGAGGCGATGCGCGGCCAGGAGCTTCCGGACAAGGCCCGCATGGACCTCACATCGATCCTGCGCGACGGTGATCTGGTGAAGTTCGCCAAGGCGATGCCCGATGCCGAACAGAACGAGGCCGACTACCTGAAGGCCTACTACTTCGTCGAGGAGACCAAGCTCGTCGAGGAGACCACGGCCCAGCCGGAAAATGATCCGTTGCAGAATTAAATTGCGCGTGAAAATGATGCACAAGTCACTTTATATTATGTTGGTGCTGCTTCTGGCGGCTGCCGGGGCCCAGGCCCAGCGGATGCCCGAACGCTCGCTCGTGCGCAAGGGTACGCGGCAGTACAACAAGGGAGAGTACGAAACGGCGATCCAACGTTACGAAGAGGCACTGAAGGCTGCTCCCGGGCAGTTCGAGGCCACCTACGACCTCGGAAACGCCCTCTACAAGGCCGAACGTTTCGACCGCGCCGAGCAGACCATGCAGCAGGCCGCGGCAGATACGCTGCGTAACGATATGGAGCGCGCCGAGGCCTTCTACAACCTCGGGAACGCCCAGTTCAAGCAGAAGAAATACAAGGAGGCGCTCGAAAGCTACAAACGGTCACTGCGTCTGAACCCCGCGGACATGGAGGCCAAGTACAACTACGCCTATACGAAACGGCTGCTCGACCAAAACCAGCAGAACGGCGGAGGAGGAAACGACCAGAACAAGGATCAGAACCAAGATCAGAACAAGAACCAAAACCAGAACCAGCAGGGCCAGAACAAGGACCAGAATCAGAACCAGCAGCAGAATCCGAACGACAAGAACCAGAACAACCAAAATCAGAACCAGAATCCGAACCAGGGTCAGAATCCGGACCGGAAGGGCGACCAGAAACCCGGCGAAGGTCAGCCAACCCCCTCGGGCATCTCGCCCCAGGAGCAGGAACAGATGCTCGACGCCATTCAGGCCCAGGAGGACAAGACCCAGGAGAAACTCAAGGAGAAAAACAAGGGAGTTGTGGTCCGCGGCAAGAAAAACTGGTAAAAACCTTTGTAGACCATGCATTTCGCATCACCATACTATCTTTGGCTGCTCGTGCTGCTCGTGCCGATGATCGGCTACTACGTCTGGCGGACGCTGCAGGGCGGTGCCGCCATTCAGATCTCGAGCATCCGCGGCGTGACGGGCGCTCCGCGCACGGTGCGCTACTACCTGCGGCATCTGCCCTTCGTACTGCGGGCCGCCGCCTTTTCACTGCTCGTCGTGGCGCTGGCCCGCCCGCAGAACGTCGAAGAGAACGTCACGACCAACACCGAAGGCATCGACATCATGCTGGCCATCGACATCTCGGCGTCGATGCTGGCCCGCGACTTCCAGCCCGACCGTATCACCGCCGCCAAGGAGGTGGCCGGATCATTCATCGCCGACCGCTACGGCGACCGCATCGGTCTGGTGGTCTTCGCCGCCGAGGCCTTCACGCAGAGCCCGCTGACCACCGACCAGAGCACGCTGCAAACCCTGCTCGCACGCGTCCGCAGCGGATTGATCGACGACAACGGTACGGCCATCGGAAACGGTCTGGCAACGGCCATCAACCGCCTGCGCGAAAGCGACTCGAAGTCGAAGGTCATCATCCTGCTGACCGACGGCGTCAACAACCGCGGACAGATCACCCCGCTGACCGCCGCCGAAATCGCCAAGGCACAGGGGATCCGCGTCTATACGATCGGAGTCGGCACACAAGGAACGGCCCCCTATCCGTACGTGGACATGTTCGGCAACGCCTCCGTGGTTCAGGTGCCGGTCGAGATCGACGAGAAGACCCTCTCGGCCATGGCCGAAATGACCGGCGGAAAGTACTTCCGCGCCACGGACAACGAAAAATTAAAGGCCATCTACGACGAGATCAACCAACTGGAAAAGAGCAAGGTCGAGGTCTTCGAACACGTCGCCTACCACGAACAGTTCCTCGGTTGGGTGCTGGCCGCCCTGGGGCTGCTGCTCGCCGAGTTCCTGCTCTCGAACCTCGTTCTGAAACGTATCCCGTAAAAAAAAGCATTCGTCATGTTTCGTTTTGCAAACCCGCAATATCTCTGGCTCCTCGTGGTACTGCCGGTGCTGGCGGCGCTCTTCTGGCTCGCGGCCCGAAACCGTCGCAAACGGATCGCTCGGTTCGGTCATCCCGACGTGCTGCAGGAGCTGATGCCCGAAGTCTCGACGGGACGCGTCACACTGCGTTTCCTGCTCTTTCTGGCGGCCGTGCTGTGTCTGATCCTGGCCGCGGCCCGACCCCAGTTCGGATCGAAACTCCGCGAGGAGAAGGCCCAGGGCATCGAAATGATGCTCGTGGTCGACGTCTCGAACTCAATGCTGGCCGAGGATTTCGAACCCAACCGTCTCGAACGCACGAAATACGCCATCGGTAAACTCTTCGAAGGGTTGCAGCAGGACCGCGTCGGACTGGTGGTCTTCGCCGGCGAACCGAAGGTCCAGCTGCCGATCACGTCCGACTACCGCATGGCAAGGGCCTTCGCCCGGCGGATCGATCCGTCGCTGGTCCCGGTCCAGGGCACGGCCATCGGCAAGGCCCTGGAGCAGGCGCTGCTGTCGTTCTCGAGCGAAACGGAACAGAGCCACGGACGGGTCATCATCCTGATCACCGACGGCGAAAACCACGAGGACGATGCGTTGGCCGTGGCCGAACGCGCCGCCCAGCAGGGGGTGAAGATCTTCACCATCGGCATCGGTACGCCCGAAGGCGCCCCGATCCAGATCGACGGCGAATTCATCAAGGACGAAAACGGCGAGATGGTCGTCTCGAAGCTCAACGAGGAGATGTTGGCCCAGATTGCCGACATCACCGGCGGAGCCTACGTGCGCGCCACCAAACAGTCGATCGGTCTGGACGAGATCGTCAAGGAGATCAACAACATGGAGGAGTCCGAGTTGTCGACCGTCCGCTTCGAGGAGTTCAACGAACAGTATCAGTATCTGGTGATTGCGGCGCTGGTGCTGCTGCTCGCCGAGTTCCTGATCCTCGACCGCCGCAACCCGTTGCTGGCCCATCTGAACATCTTCCGGGAGAAATAGTTCCCGGCCCGAAACAGGGAGTGACGCATGCTGTGCGGCACTCCCTTTGCATTTTTGAGTCGAAAACCCGTAAAAACCGAAACCATGATTCTCACGGATACCCCCGCGGCCCGCATCGAGGCATTGGCCGCCGCCCAGAAAGCCCGTTTCCGCACGGGTGAAACCCGCCCGGAAGCCTTCCGCCGGACGATGCTGCGCCGGCTCGATGCCGCCCTCACCAACTGGGAGGGGCGTCTGTGCGAAGCGCTGTGGGAGGATCTGCACAAGTCGCGCGAAGAGGCCATTCTCACCGAGTTGAGCCTCATCCGCGGCGAAATCCGCCAGCATCTGCGCCATCTGCACGCGTGGATGCGCCCCGAACAGCGCCCGACCCCCATGAAGCTCCAGCCGGCCCGCAGCCGCATCATCGCCGAACCGCTCGGGCAGGCACTGATCGTCGCCCCGTGGAACTACCCCGTACAGCTGCTGCTCAATCCGCTCGTGGGGGCCATTTCGGCCGGCTGCACCGCCGTGCTGAAGCCCTCGCCCCACACGCCGCACGTGGCCCGGGTCCTCGAAGCGATGATCGCCGAGATCTTCGACGAGGAGTATGTCGCCGTGGTACAGGGTGGCCGCGAGGTCAACACGCAGCTCTTCGCCCGGCGCTGGGACGTGATCTTCTTCACGGGAAGTCCGGCCCTGGGCCGCGTGGTGATGAGCGCCGCGGCGCAGCACCTTACGCCCGTCATCCTCGAACTGGGCGGCAAGAGCCCCTGCATCGTCGACCGCGGAGCGGATCTGCGGATCGCGGCGCGGCGCATCGCCTGGGGCAAGACCATCAACGCCGGACAGACGTGCGTGGCGCCCGACTACCTGCTGATTCACCGCACGTTGCGCGAGGAGTTCGTCACGGCCTACGCCGAGGCCGTGCGGGCGTTCCACGGCGAGAACCCCCGCAAGAGCCCCCACTATGCGCGGATGGTCGACGAACGGGCCTTCGAACGCGTCGCCAACTACCTCTCCCAGGGTCGGATCCTCTTCGGCGGAGAGACCGACACCGAAGAGCGTTACATCGCCCCGACGCTGCTGGGCGACGTCGATCCCGCGGCGCCGGTCATGCAGGAGGAGATCTTCGGGCCCGTGCTGCCGGTGCTGACCTTCGATACGACGGACGAAGTGGTGGAGTTCGTCACGGCACGCGAAAAACCCCTGGCCCTCTACTACTTCGGCCCCGAGAAGCAGGGGCAGGAGATTCTGGCGCGCACCTCGTCGGGCGGAGCCTGTCTGAACGATACGGTCGCCCAGATCGCCAACGACCGGATGCCATTCGGCGGCGTCGGTCACTCGGGCATGGGCCGCTACCACGGCAGGGAGAGTTTCGAGGCCTTTTCGCATCGGCGCTCGGTGCTGGAGAGCGCGGGGCGCATCGATCTGCCGTTCCGCTATCCGCCCTACAGGTGGTTCCGATGGGTGAAGAAAATATTGTGAGTCCGCATCCGGCGGGGCGAATTCCCCGCATCCATCCGCCCCACCGGCCAGAAAACCGCCCCGGAATACCGTGCTTTTCGCGAAAAAAACCTATCTTTGCGCCGCAGGCCCGCTCTGTCGCTGCCGGCCGTCGGCCGGGGGAGGAAAGTCCGGGCAACACAGAGCACCACGCAAGCTAACGACTTGATGGCCGTGAGGTCATGGAAGCGTAACAGAAAATAACCGCCGGTAAAGGCGTCCGGGTTCGGCCCCGTCCCGCAGGGGAGGAGGTTGCGCAATCCGGAATTTCCGACCGGTAAGGGTGAAAAGGCGGGGTAAGAGCCCACCGCGGAGGCAGTGATGTCATCCGGCCGTACGTCCCGTGGGTTGCAAGACCATGTATACCGGCAATCAAGGGTTGCTCGCCCGATGCCGGGGGGTAGGTTGCTGGAGGCGGCAGGTGACTGCCGTCGTAGATAAATGACAGAGACCCGGGGTTCGCTCCGGGGACAGAACCCGGCTTACAGGGCCTGCACGTATGAAGAGCGCTTCGTCGGAAACCGACGAAGCGCTCTTTTTTCATACCCGCAAACTCCTCCACCGCATCTACATCAGCCCCATGCGCCGGCGCGCAAAGGGCATCACCCAGGCCGGCGACTGCTGACGCGACAGCAGATCGCGCATCTGTTCCATGTAGGGTTCCGTATGGCGGAAGTAGTGCTTCAGCCCCTCGCAGAGCGAATTCTTGCGGCAGCCGTCCGCTCCGGTCTCGAAGCGGTGTTTCGGACATTCGCCCCGGCAGGCGAAGTAATACTTGCAGCGCAGGCACTCGGCCGGCAGCGAGTTGCGTTTGGCAAGCCCGAAGTCGCGGCGCTTTTTCGAGCGGTAGATCTCTGCCAGCGTCGTCTGGCGGATGTTGCCCAGCAGGTACTCCGGGTAGACGAAGTGGTCGCACGAGTAGACGTCACCGTTGTGTTCGACCACCAGCGCGTCGCCGCACGTCTCGCCCATCGAGCAGAGTCCCGGCTGCACGCCGCACCACTGGGCCAGCGTGGCGTCGAACATCTGCACGAAGGTGCGTCCCACATCGCTGACGACCCATTCGTCGAAAATATCACACAGGAAGCGGCCGTATCCCTCGGCCGTCACGGACCATTCGGCCAGCCGCGCCCCTTCGCGTTCCGGGGAGACGATCAGCGGACGGTGGAAACCCTCCACGTCGACCACGTGCTCCACGGCCGGCAGGAACTGCATGTACTTGCTGTGCACCGTGTCGCGGAAGAAGCGGTAGATCTCCGCACCGCGCCCCTCGCAGAGGCGGTTCACGACGCTCAGCGTATTGTACTCCACGCCGCTGTGCTGGAACATCGAGATCGTCCGCATGACCCGTTCGAAGGTCGGCCGGCCCCCCTTCGTCACGCGGAACGCGTCGTGGATGTCCTGCGGACCGTCGAGCGAGATGCCTACCAGAAAATTGTTCCCGGCGAAGAGGTCGCACCACGCCTCGTCGACCAGCGTGCCGTTGGTCTGCAGCGAATTCTCGATCCGCTTGCCGTCGGCATACTTCTGCTGCAGCTCCATCGCCTTGCGGTAGAAGTCAATTCCGAGCAGCAGCGGCTCGCCGCCGTGCCAGCAGAACTGAACGGTGTCGACCTCGTTGGCCTCGATATACTGGCGGATGTAAAGTTCCAGAAGTTCGTCGCTCATCACGGCCTGGCGACCGCCGTACTGCACGGCCTTGTCCAGGTAGTAGCAGTAGTGGCAGTCGAGGTTGCAGGTCGAGCCCGCAGGCTTGAGCATCGTCGTGAAGGCCACGGGCCCCACCTGCCTCTCGGCATCCCGAAAGGTGAAGATATCCTTGTTTTTCATCGACAGAAAGCGTTTCGGTTCGGAAGAATTCCAGCCTCAAATATACGAAAAAGGAGCCGTCAAACCCACAAAAAAACGTATCTTTACCCACCGAAAAATGCAAACCATGCCGCAAATCACACTCGAAGAGGTCATCGCCCGCCAGTTAGAGATTGCCCTGCCGCGGGTGCAGGGAGCCGTGCGCCTGCTGCGCGACGGAGCCACCATTCCCTTCATCAGCCGCTACCGCAAGGAGGCTACCGGATCGCTCGACGAGGTGCAGGTGGCTGCCGTCAAGGAGTGGCTCGACCGTCTGACCGAACTCGAGGCCCGGCGGCGAACCGTCCTCGAGACAATCGAGAGCCAGGGTGCACTGACCGACGAACTGCGCCAACGCATCGAGACGTGCTGGGATGCCACCACGCTCGAGGATCTCTACCTGCCCTATCGTCCCAAACGCCGCACGCGTGCCACCATTGCCCGTCAGCGGGGGTTGGAACCCCTGGCCAACCGGATCCAGGCCCAGCGCTCGACGGATCCCGAAGGCGAAGCGCGGCATTTCGTCACGGACGAGGTCCCGACGCCCGACGATGCCCTCGCCGGTGCATGCGACATCATCGCCGAACGCATCGCCGAGGATGAACACGCCCGCACGGCTCTGCGCCGGATCTTCGCACGCGAAGGGATCGTCCGCTCGCGCGTGATCCGCGGCAAGGAGGACGAAGGGGCGAAGTATGCCGACTATTTCGAGGCATCGGGGCCGGTGCGCAACATCGCCTCGCACCGCTACCTGGCCATGCGCCGCGGCGAGGAGGAGGGGATCCTGCGCGTCGGGGTAGAGGTCGATGCGGAGCGCTGCATCGAAACGCTGCGCCGCCGCTTCATCCGCCCCGGATCGACCACCCGCCGGTGGATGGAGGCGGCCCTCACGGATGCCTTCAAACGCCTCCTGCGCCCCTCGCTCGAGACCGAACAGCTGGCCGCCGTCAAGGAACGGGCCGACGACGAGGCCATCCGGATCTTCGCCGAGAACCTGCGGCAGCTGCTGCTGGCCTCGCCCCTGGGGCAGAAGCGCGTGATCGCCCTCGACCCCGGATTCCGCACCGGCTGCAAGGTGGCGGTCCTCGACGCCCAGGGTAATCTGCTCCACCACACGACGATCTTCCCCCATCCGCCCCAGAACCGCCGCGACGAAGCCGCCGCCACGCTCCGTGAACTGGCCGCCCGTTACCGCGCGGAGGCCTTTGCCGTGGGCGACGGCACGGCCGGACGCGAAACCGAACAGCTGGTCCGCAGCCTCGGGCTCGAAGGGGTCGAAGTCTATGCGGTGAGCGAGGACGGCGCATCGGTCTACTCCGCCTCGGCCACCGCCCGCGAGGAGTTCCCGGATCAGGACGTCACGGTGCGCGGCGCCGTCAGCATCGGCCGCCGGCTGATCGATCCGCTCTCGGAGCTGGTCAAGATCGATCCCCGCTCGATCGGTGTCGGGCAGTATCAGCACAGCGTCGATCCGACGAAGCTGCGCAACCGTCTGCACGTCGTGGTCGAAAGCTGCGTGAACCGGGTCGGTGTCAACATCAACACCGCCTCGAAGCACATTCTGACCTACATCTCGGGGCTGGGGCCGGCGCTGGCCGAAAACATCGTCGCCTACCGGGCCGCCCACGGTGACTTCCCGACGCGGCAGGCCCTGCTCAAGGTACCGCGCCTGGGGGCCCGGGCCTTCGAACAGGCAGCCGGGTTCCTGCGCATCGTCGGAGGCGACAATCCGCTGGACAACAGCGCCGTGCATCCCGAATCGTACCGCATCGTCGAACGGATGGCCGCCGACCGGGGCGTCAGTGTCGAACAGCTCCTCAACGACAAGTCGCTGCGCGAGGGGATTCGTCCCGAACAATATGTCGACGACCGGGTCGGATTGCCCACCGTACGGGACATCCTCGAGGCGCTCGACAAACGCGGCCTCGACCCCCGCGAACCCCTCAACGGATTCGCCTTCGCACCGGACATCCACACGATCGACGACCTGCGCGTGGGGATGCGACTGCCGGGCATCGTCACCAACCTCACGGCCTTCGGCGCCTTCGTCAACATCGGCGTCAAGCAGGACGGACTGGTCCACGTCTCGCAACTGGCCGACCGGTACATCGCTTCACCGGCCGAGGTCGTGCGGCTGGGACAGCAGGTCGAGGTCCGCGTCACGGCAGTCGATACCGTCCGCGGACGGATCTCGCTCTCGATGCGCCGGGAAAACGAAAGCCCAGACCGCAGGGCCCGGGCTCAAACTCATCGTGCGCCGATGGATGCGACGACCAAACTATGACCGATCTCCCGGAGCGTCCTGTGCATCCTGTGCATCCAATGCCGCGGCTTCACCGCTCCGCTCCATGTCGGCGCGGCTCTTGCTGGCCGTCACCAGATAAACACCGCCGAAAATCAGGCAAACGGCAATGCCCTTGGTCAGATTGAAGCGGTCGAGACCCAGGCAGACGGTGACGATGCAGGCCACCAGCGGCTGGATGTAGTTGTACATGCCGGCGACGGTCGGGCGCAGATTCTTCTGTCCCACGACGATGAGCATGTAACTCACAAAGGTGGCGAAGACGACGATGAAGAGGATTCCGGCCAGCACCCGTCCGTTCAGCGCCGTCCATTGGGTCGCCATCAGATCGTCGTAGGAGAAGGGCAGCGTACAGAGAAAGGCGTAGGTGAACATCCACTTCATGATGGTGACGAGCGAATAGCGATTGACGAAATTCTTGAACAGCACGATGTAGAGCGCATAGCTCAACTGGGCCAGCAGCACCAGCAGATCCCCCCACACGGGCGAACTCCCGGCAGGTGCCGAAGCGGTTGTCTGGTTGCTGCCGATGATCAGCAGCAGCGCGCCCCCCGCACCGAAGGCAATGCCCAACACCTTTTTCGCCGTGATCGGCTCGTGCAGGAAGAAGGCCGCCAGCAGCATGGCCCAGAGCGGCATGCTCGTGGTGATGATCGAAGCGTCGGCCGGCGAGGTCAATCCCACACCGAAGATGAAGCACCCCTGGTTGAAGACGATGGCCAGCAGCGAGGCCCCGAAAAGCCGTACCATGTCGCGCGGCGTCACGTGCTCGGGCTTCTGAAAGAGCGAGACCAACCAGAACAGCACCATGGCTCCGAAAATCCGCAGATCGCTCAATACCAGCGGCGTCACGATTCCGCCCGCCATGACGATCTTCGCAATCGGGGACATCAACCCCCACGAGACATTGGCCAACAGCATCGAGCCGTGTCCTTTCCAACAGATCTTTTCCATAATTTCTGAAATTCGCCCCAAAAGTAGTACCCCGCTTCGGGATATTATTGTACTTTTGCACGAAAAGAAGGTATTTTTCCGATATGTGGAAGGAGAATCTCTACCAACCCGTCGAGGTGTTGACCCGCCGCCACACGAAATTCCCGATCGACGAACACCAGCATTCGTTCTACGAAATGGTCTACGTGCGCGAAGGTTCGGGAACGTTCAGCGTACGCGAGGAGGGGTGTCCGATCCGACAGTGCCGCTACCGGGCGCGGTCGCTCTTCCTGATCCCGCCCGACACGACCCACCGCTTCACCATCACCACCTGCAGCGAGTATGTCTTCATCCGCTTCACGCCGCAATACGCCGCCGACTACCTCGGCCGACGCATCGAACAGGCCCTCGGAGCATCGGTCGGGCAGTGTGTCGTAGCGCTCCGCCCGGAGGATGCCCGCACGGCCGACCTGCTCTTCGGGTTCATCGAGGCCGAAAGCGCCGCTCCGCGCGAACGCTCCAATCCGCTGATTCGGGCGTGGCTCAACAGCATCCTGCTGCTCGTCGCCGACCACTATCTGCAACAGATCGATCAGGCCCTCCCGCAGACCGATCCCCATCCCGACAGGGCCCTCTACATGCTGCAATACATCCAGCAGCAGATCCACCGCCCCGAACGGCTCACCTGCGAGGCCCTCGGCGAAACGTTTCACCTGGCTCCCTCCTACGTCGGGCCCTACTTCAAGCACCACTTCCACGAGGAGCTGCGCAGCTACATCCGCCGCAACCGCATCCGCGCCGTCGAACAGCTGCTGACGGAGAGCCCGCTCACCGTCAAGGAGATTGCCGCCCGGCTGGGGTTCACCGATGCGGGCTATCTGGTCAAGTCGTTCCGGACCTTCCACGCCATGACCCCGCTCGAATTCCGCCGCCAACACCGCCACACGCCCCATGCCGGAACGGACGACGCAACGGCCGAATCGGAGCCGACAACCTCCCGCCCCGCCTGAAAACCGCCTCAAAAAAAGGTTGCTTTGTTGCGCAACTTCGATTAATTTTGCCGGGAGCCGTTGCCGGCCGAAGCCCCCAACGACACGCCAAATACGAACCATTCAATTCAAATCGAACAAGCATGGATTTCATGAACATCAAGCTGTCGGGCAAAACCCGGCGCGAACACGACCTGCTGGGCGAAATGGAGATTCCCGACGAGTACTATTTCGGCATTCAGACCATGCGGGCCGTGGACAATTTCCACATCAGCCGCGTGCGGCTCAACTTCTTTCCCGAGCTGATCCGCGCCCTGGCCGAGGTCAAGGAGGCAGCCGCCCGGGCCAACCACGAGCTGGGGCTGCTCGATCCGCAGATCGCCGATGCCATCGTACGCGCCTGCGAGGAGCTGCGCGAAGGAAAACTCCGCGAACAGTTCGTCGTCGACATGGTCCAGGGCGGCGCCGGAACCTCCACCAACATGAACGCCAATGAGGTAATCGCCAACCGCGCTCTCGAACTGCTCGGCCATGCCAAGGGACAATACCAATACTGCCACCCGAACAACCACGTCAACCTCTCGCAGTCGACCAACGACGCCTATCCCACCTCCGTGCGCATCGCCCTGGTGCGCAGCATCGAGAAGCTCGTCGCCTCGCTCCGCCAGCTGATCGCCGCCTTCCACGCCAAGGGCCAGGAGTTTGCCGGCATCATCAAGATGGGCCGCACGCAGCTGCAGGATGCCGTGCCGATGACCCTCGGCCAGGAGTTCGAGGCCTATGCCGCCAACCTCACCGAGGAGATCGACCGTCTCGAATCGAATATGCGCCTCTTCTTCGAGATCAACATGGGCGCTACGGCCATCGGTACGGGTATCAACGCCGTTCCGGAATACGCCGGACTCTGCACCAAGCACCTGGGCGAGATCACCGGGCTGCCCCTGCTGGAGGCCTCGAACCTCGTGGAGGCCACGAGCGACACGGGCGCCTTCATCATGAACTCCTCGGCCCTAAAGCGGCTGGCCGTCAAACTCTCGAAGATCTGCAACGACCTGCGGCTGCTCTCGTCGGGTCCCCGCTGCGGGTTGAACGAGATCAACCTCCCGCCGCGTCAGCCCGGATCGTCGATCATGCCCGGAAAGGTCAATCCCGTGATCCCCGAGGTGGTCAATCAGGTGGCCTTCCGCGTCATCGGCAACGATCTGACGGTGACGATGGCCGCCGAAGCCGGACAGCTTGAGCTCAACGTCATGGAGCCGATCATCGTCTACGGACTCTTCGAAAGCATCGAGATGCTCGCCCATGCCATCGACACGCTGCGCGAAAAGTGCGTCGTCGGCATCACCGCCAACGAGGAGATCTGCCGCCGAATGGTCTACCACAGCATCGGTCTGGTCACCGCCCTGAACCCCTATCTGGGCTACGAAACCTCGAGCATGCTAGCCAAGGAAGCTCTCCACACCGGAAAGGGAATCTACGATCTGGTGCTCGAACACGGGCTGATGAGCCAGCAGGAGCTCGACCAGGTGCTCCGACCCGAAAACATGATCCATCCCCGCAAGCGGGTCGACAAATAACCCCCGCAGAGGGAGCTCCGCCGCAAGAGTTCCCGTCGGATGGAACAGGACAGAAAAAAGGTCACATCCCCGAAAACGGGGATGTGACCTTTTTCGTTGTGCGAGGCATCGCGGAGACCGCCCCCGCGGAAGAGCCTTCTACCGGTAGAATTTCGACATGGGGTAGATGTTCACCGGATAGCTGCCCTTGTTCTCGAGATTCTGCACCAGACGGGGCTCATCGCCGCTGCAGTCGTAGATCAGGACGTTGCCGTTGGCGGTCCGCGCCTCGTTCAGATCGTCCGAGACCGAGACGTAAAGCAGCATCTTCACCGGATCGGCCACCACGTTGCACGTCAGATACCGGGCCCCGGGGACATCGTCCGTCACGTGGATGTACTCCTCGACCTTCCACGTCTTGAGCGAAATACGGCTCACGGTCATCGTCCCGGCCGCAAAGTAGAGGTAGTCGCCCGCCAGCGTTACGCCCGACGAATTCATCAGCTCGGCCGAGATATCGGCGCTGATCGGCTTCTCGAGCGTGATGCTCATGGCGTCGGTGTCGACGAAGGTCAGGTAGCTCTTCGTCGTGCCCGCACGTCCGCACGTGGCCACGACGAGCTCATGGTCGCCCGTACGGCAGATGCCGCTGATGAATTCGCCCGAAAGAGGCAGCGAACGCGTCACCTCGTTGCGGTCCTTCGTGAACTCGAGAAGTTGGGTATCGGCCCAGAACCCCCCGCCGGAACAGTAGAGATGGTCGCCGATGACGGTCATGCCACGCGTTCCCACGACGGTCTCGATCGTCTGGCCCTGGTTGCCGAAGTGGTAGCCCCCCTCGACCAGGTGCAGTTCGCCGGTCTCGGTGTCGAGGCGGAACATCCCCTGACCGTCGGCCAGAAAGAGGTTGTGCTCGTCGATGACGGCCAGATTCTCCAGCGGCGTATTCAGTGGCAGCATGTCGACCGTCTCGAGCGATCCCTCAGGCTTGTGGAACATCAGCTCGTCGAAGCGGAAGACCTTCTCGCGGCGCAGGGTCTGGGCATCGACCACGACGATCGTACCGTCGCCCGGCTCGCTGTTGCCCAGATCGGGAACTTCGGTGTTGTTGCTCATGATGTAGATCTTGCCGTTGCGCATGTAGAGATCCTGCGACGTATTGCCGACGGCCGAACCGTTGACCGTGCGGTAGACGTTCTGTTCGACCGCCCCCTCGGGCGAGATCCACGTCAGCGAGCCGTTCTCGAGCCGCGGGGCCCCCTGGTTGAGGATCAGCACCCCGTCGGGCGAGGCATAGCCGCCCAGTACGACGGGCGGATTCACACCGCCCTGGCCGCCGTTGCCGCCATCGTTGCCGGTACCGGCGTCATCCTTCGCAGAGGTGCAGCCGACCGCCGCAAAACCCCACAAGGCAAAAAAGAGAGGAATGATTCGTCTGTTTTTCATCGTTCTGGGCATGGTTTATTCGCGTCCGGTCGGGAAGTAGAATCCGGCCGGGAAATTCGTGTAGTTGTCATAGCGTGCGGCGGGAGCCTCCGTGCCGGCCGCCAGGTCGAAACTCCAGATCGTATTCTGGGTGTAGAGCGGGAACGACTTGATCGTATTGGCGTAGAGGCATCCCGTCACGGGGTGGATACCCAGTCCGTTGTAGAGCTGTGCAGCGCTCTTGTCCAGCGTCGAAAGGTCGACGAGACTCTTCTCGGCCGTGAGACCCGAATCGGCCGTGAGATCCCCGCTCTCGTCGAAGGGCAGGTGGTAGAGCGTCACGCCGTCGGCGTAGTAGAGATCGTTGCCCCGGGCCACGAAGGTGACGCCCGACGATCCGGCCGCGGGCTGAACACCGATCTGACGCTGGATGACCTTCAACGTCGAGAGGTCGAACTTGTTGATGGCCGTCTTGCCGAAGCCGAAGGACATGACCCACATCCGGCCGTCGTCGGCCCCCTGAATGCCGAGCAGTTCGTTGATGGGGCACTCCATGCCCGAGAAGGGCAGCCGGTACCGCGTCACGTCATCGCTCGCCGTCGAAAGTTCGTAAAGGTAGCAGAACGCCCCCGACTTGCAGGTATAGACCTTGTCGTTCATCTTGACGAAACGGCTCTTCGGTGCGCCGTCCGAACCCTCGACCGTGGTCAGCGTCCCGGTCGTGGCATCGAAACGGTGGATGCAGGCGTTGTCGCGGATATAAATATGCTGCTCGTCCAGCACGGCCACGTGCGTCGGCCAGTCGAGCCCCGGAAGCTGCTCCTTCGTGAAGGAGGCCGTGCGCTTGAGCGTCCGCGCATCGACCACCACCAGCATGCCGTCGTTCTCGAACGTCGTGCCGTTGGGGTTCGTATCGCCGTTCTGCGAGATGATGTAGATCCGGCCGTCGCAGAAGTCCATGTCCTGAGCCACGTTGCCCAGTTCGGTGCCGTTGACCGCCTTGTAGGCGTCGTCCACGACGTAGCCCTCGGGCGAAATCCACGTCAACGAACCGTTCTCGGTGGTCATGTTGCCCTCGTTGAGGACGAAGACCCCCTTCGGATCGTCGAACGCATTGAGGCAGTAGAGCGCCACACTCGGCGAAAGGCGCTCGCCGTTCTCGCCCGTGGCGGTGATCTTCAGCGTCGTCTGCGTCGCGGCATCGGCCGTGGCCGACACCTCGATGCGGCCGGCCGCCGGATCCACCTGGGCACTCCACCCCTCGGCCAGTCCGCCGACCTCGACCGAAGCCACATGCGCGGCCGTATAGGTCAGTTCGAATTTCGTGTCGGGGACCACGAACGACGGCCCCTCGGCCGGAATCTCCGTCGTCCATTCAAAGGTCGGCGCCGGGGCCGCCGTCTCACTCTCCTTGCTGCAGCCGACGATCAGCGTCGCGGCCAGCAGCACCATACTCCATGATTTTCGTGTAAACATGCGTTAGGTAATGAAATGTATGAATAAATAGATTAAGGTTTGACCGTATTGCTGCGGATGCTCACGCCGAGCAGATGCAGGTCCTCGACACCCATGACTTCCGTCGAGCATTCGCCCAGCCAGCCGTTCAATTGATGCACGCCCGTATGGATGCGGATGAAATCCACCCCCGACAGCGATGCCGGCTCTCCCGAGGCATTCACCGCCCAGTCGATGTCGATGGCCGAACGGTCCGACGCATCGGGCAGGTTGTCGGCATAGCCGTAGGCAAAGGCGTAGAGGGCGTAGTTGTTGCCCGCACCGCTCAGGTCGATGCCGTTCTGCGGCAGGCGCGTTCCGCGGAAGGTGAGCGTCGCGGCGTCGATCCACTGCGGATAGTAGGGCTGTCCGTGGAAGGTGTTCTTCGGGATGTAGCCGCTGCCGCCGCGGTTGTCCTCCCAGCGGATGTACTCCTCGGCGGCGGCCGAAGGCTCCTCCGTCGGGCGGTGGTAGGTGATCTCATAGCCGGTGAGGGTCTGCACGTCGTTGCCCGCCGCACGCGCCGCATCGAGCCACGATTCGGAAGCCTCGGGGTAGGAGCTGCCGGCAATCTCGTACCACTCGTCCTCGTCCGGAAGTCCGTTTCCGTTGAGGTCCCGGGCCACTTCGATCACCCCCGGTTCGCAACTGCCATAGGCGGTCTGACCGCTGGCCAGGAAGGCGTTGCCCAGCACGCGGAAGTCGCACAGCCCGGGCCGGTTCTCGATCGTATGGTCGAATCCGACCACTACGTAGCCGCCGAATCCGCCCAGCGAAATCATCCCCCGGCGGTTGCCGCCGATGGCTTCGAGCGCCTTGCGGTTCATCGTCTCCTGCGTGTCGCCCGCCTCGTACTCGGGCAGCTGGTTGACGAACTGTCCCACGGCCGGCCGGAAATCCAGCACACGCGTCACATAAGGGGTTGCCGCACCCTCGGCAGGGCCCGGCGCCGCATCGTCGCTCCCGGAGCAGGAGGCCCCCGCAACGGCCGTCAGCAGGAGCGTCCAGCCCGCACCCCGCCGCAAAATCGGATAAAATGGTTTCATGCTATCGTTGTTTTTGAAGTTATAGTCGGATATTCGCCGCCGGTCCGCGATCGCCCGGCCTCTGATCGCCGGTCCGCGATCAATAGAAGGGCTCCTCGGAGAAGGCGATGTGGGCCGGGATGTCGCCCGTGCGGACCCGCCACTTGAACCTCCCCTCGGGCGTGAAACAGTAGAGGTAGCCCGGCGTCACGTAGTTCGTGGCGTCGCAGACGTAGATCTCCTTCGTCTCGGGGTTCACCGCCAGGCCGTAGGGCAGCGTGATCCGCTCATCGGTGCCGTCCGTAATGAAGCTCCGCGAGAGGATCCGCTCCGAGGCCGTGTCGTAGACCGCATAGGTGATTTCGTTGCTCTGGGTCGTGTAGCTCCACTCGGTGCTGATCGTATAGAGGCGGTCGTCGTCGAGGCACATCTCGCTGGCCGCAATGCCCAGCCGTCCGATGACCTGCTCGCTCTTCGAGTCGATGACGTAGATGTCCGACCCGGTGCCGTAGTAGTCGCCGCGCGAACTGACGTAGATCCGCCCGAAACGGTCCAGCTCCATGCGGTGGAGGTTGATCGCCACGTCGATCGTGTTGACCACCTCGAACGTCGCGAGGTCGACCACCGAAACCGTACGGTCGTAGTTCGGATAGCGGTAGCCGCCCGAATTGGCCACGTAGAGGCGCCCTCCGGTGATGACCATCTCCTCGGGCTGATAGCCCACGACCACCTCGCGCGTGATCGCCAGCCGTTCGAGATCGATCTCGACGACCTTGCCCGGACGCGCCTCGGGATCAATCTGCACCGGCCCGGCATAGGAGCTCACGTAGGCCCGGTCGCCGTCGAAGACGATGTAGCGACAATTCGGAATCGAGAGGCTGCCGATGTGCTCGGCCGTGTAGACATCCATCACCTCGACCAGATTCGAGCAGTTGACCACCACGTAGAGCCGGTCGCCGTGGATGCCTATGTCGTTGCCCACGTCACCCAGCTCCTTCACCACCCCGGGGTTGCGCTCCGGATAGATGTTGCGCCGGTAGCCCCCCGTGCGGGCGTCGAAGTGGTCGATCGTACACTTGTTGCTGCCCATGTTGCCCTCGTTGACCAGGAAAAAACCCTCGATCCGCTCGGGCGAGGTCGGCAGCGTCACGTAGTCCACCTCGGAACGGATCATCGGTATCTCCTTCCGGCAGCCGCCCGCCAGCAGCAGCAGTATCATGCCGCCCGCCAGGCAGCCTCTCCGGATCGCAGTGTGCATAATTGACATCTCTTAAAACTCGTATTGCACGATGAATTTGAAATTGATTCCCGGCATCGGGTAGCAGGCCACCACCTCGTACTGCTGGTCGAACAGGTTGTTGACCTCGAGCGTCGTCTTCAGCCCGCCGCGTCCGAGGCGCCAGCTCCGCGCCAGCGACAGGTCGCTCGTATACCACGGCAACTGGTAGTTGTAGGGGATATTGGCCGACGAGGAGTAGCGTTCGCCCGTATAGATGAAGCTGTAACTCAGCTCCCAGCGCCACCACACGGCATTGAGCGCCGCCGAACCGCTGTGCCACGGAATATAGGGGATCTGTCCGCCGTAGAATTCGCTCGAGGGGTCGGTGAAGTCCTGCGCCCGCTGGTAGGTGTAGTTGAGCCGTGCGGCGAGCGTGAGGTCGCGTCCCACGAGCCAGTCGGTCTGCACGGCGGCATCGAGCCCCCGGATCTCGACCTGCCCGAGGTTGACCATCGTCCAGCGGAAGAAATTCGAGGTCGGCGTGGCCACGATCTTGTTCTCCACCTCGTTGTAGTAGACGTCGGCCTGCAGTTCGAGCCGCCGCAGCCACGTATGACGGAACGTGCGCGCGTAGGTGGCCCCGACATCGTACTGCGTCGTGAACTCCGGTTCGAGATGGACGTTGCCGATGAACGTATAGTAGAGGTCGTTGAGTGTCGGCATGCGGAAGATCCGCTTGTAGAAGGCCCGCAGGTTGAACCCCTCTTCCCCGCCGAAGGGTCGCCACGTGAGAAAAACAGCCGGGGTGAGTTTCCGCTTGTCGGACATCTCGTCGCCGCGCGTCAGGTCGTGGACCCACGTCCCGAGCAGACTCGCCTGCAGCTCCACCCGATCGAAGCGCAGCGCCGTGGCCGCTGCAGCCAGCATCGTCTGCCGCCGCGGATAGACGAAGTCCCGCAGATCGGCATCCAGCCGGTTGTACTGCCAGTCGGCCGACAGGCTCAGCTCCCACCACGGAAACGGCACGAAACGGTTGGCCGCCGTCAGATAGATCTCCTGCTGATGGTAGCGGTTGTCGGTGTACATCGTCGATTCGTCGAGCGTCGGGTCGGAGAGGTAGTGCAGGTAGTCGTAGGCATACTTCCCCTGCACGAGCAGGCTGTACCACGGCCGGAAATCCTTCTTGAAGGCCCCCTGCGTGAAGAAATTCGTGTCCCACTGGCGGTCTTCGTGCGAGAACTTGTTGCGCACGACCGCCCCGGGATAGCCCCGGTTCGAATGGTAGAAGTAGGCCTTCGCCCGCCAGTAGCCCTGCTCGACGCGGCCGAACAGTCCGCCCTCGACCCGCACGGCATCCAGATCGCCGTTGCGGCGCACGGCCGTCGTGTCGTAGCCCTCCTGCATGCGGTAGGTGAAGCGGTAGCGCCCCGACGAGCGGAGGTATTCGCCGCTGAACGAGCCGCTCACCCGCTCCGAAAGACGCTGTTCCCAGAGCAGCGCCGGATTGACCACGCCGAACGAACCGGTCCGGAACGTCGCCCGCAGGTGGTGCGTCTCCCCCTCGTCGAAGTGCGGCGTGCGGGTCTGGAGGTAGATCGACCCCGACGACCCGAAATCCTTCGCCGGCTGGAAAACGGCGCTCTTCTGTCCGTTGTAGAGCGTGACGGCCTCCATGTTGTCGAGCGAAAAACGCCCCAGATCGACCGTTCCGTTCTGGGCGTTTCCGAGCTCGATGCCGTCGTAGAAGACCCCGACGTGGTTGGTGCCCATCGAGCGGATGTTGACTGTCTTCAGGCCGCCCACACCGCCGTAGTCCTTGATCTGAACCCCCGAGAAGTAGCGCAGCGCATCGGCCACGTTGTGGGCCCCGAGGCGGTGCAGCTCCTCGCCCGCAAGCTCCTGGACGGGGATGATCTCCCGCCGCACGAGCCGGCCCGTAACCACCACCTCCTCGACATGCTGCAACGAATCGAGCCGCCCCTCGGCATGCGCCGGAGCAGCAACGCCCGCACCCGCCAGGGCTGCGGACCACACGAAAAGACGAATCAAGCGGTCGAACATCACACGTGCTTTTTAACCGTCCTCTCCACGGGCTCGGTTAAAACCATAAATCGATGGCAGGTCTTCTGACTGACTCCCCGCGCGAGACCTTCCCGATCCCTCAGGATCAGTGGTAGAGATGTTCGTGCGGTTGGCGGAGCTTCACAGCAGCGGGACTGTTCGGGACTCTCACCCGATTCCCTTTTAATCCACGAGACCCGGCGGGTCTCTCTGGAACCAATCGGCCGCAAAGATAGTGTTTTCTTCGGAAAAACAACCCCTCGGCGGGATTTTGCCCTCCGTCCGGTCTCCCGAACCCACCCGCCCGGCTCCCGGACGCGGCCGCACGGCAGGTCATCTTCGCCGAGCGGCAAGTCGGTGACTGCGATCGGGTTAGCCGCGCCAATCCGGGCGGTGCCCGGGGCGGATGAACTCCACACGGAAGGGGGTTCAAAAAAATTTCCGGTTTTGTCCGCTCAACCCGTCACACGGGGCAAAAAGAGGCTGGAACGATCAGCGTCACAGTCCGGGCCCGGCTTGCCCCGAAGCGTCGGTCAACGGCATGAAAAACCCGCCGTCCGGGCCTCCGGAGAGGAACCGCGGAACGGCGGGCAGAAGACCGTCAAAAAAGCGTGCCGCCGATCAGATGTTATAGGCACTCTCGCCGTGTTCGTAGTAGTCGAGACCATCCTCCTCGACGCGCCGGTCGACACGCAGGCCGATCGTCCGCCGGATGATGCTGAAGAGGATGTATCCGCACAGAAGGGCCCATCCGGCATAGACCGCCGCACCGAGCAGCTGGATCCCCAGCATGTGCCATCCGCCGCCGTAGAACAGGCCGCCGTCGACGGCAAAAAGCCCGGTCAGAATGGTTCCCAGCGATCCGCAGACGCCGTGTACGGAGATGGCGCCGACCGGATCGTCGACCCGGATGACCCGGTCGAACAGATCCACGGCAAACACCATGGCCGCGCCGCAGAGCAGACCGATGAGCAACGTTCCGGTGGGGCTCACGGCATCACAGCCGGCCGTGACGCCGACCAGTCCCGCCAGCACGCCGTTGAGCGACAACGACAGCGACGGCTTGCCGTAGCGGATCCATGCCACGGCCAGAGCCGTCAACGCTCCCGTAGCCGCCGCAATGTTCGTATTCATGAAGACCAGCGAGGCGCTCTGCTGCTGGGCCGGCGTGGCGATGCCGACCGTACTGCCCGGATTGAAGCCGAACCACCCGATCCAGAGAATGAAGACTCCGAGTGTGGCAATGGTGAGGTTATGACCGAGAATCGGGCGGGGTTTCCCGTCCTTGTACTTTCCGATGCGGGGCCCGACCAGCGCCGCACCGACCAGTGCCAGCCATCCGCCCGCCGAGTGAACGACGGCCGAACCCGCAAAGTCGTGGAATCCCAGCTTCGAAAGCCAGCCCCCGCCCCAGGTCCAGTGGCCGGCCAGCGGATAGATGAATGCCGAGATGAAGATGCAGTAGACGAGATAGGCGCGGAACTGCGTGCGTTCGGCCATGGCGCCCGAAACGATCGTGGCGGTCGTGGCGCAGAACATCGTCTGGAAGATCAGAAAGGCCGTCTGAGGAATGTTGCCCGGAACGGCCGATCCGAGGGCGAACGGATTGGCCAGCAACCCCGCAAAGGCATCGGCCCCGAACATGAGCCGGAACCCCAACAGCCAGAACAACAACGCTCCGAAACAGAAGTCGAGCAGATTCTTCATCAGAATGTTGGCCGTATTTTTCGACCGCGTGAATCCCGCCTCCACCGATGCAAATCCCATCTGCATCATGAAGATCAGAATGGCTGCCAGCAAAACCCAGATGGTGTCGACAGCCGAAAAGAGCCCGTCGATACGGGCCATCGTGTCCAAATTGTTCTCCATAACCTGCATGTTTTTAACCTAACCTGACTTGCTTGTGCCGACTACTCCTTGCCGGCGGCCGCCTGTGCGGCTGCGACCTCTTCCGGGGTGCGCTTCTTGTTGATCAACTCGTCGCAGCGTCCCGTGCGGATGCTGTAATAGTGGTCGATGTCGGAGACCCAGACGCGGCCGTCGCCGATCTCGCCCGTGCGGGCCGTGCGGATGATCGTGTCGATGGCCTTGTCGCAGAGCTCGTCGCGCACGATCAGGATCAGCATCATGCGTTCGATGATGTCCGTTTCGTACATCACGCCGCGATAGACCCGCCGATTCCGGGCATGGCCCGAACCGCGCACGTCAACGTAGGAGAACCACTCCACGCCGTTCTCCAAAAGCGCCTCTTTGGTCTCCTCGAACTTGGTTCGACGGATGACCGCCTCGATTTTTTTCATACTGTATATGTTTGATAAAGGGTATTTCGCAGCAAAATACCAATCCATGCGACCCCGCGATACGGGATCAAACGATCAGGAAATCCAATGTGGGGATCAAAAAAGAGACAGCGCAGAGGGGAAAAGTCCTCTACTCCGTCAACGCTGTCGGGAAGCGACACTCTGCAGGGTGACGAGCATCCGCCACTCATTGCGTACATCCATATGGAGATATCGCTTCATGTTTGAGAATTCGTTCAAGGGCGAAGATAGGTATTATTAAAATAATTTCAAAACAAAACGGCGGATTTTTTCGCCCGCGAGCAACATTTCCCGGATTGCCCCGCATATTCAGGCTGCGACGGAGGATGCTTCGGGGCTCATCCGGCTGCGAAGCCTCCACGGAAGAATCACCCAGGTACACCGGGTCGCGATCACGAAAACGCGACAGATGAAGATCCACACGGCACGCTGCAGCGGCGCAACGAACATGTATCTGGCGGGGATCCCGACCATCGCCATCATGAAGATCACGGGCCACAAGACCGAACGGGAGTTCATGAAGTACATCAAGATCACCGAGGAGCAGACCGCCCTGGAGTTGATGAGCCACCCCTATTTCAGCGGGAAGTAAGACGAAATATTACCGCCGTAAAATTTACGGCGGTAACAAAAGCCCACATGAATTTTCGCACAAACGACCACGACTGCTGATTATCGAGAATTATTTGTATTTTACAAACACTTAAGTCTATGACAGCCGAAAAACAGATATCCATACTCGACTCTTTTTATTAAGTCTTCCGGCAGAGACCGAGGTCGTTGAATTCAAAAGAGCAGAACGGAATTTCGATGATCGAGACCTCGGACAATACTTTTCGGCCTTAAGCAATGAAGCCAACCTGAAAGAGAAAGATTGCGCTTGGTTAATATTCGGCATAGAGAACAAATCTCATGAGGTAGTCGGAAGTCAGTATAAAAACTCTCGCCCGGCTCTCGATGCAATAAAGAAAAAAATTGCAGATCAAACCACTGGGCGCCATACCTTCGTCGAGATATATGAGCTACTGTACAGAAACGGGAAAAGAGTTGTAATGTTCCAAATTCCGCCTGCTCCACAGGGAATCCCAATCGCTTTTCAAGATCATTACTACGGACGCGATGGAGAATCTTTACAGGGACTGGCTATCGAGAAAATTGAACGCATACGCAACCAAGTCAAATTTGAAGGATTGGAGCGCGGAAATCATCGAAAATGCCTCTTTGGAAGACCTGGATCCGGCAGCCATTGCCAAGGCGAGAGAGTTATACACAAAAGCCCATGAGGAAAAGACGGACGAAATCGCATTATGGGACGACACCACATTCCTGAACAAGGCAAAAATTACGATTCGTGGCAAGATCACCAATACAGCCATCGTCCTGCTTGGTAAAGAAGAAAGCGAGTATTTGATTTCTCCCGCAGTAGCCAAAATCAAATGGATTCTGCGAGGACAAGACAACATCGAACGGGATTACATGATCGTATCCTGTCCGTTCGTATTGGCCGTTGACAGGATTTACAACAAAATACGCAATCTGAAATACCGTTATATCAACCCCGAACACAAGACCTTGTTCCCTGAAGAGATCGACACCTATGAGCCCTATGTAATTCGAGAGGCATTAAACAACGCGATAGCCCATCAGGATTATACACTGGGAGGACAGATCAACGTAGTGGAGTACGACGACAAACTGGTCTTTTCGAACAAAGGATCTTTCATTCCCGGCAATATCGAACGGGTACTCATCAGCGATGCTCCGGAGGAACAATACAGGAATCAATTTCTGGCAACAGCAATGGTAGGACTGAAAATGGTCGATACAATCGGCAGCGGTATTCGCAAGATGTACTATTACCAGAGACAAAGACTGTTCCCCTTGCCGGACTACGATTTATCCAACAATCGGGTCGAAGTAACCATTACAGGCAAGATTCTCGATATGAATTACGCGAATATTTTGGCACAGAATACCGATCTGAGCCTCCTTGACATCGAACTGCTGAACCGCCTGCAATTGGGGAAGACATTATCCGACGAGGAAATCACGCGTCTGAGAAACAAGCATCTGATCGAAGGACGAAAACCCAAGGTATATATTGCACAGAAAGTCGGGCAGAAGATCGAATATTCCGGGCATAAAGGTCTTGGGAATAAGCATTGCGAAGAGTTTCTTCTGACTGCATTGCGTGACCATAAATCCTTATCCCGAAAAGAGATCGATGAATTGCTTTGGCTTCTGTTGCCGGACCTACTTAATGAAAAGCAAAAAAAGGACAAAATCACAAATATGCTGATCAAATTGAGAAAACAGGAGAAGATCTCAAATAAATCAAAAGGCCCCAATTCAGACTGGTTCATTAATTAAGTGCCGTTCAAGTATCGTTCAAATGCCATTCAAGTGCTTTTTAAGTGCTTTTTAATTGTTATCAAAACAACAACACATTGATAATCAAACAACAAAAAGCGCTTAAATTCATTTTCAAATAGAAAATTAAGGACTTTTCAATGCCGCGCCGTCGAAAAATAACGATCCCGGCCTCCGAACTGGAGTGCTTCGAAACGCTCGTCCGGGAGCTGCAACAGCGGCCGGAGTTTGCCGGATTCGATCCGTCGAGCCTGCACGTCTGGGCTTACGAACGGTATGAGCCGAAGCTGAAGGATGCCGACGCGATCCTGCGCCGCTTCGACTACTGGCTGGGCGTGCACAAGAGCGAGCGCTATCTGATGGCAAACGGCAGCCGGCTCTTCAACAAAAAGGAGCTTGCCGAGGCGCTGGGCGTCGCACGTCCGACACTCGACCGGTGGATTGCAAACGGATGGCTGGAGCCGTGCCGCGTTCAGATCTCAAGCAGCGGCGACACCCTCTTTGCGGCCAACGCCGTTCGGGAGGTATTGGAA
>CALUKH010000023.1 GCA_944321185.1 uncultured Alistipes sp. | reverse complement strand
CGGGCGTCTCGATCTCGAAGTTCTCGGACGTGATCGATGCGCTGCGCGTGCGCCACAAGTTCTTCGAGTCGGTGGGCTGCCGCCTCTCGGACCACGGCATCGAGGAGTTCTATGCCGAGGACTATACCCAGTCGGAGATCGACGCTATCTTTAATAAGGTATACGGCGGCCGGGAGCTCACCCCGGAGGAGATTCGCAAGTACAAGACCGCCATGCTGGTCGAGTTTGCCGTCATGGACCACGAGACGGGCTGGACGCAGCAGTTCCACTACGGCGCCATCCGGAACAACAACTCGCGCATGTTTGCCCAGCTGGGTCCCGATACGGGCTTCGACTCGATCGGCGACTTCACGGTGGCCAAGTCGATGTCCCGGTTCTTCGACATGCTCGACAGCCGCGACAAACTGACCCGGACGATCATCTACAACCTCAATCCGCGCGACAACGAACTCGTCGCCACGATGCTCGGCAACTTCCAGGACGGCCGCTACGGCGCCGGCAAGATCCAGTTCGGATCGGGGTGGTGGTTCCTCGACCAGAAGGACGGCATGGAGAAGCAGATGAACGCCCTCTCGACGCTGGGTCTGTTGAGCCGCTTCGTGGGGATGCTGACCGACTCGCGGTCGTTCCTCTCGTACCCGCGCCACGAGTACTTCCGCCGCACGCTGTGCAACCTGCTGGGCAACGACATCGAACAGGGGCTGCTGCCCGCTTCGGAGATCGACTTCATCGGTCGCGAAATCGTCGAGGGCATCTGCTACCGCAATGCGAAAAATTTCTTCAAGTTCTAACTAATCAACAAGATAGATCATACAATGAAAATCGTAACTTTAGGAGAGATCATGCTGCGTCTCTCGACGCCCGGCAACACCCGCTTCGTGCAATCCGATTCGTTCGACGTCGTCTACGGCGGCGGCGAGGCCAATGTGGCCGTTTCGTGCGCCAACTACGGCCACGATGCCTATTTCGTGACCAAACTGCCGAAGCATGAGATCGGTCAGGCGGCCGTCAATGCGCTGCGCAAATATGGCGTGAAGACTGACTACATCACCCGTGGCGGCGACCGTGTGGGAATCTATTACCTGGAGACCGGTGCCTCGATGCGCCCCTCGAAGGTGATCTACGACCGCGCCCATTCGGCTATTGCCGAGGCCGACCCGACGGATTTCGACTTCGACGCAATCATGGAGGGTGCCGACTGGTTCCACTGGTCGGGCATCACGCCGGCCATCTCGGACAAGGCAGCCGAGCTGACGCGTCTGGCCTGCGAGGCTGCGAAGCGTCACGGCGTCACGGTATCGGTTGACCTGAACTTCCGCAAGAAGCTCTGGACCAAGGAGAAGGCTCAGTCGATCATGAAGCCTCTGATGCAGTACGTCGACGTCTGCATCGGCAACGAGGAGGATGCCGAACTGTGCCTGGGCTTCAAACCCGACGCCGATGTCGAGAGCGGTGAGACCAACGCCGAGGGCTACAAGGGCATCTTCCGCCAGATGGCCGAGACGTTCGGTTTCAAGTATGTGGTTTCGACGCTGCGCGAGTCCTACTCGGCTACGCACAACGGCTGGAAGGCCATGATCTACAACGGCAAGGAGTTCTACGAGTCGAAGCACTACGACATCAACCCGATCGTCGACCGTGTGGGTGGCGGCGACTCGTTCTCGGGCGGCATCATCCACGGTCTGCTGACCAAGCCGACGCAGGGTGAGGCGCTCGAATTTGCCGTGGCGGCTTCGGCACTGAAGCATACGATCAACGGCGACTTCAACCTCGTATCGGCCGAGGAGGTCGAGGCTTTGGCCGGCGGCAACGCCAGCGGACGCGTACAGCGTTAGCATGAGGTCGGGAGGAGGGCACGGTTGCCGCTCCTCCTGCCTGTATGAAACCGAAACGGATCAAATAATAACAGATACAGAACATGGCACGTTTTTCTAAGATGCAAGTTATGGAGGCCATCGCCAAAACCGGTATGGTCCCCGTTTTCTACCACGCGGACGCCGAGATTGCCAAACAGGTCGTCAAGGCCTGCTACGAGGGTGGTGTGCGCGCTTTCGAGTTCACGAACCGCGGTGATTTCGCCTCGGAGGTCTTCGTCGAGGTGATCAAGTTCGCCGCACGCGAATGCCCCGAAATGGTGATGGGTGTCGGTACGATCGTCGATGCTCCGACGGCCGCCCTCTACATCCAGTATGGCGCCAACTTCGTTGTGGGCCCCTATCTGAATCCCGAGGTTGCGAAGGTCTGCAACCGTCATCTGGTCCCCTATACGCCGGGCTGCGGTTCGGTCACGGAGATCGGTATCGCCCAGGAGCTGGGTTGCGATCTGACGAAGGTCTTCCCGGCAGGCAACGTCGGCGGTCCGTCGTTCGTCAAGAACGTCAAGGCTCCGCTGCCGTGGTCGAACATCATGGCCACGGGCGCCGTCGAACCCACCGAAGAGAACCTCACGGCCTGGTTCAAGGCCGGCGTCTTCTGCGTGGGCATGGGCTCGCAGCTCTTCCCCAAGGACGTAGTAGCCACCAAAGACTGGAAGGCCATTACGGAGAAGTGCCGCTTCGCCCTGGGCGTCATCGCAGCCACGCGCGGTTGAATCCGTTGAACCTGATCTCCACCGGACGAAGCCCCCGGTCGTGACGCGAGTCACTGCCGGAACCCTTCGTGCGGCTCACCAATCCCGAACACTACAATTAAAAACCGCAATAAATGACAAACAACAAATCCACTCTCGCCGGGAAGATGACACAGTATCGCTGGGTGATCTGCGCGATGCTCTTCTTCGCGACGACGGTCAACTACCTCGACCGTCAGGTGCTGTCGCTCACGTGGGACGAATTCATCAAACCCGAATTCCACTGGAACGAATACCACTACGGTCTGATTACCTCGATTTTCTCGATCGTCTACGCCATCTGCATGCTCTTCGCCGGGCGCTTCATCGACTGGATGGGCACCAAGAAGGGTTATCTGTGGTCGATCGGCGTCTGGTCGGCCGGTGCCTGCGCCCACGCGCTGTGCGGCATTGCCACCGAGGCGTGGGTCGACCTGCCGAATGCCGCGGCGCTGCGTGCCGTGGAGGCCGGATCGGCCGTAGCCGCCACGATCGCCATGGTGAGCATGTACTTCTTCATCGCCGCACGCTGCATCCTGGCACTGGGTGAGGCCGGCAACTTCCCCGCCGCCATCAAGGTGACGGCCGAGTACTTCCCGAAGAAGGACCGCGCCTATGCCACGTCGATCTTCAACGCCGGTGCATCGATCGGTGCGCTGTTCGCGCCGCTGACCATTCCGCTGCTGGCCAAGGCCTGGGGCTGGGAGCTGGCCTTCATCATCATCGGTGCGCTGGGCTTCATCTGGATGGGTTTCTGGGTCTTCCTCTACAAGAAACCTTCGGAACAGCCCCGCGTGAATGCCGCCGAGCTGGAGTACATCGAGCAGGACAAACACGAAGTGGTCGATGGCGAAAAGGTCGATCAGGAGCAGGAAAACGAGAAGATCTCGCTCTGGAAGACGCTGAGCTTCAAGCAGACGTGGGCCTTTGCCTTCGGTAAGTTCATGACCGACGGCGTGTGGTGGTTCTTCCTGTTCTGGACGCCGTCGTATCTGAATTCGCAGTTCGGCATCAAGATGTCCGAGGGACTGGGCGTGGCGCTGATCTTCACGCTCTATGCCATCACGATGCTGTCGATCTACGGCGGCAAGCTCCCGACGATCATCATCAACAAGACGGGTCTGAACCCCTATGCGGCACGTATGCGTGCGATGCTGATCTTCGCCTTCTTCCCGCTGCTGGTGCTGCTGGCCCAGCCGCTGGGTACGATTTCGCCGTGGTTCCCGATCATCCTGATCGGTATCGGCGGTGCGGCTCACCAGTCGTGGTCGGCCAACATCTTCTCCACGGTGGGTGACATGTTCCCCAAATCGGCCATCGCCACGGTAACGGGTATCGGCGGTATGGCCGGTGGTGTGGGATCGATGATCCTGCAGTGGTTCGCCGGATGGCTCTTCGTGCATGCCGACCAGACGGGCATGCAGTTCATGGGCTTCGAGGGCAAGCCGGCCGGTTACTTTGTGGTCTTCTGCATCTGCGCCGTGGCCTATCTGGTCGGCTGGATCGTCATGAAGAGCCTCGTTCCGAAGTACAAGCCCATCGTCATCGAATAATTTTCCGAGTCCGGACCGACGGCGGACCTGTTGCCCCGCCGTCGGCTCATTTCGGACTCAAAATCCTGAAAAACAATGATTAAGGAACTTAACAAGTCGACCGTCGAGAAGGTCGACCGCCCCGTTCATATCCTTCAGTTTGGTGAAGGAAACTTCCTGCGGGCCTTCGTGGACTGGCAGATTGACATCGCCAACGAGAAAGGCGTCTTGAATTCCGGTGTGGCCATCTGCCAGCCGATTCTCGATCCCGACCACAAGGTGCTGGGGATGATCGACCTGCTCAACAAGCAGGACAACCTCTACCACGTCTATCTGGAGGGCATCGAGAACCGTCAGCCCAAGAAGGACATCCGACTGGTGAAGAGCGTCATGGATTCGTTCAACCCCTACGTGGACTACGAGAAGTACGAGCACTATTTCCTCTCGCCCGATCTGAAGGTGACCATTTCGAACACCACCGAGGCGGGTATCCGCTACGAGGAGGGTGACGATCTGGAGGCTCGTCCGCCGAAGTCCTATCCGGCGAAGATGACGGCGTTGCTGTACAAGCGTTTCAAGCACTTCCAGGGCGATCCGACGAAGGGACTGTGCATCATCTGCTGCGAGCTGATCGAGAACAACGGCTCGACGCTGCACGAGTATGTGATCCGCCATGCGATGTACAACGGCCTGGGGGCCGACTTCATCGACTGGGTAGAGCGCAACTGCCACTTCTGCGATACGCTGGTCGACCGCATTGTGCCGGGGTTCCCGCGCGACACCATCAACGAGATCAAGGAGGAGCTGGGCTACGATGACAACCTCGTTGTGAAGGCCGAGCTGTACCACCTGTGGGCGATCGGCGGCCCGGGCTATCAGGAGGTGATGAAGGAGCTGCCGCTGGACAAGGCGGGTCTGCACGTGATCTTCATGCCGTCGATCAAGCAGTTCCGCGACAAGAAGGTGCGCATCCTGAACGGTTCGCACACGGGCATGGTGCCCATCGCCCTGCAGATGGGCTGCGAGACGGTGATGGATGCCTTCAACACGCCGTCGATCGAGCGCTTCATCAACGAGATGGTGGCCGAGGAGGTGATTCCGATGATCGACGAGGATCAGGAGGAGCTGAAGCAGTTTGCCGCCGGTATCCTCGAACGTTTCTACAATCCGTTCATCAAACACATGCTGCGGTCGATCTCGCTCAACTCGTTGTCGAAGTGGGAGGCGCGCAACTATCCGACCGTGAAGGACAACTGGTTCAAGGCCGGGAAGCTGGCTCAGCGCGAGTGCTTCACCTTTGCGGCGCTGATGGTGTTGTACGGCCCGAAGAGCGGCTTCGAGCCCGACGATACGAAGGAGTTCGTCGATTACATCCGTCGGAACTGGAATTCGGAGGATCTCGAGGGGACGATCCGCAAGATCGTACACGAGAGCGGCATCTTCACGGTCGACTTCTCGGAGGTTCCGGGCTTTGTCGAGTCCGTGGCCGGGTATGTGGCCGACATCGAGGCGCTGGGCATGAAGGGGGCGCTTGAAAAATTCCTGAACAAATAGTATCTTCTCACCGCAGGGCGGAGTGGGCGTACGGGCGCCGCAAGGAGTGCCGCGCGAGCCGGCTCCGCCTTGTTTACGAACGAAGCGATGAAACGATTTTTGAAAATAAACGCAGCGGACAATGTGGCCGTGGCGCTCGAGGATCTTGCCGCGGGTGAGCGCGTGGAGATCGACGGCCGCGAGGTGACGCTCCGTGAGGCGGTGGCGCGGGGCCACAAGTTCGCGCTGTGCAACCTCGCCGAGGGGGAGAATGTCATCAAGTACGGCTATCCGATCGGTCATGTGTCGTGCCGTGTGGCGGCGGGGTCGTGGATCCACTCGCACAACCTGAAGACCAACCTGCGCGACGATCTGGCGTACACCTATACGCCGCATCTGCGCCGGCTCGACATCCCGAAACGCGACGTCAAGGTGCAGGGCTATCTGCGCCGCAACGGCCAGATGGGCATCCGCAACGAGTTGTGGATCGTGCCGTCGGTCGGCTGCGTCAACGGCCAGGCACAGGCCATTGCCGAGCGGGTGCGCCGCGAGTGCGACTGCTCGCATCTGGATGACGTGCGCGTCTACACGCACAATTACGGCTGTTCGCAGCTGGGCGACGACCACGCCAATACGCGCCGGGCGCTGGCCCGACTGGTGAAGCATCCGAATGCCGGAGCGGTGCTGGTGCTGGGTCTCGGGTGCGAGAACAACCAGGTTTCGGCCCTTCGCGAGGAGATCGGCCAGTGGGACGACGAACGCGTGAAGTTCCTCATTGCGCAGGAGGTCGAGGACGAGATCCAGACGGGTTTCGAGATCTGCCGCGAGCTGGTCGAGAAAACTCGGGAAGACCGACGCCAGCCGTTGCCGCTGTCGTATCTGAAGGTGGGCCTGAAGTGCGGCGGTTCGGACGGTTTTTCGGGCATCACGGCCAATCCGCTGGTGGGGCTGTTCTCCGACTGGCTGGTGGCGCAGGGCGGTACGACCGTGCTGACGGAGGTGCCCGAAATGTTCGGCGCCGAGACCATTCTGATGGACCGCGCCACGAATCGCACGGTCTTTGACGAGACGGTCCACCTGATCAACGACTTCAAGGACTACTTCCGCCGCTACGACCAGCCGATCTACGAGAATCCTTCGCCCGGAAACAAGAAGGGCGGCATCACGACCCTCGAGGAGAAGTCGTTGGGGTGTGTGCAGAAGGGGGGCGCACAACCGGTGGTCGACGTGCTGGGCTATGCGCAGCCGATCGTGAAGGCGGGCCTGAACCTCCTGCAGGCGCCTGGCAACGACTTGGTGGCCGCTTCGGCATTGGCCCTTTCGGGGTGTCAGATGGTGCTGTTCACTACGGGGCGCGGCACGCCGTTCGGATCGTTCGTACCGACGATGAAGATTGCGACCAACACGCCCCTCTCGCAGTTCAAGTCGAACTGGATTGACTTCAACGCCGGGACGTTGGTCGAGGACGAGGAGCCGCACGCGGTGCTCGAAAGGCTGATCGACAAGATCCTCGCTACGGCCAACGGCGAACACCTCAAGCACGAACGCACGGGCTTCAAGGAGATTGCCATCTTCAAGTCGGGCGTGACGCTGTAGCGCGCGCCCGGCCGATTGCTGCAACGACGGTCGGATCCGGCGCCTGTCCGGAATCGGGCCGTCGTTTTTGTTGAACCTCGAAATTCGAACAAGGATGAAATACCTTTTGGCAATCCTCGCGTGGGTGGCGGATCTCGGCACGGCTGCGGCCCGCGAAACCGTCTATACGGTCGACTGCAACGGCGGCGGTGATTTCCTCACCGTGCAGGCCTGTTTCGATGCCCTGCCCTCGAAGCCGACGGAGTGGCGTACGGTGCGCATCCTGCCCGGCACCTACCGCGAGAAGGTGACGCTCGACGTCTACAAGGACCGGGTGCGGATTGTCGGTGTCGGCGGGGCATCGGCGGTGCGCATCGTCTGGAACGACTACTCCGGAAAGGTAGTCGACGGCTACGAGATGTCGACCTACGACACGTGGACCCTTTCGCTGCAGGCCGACGATGTGCTGCTCGAAGGGGTCACGGTCGAGAACGATGCCGGACGTGTCGGTCAGGCCGTGGCGCTCGAGACGCGCGGCGACCGTATTCGCATCGATCGCTGCCGCCTGGTGGGCGACCAGGATACCTTCTTCACGAAGGGATATGTTTCGCGCGTCTGGGTCACCGACACGTGGATCGAGGGCACGACCGACTTCATCTTCGGTCCGTCGATCGTCCTCTTCGACCGCTGTCGGATCCACGGCAAGGCCGACAGCTTCCTGACAGCCGCCTCGACGACCGAACGCAACCTCTACGGATACGTCTTCCGCGACTGCCGGGTGACGACCGATCCTGCGGTGAAGCGCCTCTATCTGGGGCGACCCTGGAAATCGACCGCCCGTACGGTATGGATCCGCTGCGAGCTGCCCGCGGCGATTCGACCCGAGGGGTGGCGCGACTGGCACGACTCGGCCCGCAAGGGCGATGTCTATTATGCCGAGTATCGCTGTACGGGACCCGGAGCCGACCGTTCCGGGCGTGTCGACTGGTCGCGAGAACTTTCGGACGAGGAGGCCGCATGCTATACGCCGGAGCGGATCTTTGCCAAAAAGACCGGCTCGGAGCAGTTCCGCAGCGACTGGAATCCGCAGCGCGACGTAATCCGTATCGGCGGGGATTGATTCGCGGACCGGCCCTCTTGCCGGTGTTGCAAAAGCCCTTCTTCCTTTCCGGGATGAGGGCTTTTTTGTGGACCGGGATTGCGGCGGTCAAGCCTTCTCGACGATCGTACGCAGGCGGTGCGTCATGATGTATTGCAGCACGCCGCGCAGGAACATGTAGAGCGTGAAGGCCAGCCAGAGGGCGTTGTTGCCGATCCAGGGCCGGAAGGCGTAGAAGATGGCGAAATAGGCGGCCGTGGCCCAGAACATCGAGTTGCGCATCACGCGGGTTTCGGTGGCGCCGACCATGATGCCGTCCATGATGAAGGGCATGGCCGAGGCCACGGGGATCAGGATGATCCAGACGATGTAGCGGCCGGCCAGCGCAATGATCTGTTCGGCATTTGCGGCCGCGTGGTCGACGAACAGCCCCACCAGTTCGCGCCACCAGACGAGGTAGATCCCCACGAACAGCGCGGCAATCAACGTCCCCCACAGCAGACAGCGGTGCATGCACGTGCGGAGCGATGTCCGGTCGCGGGCTCCGATGAATCGGCCCGTGAGGGCTTCGGCGGCGTAGGCGAATCCGTCGTTCATGTACGAGAAGAGGGTGAACAGCTCCAGCAGCAGGGCATTCACGGCCAGCAGCGTGTGATCCTCCATGCGGGCCGAGGCGCCGGTGAAGAAGGTGTAGACCGCTACGATGCAGAGCGTGCGCAGGATGATGTCGCGGTTGATGCGGAAGAAGCGGCGCAGGGGCTCCATATCCAGCACCTCGGACCATCGCACGGCGGTGAGCAGATGCCGGTACCGGACCGTGAGCAGCACCGTGGCCAGCGCGACGCCGCACCATTGCGCCACCACCGAGGCGTAGGCGATGCCGACGATTCCCAGGTCGAGTCCGAAGGCGAATCCGAGGCTGCAGGCCAGATGGATGACATTGACCGTGATGGCCGTGATCATCGGGAAGAGGGCGTTCTGCATGCCGGTGAACCAGCCGTTGAATCCGAAGAGGAGGATTCCGGCCGGCACGGCCCAGATGCGCGTGTAGAAGTATTGGCGGGTCATCTCGCCGCCGTTCATGGCCCATAGGGCCAGTTCGCCCAGCGGGTATTGCAGGGCGAGCATGGCGACGCCCATGACGGCCGCCACGGCCAGGGCGCGGGCCAGCATGTTGGTGCATTCGGCGAAATTTCCTGCACCGAAGGCCTGGGCCGTGAGTCCGCTGGTCCCCATGCGCACGAACGAACAGTTCCAGTAGATGAAGTTGAAGATCGACACGCCGATGGCCAGTGCCCCGATCGTAGCGGCGGAGTCCTCGCCCCAGTGTCCGGCGATAGCCGTCGAGACGATGCCCATCAGCGGCACGGTGATGTTCGAGACGATGTTCGGCAGAGCCAGACGCAGTATGTCGCGGTTCATTTGCTGCATGACGGGTGCAAAGATAAGGCAAAAGTGGCGAATTTCCGGACCGCGAAGACTTTTTCTCGATTTCGGGCACGTAATGTGATGGAATCCGGAAAAATGGATTACCTTTGCCGCGCAAAATCATCTTATATAGAGAAGATAGAACATGAAAGATCAGAAAAACGACTCGACCCCGGTACTGGAGCGCTTCGCCCGCGACAAGCGCAAACGTACCGTGATTGCTACGGCGGAGCGCGTCGAGCGTCGCCCGCGTTTGCAGCGTGATGCTGCCGATTCGGAGCAGCCGTCCCATTCGTACCGGCCCGAACACCGGGCTTCGTACAACCCCAATTTCACGGCCGAAAACCGGCCCAGGTTCGAACATCCCCGCCACGACGACGGCGAGCGTCCGCATCGTTCGTTCGGTGAGAAATCCCGCTTCGACGAGCACTCGCGTTACGACAGCGAACGTCCGCGCCGCACGTTTGGCGAAAACGATAACCGCCGCGACGAGGAGCGCCCGCGCCGTTCGTTCGGCGACCGCGATAACCGTTTCAACAGCGAGGATCGCCCGCGTCGTTCGTTCGGCGATCGCGACAACCGTTTCAACAGTGAGGATCGTCCGCGTCGTTCGTTCGGCGATCGCGACAACCGCTTCAACAGTGAGGATCGTCCGCGTCGTTCGTTCGGCGATCGCGACAATCGCTTCAACAGCGAGGACCGTCCGCGCCGCGAAGAGGGCGACCGTCCGCAGCGTTCGTATGGAGCGCGCGGTGCGAAGCCGGCTTACGGCGAACAGCGCGGCGGCAAGTTCACGGATCACAAGGGCGGCAAGTTCGGTCCGAAATCGGGCGACAACCGCTTCGGCGACAAGCGCAACGGCCGCAACGGGGATCGTCCGGCAGCCTCCTATCCGAAGTTCGACCCGGCGAAGCAGACCGGCGAGATGCGTCTGAACCGCTTCATTGCCCAGTCGGGCATCTGCTCGCGTCGCGAGGCCGACAACTTCATCCAAGCCGGCGTGGTGACGGTCAACGGCAAGGTGGTCACCGAACTCGGCACGAAGGTCCAGCCGACGGATGAGGTGCGCTTCAACAACGAACCCGTCCACGGCGAAAAGAAGGTCTACCTGGTGCTGAACAAGCCCAAGGGCTATGTCACGTCACTCGATGACCCGCACGCCGGAAAGACGGTCATGGAGCTGGTCAAGGGAGCCTGCACCGAACGGATCTATCCCGTCGGTCGTCTGGACAAGAACAGCCTCGGACTGCTGCTCTTCACCAACGACGGCGATCTGACCAAACAGCTCACGCACCCCTCCTATCAGAAGAAGAAGATCTACCAGGTGACGCTGGACAAGCCGCTGACGCGTGCCGACATGGACCGCATTGCCGAGGGCATTACGCTCGAGGACGGTGAGATCTTCGCCGACGAGATCTCCTACGTCAAGGAGAACAAGCAGGAGATCGGCATCGAGATTCACTCGGGCCGCAACCGTATCGTGCGTCGAATTTTCGAATTCCTGGGCTATACGGTCACCAAACTCGACCGCGTCTACTACGCCGGTCTGACGAAGAAGAACCTCAAGCGCGGCGCCTGGCGATTCCTGACCCGCGAGGAGGTCGAGCGTCTGAAATCCGGACAATACGAATAGTTCGCGAGGGGCGATGCCCCGAGCTTGCCGAAACGAAGAGGGCCCGATTCAACCATTGCGTTGCATCGGGCCCTCTTGTATGGGTGGGGGAGTGGTCCAACCCTCGGAGGATGGCCGGCCGCATGAGGTGTGGCCCAACCTTTTCGGGCATCATCCCACTTCGAGTATCATCCCGTCGGTCCCGCCCCGTTTCGAGCCTCATTCTGTCATTCGGGATCGTCCGTGGTGGGATATCCACGGCCGGATCATCGGGATTGGGATGCGGACCGGCGCCGCGTGGCGAACCGAATGGAGGCTGCTCTGATGGCCGCTTTGCTCAACCTGTTCAGTGGAGTGGCGGGCCGGTTGATTGCAGCCCCACCTCTCCCTTCCGGGATCAGTGGGTGGCCTGATACCAGGCGGTGAGCGGATTGTCCGGCGCCTTCGAATTCTGCGACGGCTCGCTCACCGTCACTCCCGAATAGTAGCTCACGGGATTCAGCCGGTTGTTGTAAGCCGAGTAGAACTGGGCGGTATGGAGCCGGCATGAGACGGGGAAAGCGTTTGCCAGCTGCGTCTTGAAGGCGTCGACCTGACCGGCGTCGGCGCAACTCTCCCCGACATACTGCTCCAGATCGAAGAAGAGGTGGTTGTTGAACCCTTCGTACGACTGCAGCGCATTGAGATCGTAGATCTGCCGGGCCGCCTGCGTGACGTTGCGCATGGCCGCCGCCAGCGCATCGAGTTCCGACATCACGGCCAGCGAGATACAGCCCGACTGTTCGTTCGAGGAGATCGTCGCCCAGTCGTTCTCGTAGAAGTTCCAGAACTCCCAGCAGGCGGCTTCGAGAGCCGAGCGGGGTGTTTCGTCGGCGAACAGATGCGGCGTGATGCGGTCGTAGGGGAACCCGGCGGCCATGATTTCGCAGGGCGAGGCTACGACATAATCCACCGCATGACGCAGGTCGTAGAGCGTCTCGATGTTGGCCATGAAGCAGGCGTCGAAGATCAGGTAGTCGAACCGCACGCTTTGTGATTCGAGCACCGAGGCCAGTTCGGTGATCTCCAGTTCGTGGCTCGGGTCGCCGAACGAACGGGTCATCAACGCCCCCGGCGCCGGCGTCCAGACATCCTCGGCGGTCGACGTTCCGGGGCGGACAGCATTCATCGAGAGGTTGCCGGCCGTACTCGGCACCCAGGCCTTGCCGTGGCAGCCGATGATCAGCCCGTAGCTGCGTGCCGGGGCCTCGGCCACGGCATCCCGGAGCACGTTTGCCACCTGTGTGGGATCCTCCGCCGCAAAACTTTCGTATTGCTTCAGCGTGCGGATCTCGCAGCCGTTTTCACGGGTGTCGTAGTAGATCTCCTGCAGCGTGGCGCGATTCGAATTTTCGGGCTGCCAGCAGACCAGCATCCGCCCGTTTCCGGGCACGGTGGCATTCACGGCGCGGCAGATGCCGTCGATGTTCTGTTGATAGAAGCTCCTCAGGCTCCGCCCCGGCATGTAGAGGATCACGCATCGTTCGGCCGTAGCCGGCGGGTTGTATCCCGATTCGGGCGTCGAGCCCTTGTCTTTTGAGCAGCCGGCGCCGAGCAGGACCACACCGAGCAGCAGAATCAGATGTCGGACTTCCCGGATCATTTATAGGTGCGGGGTTTGAGGTTGTTGAACTGCCACGTGCGGTCCCGTTTGTAGGTGTAACCTTCGGGTTTGTTCCGGTAGACGCGGCTGAAGTCGAAGTAGAAGCCCTTGCGCTTCTTGCCGTCGACGACATAGGGGGCGAGCAGCGGCACGAACTCCACCGTGCGGCTGATGATGCGGGCCTTGCCGTAGGGGAGATCCTCGGCGGCAAGCACGTCGAGCGCATGGTCGAACATCAGCACGTGCCGCGGGGTCTTCTCCGTAAAGCCGTCGCCCGAGGCGAGGATCGCGCGGATGACGCCGTTCATGCGGTCGGCATAGGCTTTTTCGCGCACCTTGTCGCCCAGGGCTCCATAGGCGAACGACATCATGTTGAGGATCTTCGGGCTGAACGGATCGCGGGCCAGCGCATCGTTGCCCAGCGAAATGAGCGTTTCGAGGGTCGTCACGTCGGGTTTGTCGGGGTCGATGCCGGCGATGAGCAGCAGCATCTTGTCCAGATCGGGATTCGAGGCCAGCGGCTTGTACTCGTCGCGATAGGCGAACCCGTAATATAAATAGTGGTAGTCGTCGTCGGTGAGCGTTGCGTCGCCGGCGTTGTAGCGCATCATCAGCGACGGATAATAGTACGGCGATTCGGCATCGAGCGTGCGGTCGAGGATCATCTCCTCGTCGGGGACCCGGGCGGCGGCAAACAGCGGGGCGAAAAGCAGCAACAGCAACAGTCGTTTCATGTCGGTCGTTTTCCGATAGGAACGCAAAATCAGCGCAAATCGTATTTCGCAATCAGACTTTTGAATCGTTCGCGCAGACGCTCCGTGCCGGCGACGAGCGGCAGACGCATCGTGTCGCCGATGCGGCCCATGACCGCGAGGGCGCACTTCACGCCGACGGGATTCCCCTCCTCGAAGAGGGCCTTGACGGCCTCGTCCAGAGCTTCGTATTCGCGGTCGGCGGCCTCGAAATCACCCCGTTTGGCGTGGTTGATGCAGCTCATGAACCGCCTGGGGAAGGCATTGGCCGCTACCGAGATGACGCCGTCGCCGCCGCGCCGCATCAGTTCGATGGCCATGCCGTCGTCGCCCGACAGCACGAGGAATCCCTCGGGACGGTTGTCGAGGATCTGCTGCATCTGGTCGATGTTTCCCGAAGCCTCCTTGATGCCGATGACGTTTTTCAGTTCGCGGGCGCAGCGCAGTGTGGTCTGGGCGGTCATGTTGACGCCCGAACGGCCCGGGATGTTGTAGAGGATCACCGGCAGGGGCGAGTGTTCCGACACGGTGCGGAAGTGCTGGAAGAGCCCCTCCTGCGAGGGTTTGTTGTAGTAGGGCGTCACGCTCAGGATGGCGTCGGCGCCGCGCAGGTCGAATTCGCGCAACTGGTCCAGCACCTCCGACGTGGAGTTTCCGCCGCAACCCATCACCAGCGGGACGCGTCCGGCGATCTGGTTGGTGATGAACATGGCGATCACGGCCCGTTCGGGCATGTAGAGAGTCGGGGTTTCGGCCGTTGTGCCTAAGGCTACGATGTAGTCCACACCGCCTTCGATCACGTAGTCGATCATCCGCGCCAGGGCTTCGTAATCGACTTTTCCATCCTGCGTGAAGGGGGTGATCATGGCGGCTCCTACGCCGGCGAGTTTGTGCTGTAACATGGTTTCGGGTTTCGTTTTGTTTTCAGTTCGTGGTTTTCGGGAAAAGCTCCTGCTGGGCCGAATCCGGGGTGCTCTTTTCGGTCGTTTCGGTCTGTGCCGCGGATCCGTTCGGTAGCGGTTCCGGGACGGACTGAGTGCCGTCCTGCGGGGCATCGGTTGCCGCGTTGCCTTCGATCATCCGCAGCAGCTCCTCCTCGTCGATGATGCGGATGCCGAGTTTTTCGGCCTTCTTGAGTTTGGCGGGGCCCATCTTCTCGCCGGCGACGATGTAGTCGACATTGCCCGATACGGCGGCCAGGTTGCGGCCTCCATGGGCCTCGATCAGCGCCTTCATCTCGTCGCGGCTGCGCGAGAAGCGTCCCGAGACAACGAAGCTCTTTCCGGCTAGCGCCTCCGACGAACGTTCGCTCGTCGTGGCCTCGAACTGCAGTCCGGCGGCCCGCAGACGGCGGATGATCTCCAGATTGGTCTCGTCGGCGAAGTATTCGAGGATGGCGTCGGCAATGCGGTCGCCGATCTCCTCGGCCTGGACCAGCTCCTCGCGCGAGGCGGCCATCACGGCGTCGAGCGTGCGGAAGTGTTCGGCGAGGTATTTGGCCGTGGTTTCGCCCACGAAGCGGATGCCCAGTCCGAACAGGACCCGCGGGAAGGGGACCTCCTTCGAGCGCTGGATCGAGCGGATGATGTTTTCGGCCGATTTCGCGCCCAGTCGCGGCAGCGGGGCCAGCTGTTCGGCGCGCAGGTCGTAGAGGTCGGCCACGGTGCGGACCAGACCGTTGTCGTAGAGCAGTTCGATGGTCTCCTCGCCGAGCCCCTCGATGTCGAGGGCCTTGCGGCGGATGAAGTGGATGATGCGGCCGATGATCTGGGGCCGGCATCCGCTCTGATTCGGGCAGTAGTGCTTGGCCTCGCCCTCGTAACGCACCAGCGGCGTGCCGCACACGGGGCAGACCGTGATGTAGCGGAACGGCTGGCTGTCGGCCGGACGCTGCGAGAGGTCGACGCCCGTGATCTTGGGGATGATTTCGCCGCCCTTCTCGACATAGACCATGTCGCCCGGGCGGATGTCGAGCCGAGCCATCTGTTCGGCATTGTGGAGCGTGGCGCGGCGCACGGTGGTACCGGCCAGCAGCACGGGTTCGAGGTTGGCCACGGGGGTGATGGCGCCCGTGCGGCCGACCTGGAACGAGACGCTGTCGATGCGCGTGAGGGCCTGTTCGGCCTTGAACTTGTAGGCTACGGCCCATTTCGGGGCCTTGGCCGTGAAGCCCAGCTGGCGGCGCACGGCGAAGTCGTTGACCTTGATCACCACGCCGTCGGTCGGGAAGGGCAGTGCATGACGTGCCGTGTCCCAGTGACGGATGAAGTCGTCGACCTCGTTGACCGTGTGGCAGATGCGCATCCGGTCCGAGATCTTGAATCCCCACTCGCGGGCCTTCTGGAGGCTCTCCCAGTGGGTTTTGAACGGAAGGTTGTCGCCCGCCAGCTGATAGAGCGTGCAGTCCAGCCCGCGGCGTGCGACGACGGCCGAGGATTGTTGCTTGAGGGTTCCGGCGGCGGCGTTTCGCGGATTGGCGAAGAGCGGTTCGCCGTTGGCCTCGCGTTCGGCGTTGAGGCGGTCGAACGAGGCGTAGGGCATGAGGATCTCGCCGCGGATCTCGAAGTGGGCCGGATAGTCGTTGCCGCGCAGGTGCAGCGGCACGGAGCGCACCGTGCGGACGTTGGCCGTCACGTCATCGCCCTGGACGCCGTCGCCGCGTGTGGCGGCCAGCGTCAGCGAGCCGTTGTCGTAGGTGAGCGAGATGGCCGTGCCGTCGAATTTCAGTTCGCAGACGTAGTCCGTGGGGCCGGCTTCGCGTTCGATGCGGTCGATGAATTCGTGGAGTTCGTCGAGCGAATAGGTGTTTCCGAGCGAGAGCATCGGGTAGCGGTGGCGGACGGTCCGGAATTCGGAGGTCAGGTCGCTGCCCACGCGGACCGACGGCGAATTGGGATCGGCATATTCGGGATGGGCGCGCTCCAGGTCCTGGAGTTCGCGCATCATCGTATCGAATTCGAAATCCGAGATTTCGGGATTGTTTTCGACGTAATATTTGTAGTTGTGCAGTTCGAGCTGGCGCCGCAGCTCCTCGATGCGTTCGCGTATCATACCTAAAGAATAACGTGCGTAAAGTTACATATTTTGCCCGGAAGAAGCGGGAAAATCAAAAAAAATGCAAAAAAAAAATGCAGATGTGGCGCGATTATCAAATTTTGCGTATACTTGCAGAAAATTTCGCAGCATTACCATGGCTAAACAGAATATTGCAAAGAAACATATCGTAACGAGTTTCCACAATCTGACCCCCGAAATGCAGGAGGCCGTCAAGGAGAAATATCCGCTGGGATTCACCGACGCGATGATTCGCGTGGACAAACCCAACGGCGATTTTTTTTATGCCGTGCCCTATGACACGGACGACGTGGCCTACATGATCAAGATCGACGTGAAGATCGACGACTCGGCGCAGGACGACGACGACAAGGACTACTACGACGACGAACTGAAGGGGGCCGATGAGCTGCAGGGTGCCGACGACGATACGTCGGAACTCTCCGAATCGTCGGACGACGATGTGGATATCTGACGCGGTGCGACGCCTGCGCCTCTTTCCGGTTCTGCTGACGCTGCTGGCGACGGGCTGCGGCCTGGCCGACAGCGAGAGCGACGAAAGGAACCGATACGTTTACCTCACCTTTTTCGACAAGACCTTCGAGAGCTTCTGTCTGGAGCATTTCGACACGAACGGCGACGGCCGCATTTCGCGCTACGAAGCGCAGCGGGTGCGCGACATTTCGTGTCCCGATGCGGGGATCGCATCGCTCGCCGATCTGGCGGAGTTTGCCAACATGGAACGGCTCGACTGCTCGGGCAATGCCCTCACGGAGCTGGATCTGAGGGCTTGTGCACATCTGGCCCGTCTCGACTGTAGGGGCAATGCCCTGGTGTCACTCGATGTGGAGGATCTGCGCTCGCTGACGTGGCTCGACTGCTCGGACAATGCGCTGGAGCGGATCGATCTGACGTCGAACACTTCGCTGGCGACGCTCGATGCGCGCGGCAACCGCTTCGTGACGCTCGACCTCTCGACCTGTTCGTCGGTGTTGCAGGCCGACGTGCGCGAGAATCCACAGCTCGAGACGGTCTATTGCCGCCCCTCGACGCAGGGCATTCGTTTCGACGGCATCACCTCGCTGGTCGAGCGCTGACGGGCCGTGCGGCGGGGCTCCTTCCCCGAAATATATTTCCGAATCTTACCGGTGACGGGCGGACCGAGCGGTCTGCTGCGTCGCCGTTTTTTATAATTTGTTGAAAAGTCCCGCCGCCGGGTTGCGCTTTTCGCGGATTATTTCGTACCTTTGGAAGCAAAAAATCTTTTGTAACCCAATAAACTGATTCGGATACAATGAAAAAAGTAGACGTTATCCTCGGCCTCCAGTGGGGTGACGAGGGCAAGGGAAAGGTCGTGGACGTGCTCACGCCCCATTACGAGGTGGTAGCCCGCTTCCAGGGCGGTCCCAATGCCGGTCATACGCTGGAATTCGGCGGGGAAAAATACGTGCTCCGCTCGATTCCCTCGGGAATCTTCCAGGGCGGCAAAACCAACATCATCGGCAACGGTGTCGTTCTGGATGCCGTTCTGTTCCGCGCCGAGGCCGAAGAGCTCGCCAAGAGCGGGCACGACCTGACCAAACAGCTCTGCATCTCGAAGAAGGCCCATCTGATCCTGCCGACACACCGTATCCTCGACGCCGCCTACGAGGCCGCCAAGGGCAGTGCCAAGATCGGCACCACGGGCAAGGGCATCGGCCCCACCTATACCGACAAGGTCAGCCGCAACGGCATGCGTGTGGGCGATCTGCTGCGTCCCGATTTCGAACAGATCTATGCCGCCGCCAAGGCCCGTCACGAACGCATCCTGCGCAGCCTCGACTACCAGTACGACATCACGGAGCTCGAGGCCCAGTGGTTCGATGCCGTGAAGTATCTGCGTCGCTTCCACATCATCGACAGCGAGTATTTCGTCAACGACTGCCTCTCGCAGGACAAGGCCGTGCTGGCCGAGGGGGCACAGGGTACGCTGCTCGACGTCGATTTCGGATCCTATCCCTTCGTCACGTCGTCGAACACGGTCTGCGCCGGGGTCTGCACGGGCCTGGGCGTTGCGCCGAACCGCATCGGCGAGGTCTACGGCATCTTCAAGGCCTACTGCACGCGTGTGGGCAGCGGTCCGTTCCCCACGGAACTGTTCGACGAAACGGGTGAAAAACTCAGCAACATCGGTCACGAGTTCGGAGCCGTGACGGGTCGCCGCCGCCGTTGCGGATGGCTTGACATGGTTGCACTGAAGTATTCGATCATGATCAACGGCGTGACGCAGCTCATCATGATGAAGTCCGACGTGATGAACGATTTCGACACGATCAAGATCGCCACGGCCTACGAAATCGGCGGCCGCCGCACGGCGGAATTCCCCTATACGATCACCGACGATCTGAAACCCGTCTACACGGAGTTCGAGGGCTGGAAGTGCGACCTGCGCAAGTGCCGCACCTATGAGGAGTTCCCCGAGGCCTTCAAGCGTTACGTGGAGTTCATCGAGCATCAGACCGGTGTTCCCGTGCGGATCATCTCCGTGGGTCCCGATCGCGGTGAGACCATCGTCCGCCCGCGGGCTTAGCAGGTCCGCCAGAGGGGCGGGTCCCAGAAACGGCCGGGCGGAGGGCTTGAATCCGCTGCAAAATGCCTTGATTCAGGCCTGTATTACGATCGGCCGGGCGGTGAAGCACATGGGCGTGGGCCCACAGCACTTGGATCCGGGCCCCACAACGCTTGGATCCGGGCCTGCCTCACAATCGGCCGGGCGGTGAAGCACATGGGCCGGGGCCCGTACCCCCCCCACTCAATATAAAAAACTTTCGACTTAACTCAATATGCTACAAAACCTTAAAATCCTGGTTCTGGCCAAACAGGTGCCCGATACCCGCAACGTGGGTAAGGATGCGATGACCCCCGAAGGAACGGTCAATCGTGCGGCACTTCCGGCCATCTTCAATCCCGAGGACCTGAATGCCCTCGAAGCCGCTCTGCGGCTCAAGGACCGTGTCGAAGGTTCCACGGTCCACATTCTTACGATGGGTCCCCAGCGTGCGGCCGACATCATCCGTGATGCCATGTTCCGCGGGGCCGACGGCGGTTACCTGCTTTCGGGCCGCGAATTTGCCGGTTCCGATACGCTGGCCACCTCCTACGCGCTGTCGTGTGCCCTGAAGAAAATCCAGCCCGACGTGATCTTTGCCGGACGGCAGGCCATCGATGGCGATACGGCCCAGGTCGGTCCCCAGGTGGCCGAGAAACTCGGTCTTCCGCAGGTGACCTACGCCGAGGAGATCCTCGACGTGAAGGAGCATGCGCTGGTGATCAAACGTCGTCTGGAGCATGGCGTCGAGACGGTCGAGTGCCCGATTCCGGCCGTTGTGACGGTCAACGGTTCGGCTGCCGAGTGCCGTCCGCGCAACGCCAAACGCGTGATGAAGTACAAGGGTGCGCTGGCCGGTTCGGAGATCGCTGCGGCGCCCGATTCGCCGGCCGCACGGCGCGCAGCCGCCAAGCCCTATCTGCAGATCGTTGAGTGGGCAGCCGCCGACGTCAATCCCGATCCCGCCCAGCTGGGTCTGCAGGGTTCGCCGACGAAGGTCAAGAAGATCGAGAACGTCGTCTTCGCCGCCAAGGAGGCCAAGCGCCTCACGGCCTCGGACGAGGATATCAATTCACTGATGGTTGAACTTATTGCGAGCCACACGCTCGGTTAATGCGCACAGAGATGAACAACGTATTCGTATATATCGAGATGGAGGGCGGCAAGGTCGCCGATGTGAGTCTCGAACTGCTGACCAAGGGCCGCGAGCTGGCCACGACGCTCGGCGTCAAGCTCGAGGCGGTCGTTCTGGGTCACAACTTCGCGGGTATCGAGAAGGAGTTGGCCAAATACGGTGCCGATACGGTGTGGGAGGCCGACGACGAGATCTTCGAACCGTTCCGCACGCTGCCTCACACGGCCGTCATGTGCGGACTGATCGAGCAGGAGAAACCTCAGATCGCCCTGTTCGGAGCCACGCCCGTGGGTCGCGACTTCGCACCGCGCGTATCGTCGGCCCTGCACAGCGGTCTGACGGCCGACTGTACGCAGCTGGTGATCGGTGACCACCGGGATGCCAAGACCGGCAAGGAGTATACCAATCTGCTGTATCAGATCCGTCCGGCGTTCGGCGGCAACATCATCGCCACGATCGTCAACCCGGACCACCGTCCGCAGATGGCCACCGTCCGCGAGGGCGTCATGCGCAAGGAGTATGCCGCACAGCCGGGCCTGGGCGAGGTGAAGATGATCGACTGGCGCAAGTTCGTCAAGGATACGGACCTGGCGGTGAAGATCATCGACCGTCAGATCGAGGAGCGCCGCATCGACATCAAGGGTGCCTCGATCATCGTGGCCGGCGGCTACGGCATGGGTTCGAAGGAGAACTTCAAACTGGTGTACGATCTGGCCGACGTGCTGGGCGCCGAGGTCGGAGCAAGCCGTGCGGCGGTCGATGCCGGCTTCACGGAGCATGAGCGCCAGGTGGGACAGACCGGTGTGACGGTTCGTCCGAAACTCTACATCGCGTGCGGCATCTCGGGACAGATCCAGCACACGGCCGGCATGGACCAGTCGTCGATGGTCATCTCGATCAACACCGACCCCGATGCGCCGATCAACAAGATCGCCGACTATGCCATCACGGGCGATGTCAACGAGATTATCCCCAAGATGATCAAATACTACAAGCAAAACTCGAAGTAACCGATGAAACGCACTCTTCTTCTGTTCGGAGCGCTTTTTGTGACGACGCTTGCCGGGGCGCAGCAGATTGCCTCGGCCGATGCGTCGCTCGACGACGTGCGCTTCGTGCTGGAGAGGGCCGGATTCGAAACCTATGCCTACGACCTGAGCCAGTTCCTCGACGGCGATACGTGCTACGACGTGACGTTCCGCGTCCGGGAGTACGTGGCCGGCAAACCGGTGGACGGGGATCAGGTGTTCCATGCGGGAAGGACGCGGATGTTGCTGAGCGACTATCCCGAGCAGGCGCGTGCGGAGATTCCGGACAGCGTGCTGCTGGATCCCGAGCGGGGCATCGTGCGTGAAAGCGCGCGGATCGTCTTCGGGCGTTATCCTTCGGGGGCCGATTCGGTGGCTCAGTGGGCCTTCAGCCTTGAGAACGCGGCAAAGGGCTCGTTCCGCCTCGAACTGGAGGCGCAGAAGGCTCCCGATAGCGATACGAGGTTTTACAGCTATTATACGCGTCCGTTCGTGATGAGCCGTTTCGAGTCGGGACGATTCATCCCGCTGCTCTTTTTCGGGTCGATGTGGTACGATGCCCGTTTCGGATTTTTCCGGTTCTGCGGTGAGAAGGTGATTGATCCCGATCTGTCGAAGAATCAGTTGGTCGAGCACGTGCCTCATTTCTACGTCCTGGGCGTGGAGCTTACCGCAATGGGGGCCGAGTGAGGTCCGGTGCGGGGCGCCGGGGGCTGCAGAAAACCTCGAATTCGGGGGGCCGAACAGGACCTGGCCGCCGGGGACCGCAAGAATCCGGGGACCGCAAGAATCCGGGGGCCGCAAGAACCCGGGAGCTGTAAGAATCCGGGACCGCAAGATGCTCGGATGGATGGAAACGGGATGAGTTGCATGACCGGAGCGGATTGCATGAAACCCGCGAGGCTCATGAAGACCGAAGCGATGAGGTCCGCATGAAGGTTGAACAGAGAAGAGTGTTGAATCTTAAAAACTAACAGAAATAATATGGCAAATTTCTTTTCAGATAACAAGGATTTGCAGTTCCAGCTGGATCATCCGCTGATGCGCAAGATCGTGGAACTGAAGGAGCGCGGTTTCGCCGAGAAGGACTTGTACGATTACGCGCCGCAGGATTTCGACGATGCGATGGACAACTACCGCCGTGTGCTGGCGATTGCCGGCGAGGTTTGCGGCGACGTCATTGCGCCGAATGCCGAAGGGGTCGACCACGAAGGCCCGCGCGTGGTGAACGACCACGTGGAGTATGCCTCGGGGACGGTCCGCAACATGAAGGCGGTGGTCGATGCCGGATTGAGCGGCATGACCCTCCCGCGCAAGTACGACGGCTTGAATTTCCCGCTCATCTGCTTCGTGATGGCCAACGAAATGGTGGCCCGTGCGGATGCCAGCTTCGAGAACATCTGGGGTCTGCAGGATTGTGCCGAGACGATCAACGAATTTGCCTCCGAGGAGCAGAAGGAGAAGTATCTGAAGTGGGTTTCGGCCGGTGCGACGTGCGCCATGGACCTCACGGAGCCCGATGCCGGTTCGGACCTGGGTTCGGTGATGCTGAAGGCCACGTGGTCGGAGGAGCGTCAGACGTGGCTGCTCAACGGCGTGAAACGCTTCATCACGAATGGTGACGGCGAGGTTTCGCTCGTGCTGGCCCGTACGGAGGAGGGCACGACCGACGCCCGCGGTCTGTCGATGCTCATCTACGACAAGCGCGACGGCGGCGTGAAGGTGCGCCGCATCGAGAACAAACTGGGTATCAAGGGTTCGCCGACGTGCGAGCTGGTCTTCACGAATGCTCCGGCGCAGCTGGTCGGCGATCGGAAGATGGGTCTGATCAAGTACGTCATGTCGCTGATGAACGCCGCACGTCTGGGTATCGGAGCCCAGTCGGTGGGTCTGTGCGAGGCGGCTTACCGCGAGGCGCTGAAGTATGCCCACGAACGTGCCCAGTTCGGCAAGCCGATCATCGAGTTTGCCGCCGTGTCGGAGATGCTGTCGAACATGAAGGCCAAGCTGCAGGGCGCCCGTGCGCTGCTCTACGAAACGGCACGCTTCGTCGAGATCTACAAGCAGTATACGCACATCTCGCACGAGCGTTCGCTCGAGGCGGAGGAGCGGCAGGAGATGAAGTTCTACAATCGGCTGGCCGACGGTTTCACGCCGCTGGTAAAGCTCTTCTCGTCGGAGTATGCCAACCAGCTGGCCTACGATGCCATCCAGATCCACGGCGGCTCGGGCTTCATGAAGGATTACCCCTGCGAGCGGTTGTATCGTGACGCCCGCATCATGAACATCTATGAGGGAACGTCGCAGCTGCAGGTCGTTGCGGCGATCAACGCCGTGACGAAGGGTACGTTCGTCGATCAGATCGGCCGCTATGCCGCCGAGGAGTATGCGGCATCGATGTGCCCGGTGGTCGAGAAGCTCAAGGCGCTGACGGTGAAGTTCACGGAGATGGTGGCTCACGTCGAGGCCGGCGAGAAGGAGGCCCAGGGATTCAAGGACTTCCATGCTCGTCGACTGGTCGAGACGGCCGGTCATATCATCATCGGCTACCTGCTGGCGCGTCAGGCCGGTCAGTCGGCCGATTACGAGGCTTCGGCCCGGATCTTCGCCAAGCTGGCCGAAGGTAAGATCACCGAGGCCTATACCTACGTGATGAACTCCACGACGGCGGATGTCGCCCTGTTCAAGGCGGTTGAGCAGGAGACGCTCTGACGTCAGGCACCCGACCGATACGAAACGAGAGCCGCAACCCTTTGCAGGGTTGCGGCTCTCGCGTGTAGAGGGGGGGGAGCCGTGTCAGGCTTCGGTTGGAACGGGCTCGGCGAGGGTGCAGCGTGTGGTGCCGAAGAGATTGAGATCCAGCTCGCGGGCGATGCAGGCCAGGGCCTTCTGCGCCTTGACGGAGTTGCCGGCCGCATCGAGCGGGGGTGCAAAGGCCGCTACGCCCATGACGCCCGGTACGACGCCCAGGATGCCGCCGCCGACGCCCGATTTGGCCGGAAGACCCGTCTCGAAGAGCCAGTCGCCCGTGTGCTCGTAGAAGCCCACGGTGGCCATCAGTGAGACGATCCGCGGGGTCAGTTCGGCTCGGAAGACGCGTTTTCGGGTGCGCGGATTCATGCCTCCGTTGGCGATCGTCGCCGCCACGGTGGCCAGCTGCGAGGCCGTCACGCCGATCGAACACTGCCGCGTGTAGAGGTCCAGCGCCATCATCGGATCGTCGTAGATGCGGTTGTAGTTCTTCAGCAGCCAGGCGATCGAGCGGTTGTTGAAGTTCGTGTCGCTCTCCGAGCGGTAGAGGTCGTCGATCACCTCGACCGTCGAACCGGCCAGAGCCGTGAGGAAATCGATGATCGATTTCCACTTGCCCGTGCTGTCGCCGACGGGCTTGATCATCGAACAGGCGGTGATGGCTCCGGCGTTGACCAGCGGAGTCGACGGATGGTCGTTTTCGAGCAGGATGGCCATGATCGAGTTGAAGGGCAGTCCCGTGGCATCGGCTCCGATCTTGTGGAGGACCTCCCGATCGCTGTACTGCTCCATGGCCAGCAGGGCAGTCGGGACCTTCGACACGGATTCGATGCCGAAGCGGAAGTCGGTGTCGCCAACCGTCAGCAGCGAGCCGTCCGGGAGGCAGGCCGCAATGCCGAAGAGCGTCGACGGAACGTTCTTCAGATAGGGAATGTAGTCGGCATTCTTGCCGCCCGATTCGGTCTTGCAACGGTCGTAGGCCGTATGCAGGGCATCGCTGACCGTTTTCTTGTCAATTTTGCGGATCATTTCTGAATGTGTTTATTGCGGTTTGTTTTTCGTGGATGGTTGATTCTGCGGCGAGCTCTTCGGAGCATCCGTCAACGGGGCGGACGCCGTGGACTTCGGTGCGGTGTTCGGGGTCTTCGGCGTAGCGGCTTCCGGAGCAGGGCTCTTCGCAGCAGCGGTTGAGGCCGCCGCCGGGTTCGATACCGGAGCGGTGTTCCGCAGGGTCGGATCGGCGGCCGAAGCCATCGGTGACGACGAACGTTTCGGAGCGTTCGAGGCAGCGGCCGGGGCCGATGTGGCGGGCTGCTCCCAGTGGAAGGGGGCGAACTCGGCGGCGGCCTGCGGATCACGCCACGAGGGCTTGCGCATCGCGTAGATGACGAACGGAATGGCCACCACGACGAGGCATCCGATGACCAGCACCGAGAACCAGACCGTATTGCTGCCGGTCGAGATCTGGCTGGGCGGCACGAAACTCAGCACGAAGGCCAGCAGCGAACCCAGAAATCCGACCAGACCGATCAGCCACATCAGCCCGTTTCCGTTTTTTCCGAGGCGGAACGGACGCGCCGCCTGCTTCATCTTGTAGCGCAGGACGATGGCGGCCGAGAACATGAGCATGTACATGATCAGATAGAGCAGCACGGTGAGCTGCGAAAGGATCTGGTAGAACGACTGCACGGAGGGCATCACCACGAAGAGCAGGGCCAGCAGCGTGACGATCGCCCCCTGGATGAGCAGGATGTTGCGCTGTACGCCGGCACGGTTCGTCTTCTGGAAGAAGGGCGGCAGATAACCGGCCTTGCCGACGGCGAAGATACCCTTCGAGGGGCCGGCCACCCAGGTCAGTACGCCGGCCAGCACGCCGAACATCAGTGCGATGGCGATCACCGGACCGGCCCACGAGATGTGCAGATACTTGAAGTAGTTGTCGAATCCGATCAGCAGCGACTGCGTGAGGCTGATGTCCTTGGCCGGGATGATGAATCCGAGCGAGAAGGTTCCCAGCACGAAGATGGCCACCGTGGCGAGCGATCCGATGATGATGGCACGGGGGTAGTTTCGCGAGGGGTTGCGGACATCCATGACGTGGATACCCATCATCTCCATGCCGGCGTAGAAGAGGAAGATGCTGCTGGCCAGCACCAGGTTGTCGAATTTCGACAGGTCGGGGAAGAATCCCTGCGACATGTCCATGTTGTTGTGACCCCCCGTGGCGATGTAGACGATGCCGAGGATGATCAGCAGGGCGGCCGGGATGATCGTGCCGATCATGCCGCCCCATTTGCTGATCTTGCCCACCCAGTCGAGCCCCTTCAGGGCGATGAAGGTGGCGATCCAGTAGATGGCCATCACCATGCAGAGGGTGAAGACCTTGTTCGAGGCGAGCGACATGTCGTGAGGCTCGTTCGTGCCGATGAAGGCGATGGTCACGGCACCGAAGGTCAGCACCGTGGGGTACCAGATCGTCGATTCGATCCATTGGAGCCAGATGGCCAGGAATCCCGTACGGGCTCCGAACGCCTCGCCGACCCAGCGGAAGACACCGCCCTGCTTGTCGGAGAACATGGCGGCCAGTTCGGCAGCCACCATGGCCGTGGGGATCAGGAAGACGATCGCGGCAAAGAGGTAGTAGAAGGCCGACGAGGGTCCGTAGACCGCCTCGGCGGGCAGTCCGCGCAGGCTCACGACGGCCGTGACGTTCATGATCGCAAGGGTCATGACGCTCAACTTGAACCCCGTAGAAGTGGTAGTTTTCTTTACATCCATAACGGTTTGATTTGAGTTTTGACGTCCCGAGGGTTGCAACTACCGTGCAAAAACATTCCGACGGGATCTTTGCGGGACTTTCGGTATACGATTGTCGCCGGAAATCGTTATATTTGTAGGTAAAACCCGACGGGAGGTGCATGCTCGGGTTCCGGCAGGGGGGCCTCTTCGGCAGGGGGCGATGTCCTCTCCGGCAGGGGGCTCTCCGAGAGGGGAGGGCCGATGCCCTTTCTCCGGCAGCTGGACCGGCGATCGAATCTCCCGTCTGCAAAACCTGTTTCGGATGAGACGTTTGACGATTCTTTTGTGTATGCTTCTGACGGTGGTGTCGTGCGGACGCCGCCGTAAGGCTCCGGCCTCCGATGCCGCGGCGGAACGCCCGGCGGTCTTCCTGCCGGCCCTTCCGCCATCGCGTCTCGGAGCGACCGAGCAGCAGGAGTGGCTCCGGTGGCACTACTGGGACCGGTTCAACTTCTCCGATACGCTGTTCCTGGCCCGGGCCGACACCGCGCAACTGGTCGAGGCCTATGCACGCTACATCATTCTGCTGTCGGACCGCCCGACCGATGGGGCCCCGATCGACACGCTCATGCGCCGCGCCTCGACGTCGCGTCCGATGCTCGACTACTTCGCCATGATGGCCCGCATGGTGCTGCACGATCCCAATTCGCCGCTCCGCAACGATGAATTCTACATTCCGGTGCTGGAGGCGCAGCTGCGGGCTCCGTGGTACGACGAATATGAGCGCATCGCGCCGCAGTACGACCTGCAGATCGCCCGCCAGAACCGCATCGGTCAACCGGCCAACGATTTCCGGTATACGCTTGCATCGGGCCGCGTCGGAACACTCTACGGCGTGAAGGCCGAGTATGTGCTGCTGTTCATCAACAACCCCGGATGCGCGATGTGCCGCGAGATCCGCGAGGCGATCACCTCCTCGCCGATGCTCACGGAGATGATCGAGCGCGGGCGCCTGAAGGTGCTGGCGATCTATCCCGACGAGGATCTGACCGAATGGCGGGCCTATCGCGACCAGATGCCTGCCTCGTGGATCAATGCCTATGACGACGGGTGCGTCATCCGCGAAAAGTTGCTCTACGATCTGCACGCCATTCCGGCGCTCTACCTGTTGGATCGGGACAAGCGTGTGTTGGTGAAGGACTCCACCGATGTGGCTCAGATCGAGGAGGTGATCGACCGCCGGAGCTGACTCGTGCCCTTCCCGGAGCTGACCCGTGCCCTTCCCGGAGCTGACCCGTGCCCTTCCCGGAGCTGACCCGTGCCCTTCCCGGAGCTGACCCGTGCCCTTCC
>CALUKH010000022.1 GCA_944321185.1 uncultured Alistipes sp. | reverse complement strand
CCGAACTTGATGCCCGGATAGAGGGCTTCGAGGGCTTCGGCCAGCAGGTGCGACGAGGTGTGCCAGAAGGCGTGCTTGCCTTCGTCGTCGTCCCACTTGTAGAATTTGATCGAGGCATCCGCATCGATCGGTCGCATCATGTCGACCGTTGCGCCGTTTACCGAGGCCGCCAGCGAGTCAGCAGCTAAACGAGGGCTGATGCTCTCTGCGATCTGGTAGGCAGTCGTCCCTTCGGCGTACTCGCGTACGGAACCGTCGGGGAAGGTGATTTTGATCATAAACGTTTTATCATTAAGTTTTCGGGGCCTTTGGTGCTTCCACAATTACGAGACGGAATACACCTCCGGTTTGTCCGGTTTTTGGTTATTCTTTGGTTTCGCGGGCGGCCGGCTGGTTGTCGCGGGATGATTTTTCGCGTTCGGCGCGCGGCAGCGGATTGGCGCTCCACTGTTTCCATTCGGCCCGGTGGCGGACGATGTCGATGGCCGTGTAGATGGCGTTTCGCATCGATTGCGGATCGGCCTTGTCCTTGCCGGCGATGTCAAACGCCGTGCCGTGGTCGGGCGAGGTGCGTACGGCCGCGAGTCCGGCCGTGAAGTTCACGCCGTCGGGCGAGATACTCTTGAAGGGGGCCAGCCCCTGGTCGTGATACATGGCCAGGATGCCGTCGTAGCGGGCATACCCGCCCCCGGCGAAGAGTCCGTCGGCGGCAAAGGGCCCGAATGCGAGAATCCCCGCATCGAAGGCCTCGACGATGGCCGGACGGATGATCTCCTGCTCCTCGCGTCCGACCAGACCGCCGTCTCCGGCGTGGGGGTTGAGGGCCATCACGGCGATGCGCGGGCGGACGATGCCGAAGTCCTCGACCAGCGAGCGGTTGAGGATGCGCAGATCTTCGACGATCTTTTCGCGGGTGATGTTCCGGGCGATCTCGGCGACGGGGATGTGGATGGTCACCAGACCCACGCGCAGCACGTCGCTGCACATGATCATCATGGGCTCCCCGTCGAGTTCCGAGGCGAGGTATTCGGTGTGGCCCGTGAAGTGGAAGTCGTCGCTCTGGACGGTCTCCTTGTCGAACGGGGCCGTGACCAGTGCATCGAGTTCACCGGCCTTCAGGTCGCGCATGGCGGTACGGAGCGCCTCGACGGCGGCTTGTCCGGCCTCGGGGGTCGGCTTTCCGGGTTCGATCTGGGCGATCTCGCCGCAGGCCACCAGGTTGATTCGTCCGCGACGGGCTTCGGCGGCCGAAGCAACGGTCGTCATGGCGAACTGTTCGACCTCGGCGATGGTATTCCGGTAACAGGCGGCGGCTTTGGGCGAACCGTAGATGACGGGCGTGAAGAGCTCCATGATCCGCGGATCGGCGAGGGCCTTGATGATGACCTCCCAGCCGATGCCGTTGGGGTCGCCCTGCGTGATGCCTATTCTGTATTTCTGTTCGGTCATAAATCTTTTTCGGGTTGCCGGCCCGGGTGTCCGACCCTGGGTTGGGCATGCGGAGCCAAATGCAACAGTTTCAACTGACAAATGTATAAATTTTCGGAATATGGCGTGCTTCGTCGGGGGAGAAAAATGCGATTTTCACCGCAATCTTTCCGCCGCGGGGTTATTTCGAGGCGTGGAGGGTGGTTTGGCGGCGGAATTCGGCGCAGACGATGCCCGTAGCCATGGCGACGTTGAGTGATTCCGAACCGTGGCGGTCGGCGGGCCAGGGCGGGATGAAGAGTTTTCGAGAAATACATTCCGCGACCGAGGGGGTTACGCCGCGGCCTTCGTTGCCCATCACGACAATGCCCGTCGGCGAGAGGCGGCTTTCGTAGAGGTTCTCCCCCTCGAGGAAGGTGCCGTAGACGGCGACGCCGTCGCGGACGGCCCCGGCGAGCGTGGCGGCCAGATCCGTGTAGTGGACCCTCACGCGCAGAATGGCCCCCATGGTGGCCTGGACGACCTTCGGATTGAAGCAGTCGGCCGTCCCCTCCGAGCAGAGGATCTCCCGGATGCCGAACCAGTCGGCCAGCCGGATGATGGTTCCCAGATTGCCGGGGTTCTGCACCTCGTCGAGCGCCAGCGTCAACTGTCCGCGCAGCTCCTCCGGCCGGAGCCGGTAGCGGGGTATCTCGACCACGGCCACCGAGTTCGACGGGGTCTTCAGCTGCGAGATGCGCTCCATTTCGCGCGGCGAGACCACCTCGACCTCTTCCCCCGTGAAGAGCCCCTCGAGGGCGTAGATCCGCCGCACGCGCAGGTGTGACGTGCGCAGTTCGCCGATGAGCTTCTCGCCCTCGGCCAGAAAGAGACCCTGCTCCGTGCGGCCGCGTTTGTCGGCCAGCGAGCGGATGAGTTGGATTTCGGCTTTGGTCATGGCTGTTTTTCGATGGTGAAGGTGGTGCCTTCGGTGGCGGGCCAGGTCTCGGGGAAGAGTGTCCGCGCCTCGTCGACCAGCACCCATTCGTCCTTGTAGCGCGACGAGTAGTGGCCGATGACGAGTCTTCGGGCGCCGGCCTTCAGGGCCGCCTTCGCCGCATCGAGCGTTGTCGAATGGCCCCGTTCGCGGGCCGCGCGCTGCTCGTCGGCGGCGTAGGTCGCCTCGTGGTACATCAGATCGACCCCGCGGCACAGCTCCGCGGCCCGGGCCGAGAAGTTCGTGTCCGAGAGGTAGGCGTACGACCGGGCCCGGTAGGGGCGGTAGGTCAGCTCGCCGTTCGGGATCACTTCGCCCGTCTCGAGCGTCACCTCCTCGCCGCGTTTGGCCGCGGTGATCTGGGCGATCGAGAGGGCGTATTTCACGATCTTGAACTTGTCGACATTCAGCGGCGGCTCCTTTTCGCGGAAGAGGAATCCGGCACACGGCACCCTGTGGCGCAGCGGAATGCTCCACACCTCGATCGTACGGTTCTCGAAGAGCCGTGCGTGCTGCGTGGTATCGACCCGATGCCAGACCACCTCGTAGGGCAGCTGCGTGTCGAAGAGGCGCAGATGGGCCTCGAGCATCTCGCCGAACGGCGCCGGGGCATAGACGTCGAGCGGCGTGCGCCTTCCGTAGAGCCCCAGGGTCGAGATCAGCGGGAAGAGCCCGAAGACGTGGTCGCCGTGGAGGTGCGAGATGAACACCGCGCGCAGTTTGAGCGGATTGATGCCGTAGCGGATCAGCTGCTGCTGCGTCCCCTCGCCCGCATCCACGAGATAGTACTGCTCGTGGATGTTCACCGCCTGGCCCGAGGGGTGGCGGTTCGGGGTGGGTTTGGCCGACGAGCAGCCCAGTATGGTCACCGCGAAACTCACCGCAGCAGGAATCGTTCGCAGTCCAGGGCGGCGATGCAGCCCGAACCGGCCGCGGTGATGGCCTGACGGTAATGGGGATCCTTCACGTCGCCGGCGGCGAAGACACCCTCGACCGACGTTTTCGACGTGTTGCCCTCCGTGCGGATGTAGCCCTCCGCGTCGAGATCGAGCTGTCCGGCGAAGATCTCCGTATTGGGATGGTGGCCGATGGCCAGGAAGAAGCCGGCGATATCGATCGTGCGTTCCTCTCCGTCGCTCTTGATCAGACGGGCCCCCGTCACGCCCGAATCATCGCCCAGCACCTCGGCGGTGTTGTATTCGAAGAGGACCTCGATGTTTTCGGTGTTGAACACGCGCTCCTGCATGGCCTTCGAGGCGCGCAGGAAGGGCTTGCGGACGATCATGTAGACCTTGCGGCACAATGAGGCCAGGTAGGTAGCCTCTTCGCAGGCCGTGTCGCCGCCGCCGACGACGGCCACATCCTTGCGGCGGTAGAAGAATCCGTCGCACGTGGCGCAGGCGCTGACGCCCTGTCCGCGGAACTTCGTTTCCGAAGGCAGACCGAGGTATTTGGCCGTGGCGCCGGTCGAGACGATGAGGCTCTGGGCCAGAATCTCCTTCTCGCCGTCGACTTCGACGCGGAACGGACGTGCCGACAGATCGACCCGCGTGATGGTGCCGGCGCGCAGATCGGTGCCCAGACGCTCGGCCTGCTGGCGCATGCGCGACATCAGTTCCGGGCCGTCGATCCCCTCGGGATAGCCCGGGAAGTTTTCGACGGCGGTGGTTGTCGTGAGCTGGCCGCCGGGTTCGATGCCTTCGTAAAGAACCGGTGCCAGGTTGGCGCGCGACAGGTAGATGGCAGCCGTATAGCCGGCCGGGCCGCTGCCGATGATCAGAACTTTAACCTCTTCTCTGTTGTTTTCCATGGTGTTGTCTGTGTTTATTGTTCGTATTTTTGTCTCTTTGTTGGCTCCTCGGGGGAGGCTGTTATGGCCGGGCCGAGCGTTCGCCGAATTGCGATTGCTGACGGCCCAGGTAGTCGAATTCGGCCCAGAGCCCCTCCCGGCGGACGTAGACATTGCTCTCGACGGGGTCGTAGTCGACGATTTCGTAGACGGGCGGGATGACCCATTGGCCCCGACGGTCGAGCAGTCCCATGCCTGTTTCGGTTTCGGCCTCGGCGCGTCCTTCGTGGAAGTCGTTGGCCCAGCGGAGCGTTGCGGGGATCACCACCCGGTTTTCGGCATCGACGAAGCCGTATCCGCTTTCGTCCTCGACGCAGATCAGCCCTTCGGAGAGCTGGCTCGTCCAGAGGTGGCCGGTCAGCCTGCACAGCGGGTTGTATTCGGCCGTAACGTCCGACACTTGCATCGGGTCCGAACGGCGAAGCACCTCGGCCCGCAGATCCTCGAAGAAGGGGGCGTCGTTTTCCGGATGACCGAAGCGGGCGTCCTGGTAGCGCATCGGGATGAAGCGGTCGCCGACCCACCGCAGATTCCGCGGCCGGAGGTTGTTGTGGGCGAACTCCAGCCGGCGCAGGGCCTCCTGCAGGCGGTCGAGGGCTTCGAGCAGCCGGTCGGTGGGCTCGCGGCGCAGCGCCTCTTCGAACGAGAGCCCTTCGGGCAGGTATTCGAGCAGCAGATCGCTGTGTTGCTCCTCGCCCGTGGGCGTCGTCCAGCGCATTTCGCCCGTCAGGATTCGGTACGACGAGAGCCAGTCTGAGTTGAGCCGTCCGATGCGCGAGGCCGTGCGTTCGACCGAGACGATGGCCGACGGCGAAAGCGGCATCGACAACAGCCAGCGATGGCCCTGCCATTGGACGGTCGCCTCGACGAAGCGGGTCGTGCGCATCAGTTGCGGCAGCCCCTCCGGCCCGAGTTGCACGCGGGCATCGGTGAGGTGCGAAAAGCTGAGGTCGGGCGTCAGCAGCGCCCGTGTAAAGGTTTGGATCGTAGGTGTCATGGCGCTTTTGACTCTTTATTCGGTCTTGACGCTGATCGAGCCGATGTTGAGCATGGCGATCAGTTGTTCGGCCGAGGCGTTGTAGCTCATGCCGCGGAACGGCGGCAGGGCACCGGGCCCCTTGGCTTCGCGGATGGCCTCGTTGAAGACCTCGGGCATCTGACTCGAACAGTCGTAGAGCAGCCGGGCGTAGCGGTTCGGGTAGTCGGCCTCCTCCTCCGAAGGGAAGAAGACGGCCTGCTGCGTGTCGCCCGGAGCGATGTGGATGTTGATCAGCAGCACGTTGCCGTCGCACGTGCGCAGCGAACACAGCCGCCGGGCCACGGCCCGCAGTTCATCATCGTCGCAATCCGTGGCTTCGCCGTCGGTGATGTTGAAGACCGTGGGCGGGAAGCTCTCCGCGTGGGCCGGGTTGCGGCACCATTCGGCCAGCAGTTCGCAGGCTTCGTCCAGGGCCTGGTGCATCGGGGTCTGCCCGGCGGCCTCGGGCGAAACCCACGCCGGGGACGGAATCTCGCGCAGGGCCGTCGAACCGTCCGGCATACGGCACTCGATGATCTCGCGCCGCACGGGGGCCTCACGGGCCGCCAGCTCCGCCACGGAGATCATCTTCCGCCCGTCGGGCAACAGCGAATAGACCTCGTCGTTGCCCGAATAGGTCATCACGGCGATGTCGTAATAGTCTCTGACGCCGTCGTTGCGGCGGGCGCGTTCGATCAGCTCGAAGAGCAGTCCGTTGGTGATCGAGGCCACGGCTTCGGCCTTGGTCATCGGTTTGCCGCGGAAGCGGATCTCCTCGGCCATGGATCCCGATCCGTCGATCAGCAGCACGAAGGCCGTACGGTGGGAACGTGTGATACTCTGTGTGTACATGGGCTTTACGCACTATTTCAAACCTCTCACGGCGTAGTAATCCCTGCGCCGATCCTCCTCGTTGTCACAGTCCAGACCGTAGCTGACGGCCATGTCGAGCGAACAGTCGCGATCACGGTCCGCATCGGTCGTACGGCGCATGGCGGCATGGGCGTTGCGGCCGGCCTGAATGGCCTCGTTGAGTTCGTCGATGTCGGGCATGTGGCCCAGCATGGCGGCATAGACGCTGACGGCCCAGCTGTGGGCGTAGTCGTCGTAGTGGACATCGAAGACCCGGAAACGGTTGTCGATCGCGGCTAGATCGGTCAGACGGCCGTCATCCACCTCGTCGAGGATCTGCTCCATGGCGCGCCGGGTCATGTACTGTCCGGCCGCATCGATCCAGCGTCCCGAACCGTCGTAGCGGGGATTCGACTCTCCGCGGTCGAGCATCGCCCCGAGGGCCGCCACGATGGCCTTGTTGTAGAGTTTCAGTCCCCGCTGGAGCGAGGCGGCGCGGATCAGTGTTTTATTATAGGTATAGACCTCCACGTCGGGGTCCTGTTCCTGAAGCGTGTGGAGGATGTTCACGGCATCGAGCATCGCCCCCATGACGTAGGGGTTGTATTCCTCGAAGTCGATGACGTCGCGGCGGACCTTCCGTCGGTCGCGGGCCGGCCACTTTTCGACGTCGCGCACGGCTCCGTAGCTGGTCAGGTTGGCACCCGGCATCAGGTGGCTCCGGCCCTCCTTTTCGATCAGATAGGAGTAGGGGAAGGCCGACGTGTCGTGGTGATAGGAGTGGTGGCCCATGATCATCGTGAAGGCTCCTTCGAGGGCCGGTGACATGATGTAGGCGCTCGAGGCGAACTTGCAGCCCCGCAGGTGGACCGACTGATGCACGGCGCCGCTCTTGAAGAGGTGGTTGCTCTGGTTCGAGCCGCTGCCGGCGTTGAAGAACGAGAACATGCCGGCGATGAGCAGCGACGACTTGTGGTGCGAGACGGTGTAGGGGCCGGCGAAGATCGAGGCGGCTTCGCCGTTTTCGCAGTGCGAGTTGGCGAAGAAGAGCGATTCGGCGGCCGTGAAGCCCTTGTCGAGGATGCAGCTTTCGCCCACGAAGCAGCGTTCGACGATTGTTCCGTTGCCGATCAGGGCGCCTTCGGCGGCGATCAGGTCATAGGCCTTGACGTCGACGCCGATCGTAACGTCGTTGCAGAGGGTGGCGTTTTCGAGGGCCGAGGCGCCGTCGATCTGCACGCGGTCGCCCATGCGCACCTCGCGGATGAAGCGGGCGCCGGCGATCCGGCAGTCGCGCCCCACCTCGCCCAGCTCCGACGAGCGGCTCTCCGTGTAGGCGTCGATCATGTGTTCCAGGGCGGCGATGGTCTGCGGACGGTGGCGGTAGACGGCCATGACGTAGGCCACCTGAGCCGACATCGTGTCGAAGATCTTGACCGTGCGGCCGCCGCATTCGTTCATCGTGGCCACGCCGACGCCGTTTCCGAACGACGAGCGGTGGCGGCATTCGAGCGAGGTGACCCCTTCGATGACCGAGCCTTCGCCGATGCGGTAGTTGCACACGCGCGAGCGCATCATGCGCACGCCGGATGCGATCTCGACCTCTCCGTCGAGCCGGCACTGAAGCAGTTGGGAGGGTTGGAAGTCCTCCGAGACCCGGATCCGCGACCACTCTTCGGCCGTGTTGCCCAGTTTTTCGAGCGAGGAGATCTCCTCGGCGGTCAAGGTTCTGAATGTTGCCATAGTTGGTGTTTTGGGACGTGTCGCCGGGCGGATTGCGGATCCGCATACGGCGGCCTTACGTGTTACAAATTACAAATATAACGATTTGCCGTCAAATGTCAAATTCGTGACCCGCGGGATCGATCTCCGACCAGCGTCCGTTGCGGCGGATCCGGGCACGGCCCTGGCGGAAGGGTTTGACAACATCGCAGCCCGGGCAGCTCAGGCGTCTACGGCCTTCGCGATCGATGAAATGCCACGTGTGGCCGAGCAGCACGGCGGCCAGCCCCTCCGAAAAGTCGAAGCCGTTGTCGTAGAGCGGTGGAACGACCACCCGTTGCGGCGTGCGGAATCCCCACCGGCCCCGCTCGACGAACAGTTCCGGCCATGCGTCGTCCGAATGCGGATCTTCGCCGGGCTCGTCGGCAGGGAGGACTTCGCGCTCATTGGCACGAGAGATTCTGACTGTCTCTTGTACCGTGGGCGAGGTTGCGGCGCGCGGGAGGGAGGCTGTCCGATCGGCCAGCCGCACGGCGGCATCGAGCAACGGTGCCAGATCGGGCAGTTCCGGTCGCGGAGCGAGGAGCAGTTGTGCGATGCGGTAGGGAAGGGCCATGCCGAGGGCCTCGAAGCGCTCGAGCGTCTCGCGCAGGGCTTTGTCCGTGGCGATGTGCCGCGGGTCGTAGAGCAGCGAATCCGGCGAGCCGTAGCGCTCCCACAGCATCGGATCCACGCTCAGGGCGTGCAGCGCCGTGGAGATCAGGGCTGCTGGATAGTCGTCGAGCCGTTCGTTGAAATCTTCGGCCGTACGAGCCGGATGCTGGTAGGCGGCCGTTCCGAGTTCGGGGCTGTTCTGACCGGCGAAGCAGGGCAGGTAGGAGGCGTCGAGATCGATCGGATGCAGCGAGCCGTCTCCGGCGACAAGGATGTTTTCGGGTTTCAGATCCCCGTGGGCGCAGTCGTCGGCCACCAGCGAGGCGGCCAACCGGTCGAAATTCCCGGCCAGGCGTTCGAGCCGCTGCCGGTCCCGGTCCCTGGCGGCCCGGGCGATCGCCTCATGGAGGCTGATGCCCTCGATCCAGTCGCCCAGCACGACGTCGACCCATACGCCGCTCTCGGGCGACGTGTAGAGGTAGAGCTCCTTTTCGAGCAGCCGGTCGCCGTAGATTTCGCGCAGATGGCGCTGCGGCCGCAGGTAACCGCGCAGCGAGCGGATCCGGCCCTGGTGGCGGATGCGGAACACGACGGCCGAATTGCCGACGCTGAAGCACATCCGACCCTCCGGGTCGCGGCACACCTCCACCTCGCCCAGCGTGCGGGTCAGACCCGCCGGGTCGGAGAGTGTCATCAGGTATTGACGAAGCGTGTACATTTCTTTTTGGGGGGGGCAGGAGAGGCCCGGTTGCGGAAGCTCCCCGGTGGAAATGAAAAAACCGGATTCGCAAATCCGGTTTTTCTTCAGTCGGACGTTCTGTCTGTCGGTTCCGGGCCGGGCGTTCCGCGCATGCCGATCGCCGGGCCGGGGTCGTTGCCAAGCCGGGGGCGTTGCCGATGCCGGCCCGTTGCCAAGCTGGGGGTTGTTGCCGGGCCGGGAACATTGCCGGGGCCGTTGCCGATCGCCGGGGTCGTTGCCGATGCCGGGTCGGGGTCGTTGCCGGGTCGGGGTCGTTGCTGGGCCGGGAACATTGTCGGGGACGTTACCGATGCCGGGGCCGTTACCGATGCCGGGGCCGATGCCGATGCCGGGGCCGTTGCCGATGCCGGGCCGTGATGCGATCAGTGGCAGTGGCAGTGACCGTCGTGGTCGTCGCAGCAGCCGTCGCCGCACTCGTGGTCGCCGCCGCACGATCCGCACGAGCAGTGGCCCTGCAGATCCTCGGGCGTCACGTCGCGCACCGAAACCACCTCAACCTCGAAGTTCAGCGTCTTGCCGGCCATCGGGTGGTTGAAGTCCATCTTCACGTGTTCGTCGCCGACCTCCTTGACCGTACCCATCATGCGGTTGCCCTGGGCATCGCTCATCGGCACCTGGCTCCCCTCGAAGAGGATATCCTCGGCCAGTTTGCCGTCGACCATGAAGATATTCTTGGGCAGGTTGACGATGGCCTCCTCGATTACCTCGCCGTAACCGTCCTTGGGTTCGAGCGTGAACGAGACCTTGTCACCGGGCTCCTTGCCGAGGATGGCCTCCTCGAATTTCGGGAGCAGCATGCCCGTACCGAAGATGAACTCCAGAGGCTGGCCCGGACGCGACTGGTCCGCAATCTTGCCGTCGACGGTGAGCTTGTAGTCCACGGCGACCATTTTGTTCTGTTCTACTTTCATTTTCTATGGCTTTTTGAATGTTTTGTTTCGGGGTTTGCTTTGCAGCCTCCAAAGGTACGTACTTCGTATCGAGTTGCCAAATTATCGGGCAAAATTCTGCTCCCGAAAATCGTGCCGCAGCGGCAAAAACGGCGGCGGATTTCTCCGTCGCCGTTTCAGCGGGGGGCTCCGACGGGGCCTCAGTCGCAGTTCAGACAGCAGAGATTGCGGTCGCCGTAGCCGTTGTCGATCTTCGTCACGTAGGGGAAGAACTTCGCCGTGCGCACCCATTCGAGCGGGAAGGCCGCCTCCATGCGCGTGTAGGGGTGGGGCCACTCGCCGGCCAGTTCGACGGCCGTGTGGGGGGCGTTGGTCACCACGTTGTTCTTCTCGCCGGCTGCGGCTGCGGCCTCGCATTCGCGCTTGATCTGTACCAGCGCCTCCATGAAGCGGTCCATCTCCTCCTTGGGTTCCGATTCCGTGGGCTCGACCATCAGCGTTTCGTGGACCGGGAACGAGAGCGTCGGGGCGTGGAAGCCGTAGTCCATCAGACGGTGGGCGATGTCGCCGCAGTCGATGTCGTAATCCTTCTTGAAGTGGGTCAGGTCGAGGATCATCTCGTGGCCCACGCGTCCCGTTTCACCCGAGTAGTAGGTGCGGAATTCATTCTTGAGGGCCGACGACATGTAGTTGGCGTTGACGATGGCCATCTCGGTGGCCTGCTTGAGCCCCTCGGCGCCGAGCATCTTGATGTACCCGTAGGTGATCGGCAGCAGCATGGCCGAGCCCCACGGTGCCGATGCGACGGCCGTGATGCCCTCTTCGCCGCCCGTGGCGACGATCGGGTGGGTCGGCAGGAAGGCCTTCAGCGGTTCGGCCACGCAGATCGGGCCCACGCCCGGGCCGCCGCCGCCGTGAGGCATGGCGAAGGTCTTGTGGAGGTTCAGGTGGCAGACGTCGGCACCGATGTAGCCGGGATTCGTCAGCCCCACCTGGGCGTTCATGTTGGCACCGTCCATGTAGACCAGACCGCCGGCGTCGTGCACCGCATCGACAATCTCGCGGATGCGGCTCTCGAAGACGCCGTGCGTCGAGGGGTAGGTCACCATCAGTCCGCACAGCTCCGAGCTGTACTCGCGGGCCTTGGCCTTCAGGTCGTCGACGTCGATGTTGCCGCGCTCGTCGCAGGCCACCGTGACGATCTTCATGCCGGCCATGGCGGCCGACGCGGGGTTCGTGCCGTGGGCCGAGGCGGGGATCAGCACCACGTTGCGGTAGCCCTGGCCGCGGCTCTGGTGGTAGGCGCGGATTACCATCAGTCCCGAATACTCGCCGGCGGCGCCCGAATTGGGCTGCAGCGAGCAGGCGGCCAGTCCGGTGATCGTGGCCAGATCGTGCTCCAGTTCGGCAATCATCTCCAGGTAGCCTTCGGCCTGGTCGGCCGGGGCGTAGGGGTGCATGTTCTGGAAGCCGGCCAGCGACAGCGGCTGCATGAGCGCCGCGGCGTTGAGCTTCATGGTGCACGAGCCGAGCGAGATCATCGAGTTGGCCAGCGAGATGTCGCGCAGTTCGAGGCGTTTGATGTAGCGCATCAGGGCGCTCTCCGAGCGGTAGCGGTTGAAGACCGGCTCCTGGAGGTAGGCCGACTGGCGGCGCAGCGCCACCGGGATGCAGCTCTCCGTGACGGCCTTCACCGTCTTGGCCTTGCGGCCCTTGGCGGCGGCGAAGATGCCGATGACGGTCTCGACCTCCTCGGGGGTGGTCACCTCGTCGAACGACATGCGCACCTTCTCCTCCGAAGGGTAGAAGAAGTTGATTCCCTTGTCGAGGGCCAGCGACTGTACGACGGCGGCTTCGGCCTCGACCTCCAGCGTGTCGAAGAACTCCTTCGAGGTGAGTTTGTAGTCGAGCGCTTCGAGGGCGCGGGCGACGGTGGCGGCGGCCAGATGGGCCGTCGTGGCGGCGCGCAGCAGCCCTTCGGGGCCGTTGTAGACGCAGTAGAAGCCCACCATCGAGGCCATCAGGGCCGAGGCGGTGCAGATGTTCGACGTGGCGCGTTCGCGTTTGATGTGCTGTTCGCGCATCTGCAGGGCCATGCGCAGGGCCTTGTTGCCCAGACGGTCGACCGAGACGCCGATGATGCGGCCCGGCATGTTGCGCTTGAAGGCCTCGCGCGTGGTCATGTAGCCGGCGCTCGGGCCGCCGAAGCCCATCGGCGTACCCAGACGCTGGGTCGAACCCACGGCGATGTCGGCGCCCCATTCGCCCGGAGCCTTCAGCAGCGCCAGCGCCAGCGGATCGGCCACGGCCGTCACCAGTGCCCCCTTGGCATGGGCGGCGGCCGCGAAGTCCGAGTAGTCGCGGACCGTTCCGTCGGCGGCCGGGTACTGGACGATGGCGCCGAATTCGCGTCCCGTGAATTCGTATTCGTTGTATTCGTCGATGATCAGTTCGATGCCGAAGGGTTCGCTGCGCGTGAGCAGCACGTCGAGCGTCTGCGGGAAGATGTTGCGGTCGACGAAGAGCTGGTTGCGGCCCTCCTTGACGGCCTCGCGCGAACGCAGCGCGTACATCATCAGCATGGCTTCGGCCGTGGCCGTGCCCTCGTCGAGCAGCGAGCAGTTGCCGATCTGCATGCCGGTCAGCGAGATCAGGGCGGTCTGGAAGTTCAACAGTGCCTCGAGGCGGCCCTGCGAGATCTCGGCCTGATAGGGCGTATAGGAGGTGTACCAGGCGGGGTTCTCGAAGACGTTGCGCGAGACGGCGGCCGGTACGGCGCACGGATACCAGCCCATGCCGATGAACGAACGCAGCGTGCGGTTGCGATCGGCCAGCGCCCGGATGTGGGCGGCGAATTCATATTCGCTCATCCCCTCGGCGGGCAGTGCCAGCGGTTTCTTGAGGCGGATGGATTGCGGAATGACCTGTGCGATCAGTTCGTCGACCGACCCCACGCCGATCACGTCGAGCATGGCCTTGAGGTCCTTTTCGTTGTTGACGCCGATGTGGCGTCCGGAGAATTTGTCGAACATAAAAGGTTTACGGGTTATTGAGTGTTTTTGTCTCTTGTCGGTTGGATGTTCCGTATCGGACGCTTCCAGGCAAACCGGTGTCGGTCCTCATGGGGAATCATACAAAGGTAAAACAAAAGCGACGGAAGCCCAAATTTTCCGTCGCTATTTTTCGGGGGCGGATCGTCCCCGGCCGGGTCAGTAGGTGAAGGAGCTGCCGCCGATGAATTCGCGCAGGATCGACGTCGGCGGAATCTCGTCCGAGGGGATGGGGATGAAGTTGTCGAGGAACTTCAGCATGCGCCGCGCCTCGTCGAACTCCGGAACCGTGTCCGGCACCTCGCGCAGGATCTTCTCGGCATAGGGCCGCAGCGCCGAAATCTCGTAGAAAAGCGACGAATTCAGCATCACGTCGGCATTCTCCTGATAGGGGAAGATGTGTCGCTCCTCGCCGCGGCGCACCGACGCCCAGCGCGAAAGCGTGTGCAGGGCATCCGACCCCCGCTGCTTGTAGTCGCGCGTCAGACGCCGCAGCAGACGGTTGTCGGTCGTGGCGATGCGCGAGAGGTTGTCCATCGCCACCGACGTGAAGCACGAGATGTAGATGCGGAACTTCTTCGAGTCGGGGATCGACGGCGTCAGCCGCGGATTGAGCCCGTGGATGCCCTCGATGATCAGGATCGAGCGCTCGTCGAGTGTCAGCGGTGTTCCGTGCTGCGTGCGGCGCCCCGTGATGAAGTCGTAGCGCGGGATGTCGACGCTTTCGCCCGCCATCAGCCGGCGGAGGTGGTCGTTGAACAGATCGAGGTCGATCGCCTCGAGGGCTTCGTAGTCATACTCGCCGTTTTCGTCCAGCGGGGTCTTCTCGCGGTCGACGAAGTAGTCGTCGAGCGAGATCATCACCGGGCGCAGCCCCAGCACGCCCAGCTGGATGCCGAGGCGTTTGGCCGAGGTGGTCTTGCCGCTCGACGAGGGGCCCGAGATCAGCACCATGCGGATGCCGCGTTCGGCGTTGGCGCGCTGGATGGCGTCGGCCACCTCGGCGAACTTCCGTTCGTGGAACGCCTCGGCCATCTTGATCATGCCGCCGGCATCGCCTGCCAGGGCCCGGGCATTGACCGCCCCGATCGTCGGCACGCCCATCAGCGTCACCCACGACTGGTACTCCTGGAAGATCGAGAACATCTTCTCCTGCTGCACGTTCTTGTTCAGGTGGTCGGGATCCGTACGCAGCGGGAGCGCCAGGTAGAAGCCGTTGTAACAGGGTTCGATGTCGAACAGATGCAGGTAGCCCGTCGACGGGGCCAGCGAGCCGTAGAAGTAGCCGGCCGTGTCGTCCAGCGTGTAGAGGTCGCTGTAGAGGCGCGGGCGGGTATCGAGCAGTTCGATCTTGTCGGTGAAACCCTCCTCGGCGTAGCGGGCACGCACTTCGGTGGTGAGCATCCGGCGGCGTTCGATCGGAAGGTCCCGGGCGACGAGTGCCCGCATGCGGTCGCGCAGTCGCGTCGTGTCGGCCTCGGAGAATTCATCGATGCCTTCGATCTCGCAGTAGAAGCCGCTCTGGCCCATCGAGTGGCGGATGTGGAGCCGCCGGCCCGGGTAGAGATCCTTGACGGCCTTCTGCAGCAGGAACCACGCCGTGCGCTGGTAGACGCGGATGCCGGCAAACGAGGTGATGTCCACGAAACGGACCGTCACCGGGGTATAGATCTTGTAGTTGAGTTCCTTGATGCGGTTGTTGACAAAGGCGGCCAGGAACGGATGTGCGCCCGGGGTCAGACGGCGGGCAATCTGCAGCAGCGGGGTGCCCATCTCCACGGAGAGTTTCCCGCCGAGGTTTTCGCAGATGATCTGAATGGTGTCGTTCATCGGAAAAATTTTGCTGTGTCGGATTCCAAAGATAGGAATAATTTGTACTTTTGGCAACCGATTGCCCGAAATGAAAAACAATGTCGTGAATATGAAAAAGTTACTTGCAGGGGTACTCTGTGCCCTCGGTCTTGCGGTGGCGGCCTGTACGCCCCGTGAAACGACCCTCGTGGTGCTGTCGACCAACGACATGCACGCCCGGATTCAGAATTTCCCCCGTCTGGCGGCGGCCGTCGGGGCGTGCCGCGATACGGCCCGGCTGGTGATGCTGGTCGATGCCGGCGACCGCTGGACCGGCAACGCCTACGTCGACAAGGCCCCGACGCCCGGCATGCCGATGATCGCGCTGATGAACCGCCTGGGGTACGATGTGGCGACGCTCGGCAACCATGAATTCGATTTTGGCCAGGCGTTTCTCGGCCGCATGATCGACAGCATGGATTTTCGGGTGGTGTGTGCCAACGTGCTGAGCGACACGTGTGTCTTCCCGCAGTTGCCGCCCTTCGTCGTGGTCGAGCGGCAGGGGATCCGCATCGGATTCGTCGGGGTGGTGACCAACTACGAGGGGCCGGGCCATCCGGCCGGCAATGCCGCCAATTTCGAGGGGCTGCGCTTCCCCGATCCGCAGCAGATGGCGCGGCAGTATGCCGACGAGCTGCGCCCGCAGGTCGACGTGCTGATCCTCGTCTCGCACATGGGCGACGACCGCGATGCGGAGCTGCTCGCTTCGGAGCACCGTTACGACGTGGTGATCGGCGGCCATACCCATGAGCTGCGCGACACGCTGATCGGCGGGACGCTGCTCACCCAGACGGGCAAGAACCTGGCCAACGTCGGCGTCACGACCATCCGCCTGCGCGGCCGCAAGGTGGTCGGGGTCGATTACCGGATCGTTCCGCTCGACGGCTACGAGCCGGATGCGGACTGTCAGACCGAGGTCGACCGCTATTATGCCGATCCGGAGCTGAACCGTCCGGTGGGCGAGTTTGCGCGTGCGGCCACGGCGTGGGGTGTAGCCAACTGGATGGCTGCGGCCGTGGCCGACGAGGCCGATGCCGAGGTGGGATTCTACCACGTGGGCGGCGTGCGGCTGGATTCGATCCCGGCCGGCGGCATGAGCACGGCCCGCATCTACGACCTGGAACCCTTCGGCACGCAGATCGCCGTGATGCGCATGACCCCGGCCCAGATGCGGCGCATGATCCTCTCGAAGTACAACGACACGGAGAACCGCAAGGAGGCGCACCGCATCGATCTGATCGCGACAACTCCTTACGAAATTGTCACCGATGCCGCCGACAGTGCCCTCGACGTGCGCTTCCCGCAGCTGCGCGAGGGGCGTGCATACAGCGTGGCCATCAGCGACTACGTCTTCAAGAATTACCGCGATCTGGACTATACCGACGGCGCTATTACCGACGAGAAGGTGGCCGACGTGCTGCTGGAGGAGCTGGAGGAGGCGTCGCCGATCACGCCCGACAACCGCCCGCGTCAGCGCATCGTCCGTCGCTGAACACGGAGGCTTTGGCCGCCGGATGTGACGTCCCGGCTTCGGAGGCAGGGAACGATGTTCCGAAAAACCGACCGAAAAATTTGATTTTCAACGAAAAAGATGTACCTTTGCAGTCCCGCGTGCGCGTGAAACATACCGCACGAACGGGTTATCAAACTAATTATTAACCATTTAACGAGCGATTGTATCGCAAAAACAAGTTCCAACATGGAAGAAACAAAGAAAGTCGCAAACGAGAATTTCGACTGGAATGCCTTCGAAAACGATTCGGCCGTCTACGATCAGGACAAGGCCCAGATCACCGAGGCCTATGACAAGACGCTGTCGAACGTCAACGTCGGCGAAGTGGTCGAGGGTACCGTAACCGCCATCACCAAGCGTGAGGTCATGGTCAACATCGGCTACAAGAGCGAGGGTGTTATCCCCGTCTCGGAGTTCCGTTACAACCCCGATCTGAAGGTGGGCGACAAGGTAGAGGTTTACGTCGAGTCGGCCGAGGACAAGAACGGTCAGCTCTCCCTCTCGCACAAGAAGGCCCGTCAGCTCAAGTCGTGGGATCGCGTCAACGAGGCTCTCGAGAAGGACGAAATCATCAAGGGTTACATCAAGTGCCGTACGAAGGGCGGTATGATCGTCGACGTGTTCGGCATCGAGGCCTTCCTCCCCGGCTCGCAGATCGATGTCAAGCCCATCCGCGACTATGACGTATATGTCGACAAGACCATGGAGTTCAAGGTTGTCAAGATCAACCAGGAGTTCCGCAATGTCGTCGTTTCGCACAAGGCCCTCATCGAGGCCGAACTCGAGGCTCAGAAGCAGATCATCATGTCGAAGCTCGAAAAGGGCCAGATCCTCGAGGGTACCGTCAAGAACATCACCTCCTACGGCGTATTCGTCGACCTGGGCGGCGTAGACGGTCTGATCCACATCACCGACCTCTCGTGGGGCCGCGTAAACCACCCCGAAGAGATCGTTTCGCTCGATCAGAAGATCAACGTCGTGATCCTCGACTTCGACGAGGCCAAGAAGCGTATCGCCCTGGGTCTGAAGCAGCTTACCCCGCATCCGTGGGAGGCTCTGGATCCCAACCTCAAGGTCGGCGACAAGGTCAAGGGCCGTGTGGTCGTAATGGCCGATTACGGAGCCTTCGTCGAGATCGCCCCCGGCGTCGAGGGTCTGATCCACGTTTCGGAGATGTCCTGGAGCCAGCACCTGCGTTCGGCTCAGGATTTCCTCAAGGTCGGCGACGAAGTCGAGGCCGTCATCCTGACCCTCGACCGCGAGGAGCGCAAGATGTCGCTCGGCATCAAGCAGCTCACGCCCGATCCCTGGGAGAACATCGAAACCAAATACCCCGTCGGAACCCGTACCACCGCCAAGGTGCGTAACTTCACCAACTTCGGCGTATTCGTCGAGATCGAGGAGGGCATCGACGGTCTGATCCACATCTCGGACCTCAGCTGGACCAAGAAGATCAAGCACCCGGGTGAGTTCACCCAGGTTGGTGCCGACATCGACGTCGTCGTTCTCGAAATCGACAAGGAGAACCGTCGCCTCTCGCTGGGCCACAAGCAGCTCGAGGAGAACCCCTGGAACGAATTCGAACACCAGTTCCCCGTTGACAGCATCCACGAGGGTACGATCACCGAACTCACCGACAAGGGTGCCGTCGTAGCACTCGGTGAGAACGTTGAGGGCTTCTGCCCGTCGCGTCAGCTCGTCAAGGAGGACGGCACGACTCCGAAGGTGGGCGACAAGCTCAACTTCAAGGTGATCGAGTTCTCGAAGGCTACCCGCCGCATCACCCTTTCGCACCTGCGCACCTACGACGATGCCCGCAAGGAGGCTGTTGCCGCCGAGAAGGCTGAAAAGCGTGCCGCTGCCGACGCCACGAAGTCGACCGTGAAGAAGATCAACGCTTCGGTCGAGAAGACGACGCTGGGTGACATCGCCGGCCTGGCTGCTCTGAAGAGCGCCATGGAGGCTGCCGAGGCCAAGGAGGCCAAGGAAGCTGCCGCCAAGAAGGAAGAGTAATTTCCCGAGGGGGGGGGAGTCCAGGGGCCGGGAGAATCTCGCAGCGTCGGGAAAATCTCGGGAAACCGTGAGGATCTCGGAGAGCCGGGAGAATCTCGCAGCGTCAGGAGAATCTCGGGGAGCCGTGAGCATCTCGGGAAAGCCGGAGAATACGATTCGATGCAGTTAGCGCGAACGACCCCCAACCTTCGATTCCGAACGACACCCGCACGCAATCGCGTGCGGGTGTTTTTTTCTGCTCGCGCCGAATCCACGGGGAGCCCAAGACGTTTTTGTATCCGCCCGAATCCACAGAGCCATGCAGACGTTTTTGTGTCCGCTTGAATCCACAGAGCCGTTCGGACGTTTTTTGCTCTCCCCGAACGTTTGTTCGAATATTTTTCGTGCCCGAAATTTTGTTTCGTAAATGCGAATGCCTATCTTGCCTCGGAAATTCTTTATCTGGAATACTATGATGCCGATTCTGAAACGAATCCTGTGGCTCGGATGCCTGCTCGGGACTGCGGAGGTGTTGAACCTTCCGTGGAGTGACAGCCCTCTTGCGAAGGCCTCTGCCGCTTCGCAACACCCCGTCTATCAACGCCCTTGCCCGCCGCCGGGCTATGTGAAGGATGCCTGGAAGGTCTGGTTCCGCGGTCGTGAAGTCCCGAAGGCCTCCGCCTCGACGTTTGTCGATCTGGGCGACGGTTACGGAAAAGACAATTGGCGGGTCTTCTTCGAGGGACGCGAAGTCCGTGAGGCTGCGGCTCAGTCGTTCGCCGCGCTTACGGACGGATATGCCCGTGACAATTGGCGCGTCTTCTGGAAGGGACGCACGGTGGCGGATGTCTCGCCCGTCTCCTTCACGACGCTTGGCGACGGCTATGCGCGTGATAACTGGAAGGTCCTTTGGAACGGACGCCTGGTGGAGAAGGCCGCTCCGACTTCGTTCGAGACGCTTGGCGACGGTTATGCCCGCGATAGCTGGACGGTTTTCTGGTGTGGGCGTGAATTGCCCGATGCCGTGCCCTCCTCCTTCGAGGTCCTTGGACGCGGTTATGCCCGTGACGCATGGAATACCTGGTATCTCGGTAAGCCGTGCCCGTCTCCTTTCTGACCCTTCGTGTCGCCCCGGCCCCTCCTCCATCCGATCGGACCGGGATAACAAGATAAAACAACGAGGGAGGATTCCATCGGAATCCTCCCTCGTTTGTCGTTTGTGCGGAGCCTTATTCGGCAGCAACCACCGAGAACTTGATCGTCGCCTTGACCTCCTTGTGCAGACGGGCCGAAGCCTCGTACTCGCCGACGGTCTTGATCGGCTCGACGCTGATCTGTTTGCGATCGATCGTGATGCCCTTGGCGCCCAGAGCCTCGGCGAGGTCCGTAGCGGTGACCGTACCGAAGAGCTTGCCCTCCTCGGCCTTCATCGAAAGCGTCAGCGGCAGGTTGGCGATGGTTTCGGCCAGAGCCTGAGCGTCGGCGAGGATCTTGGCATCCTTATGGGCACGCTGCTTCAGATTCTCGGCCAGGACCTTCTTGGCGGAAGCCGTAGCGGCTTTGGCGTAGCCCTGGGGAATCAGGTAGTTGTTTGCATATCCGGGTTTTACGTTCACGATGTCGTTGGCGTAACCCAGGTTTTCGATATCTTTAATCAGAATTACCTCCATGGTTGTCCTCCTTTAAATTATTTCATGCAATCGGTTACGAAGGGCAGGATAGCCAGGTGACGTGCACGTTTGACGGCCTGGGCGACCTTCTTCTGGAACTTCTGCGAGGTTCCCGTCAGACGGCGGGGCAGAATCTTGCCCTGTTCGTTGAGGAACTTCTTGAGGAACTCTCCGTCCTTGTAGTCTACATACTTGATGCCGAGCTTCTTGAAACGGCAATATTTCTTCTTTTTGACGTCGACCGATACGGGGTTGAGGTAACGGATTTCCGACTGAGCCTTGTTTTCCTGTGCCATGGTTTACTCCTCCTGTTTGTTAGAAAGTTTTGCACGACGCTTCTCCGAGTACTCTACGGCGAATTTGTCCTGCTTGAAAGTCAAGAAACGGATCACGCGCTCGTCGCGGCGATACTGCGTTTCGAGGGTGTTGATCAGCGAGCCTTCGCCCGTGAACTCCATGAGGAAGTAGAAACCGGTGGTCTTTTTCTGAATCGGGTATGCGAGCTTGCGAAGGCCCCACGACTCCCGGTTCACCATTTGACCGCCGTTTTCGGTGATGACACCCTGGAATTTGTCAGCGACCTCCTGAACCTGAGCATCGGACAGAACCGGCGTGACAATGAAAACGGTTTCGTAGTTGTTCATAATGCTTTTAATTAGTTGTTAGTCCCATTTCGGGACCGCAAAGATACGCATTAATTCGGAAAATGAAAAATTCGGCGTCGAAAAATTTTCTTCAAGCGGGTGGTTTTCGGCGGTTTGCGGCGTTCATGCCGTTTCGGGGAGTACGACCGTGCACCCCGGGGAGGGTGTCTTGACCGGGGGGTGTGGCCCTCCAGTCCGGTTTATCGCGCATGACGATGTGAGACGCGGTAAGGGTATGCGCACAAAAGGGGCTTTTTAAGCCGGCTTCTTTTGGCTGTCCAGTCCGGTTTATCGCGCACGACGATGCGAGACGCGATGAGGGTATAGCGCACAAAAGAGGCTTCCTAAGCCGGATTATTGTGGCCGTCCGGTCCGGTTTATCGCACACGACGATGCGAGACGCGATGAGGGTATGGCGCACAAAAGAGGCTTCCTAAGCCCGGATTATTGTGGTCGTCCAGGTCCGGTTTATCGCACACGACGATGCGAGACGCGATGAGGGTATGGCGCATAAAGGAGGCTTCCTAAGCCCGGATTATTGTGGTCGTCCAGGTCCGGTTTATCGCACACGACGATGCGAGACGCGGTAAGGGTATGGCGCATAAAGGAGGCTTCCTAAGCCTCCTCCTCGGGAAACCCCTGGGCTTTCAGCTTGATCTCCTGACCGTCGGGCGTCACGAGATAGGCGCCGGTCGATTCGGCCGTGATGTGGCCGATGACGTCCACCAGCCCCAGTCGCATCACCTGCTCCTGCAGGGCCAGCGGCACGGTGAACAACAGTTCGTAATCTTCGCCGCCGTTCAGCGCCGCCACCACCGGATCGAGATGCATCTCCTCGGAGAGGGCCGTCGTCTGCTGTGCGATGGGAATGCGGTCGAGGTAGATCCGCGCGCCGCACTTCGACGACTTGCAGATCTGCATCAGATCGCTCGCCAGTCCGTCCGTGAGGTCGATCATCGCGGTCGGGAGGATCTTCTCCTCGGCCAGCGCCTCGATGATGTCCATCCGCGGGCGCGGTTTCAGGTACTTCTCCAGCAGGTATTCGTAGCCCTTGAACTGCGGTTCGGGATTCTTCACGTCGGCCAGCACCCGTTTTTCGCGTTCGAGCAGGTGGAGACCCATGTAGGCGGCTCCGAGATTGCCCGTGATGCAGATCAGATCGTGGAGCCGGGCGCCGCTGCGGTAGACGATTTCCTTCTGCGGGGCATGCCCCAGCACGGTGACCGTGATGACCAGCCCGGTCATCGAGGCGCGTGTGTCACCGCCCACCAGATCGATCTCCAGCTCCTTGCAGGCAAAGGCAATCCCGGCGTAGAGATCCTGCAGCGCCTCGACCGGCAGTTTGGCCGAGACGCCGAGCGAGACGGTGATCTGCGACGGACGGGCATTCATGGCCAGAATGTCGCTTACACCGGCCGTTACGACCTTGTATCCGAGGTGCTTGAGCGGATAGTAGGTGAGGTCGAAATCGACCCCTTCGTAGAAGGAGTCGGTCGTACACAGCACCTCTTCGCCGGCCGGCGGCGTGATCACCGCGGCATCGTCGCCGACCCCCTTGAGCGTCGAGGCTTGCTGCACGGGGAACTCCCTGGTCAGCAGATCGATCAATCCGAATTGTCCGAGTGTCGAGATTTCGGTGCGTTTTTTGGGCTCCATATTCTTGAGATTTTTTACAAATTTAGCCAAACATTCTTGATTTGGGCAAAAATAACGTATTTTTGTCCGATTCAAATCTTAAAAACGGGTCAGTTATGATAAATATCGTCTTATTCGGGGCACCGGGTTGCGGCAAGGGAACCCAGGCCCAGCGTCTGAAGGAGCATTACGGCCTCGACCACGTCTCGACGGGTGAGGTCATCCGTGACGAAATCCGCCGCGGTACGGAGCTCGGCCGCAGCATGGAGTCCTATATCAAGGAGGGCAAGCTCGCTCCCGATTCGATCGTCATCGGCATGATCGCCAACTATGTGGCCGATCACCTCGATGCCAAGGGTTGCATTTTCGACGGCTTCCCCCGTACGACGGTCCAGGCCGAGGAGTTTGACAAGATTCTTGCCAAGCATGGTCTGAAGGTCGACATCATGGTGGATATCCACGTTCCGGAGGAGGAGCTCGTTCACCGGCTGCTGCTGCGCGGCAAGGATTCGGGACGTGCCGACGATGCCTCGGAGGAGGTGATTCGCGAGCGTCTGTCGGTCTACCACCAGCAGACGGCTGTCGTGGCCGACTACTATGCCGGTCAGGGCAAGTATGCCTCGGTCAACGGCGTCGGAACGATGGACGAGGTCTTCGACCGGATTGCCACGGTGATCGACGGACTGAAGAAATAGCGCATCCCGCTGTCGGATGCTGTGCGCCGGTTCGCCTTCGGGCGGACCGGCTTTTTTGTCGGTATTCCAAGGGGGCGGCTGCGGACAGGCTCGATATGCCGTCTGTTGGGAGTTGCGGTGTAGCGGTTAGCAGCTATCGAGGGCTGGCCTCGTCCGTTGATTCAGTCTGCAACGGGGCGCCGCCGTGTTCTCTTCGGGGTGCCGCCTCCCGGTAGGGTGTTCTCGTCCCGTGGCTGGAAAAGACAAGGCCCGGACATTGCGGTCCGGGCCTTGCAGGTGTTGCTCAAGAATTTAGAGGGAGTTCACGTGGAGCTGAATGGCGCTCTTCAGATTGCCTGCCTTGTTCTTGTGCATGATGTTGTGCTTGGCCAGTTTGTCGAGCATTGCCGTTACCTTGGGCAGCAGGGCCTCGGCAGCGCTCTTCTCCGTCGTGGCGCGCAGGGCCTTCACGGCGTTACGCGTCGTCTTGTGATAGAGACGGTTGTGAGCACGTTTCGTCAACGTCTGACGAATGCGTTTCTTGGATGACTTATGGTTTGCCATAATCCGTTGTTGATTTATTTTTTACTTTTTCAGTTCGTTGTGGTTGAACGGCCTTGGCCGCTTTCGGATAGACCCTGCGGTCCGCTCCTGAATGGTGTGTCACCCGTCAAGGCTTTCGGATGGTTGCGGGATTGTACGGGAACGGTCTCCTTCTCTTGCTTTCTTCTCCTCTCCTCTCTCTTCCCGGCCCGGCTCTCTCGCACCTCTCCTCGGCCCCTTGGTAGCCCATAGCAGAATCGAACTGCTCTTTCAAGAATGAAAATCTTGCGTCCTAACCGATAGACGAATGGGCCTCTACCACTATCGCGCTCCCCTGAATGGGGCGTTTTAGCGGTGCAAAGGTAAATAAAAAAGTGTCTTGAACAAAAAATATGCGAAAAAATGTGAAAAAATAGTGTAAAATACCTGTGGACAAGGCCTAACGCAGACGTACACTGCGCGTTGCGGGATCAAACCGGGCCTCTTCGCCCGAGAAGAGACGTTCGAGAAGCCCGCTTTCGGCCATCTCGTCGGCCGGAAGGGTGTACAGGGTCGGAGTGTCGATCAACGCCACGCTGTCGCAGAGCGAAAGCGCGATGTCGAGGTCGTGGGTCGAGAAGAGGATGCATTTGTGCTCGTCGTGTGCCAGTCGGCGCAGGAGCGTCGCCAGTGCATAGCGGTTCGGCAGGTCGAGGAAGGCCGTGGGTTCGTCGAGCAGGATCAGCGGCGTGTCCTGGGCCAGTGCCCGGGCAATCATGACCCGCTGGCACTCGCCGTCCGACATGCGGTCCATCGTCTTGCGGGCGAAGTCCGACATCCCGACCAGCCGGAGCGCCTGCTCCACGACGGCGCGGTCCGTGTCCTGCATGCGCCCGATCCAGTTGGTGTAGGGGGCGCGTCCCAGCGAGACGACATCCTCGCACGTGAGGTTGGCGATCCGTACCTTGTCGGTGGTGACGAATGCGACGGTGGCGGCGCGCTGCCGGGGCGTCATCTCTGCCAGCGGCTGCCCGCAGAGTTCCACCCTCCCCGCCGCGACCGGCCCCAGTCCGGCTACGGCCCGCAGCAGGGTGCTTTTGCCCGTGCCGTTGCGTCCGATCAGGGCGGTCAGCGACCCCGCTTCGAACGAGGTGCAGACGTCGGAGAGCAGCGTGCGGCTTCCGTAGGCGAGGCCGATATGTTCGAGACGGATGCTCATCGGTTCAGAAGAGGTTGCGGTTGCGGATGACGACGAAGATCACGACCGGGATGCCCATCAGCGCCGTGATGGTGTTGATCGGCAGGGCCAGCGTCTTGGCCAGCAGGTCGCAGATCAGCAGCAGGGCGGCGCCCGCAAGCATCGAGGCCGGCATCAAGATGCGGTGGTCGGCCGAGGTGAAGATCATGCGGGCCAGGTGCGGGACGGCGAGTCCGATGAAGCCCACCGGGCCGCAGAAGGCCGTGACGGTCCCGGCCAGCAGGACCGTCGAGAGGAAGACCCGTGTGCGCGTGCGCTGTACGTTGAGCCCCATCGTGCGGGCATAGTTCTCGCCCAGCAGCAGGAGATTCAGCGGCTTGATGACGGCGACGGCCAGCACGAGCCCTGCCGTGACGACCGGCAGCATCAGCATGAGCCGGCTCCCGGTGACATCGCCGAGCGATCCCATGGTCCAGATGACGAAGGCTTTGAGCGCGGCTTCGTCGGAGAGGTATTGCAGGATCTCGACGACGGACCCGACGCCCGAACTGAACATCATGCCGAGGATGAGGATCACCATGATGTCCTTGATGCGGTGGCTGACGGCCATGACGACGGCCAGCACGAGGGCGGAGCCGAGCCATGCGGCGCCGATGATGCCGAGCGACTGGACGAACGAGTGTCCGGCGATGCCGAGCAGGGGCGCCCCGAGCAGGAACAGCGCCACGCCGAGCGACGCTCCGGAACTGACGCCCAGGACATAGGGTCCGGCCAGGGGGTTGCGGAAGAGGGTCTGCATTTCGAGCCCGCTGGCGGCGAGCGCGGCGCCGGCCAGCAGGGCCGTGACGGCTTTCAGCAGCCGGATTTTCAGGATGATGGTGCGGAGTGCCGGGTCGCACTCCCCGCCCGACAGTGCGGCCCAGACCTTCCCGAGGGGGATGTCGACCGACCCTACGGCCAGATCTCCGATGAAGAGCGCGGCGGTCAGCAGCGTCAGCAGCGTGAACAGCAGAGCAGGGCGCGTCATCGGCTATTCGAGTCGTTTATAATAATAGGTGGAGTCGTCCCCGCCGCAGAGGATCGTGCGCAGGTCGTGCAGCACGACATCGGGGCGCACGGTTCCCGATTCCCAGAAATCGGAGCCTCCGGCCGGAGTCTGACGGCGGTTGTTGTTCCAGACGCAGCGATCCACGACGGCCGGAATTTCGGCGAATTTCGGATTCTGGGCCGTGAGCTCTTTCAGGGAGTCGCAGGCTCCGACGTTGATCCAGAAATCGGCGCCGCTGGCCAGCAGATAGGCCTCTTCGAGTTCTACGGCCACCGAGGCGTTCGAACGGTTTTTCGGGTAGACGTAGCTTCCGCCGGCATCCTCGATCAGGCGGACCATGTAGCTTTGGACGGGCGGCATGAACCACGTGTCGCGGTAGGGCGTGTTCAGCATCACTTTCGGACGGGCGTCGGCCGGATCGAGCCGGGTTTTCTGGGCGTTGTAGCGGGTTGCGATTTTCCGCAGGGAATCGATGCCCGTCCCGCGCAGGTCGCAGAGCTCGGCGGCGGCGACGATCCATTCGGCTTTTCCCAGCGGCGACTCCTCGACATAGTCTCCGACGTAGAGATAGGGGATTCCCAACTCGCGGAGTTTTCCGGTGACGACCGTATTTTCACCCGAGACGCCGTAGAGCAGGATCAGGTCGGGATTCAGGGCCGTAAGGAGTTCGAAGTCGAGGTTGGAGTCGTACCCGACGTCGCGGAGCTCGCCGCAGAGACTGCGTTCCCGGATGATGGGGTTGTGGATGTATTCGATTCCGGAGACCCCGACGATGCGGGGAGCCTGTCCGATGGCATCGAAGAGCGCGACATGGCTCGATGACATGCAGACGACCCGTCGGACGGGCGCCCGTACGGCCTGAACATCGGTGTTCCGGGGGGCCTTTGCCTTTCCGCGCAGGAGGATCAGGTGCTGGTCGAGGTTTGCGGCACCCTGCCAGGGGCTGTGGACCGTGATGAGGGTGGAGGCATCCTTCCGGGTGCCGCGGATGTCGAATTTCGACGCATAGATCGGGGTGTAGACCTCGGTCGAGAAATCGCTGATGTGCCGCTCTGCGGAGCCGGAACAGCTGCTTGCGCATGCAGCGGCGAGGATGAGTATGAGGGTTAAAAAGCGTTTCATTTGTGCAAAAGTAGAAAAAAATCTTGCAGAAAAGTGTTTGTTTTTGAAAAATATCGTATATTTGCAGTCCCAAAGCGAAGGGTTTTGACCTTCTGCGGGCGGAATCGGGGCGTAGCTCAGTCCGGTTAGAGTACACGTCTGGGGGGCGTGTGGTCGCTGGTTCGAATCCAGTCACCCCGACTGAAGAAAAGGCTTGACAATCAACTGATTGTCGAGCCTTTTTCGTTTTCGGAAGGTCGTTTAGGAAAAGGCTTTCGACCCCGTTTCTACGGCATTTTACGCAGGGTGTGTAAACCGTGGTGTAAACCGCCAAAAGGCTATGGACGCCACAATTTCAGTCATTTGCTTCAAAAGCAAGACCCTCGCCAACGGGGAGCATCCGCTTATGTTGCGCATTACGAAGGATCGTAAACGGACGATGAAAAGTCTCGGCGTGTCGGTCCATCCGTCAAACTGGGATTTCGCCCGCAACGAGCCCAAGCCCAAGTGTCCCGACCGCAAGTATATCCAGCAGATTATCCTGAAGGTCAAGACCGAGTATCAAACCAAGCTGTTGGAGAAAAGCGCCAACAATGAGGATTATACCGCTCAAACGCTTGTCAAGGAGCAGTCCCGAGAGCAAATCCAGTCGGAAACGGTCGAACATTTCTATTTGAGAACCATTGAGCAACTCAAACGGGAGGGGGCGGTAGGTAATGCCTATGCCTATCAGAACTCCTATCAGGTCTTGCGATCCTTCCACGCGGACAAACCGCTGGCTTATACGTTTGGACAGATTGATGAAGCCTTCCTGAACGCTTTCGAGAGTTGGATGCGGTCAAAAGGGAACAAGGAGACAACCTTGAGCTTCCAGATGCGGACTTTGCGGGCGATATTCAATCGTGCAGTCCGAGCCAGGATTGTCGGCAGGGAGAAGAATCCGTTCAACGAGTACAAGATCAGTAAATTCAATACCAGAACACCGAAACGAGCCTTGAGCAAGACGGACGTGATGAAGATCATGGCCGCTGATTGCTCACAGGGTAAGGCTATCGAGCAATTTGCCCACGATGTGTTTGTCTTCTCCTATTTGTGCGGAGGTATCTCGTTTGTGGATATGGCCAACCTGACGCCTGCCAATATTGTGGAAGGGCGGTTAATCTATTGCCGTCAGAAAACGCATGGTGCTGTCAATGTCCCGTTGTCGGCGCAAGCAAGGGAGATTCTTGCCAAATACGATGGACATTGCAGGCAGGCGGGTTATCTGTTCCCGATATTGGATGAGCGGGTACACATTACGCCCATGCAAAAGAAGAATCGAGTGCATAAAATGTGCGGCAGGGTGAATTTTGCCTTGCGGGGTATCGGCAAGCGTTTGAAGATCGAGGCTACCGTTACGACCTATGTCGCAAGGCACAGCTTTGCCACCGTACTGAAGAAGTCGGGCGTGAATATCGGTATCATATCCGAGGCCTTGGGACATCACAGCCTGAAGACCACGCAAATCTATCTCGATTCATTCGAGAACTCGCAAATCGACGAGGCCATGCGGCATCTGCTGTAAGAATCGGGAGGTCGGCGGCCACA
>CALUKH010000021.1 GCA_944321185.1 uncultured Alistipes sp. | reverse complement strand
AAGCACGCCTTCTGGCACACCTCGTCGCACCTGCTGGCCGAAGCCCTCGAAGCCCTCTATCCGGGCATCAAGTTCGGTATCGGCCCCGCCATCGACAACGGTTTCTATTACGACGTCGATTCGCCGACGCCCATCACCGAAGCCGATCTGCCTACGATCGAAAACAAAATGGTGGAACTGGCCCGCAACAAGGAGCCGCTCGTCCGTCGTGAAGTGCCCAAGGCCGAGGCCCTGGAAACCTTCACCAAGAAGGGCGACCAGTACAAGGTCGAACTGATCTCCGACCTCCAGGACGGTACCATCTCCTTCTATACCAACGGTGCCTTCACGGACCTCTGCCGCGGTCCCCATATCCCCAACACGGGCTACATCAAGGCCATCAAGCTGACCTCCGTGGCCGGTGCCTACTGGCGCGGCAACGAGAAGAACAAGATGCTGACGCGTATCTACGGCATCTCGTTCCCCAAGAAGTCGATGCTCGACGAGTACCTCAAGATGATGGAGGAGGCCAAGAAGCGCGACCACCGCAAACTGGGCAAGGAACTCGAACTGTTCACCTTCTCGCAGCGCGTCGGCCCGGGACTCCCGCTGTGGCTGCCCAAAGGCGCCGCCCTGCGCGACCGCCTGGAGCAGTTCCTGCGCAACGTCCAGAAACAGTACGGCTATCAGCAGGTCATCACCCCGCATATCGGCAACAAGGAGCTCTACGTCACCTCGGGCCACTATGCCAAGTACGGCAAGGATTCGTTCCAGCCGATCCATACCCCGGTCGAGGGCGAAGAGTATCTGCTCAAACCGATGAACTGCCCCCACCACTGCGAAATCTACCGGTCGAAACCCCGTTCGTACAAGGAGCTGCCGGTTCGTCTGGCCGAATTCGGTACGGTCTACCGCTACGAGCAGTCGGGTGAACTCCACGGACTGACCCGTGTGCGCGGATTCACGCAGGACGATGCCCACATCTTCGTACGCCCCGATCAGCTGCTCGACGAGTTCGAACGCGTGATCGACATCGTGCTTTACATCTTCAAGACGCTGAAGTTCGACAGCTACACCGCCCAGATCTCGCTGCGCGACCCCAACCACAAGGAGAAGTACATCGGCTCGGACGAAAACTGGGAGAAGGCCGAATCGGCCATCATGCAGGCCGCCAAGGAGAAGGGCCTCAACACGGTCGTCGAGTACGGCGAAGCCGCCTTCTATGGCCCGAAACTCGACTTCATGGTCAAGGACGCCATCGGCCGCAAATGGCAGCTGGGTACGATCCAGGTGGACTACAACCTCCCGGAGCGTTTCGACCTGACGTACAAGGGCGCCGATGACAAACTCCACCGCCCGATCATGATCCACCGCGCGCCGTTCGGCTCGATGGAACGTTTCGTGGCCGTGCTGCTCGAACACACCGGCGGCAAATTCCCGCTGTGGCTCTCGCCCCAGCAGGTCGTCGTGCTCCCGATCTCGGAGAAGTTCAACGACTACGCCCAGAAGGTCTGCGACTACCTGAACAGCTTCGACGTCCGCACGGAAATCGACGACCGCAACGAAAAGATCGGCCGCAAGATCCGCGACAACGAACTCAAGCGCATCCCCTATCTGCTGATCGTCGGCGAAAAGGAGGAGGCCGAAGGGTTGGTTTCGGTCCGCGCCCAGGGCGAAGGCGACAAGGGTCAGATGAAGCTCGAGGAGTTCCGCGACTTCCTGACCGGACTGGTCAAAGCCGAGGTCGAGGCCAACAAGATCGTCAAAAAATAGACTCTTCCGAACTGAAACAATACATTATTAACTTAAACACATACAACTATCGCAGCACCGAAACCATTCCCGCCGCGGCCGTTCAACCCCGGGAATAACAGACCGAAACCGGCTACAGGCAACAATCCCCGCCTGGGACGCAGAGCGCCCGAAAAGGAGAACCCGCACCGGATCAACGACCAGATTACGGCACCGGAAGTACGCGTGGTGGGTGACAACGTGCCCCAGGCACAGGTCATGCCGATCCGCGACGCCCTGCGTCTGGCCGACGAAATGGAGCTGGATCTGATCGAGATCTCGCCGAAGGCCGATCCCCCCGTATGCCGTATCGCCGACTACCAGAAGTTCCTCTACCAGCAGAAGAAAAAGGCCAAGGAGCTGAAAGCCAATCAGGCAAAAGTCGTCGTCAAGGAGATCCGATTCGGACCCCAGACCGACGACCACGACTACAACTTCAAGCTCAAGCATGCCCAGAACTTCCTCAAGGAGGGCTGCAAGGTGAAGGCTTATGTCTTCTTCCGCGGACGTTCGATCGTCTTCAAGGAGCAGGGTGAGATTCTGCTGCTGCGCTTCGCCACCGATCTGGAGGATGTCGCCAAAGTGGAGATGATGCCCAAGCTCGACGGCAAGAAGATGAACATGATGCTTGCTCCCAAATCGAAGAAGTAGCAGGCCGTACCCGGTCAGAAGCGCCCGGAACGAATCGATACAGGCACCAGGACCGGACACATATCCCCGTGTACGAACCCCGAAGAACGCGAAGTTCTCCGGGGTTCGTCGTTTTCGGAGTGTCGCACGTTGCGATTTTTTGCGTACCTTTGCAACGATGATTTCCACCGACGACATATTCCGCCTGACGCCGGACGACAAGGCGGCTTTCGAGCATACGGCGCTCGAACTCTTCCGCTTCCAGGCCGAAGCGTGCCCGCCCTATCGCGAGTATATCCGACGCATCGGCGTGCGGCCGGCGAAGGTCGGCGCGCTGCGGGAAATCCCCTTCCTGCCCATCGAACTCTTCAAGAGCCACGAGGTCTACTGCTGCACGGAGCCGCCCGAGGCGGTCTTCACCTCGTCGGCCACCACGGGAATGGTCCCGTCACGCCATCCGATGCGTTCGCTGGCCCTCTACGAACAGGCCTTCCGCGGAGCGTTCCGCACCTTCTACGGCGAACCGTCGCACTGGAGCCTCTACGCGCTGCTCCCGAACTACCTGCGACGGAAAGGCTCGTCGCTGGTCTATATGGCCGACCGGTTGATCGCCGACTGCGGTTCAGGCGGCTTCTACCTGGATGACTACGACGCCCTGCTGCGCGACATGGCCCGCGATCCGAAACCGAAGATCCTGCTCGGCGTGAGCTACGCGCTGTGGGACCTGGCCGAACGCTACGCTCCGAAGCTGCACGACACCGTCGTCATGGAGACCGGCGGCATGAAGGGCTACCGCGAAGAGATCCCCAAGGAGGAGTTCCACCGCATACTGTGCGACGCCTTCGGCGTGGAGGCCATCCACTCGGAGTACGGCATGGCGGAATTGACGTCGCAGGCCTATTCCGAAGGGGGCAACCGATTCCGCTGCCCGGCGTGGATGCGGGTCGTGTGCCGCGACGTCAACGATCCGTTCGACCTGCTGCCGGCCGGACAGCGCGGCGGTCTGAACCTCATCGATCTGGCCAACCGCTGGTCGTGTGCCTTCATCCAGACGCAGGATGTCGGACGGGTCGACGACGACGGATCGTTCGTCATCGAGGGGCGCATCGACCATGCCGAAATCCGCGGCTGCAACCTGCTGGTCCAATAACACGAACCCTCAAAAAAGAGCATACGCCATGAAAACCGTAGCATTCGTCCCCATCCGGCTCAACAGCCAGCGCGTGGCGGGCAAGAATCTCCGTCCGCTGAGCGGGTCGCCGCTGATGTGCCACATTCTGCGGACACTGACCCGCGTGGAGGGAATTGACGAGGTCTATGTCTACTGCAGCGACGAAACGATCCGCCCGCTGCTGCCCGAGGGGGTGCGCTTTCTGCGTCGCGATGCCTCGCTGGATCGCGACATAACACTCGGGCGCGAAATCTACGACGCCTTCACCTCGGAGGTCGAGGCCGATCTCTACGTCCTGGCCCACGCCACATCGCCCTTCATCCGCCCGACGACCATTGCCGAGGCGCTCGCCAGGGTTAAATCGGGCGAGTACGACTCGTCGTTCAGCGCCGAGCGCATCCAGACCTTCGCCTGGTATGAGGGGCACCCGCTCAACTACCGCCTCGACAACATCCCCCGCACGCAGACCATCGAACCGGTCTACATCGAGACGAGCGCCTTCTTCATCTTCCCGCGGACGCTGTGGTGCGAACGCCGACAGCGCATCGGCGACCATCCGTGGATGGCCGTTGTCGACCGCATCGAGGGGCTGGACATCGACTATCCCGAAGATTTTGCCATGGCCGAGATCATCGCCGCCAGCCGCAATCTGCCCCAATAGCGACCCAGACAAGCAGCATTGCGGGCCATCCGAACGAAAAAGCCGGAGCAGAAAATTCTGTTCCGGCTTTTTTTTGGGGGGGGCAGTCCCGGGACCACGGCCCTGGCGGTCAGACAGTCGGCGGAGAGCAGCAGCCGGCGGAGGGGGGGGTTATGAGCCTCAAGCGGTCAGACGAAAGGGCTGTCAGGCGGCTGGGCGGCAGAGGCCGAACAGCCGGGCGGTCAGGCGTCGAGCGGATCGCGTTCGTAGGCATCGATCAGCGAGCCGCGCGTGCGGTTGACGATCCGTGCCCCAAGCCACGTGGCATAGTCACGCAGAATCTCGTGACCGCGGAAGAGCTCGGCCACTTCGGCCAGATAGACCGACATCGTATAGGGGCGCGGCGGAACCTTCTGGAAGATGGGTTTCGGAGCGGCCGGCGTCGCGTCGTAGTAGTGGCTGTCGATGCGGCAGAGACGATTCCGGTCGTCGACCATGAGGCCGTCGAGCAGCGTGTGGTCCACGCCGTAAAGCTCCACCGTGCGGTAGCCGAGCAGCAGCGCAATATACTCGCACACCTGTACCACCGTGCCGAAGTTGGCACTGCCCAGCCCGCGCCGGAAGAGCCGGAAGCTCAACGACGGGAAACCGCGGTAGAGCTGCGTATGGAACGGAATGATGCGGATCTGCGGATTGGGCAGCACGGCCCGGTAGTCGAAATGTTCGGGGTTGTAGTACTGCACGTAGAGGTGCATGGGCCACGCGACCCGACGGTTCAACGTCCGGTAGAGTTCGTCCACGCGATCGCGTTGGGTGCTCTGGCGGAAGAACATCGGGTCCGACAGCACGTAATAGGCCGGCCGCACCCGCTCGAAGCGTTCGTCGAGCGCAAAGAAGTTGACCGCCATGCAGTCGCGCTCGCCGAAGGCTCCGTCGGCAAGCAGCCGGGGCAATTCGCGTCCGAGCGAAGGGCCGTTCCCGAGGATGGCCATGGTTGCATGCGGCCGACCGACCGTCCCGGCCCGACCGACGTAGTTGCGGAAGTTCTCCTTGACGGCCATCACGGCGAAATAAAACGCCGTTTCGTAGAGATTGCGCAGGAATCGGTCGACTTTTTCGAATGCGGTCATGGGCTCGGAGGATTTTCTTGCAAAAGTAGCAAAAGATCGGTATCTTCGCAACAAATCAGTCCCGAGCAGCCATGTCAAAACCCACCTTCACGGTCGTCATTCCCCTCTACAACAAGGAGCGGGAGATCGGAGCCACACTCCGCTCGGTCCTCGCGCAGAGGCGTCTGCCGGAGGAGATTCTCGTCATTGACGACGGCTCGACCGACCACAGTGCGGCCGAGGTGCGCCGGGTGGATTCGCCGCTCGTGCGCCTCATCACGCAGCCCAATGCCGGGGTTAGCGCCGCCCGCAACCGCGGCATCGCCGAGGCCCGCGGATCGCACATCGCCCTGCTCGACGCCGACGACGAATGGGAACCGGGCTTCCTGGCCGCCATCGAGGCCCTGATCGACGAATTCCCCGACTGCGGACTCTACTGCACGGGCTTCACGGTCGTGAGCCACGACGGATGCTTCCCCGCCCCGGGGCCCGAACGACGCGGCGTGGTCGGGAACTTCTTCCGCGATTCGGCCCACCGCTACATCGCCATTCCTTCGGTCTGTTGCATTCCACGCCGGGTTTTCGACACGGTGGGCGGATTCCCCGAGGGGATGAAGATCGCCGAAGATCTCCACCTCTGGATCCGCATCGCCCGCCGCTATCCGGTCTGCTACACCCCCGAACGGCTGGTTCGCTATTCGCGGGTGGCCTCGAACCGCTCGGCTTCGAGCTACACCCCCGACCGGACCATCCACTCGTTCGAAGAGCTGTACGACCCCTCGGCCCCCGTGGAGGAGCGCGAATTTATCGCCCGGGCCGCTTTGGGCAGGGCACTCACCCAGAGCGTAAAGGGCGGCACCGAAGAGGCGGCCCGCGCCGCCCGTTTCTTCCACTGGACGAAAACCTATCGCCGCACGCTGCGCAAGGTGCAACTGCTGAACCGTCTGCCCGTCGGCTGGCGCGGGCCGCTGCTCGATGTCTACAACGCCCTGGCCTGGCGCCTCGCCCGCAAAGGTCTCTGACCCCTCCCGTAAACACCTTCGCGTCCGACACCGTCCGGCTCGCCTCGAGGCATGGGCACAAAAAAAGGGTTCCGCCCCCGATGGGGGTGGAACCCTTCCTTTATGCAGCCTGCGCGATCAGTTCGAGAAGGTCAGGCCGTTGGCGTCGGCATCGATCGAGATGGGTTTCGAACGATCGACCTCGCCGGCCAGAATCCGCTTCGACAGGTCGTTGACCACGTAGCGCTGGATCGTCCGCTTGACAGGACGTGCACCGTAGAGCGGATCGTAACCCGCCGTGGCGATCCATTCGCGCGCCTTGGCCGTGTATTCGAGCCGGATGTTGTTCTCGGCCAGCAGCTTGCGCACGGAGCCCAGCTGCAGATCGACGATGCGTTCGATATCGTGGCGCGTCAGCGGCTCGAACATCACGATCTCGTCGATACGGTTCAGGAACTCGGGCTTCAACTGCTGCTTCATCAGGTCGATCACCTCGCGGCGCGTCCGCTCCAGCACCTCGGATGGAACCTTGTTGCCGTCGAAGTTGGCGAAGTTCTCCTGGATCACCTGCGACCCCATGTTCGAGGTCATGATGATGATCGTGTTGCGGAAATCCACCGTACGACCCTTGTTATCGGTCAGACGGCCGTCGTCGAGCACCTGCAGCAGGATGTTGAAGACATCCGGGTGTGCCTTCTCGATCTCGTCGAGCAGAACCACCGAGTAGGGCTTGCGCCGCACGGCTTCGGTCAACTGGCCGCCCTCGTCGTAACCGACGTATCCGGGAGGCGCTCCGACGAGTCGCGATACGCTGTGACGCTCCTGGTATTCACTCATATCGATACGCGTCATCATCTGATCGTCGTTGAAGAGGAACTCGGCCAGCGCCTTGGCCAGCTCGGTCTTACCGACACCCGTCGTACCGAGGAAGATGAACGATCCGATCGGCTTGCGGGGGTCGTTCAGTCCGGCACGCGACCGGCGAACGGCATCCGAAATGGCCGCAATGGCCTGATCCTGACCGACAACCCGCTTGTGAAGCTCATCCTCCATGTGGAGCAGCTTCTCACGCTCCGAAGCCAGCATACGCGTCACGGGAATACCCGTCCAGCGCGATACCACCTCGGCGACGTCCTGCGCGTCGACCTCCTCCTTGATCATCGAACCGTTGGCCGATGCCATCTTGAACTCCTCCTGGAAGGCGGCAATCTCCTTCTCGGCCTGCTGAATCTTGCCGTAACGAATCTCGGCCACCTTGCCGTAATCGCCCTGACGCTCGGCCTGCTGGGCCTCGATCTTCAGCTGTTCGATCCGGTCCTTGTTGGCCTGGATCTTCTTCAGCAGATCGCGCTGACCCTGCCATTTGGCCCGCATCTCGGAGTCCTTGGCCTTCAGGTCGTCGATCTCCCTGGTCAGCGACTCGATACGCTCCTCGTCCTTCTCGCGGCGGATCGCCTCGCGCTCGATCTCCAGCTGACGGATCTTCCGGTCGAGGGCATCGATCTCGTCGGGCACGGAGTTCATCTCCAGACGCAACCGCGAAGCGGCCTCATCGATCAGGTCGATGGCTTTGTCGGGCAGGAACCGCGACGTGATGTAACGCGTCGAGAGTTCGACGGCCGCGATGATGGCCTCATCCTTGATCCGCACCTGGTGGTGATTCTCGTAACGCTCCTTCAGACCACGCAGGATCGAAATGGCATCCTCCTGCGACGGCTCGTCGACCATCACCTTCTGGAAACGACGCTCGAGGGCCTTGTCCTGTTCGAAGTACTTCTGGTACTCGTCGAGGGTCGTGGCACCGATCGTCCGCAGTTCACCACGGGCCAGTGCCGGCTTGAGGATGTTGGCCGCATCCATCGCACCCGACGACTTGCCCGCACCGACCAGCGTGTGGATCTCATCGATGAAGAGCAAGATCTCGCCTTCACTGGCCACGACCTCCTTGACGACGGCCTTCAGACGCTCCTCGAATTCTCCCTGATACTTCGCACCGGCGATCAGCGCACCCATGTCGAGCGAGTAGATCACCTTCGATTTCAGGTTCTCGGGGACATCGCCGTCGATGATCCGGCGGGCAATACCCTCGGCGATGGCCGTCTTGCCGACACCCGGCTCACCGACCAGAATCGGGTTGTTCTTCGTACGCCGCGACAGGATCTGAAGCACCCGACGGATCTCTTCGTCACGTCCGATCACCGGGTCGAGTTTGCCGCTCCGGGCCTGTTCGTTAAGGTTGATGGCATACTTGCCCAGCGCATCAAACTCCTGCGAGGAGGTCTGCGAATCGACGGTCGCACCCTGACGGAAGGTCCGGATGGCCTCGATCAGCTCCTTCTCCGAGGCGCCGGCACGCTTCAGCAGATCGGCCGCCTGTCCGCGCTCGGCCACCAGGCCCAGCAGCAGGTGCTCGACCGAAGCGTACTTGTCGCCGAAGTTCTTCGTGAAGTCAACGGCACGCTGGATGACGCGTGACGCATCCTGCGAGAAATACTGCTCGCCGTTGCCGCCCTCGACGCGGGGCAGTTGCCCCACGGCCCGGTCGACCTCGCCGCGCAGCCCGCGGACGTTCACGCCGACACGCCCCAGCAGAAAAGTTGCAAGCGAATCGTCCTCGCGGATCAGCACCGCAAGCATGTGGAGCGGTTCGACAGCCTGCTGTCCGCGCTCCCGGGCAAGAGTGAGCGCCGCCTGCAGCGCCTCTTGCGCCTTGATGGTTAAAGTGTTGATGTTCATATCCGTGTTGTTTTATTGTTTTCCAATTTCAATTCCTTACCGAGCAAAAGGCTTGCCACGTTCGGCAACCGGACATTTCGGCACACTTTTCGCCGAAAATGTCACAAATTGTCACACGCCGACTGACACCGTCCGCCAATCCGGCAGTCCGAAACCTCCGTCCGGTGCCATCGTCGGACATCGGACCACAAAAAAGCGGGAGACCTCAGTCCCCCGCTGACAGAGAGGGCCGGGTCAAGCCCGTCCCTGCAAAGTCCACCACCGACGGTCAGTTGCCGCGATAGGTCGCATAACCGTTGGCCGACATGGTGATCGGGATGTGGTAGTGGCCGTCGCCCTCGATGCGGAAGACCACCTCGACATAGGGATAGATCGACGACTGCCCCTGAGCCTCGAAGTAAGGTTGCGTTTCGAAGCGCAGACGGTAGATTCCGCGGTTGGCATCCGGCTCCCGCAACGGCAGCAGATCGGCAACGCGTCCGTTGCGGTCGGTCACGCGCCGATCGAGCGTCTGCCAGCCTCCGTCAGACGTCTGGCGCGAAAGTTCGACCGTCACCCCGGCCGCCGGCACCCCCCGCGACACATCCAGCATATGCGTACTCAATTGACAGACGGGTTCCTGTGCCACCGACCGTCCCGCAAACAGCAGCGCCATCAGCACCGCCATTCCCATGTGAATCCATCTCTTCATACGATTCCGTAAATTGTAAGGTTTGACATCATTCGGAAACCGCCCTTCCGCCGACAGCCTCGTCCGCCCCGCCGGGAACCCATCCCGGGAAAAAGCCTCCGACGACCGCCTTCAACGCGGCAGAAAATCGGTTTCCGGCTCCAAAATAAGAATAATATTGTATATCTTTGCAACACCATGAGTGATTTCATCGTCAGCGCACGCAAATATCGTCCCGCAACCTTCCGCTCGGTCGTCGGACAGAAACATATCACCTCCACGCTTCAGAATGCCATCGAGCGCGGACAGTTGGCCCACGCCTATCTCTTCTGCGGTCCGCGGGGTGTCGGCAAGACCACCTGCGCGCGAATCTTCGCCAAGGCCATCAACTGCCTCCATCCTCATGGCGCCGAAGCCTGCAACGAGTGCGAATCGTGCCGCTCGTTCAACGAGGGGCGCTCGCTCAACATCCACGAACTGGACGCGGCATCGAACAACTCGGTCGAGGACATTCGCTCGCTCATCGAGCAGGTACGCATCATCCCGCAGGTGGGCCGTTACTCGGTCTTCATCATCGACGAGGTCCACATGCTCTCGGCGGCGGCCTTCAACGCCTTCCTGAAGACCCTCGAAGAGCCCCCCGCCCACGCCATCTTCATCCTCGCCACCACCGAAAAACACAAGATTCTGCCGACGATCCTCTCGCGGTGCCAGATCTATGATTTCAACCGCATCCGCGTCGAGGATTCGGTCGAATACCTCAAGTACATCGCCTCGCAAGAGGGAATCACCGCCGACGAGGAGTCGCTGAACCTCATCTCGCAAAAAGCCGACGGCGGCATGCGCGACGCACTGTCGATGTTCGACAAGGCCGTCTCGTTCTGCGGCACGACGCTCGACTACCGCCACGTCGCCCAGACGCTCAACGTGCTGGACTACGACACCTATTTCGACATCACGAAGATGCTCCTCGAGGGCAATTACGTCGATGCGCTGATCCGCTTCGACGAGGTACTCGCCAAGGGGTTCTCGGGCCAGACCTTCATGGCCGGCCTGAACCGCCACATGCGCGACCTGCTGATGGCCAAACGCCCCGAAACGCTGCGGCTGATCGAGATGACCGGCACGCTGCTCGAACGATACCGCGTGCAGGCGGAGGCCTGCAGTGTCGATTTCCTCTTCGGGGCCATCGCCCTGCTGACGGATCTCGACGGGAAGATCCGACAGTCGTCGAACCAACGATTGCTCGTCGAGCTGGGCCTGATGAAGATCGCAGGGCTCGGCCAAAAAAAAAATAACGACCTGATCTCCACCGGGGAGTATCCGCTTCCCGAATTGACACCCCGTCCGGCCACGGTCGGCACGGCGGGTCCCGGGCCGCAAACCGCGGCAGCGCCGGCGGCTCCGACGGCTCCGACGGCCACAGCATCTCCGGCACCAAGCGCTGCACCGACAACTTCGACGGCCACAGCATCTCCGGCACCAAGCACTGCACCGGCATCGAACGCAGCATCGGCAGCCGCCCCGGCAACGGTCGGTTCAACACCCCGGCCGACGGCACAGCCCCATCGCAAGCCGCTGATCTCAGGCACGTCGCTCGCCGAACTGCTGGCTACGGGTGGCGCTCCGCAGGCCCGCGTGGAACAAGCCCATGAAACGGCTTCGCCCGCAACGGTGACGATCGATCCGCAGTGTCAGCAGAAACTGGAGGCGGCCCGGGAGAAGATTCTGAACCTCATCCGCGAACGCCGTCCGCGCTTCGTACCGGTCTTCGAGGAGATGCGCTTCGAGGGCAACCGAATCTCGGTCAGCGTCCAGACCCGGGAGCTGCACGACGAGATTCTCCGCTCGAAAACGGGCATGCTGATGCGCATCGCCGAACTGGCCGGCGTAACGGGGGCCATGGAGCTGGAGGTGGAGGTCAACGAGGAGATCCGGGCCGCACGCCCCATCAAACTCGAGGACCGCGTCAAACACATGACCGACAAGAATCCGCTGCTCACCGAGCTGCGCAAGGCGCTGGATCTCGAGGTCGAATAATCCGAGGGGGGGGAGAGGCGAGGGGATCGCCTCATCCCGCCGGACACGAACCAAGAACAAAACGAGAGATTGAAAAATATGGCAACAAAAAACTTTATCGAAGAACTCGAATGGCGCGGCATGATCCACACGATCATGCCCGGAGCCAAGGAACAACTGGAAAAAGAGATGACGACGGCCTACCTGGGTATCGACCCCACGGCCGACTCGCTGCATATCGGCCACCTGGTGGGTGTGATGATCCTCAAGCACTTCCAACTGTGCGGCCACCGTCCGCTGGCCCTCGTCGGAGGCGCTACGGGCATGATCGGCGACCCGTCGGGCAAGTCGCAGGAGCGAAACCTGCTCGACGAAGCCACCCTGCGCCACAATCAGGAGGCCATCAAGGCCCAGCTGTCGAAACTCCTCGACTTCGACTCCGATGCGCCGAACGCCGCCCGCATGGTCAACAACTACGACTGGATGAAGGACTTCACGTTCCTGGATTTCATCCGCGACATCGGCAAGTGCATCACCGTCAACTACATGATGGCCAAGGATTCGGTCAAGAAGCGCTTCAACGGCGAGGGCGACGGCATGTCGTTCACCGAGTTCACCTACCAGCTGGTTCAGGGCTACGACTTCCTGCACCTCTACCAGACGATGAACTGCAAGATCCAGCTCGGCGGCGCCGACCAGTGGGGCAACATCACCACCGGCACCGAGCTCATCCGCCGCAAACTCGGACCCGAAGCCGAAGCCTTTGCCATCACCTGCCCGCTGATCACCAAGGCCGACGGCACGAAATTCGGCAAGACCGAGAGCGGCAACGTCTGGCTCGATCCGCGCTATACGTCGCCCTACAAGTTCTACCAGTTCTGGCTCAACGTCAGCGACGAGGATGCCAAACGCTACATCAAGATCTTCACGCTGCTCGACCGCGAAACGATCGAAGGCCTGATCGCCGAGCACGATGCCGCCCCGCATCTGCGCGTCCTGCAGAAACGGCTGGCCCAGGAGGTCACCACGATGATCCACTCGCGCGAGGAGTACGAAAAGGCCGTCGAGGCCTCGAACATCCTCTTCGGCGGAGCTACCTCCGAGGCGCTGCGACGTCTGGACGAGGCGACGCTGCTGCAGGTCTTCGAAGGCGTGCCGCAGTTCCGCGTGGCCCGTACCGAACTCGAAGCCGGCGTTCCGTTCGTGGATCTCTGCGCCGAAAAGGCCCGGATCTTCCCCTCGAAGGGCGAATGCCGCAAGCTCGTCCAGGGCGGCGGCGTCTCGATGAACCGCGAAAAGATCACCGACGCCCAGCGCACGGTCACGGCCGACGACCTGATCGCCGGCAAGTACCTCCTCGTCCAGCGCGGCAAGAAGAACTACTACCTCGTGATCGCCGAATAGAGATGGAATACCGCATCGTCCTCCAACGCATGGAGTTCCATGCCCTGCACGGCTGTTACGAACTGGAACGCAAGGTCGGCAACCGCTTCACGGTCGACGTGGAAATCACGGCCGAACTGGGCGACGTGGCCGCGGAAGACAACGTCGAAAAGGCTGTCAACTACCTGACGGTCTACGAAGTGGTCCGCGAACAGATGGCCCTCACGCAGCATACGATCGAACGCGTGGCCATGAATATCATCGACGCCATCAAGGACCGTTTCAGCGCGGTCCGGCACGTGAAATGCACCGTCTCGAAACTGGCGCCTCCACTCGGCGGCAAGATCGATCGGGTGAGCGTCGTACTGGAGAAATAAACCGAAGCGCCCGGCAGCCGGGGGCGGACTCCCTGCCGCCGGGCGTTTTGCAAAACGTCCGCTTATGCATACTCATTCACAAAACCGCGCCACTCTGGGCGGAAAACTGAGCGCCGTACTGGTCGCCGCGGGCAGTTCCGTAGGGCTGGGCAACATCTGGCGCTTTCCGTACGTCGCCGGCGACAACGGCGGCGGAGCCTTCCTGGTCATCTACATCCTCTGCGTCGTCCTGATGGGACTGCCGCTCATGATCGCCGAATTCTCCGTGGGCCGCGCCTCGCATCTCAACGCCGTGGGCGCCTACCGCGCACTCGACCGACGATGGAGTTTTCTGGGGTACAACGGCGTTCTGGCCGCCTTTCTCATCCTGGGATTCTACTTCGTGGTCTCGGGCTGGACGGCCGAATACATGGTCCACTCCGTGACGGGCAGTCTGGCGCAATATACGACCGCCGCCGAATATGAATCCATCTTCACGAACTTCATCCGCAACCCCTGGCGGCCGGTTCTCTACACGACGTTGTTCGCTCTGGCCACCCACTTCGTCATCGCACTGGGCGTACAGAAGGGCATCGAACGATCGGCCAAGGTGCTGATGCCGCTGCTCTTCGTCATCCTCATTGCGCTGTCGATCCATTCGCTGCTGATGCCCGGCGGCGAAGAGGGTTTGCGCTTCTTCTTCAAGCCCGACTTCTCGAAGGTGACCCCCTCGACGGTTCTGGTCGCACTGGGGCAGGCCTTCTTCTCGCTCTCGATCGGCATCGGCACGATGGTCACCTACGCCTCCTACTTCAAGCCCGAAACCAACCTGCGCCACACGGCGCTCAACGTCACGATCCTCGACACGATGGTGGCCGTTCTGGCCGGCGTGGTGATCTTCCCGGCGGTCTTCAGCGTCGGAATCGAACCGACGTCGGGACCTTCGCTGGTCTTCATCACACTGCCCAGCATCTTCAACGGCATGCCGCTGAGCATGGTCTGGTCGGCGATCTTCTTCCTGCTGCTGGTCGTCGCGGCACTTACGTCGACCATCTCGCTGCACGAGGTCATCACGGCCTATCTCCACGAAGAGTGGCACATGAGCCGCCGCGCCGCCGCCTGGACCACCACCCTCTCGACAACCGTTCTGGGAGCCCTGGCATCGCTGTCGGTGGGAGTTCTGAGCGGCTGGACCCTCTTCGGGCTCAATCTGTTCGACCTGCTGGATTACGTCACGGCCAACATCATGCTGCCCGTCGGCGGATTCTTCACCTGCATCTTCGTCGGATGGAAGCTCGACCAGCAGGTCCTCAAGGATCAGATCACCAACTGCGGCACCCTGAAGTTCCGCATCTACCGACTCTTCATCGTGCTGCTGCGTTACTTCTGCCCGCTGGTCATGCTGCTGTTGTTCCTCGACAATCTGGGGGTATTCTGAACGGGCGCCCCTCGGCAGCGCATATACCGACCCGCAACAGCCTCCCGCAGGCTCCGGCCAACGCGACAGGCTCCGCCGACCGACAGTTCTCCCTCTGTGGCAGTCCCCCCTGCGGCAGTCCCCGGTCAATCAACACCGGGCTCCCCACGGCCACCGCGACAAAAAAACGGACATTGCACGCGTGCAATGTCCGTTTTGCATTTGAACGGATTAACAAAAGCCCCCGTCCCAGGCCCCCGATCAGTTGATATTGCGACGATCGGGCTCCTTCTCGGGCGAAGCAGCCTCCATGTCGATCTGCAGTTTCACCATGTTGATGGCCGCAGCCGCAGCCTCGTCACCCTTGTTGCCGAGGCGCCCGCCGCAGCGATCCAACGCCTGCTGCATGTCGTTGACCGTCAGCACGCCGAACGAGATGGGCATGTTCCACTGGATCTGCAGTTGCGTGATGCCCTGCGTCACCCCCTGGCAGATGAAGTCGAAATGACGCGTATCGCCCTGGATCACACACCCCAGCGCAATCACGGCATCGACATCCGTATACTCGGCGAAGAACTGTGCGCCGAGAGCCAGTTCGAAGGTCCCGGGGACATACTTCACCTGAATGTTCATGTCGGGGCAACCGGCCGCCCGCAGGGTCCGCACGGCCCCCTCGAGCAGGGCCTCGGTCACCTCACGGTTCCATTCGGCCACGACGATGCCGAACCGCATGTCCGCAGCCGACGGCAGCGGTGAATCGAATTTCGAAAGATTGTGATTCCGTGTCGCCATGGTCGGAACTATTTCACGCTGCCGAGCAGCTTCTCGGCATCACGAGCCTCCATCGAGGCGGGGTACGACGTCAGAATGCGCTCGTAGAAGGCGGCGGCCTTCTCGCTGTTGCCCTGAGCCTGCTCGGCCAAACCGGCCTTGCGCAGGTACATCGGAGCCGTCATGTTGTTGTCGGCAGCCTCCACGGCCTTCTCATAGAACTTCACGGCCTGGGCATAGTTCTGCTGCTCGACGGCAACATCGCCCTGCAGACCGTAGTTCTGAGCGTTGATCAGGGCTCCGGGAAGCCCCTTCACGGGCGAGAACTTGGCCAGATATTTCGCGGCATTCTCCAGGTCGCCCGTCCGCAGGTAGCAGATACCGGCATAGTGTTTGGCGAGGTTGCCCGAGGGCGTCGAACCGTACTTCTCGACCACGTCGAGGAAGCCGGCGCCGTTGGCGTCACCGTGCAGAGCCAGTTCGAAATCGGGAGTCTGGGCATCGAAACGGTTCTGAGCCTCGGCGATCATCTCGGCGGCCTTCTCGGCACGCGGCAGGACGACCAACGACCGATAGCCGAAAATCAGCGCCGCAATGATCAGCAGTCCCAGGAAAATGTAGGACATCATGCGACCGTTCTTTTCGAAAAAGAGCTCCGTTTTGTTCATTGCCTCGCCGAGAGATTCCGGTTCGGCGACGTTCTGTTTTGCCATAGTGTATCGAATGTTTTTAGTTTATAATCCGTACGATAGTTTGCAAAGATACAAAACTATTCACAATGTGCAATGTCGTGTCCGGATTTTTTGTATTTTTGTCCTATGTATCTGAAGAAAATAGCGCTGCTGAATTTCAAAAACATCCGTCAGGAGGAGCTCGCGCTGTGCCCCGGAATCAACGCCCTGGTGGGCGACAACGGCGCCGGAAAGACCAACGTCATCGATGCGGTCTACTACCTGTCGATGTGCAAGTCGTCGCTGCAGATGACCGACGGCCAGAGCATCCGCCACGATGCCGACTTCTTCCTCATCGAGGGGAACTACCTGACCGATGCGGGCAAACGCGAGGTGATCGCCTGCACGTTCTCGCGCAAGGGCGGCAAGATCCTCAAACGCAACGGTAAGGAGTACGATCGGTTGTCGGACCACGTGGGGCTGATCCCCGCCGTGATCGTCTCGCCGGCCGACAGTGCGCTGATCTCCGACGCCGCCGATGAACGCCGCCGCTACCTCAACGCCTTCATCTCGCAGCTGGACCGCAGCTATCTCCAGGCCGTGATGCGCTACAACGCCGTGCTGGCCGAGCGCAACCGCCTGCTCAAGATGCACCCCGACGAGACGATGCTTCAGATCTACGACCGCCAGCTCTGCGACCACGGAGGGGTGATCCACGCCTGCCGCGAGGAGTTCGCCCGGCGGTTGCAACCCATCGTCGCGAAGTACTACCGCATGCTCTCCGAGGACCGCGAGCAGGTCGAACTGCTCTACAAATCGGAGTTGAACGAACGGCCGTTCGAGGAGATTCTCCAGGCGGCCCGGCAGAAGGATCTCGTCAACGAATTCACGACGTCAGGCATCCACCGCGACGATCTGGTATTGAAGATCGGCGGCTACCCGCTGCGCAAATACGGCTCGCAGGGACAGCAAAAGTCCTTCCTCATCGCCCTCAAGCTGGCCCAGTACGCCATTGTGGCCGAGGAGAAGCACGAACGGCCGATTCTGCTGCTGGATGATCTTTTCGACAAGCTCGACGCCGGACGTGTCGAACAGTTGATTCGGCTGGTATCGGACGAGACCTTCGGACAGATTCTCATTTCAGACTGCAACCCGACGCGCCTGAAGACGATTCTCGATCGGGCGGGAGGCGAGTACGCCCTCTTTGCTGTGGCCGACGGCGCCGTCACCCAGGAGCGCCGGACCGCATCGGACGATGGGGTGACAACCTCCGAGGTCCCCGGAAAAGAGCACGCCGAAGAGTCTGATCCCGAACCCGGCACGACAGAAGCACCCGGTTCGGACACCGGCGAAGAACCGGAATCCGAAACCATCGACACACACACCAATTCGAACCAGACATGAGACGCACGAAAACCATGATGATGGGCGAACTGCTGGAGGAGTTCTTCAAACGCCCGTACGTAGCTGCGAAGGTAGCCGAAGGGAAGCTGCCCGACACGTGGCGCGAGGTGGTTGGTGACCGTGTGGCCGACATGACCACCGAACTGCGGCTCGACAAGCACATTCTTTACGTCCGAATTCAGTCGAGCGTCGTCCGCTCGGAGCTTTTCTACCAGCGCGAGGCCCTCAAAGAGGAGATCAATCGGCGATCGGGTGTCCGCCTGGTCAATGCGGTCATCATCCGCTGACGCCCCCGAACTCCGGCCGTAAAAGCTTCAACCAAGCTTCACCCCGGCAAAAGCCTTTTCCTATTTCCGGACAGACCCGTCCCAATAACGGTCAACCGCCGCCCTCCGAAGCCTCACCCCTGTACAGAAACCGCTATCGGCACAAATGGACATCTCAACCGGCGTCCCCATTTCAATCTGCACGGCAACGGCATCTTCCTGAAATCCGCCCAACAACACAAAAAAGAGCAACCCACATACGAGCGGGCTGCTCTTTTTCAATCGGCTCCGATCGAGCCGGGGTGGTTGTTACTTGATGATCACAGAACGGTTGGCCTTCTGGATGTTCTTGTAGACATCGGGCTCGTTGCCGAGACCTTCGTAGGTCAGCTGCTTGGGGTTCACACCGCACTTGATCAGGTAGTCGTACACATTCTTGGCACGGTTCTCGGCAACACGCTTGTTACCGGCAGCCGTTCCGGTCTGCTGATCGGCGTGACCCTGGATCGTGTAGACCCGATCCTTCGGACCATTCTTGATCAGATCGGCCGTCAGCTCCAGACGCGTCTTGTCCTTGGCCGTCAGCTTCGACATGCTATAATCGTAGAGGATGATCGACGTCGGCATGGAGGCGTTCACCATCTTGGCCTCTGCGGCAGCCTTGGCTTCAGCCTTGGCAGCAGCCGTCTTGGCAGCCTTGGCAGCAGCCTCGGCCTCCGACAGTTTCTTGTTCAGGCGGGCATTCTCGGCCTTCGAAGCCTCGAGAGCCGCATTGCCGGCTGCTACGGCATCCTGGAATGCACGGATGTCTTCGGCCGTATAGCCCGGAACGCCGCGCTCCCAGTTGCGCTGGTTGAAGCGGTAGGTGATACCGGCCGTCGCCGTGAAGCCGAGCATATAGGCACCGCCAACCGATGCCGGGCAGAGTTCCGCCTTGGTGATCAGGCCCTTGAGTTCGATGTTGAAATCGAAGGCGGGCGACAGACGGAACTTGTTGAGCAAACCGGCCGTAACGGCGAACTCCTGGTTGGCACCCTTGTGGCTGTCACGCTGGCTGCCGTCCGTGAAGTTCGAGGCTACATATCCGAAGCCGACGAACGGAACGCCGTACCAGGCACGATCCTCACGATAGCCGCCGATCCAGTTCGAGGCGTTGATCATCAGGTCGGTATGAGCAAACAGATACGGCCAGGACAGTTTACCCAGATCGGCGTCGGTATTGTTGAACCAGCCGCCCTGCAGCTGACCGCGCAGACCGACAACCGGATGCAACCATTTGGTCAGCGAGACATTACCCTCAAAGCCGAAGCGGTCGCCCCACGAACCGAGGTTGCCGCTGTTCGAGAAGGCCGTACCGCCACCCAGGCCGGCCGACACTTCCCAGTTATCCCAGAAACCGTTGGAGACAAAACCCGAGAAGCTCGGCTTCTTGGGAGTGCCTTCGGCCCAGGCCGAAGCCGCAAAGGCCGCGAGCATGAAAGTCAGGAAAATTTTCTTCATATCGATGCAATTTATTATGGTTCTATCCTTTCACATACTTGTCGTAAAAGTACGCATTTTTTTACAATTCAGCACGTTTTGCCGGCAAAAAAAATGCAGAAAAAGCTTCTTTTGTGCAAGAAAAGGCCCGAAGAGCATACTCCGGGCCTTTTCTGGACAATTTATATGCGGTTTAGAACACCATCAACCGCATTTCGAGTAGCCGCAGGACATACAGGTCAGGCAGCCGTTCTGGTAGGCCATGTTCTCCTGACCGCAGCTCGGACACTTGCCTTTGGACTTCGTACCATCGACGATATACTGCTTCAGTGCGCGGCAGACACCCGTCTTCCAGGTATTGATCGAGACGCTGTCCAGATGCAGCGATTCGATGAGCGAAACCGTCTTTTCGATCGGCATGCCGTGGCGAAGCACGCCCGAAATCAGCTTGGCGTAGTTCCAGAACTCCTCGTTGAACAGACGCGAGATGCCGCCGATCGTATTCGTGTATCCGTAACGGTCCGTATACTGAAAGTCGTAGCGTTTGGTACCGTCCTCCTCGCGGACCTTGATGATGTAGCCCTTCTTGATCTTGGGCGGGATGTACATGGCATCCTCCTCGATCTTACCGGTGAAGATCTCGTACGGACGGCCGTTCTGCAGGCCGACGAAGGCGATCCAGTCCTCCGAGCCGTTCTTGAAGCGGACGATGTCTGCCGGGATCGACTTCGGGCGCTTCGGAACCACGCCCGGATGCTCCTCGCAGGTGCTTTTGCTCTTCGAGTTCTTGTCGATCAGCACGCCCGAGCGGCAGCCGTCGCGATAGACCGTCACGCCTTTGCAGCCGCACTCCCAGGCCGTACGGTAGACATCGGCCACCAGCGCCTCCGAGACGTTGTTCGGCAGGTTGACCGTCACCGAGATCGAGTGGTCGACCCACTTCTGGATGGCTCCCTGCATCTTGACCTTGGCCACCCAGTCGATGTCGTTGGCCGTGGCGCCGTGGTAGGGAGAAGCCTTCACCCACTCGTCGAGCTCCTCGTCGGAGATCGTGGCCAGCTTCGAGGTGTCGTAGCCGTTGGCCTCGAGCCACTTCACGAAGTTGTGGTGGTAGACGTTGTACTCCTGGAACTTTTCGCCCGTTTCGTCCTCGTAGTCGACATGCGTGTCGTGGTCCGAGGGGTTGATCTTGCGGCGGCGCTTGTAGACCGTGCGGAAGACGGGTTCGATGCCCGACGTGGTCTGCGACATGAGCGACGTGGTGCCCGTCGGGGCGATGGTCAGCATGGCAATGTTGCGGCGTCCGACCTTGGCCATCTCCTCGTAGAGTTCGGGATCGGCCTCGCGGATACGGGCGATCATCGGGTTGTTCACCTCCTTGGCCGTGTCGTAGATCGGAAACGGACCGCGCTCGGCAGCCATCTTCACCGAAGCCCGATAGGCGGCCAGCGCCAGGGTCTTCTGTACCTCGACGGCGAAATCGATCGCCTCGGGCGAACCGTAGCGCAGCCCCAGAGCGGCCAGCATGTCGCCTTCGGCCGTGATGCCGAGGCCCGTGCGGCGGCCCTTGAGGGCCATCGTGCGGATCTTCTTCCAGAGCTCCAGCTCCACGCGACGGACATCCAGATCCTCGGGATCGTTTTCGATCTTGTGGATGATCTGCTCGACCTTCTCCAGCTCCAGATCGATGATGTCGTCCATCATGTGCATGGCCTTGCCCACGTGGTCGCGGAACTTCTCGAAGTTGAACTTCGCATCCGGCTTGAACGGGTTGTCCACATAGCTGAAGAGATTCATCGCCAGCAGCCGGCACGAATCGTAGGGGCAGAGCGGAATCTCACCGCAGGGGTTGGTCGAGACGGTCACGAAGCCCTCGTCGGCATAGCAGTCGGGGATGCTTTCGCGGATGACCGTATCCCAGAACAGCACGCCCGGTTCGGCCGACTTCCAGGCATTGTGGATGATCTTCTCCCAGAGTTTGCGGGCATCGATATCCTGCTCGTACTTCGGGTGGTCCGAATCGATCGGGAACTGCTGGTGGTACTTCTTGCCGGCCAGCGCCGCACGCATGAACTCGTCGTCGATCTTGATCGAGACGTTGGCGCCGGTCACCTTGCCCGTGTCGACCTTGGCGTCGATGAAGCGTTCGGCATCGGGGTGCTTGATCGAGAGGGTGAGCATCAGCGCACCGCGGCGTCCGTCCTGCGCCACCTCGCGCGTCGAGTTCGAGTAGCGCTCCATGAAGGGGACGATACCCGTCGACGTGAGGGCCGAGTTCAGCACCGGACTGCCCGTCGGGCGGATATGCGAGAGGTCGTGGCCCACGCCGCCGCGGCGTTTCATCAACTGCACCTGCTCCTCGTCCATGCGGAAGATGCCGCCGTAGGAATCGGCCGGATGCTTGTGGCCGATGACGAAGCAGTTCGACAGCGACGCCACCTGGAAGTTGTTGCCGATACCGGTCATCGGGCCGCCCTGCGGGATGACGTAGCGGAAATGGTCGAGCAGATCGAAAGCCTCCTCCTTGGAGAGGGGGTTCGGGTATTTGCGTTCGATACGCTCGATCTCGGCGGCGATGCGTTCGTGCATCTCGCGCGGCGAACGCTCGTAGATGTTTCCGAAGGAGTCCTTCAGGGCATACTTGCTCACCCACACCGTGGCGGCAAGGTCATCCCCCTCGAAGTACTTCTTCGACTCGGCAACCGCCTCGTTGTAATCGACCTTCTGCGGAGCCTTCGTATTTGATGTTTGCGACATAATGACTTGATACTTATCTGATTCTTCGATATTTCCACTTTTTTGTTCCCCTTCGGAACTCATCGGCACATGACGGTCGGAGGAGATGCGCGGTTCTACAAATTTCCGACTTTTCCCCTTAAAAAGCCAATCCGCGGAACCAAACTTATCGACAATTTATCTACAATAGGCGAAAAGGCGCGCCCCAGGGTCCCCAGGGCGCGCTCACTCGTTTCAGGGGATCTCTATTTCACACCCACGGCATCGATCTCCACCAGAGCCCCCATCGGCAGGGCCGCTACCTGGTAGCACACCCGGGCGGGCATCTCCGCCGTAAAGAACTCCGCATAGACGGCATTCATCGCCGCAAAATCGCCCATCGACTGCAACAAAACGGTCGTCTTCACCACGTCCGAGAAGTCATAACCGGCCTCACGGAGGATATGCCCGATGTTGGTCAGCGACTGACGGGTCTGAGCCTCAACGCCTTCGGGCATCTTGCCCGTAGCGCCGTCGATCGGCAGCTGGCCCGAAACATAAAGCGTTCCGCCCGTCTCAACGGCCTGGGAATAAGGCCCCACGGCTTTGGGGGCCAGCGGTGATGCGATGATCTTTTTCATATGCCAATGTGTTTTTGGGACATCAAAGGTACGATTTATTCTCTATATTTGCAGCAAAACCCGACGTAAAAACCATGAAAAATCTGTTTCGTACTGCGGTAGTGGCTGGGCTCGTGCTTCTTATGGCCGGCTGCTGCCCCTGCCGCTCCTACCAGAAGAAAACCCGCCGGCCACTGGCCGGTACCGAATGGCAGCTGATCCAGCTCGGCGGCGAGACGATCCGCCCCTCGGAAGGCACCTTCACCCTGACGCTCTCCGAACAGACGGGCCAACTCACGGGTGTAGGGTCGTGCAACCGCATTACGGGACCCTACCAGAGCGATAAGGATCGCTCGCTGAAGATCGGTCCGCTGGCCTCGACGCGCATGGCCTGCCCCGACGCCAAGCATGAACAGGCCTTCATCGAGGCACTCGAATCGGCCACCCACTACGATATGGACGGTCCGATGCTGCTGATCCTCTCCAACGGCGAACTGCGGGCCGTCTTCCAGGCTATTCCAGCCCCGGCGGCCCAATAAACGGCACCTCACCCCACGCAAACGGCGGAACCGGATGTCCGGTTCCGCCGTTCTCATGTTGCGCCGCCCATCCTTCTCCCTTGATGCGCCGACGCCCCCTCCAGCAACGAGAAACCGCCCTCCCGCACGGGAAGGACGGTTTCGTCACTTTGTCGGATGGGGATCCGATTACTTGAGGTTCGGGTTCAGCTCGCCCCACTTGTCGATGGCGGGCAGAACACCCATCTCGATCACCTCGTCACGCAGCTTGCAAAGGTGCTCGTAGCTCTCCTTGAGCTTCTTGTGCTCCTCGGGCGTGCCCTTGACATCCTTGTAGTGAACGCCATCCTTCGTGATCTCGGTCTCCATGGCCATCAGGATGTGGTTGAACTCACCGTTGTGCACGTAGGTTCCGGCCGGATACTCGAAGGGTTTGCCACCCATGGCGGCAGCGATCATGCAGATCGAGACATAAGCCGGGCTCTGGAACGACGAACGGCCGCGCAGATCGATGATGTGCTTGCCGCCCTGGATCACACGCTGCTGCAGCGCTGCCCAGTCAGCCTCGGGCATCTCCTTGCCGATGAGCTCCGAAAGGGGCTTGCCGGCAACCATCGTCGTCGACTCGAAGACGGCCATCTGCTCGCCGTGGCCGCCGTACGTACGGCAGTTGCGCACCTCGTCGGGCGAAATCTTGAAGTACTTGGCCAGTTCCGAACGCAGACGCGTCGAATCCAGCGCTGCCAGCGTCGTCAGCTGCGACGGCTTCAGACCGCTGTAGATCAGGGCGATCAGACCCGTGATGTCGGCCGGGTTGAAGATAACGACCACATGCTTTACATCGGGGCAGTAGGCCTTGATGTTCTTACCGAAGTCCTCGGCGATCTGAGCGTTGCCCTTGAGCAGGTCCTCACGCGTCATGCCGGCCTTGCGGGCAGCACCGCCCGACGATACCACATAAGCGGCACCCGTCAGGGCCTCCTTGACGTCGGTCGTCCAGGTGATGTTCACACCCTCGAAGGCGCAGTGATAAAGCTCCTCGGCAACACCCTCCAGTGCCGGAGCAAACGGGTCATAGAGGCAGATGTTCGGCGTAAGACGCATCATCAGGGCCGTCTGCGCCATGTTCGAGCCGATCATACCGGCTGCACCCACGATCGTGAGTTTTTCGTTTGTCAGAAATTCCATAGTTCGTTTGTTTAAAACGTTCAAAAAAAGTTTATATATGGTTCTTTTCTATCTTTTACACACGTTTATGCTCCCATTGTTTGGGGACAGATTCCGTACCCGGACTGTCTCTGCACCTTCGCGTGCCGCCCGCTCCGGAGAGCTCCGCTTCAGGTCGTGGTTCACGTCCAGGCCACCGCATCCTCATCGTCTCCGGTCTCTCGCCGGGCCTTCGCAGCTTCGCCAACTCCCCGGTTTCTTGTTGGCCTACCGATTTCTCACCGGTCCTCTCTCTTCGCGGCCCCTCTCTTCGCAGCCCCCCTCTTCGCGGCCCCCTCTTCGCGGCCCCCGGTTACTCGATTTCGCGGCGGTTGCGCAACGCATGGGTAATCGTCAACTCGTCGACATACTCCAACTCGTCGCCGAAGCCGATGCCCCGAGCTATCGAGGTGACCTTCAGGCCGGCAAAGTGCCGCAGACGGTTCATCAGGTAGAAGAGCGTCGTCTCACCCTCGACCGAGGTCGAGATGGCCAGGATCACCTCCCTGACACCCCCCGCCGCAATGCGGTCGCACAGCAGATCGATCTTCAGATCCGAGGGCGAAATCCCCTGCATCGGCGAGATCAGCCCGCCCAGCACGTGGTAAAGACCCTTGTACTGGTGCGTATTCTCGATCGACAGCACGTCGGCCACCTGTTCCACAACACAGATCGTCGCATGATCGCGATCCGGATCGGCGCAGATCGGGCAGATCTCCTCGTCGGATAGGTTGTTGCACTGCGCGCAGTAGCGGATCTCGTTGCGGAAGCGGTCAATGCTTTCGGTCATCTCGGCCACCGACTCGCGATCCATCCGCAGCAGGTGGATCGCCAGCCGCAGGGCGGTCCGACGTCCGACACCCGGGAGTTTCGACAACTCCCCGACCACATTCTGCAAGAGCTGCGACATCTAAATCGTCTCGATCGTTTTCTCCTCGAGCCACCCCTTTTTGCCGTCGGCGATGGTGATTTCGCACCACCCTTCGAGGCGTCCGGTGATCTCGACGCGCGTCCCCTCGTGCAGCACGAAGAGGTCCGTAGCCGACTTGTCGGGCGAACTCTTCACGGCCGTCGAGAGCGACATGACCACGGCCTGCGTTTGGTCGAGCATCTCGCGACGCTCGCCCATGGCGAACGAGGTCGTGGCGATGAAGAGCACCACGGCCACCATCGTCCCGTAGAATCCCCCCTTGCGCCACGACAACCGCCGTGCCAGCAGATAGACCAGGAACAGCACCAACGCGCACATCAGTGCCGCCAGCGACAACAGGCTCCAGGCCGTACAACTCATCACGTGGCGCACGCTGCGCAGCCACTGCGTGAGGAAGAACTCCGGGATCTGTTCGATGTTGTCCTTCGTGCGCGACTCGGCCACTTCGAGGTTGTAGCGGATATCGTCGTTGCCCGGCGCCATGCGCAGAGCCCGGTTGTAGTAGAGGATCGCCTCGCCCAGGCGTCCCTCCTTGAAGCAGGAGTTGCCCAGGTTGTAGTAGAGTTTCACGGAGCTCAGGCCACGGTCCAGGATCGCTTCATAGGCCGTCGTCGCGGCATGGTAGTCGCCGTTGACATAGGCCTCATTGGCACGATCCCACAACTGTTCGGGCGTCTCGGCGCCGGTTGCAGCCGACGCTTCACCCGTCGTCGCAGGGGCTTGTGCCTCGGCCAACGTATCGGCCGCCGTCGTGTCGGCCGGTTGCTGGGAGCGGGCCTCGCCCACGCCCCAGGCCAGTATGAGGAACAAAATCAGTCGTTTCATGATTCGATCACCGTTTGATTACCGATTCGATCTGCGAAATCAGGTTCACACCCTCGGAGTAGACGTCGCTCATGCGTGTCGACTCGACGGGCGAATACTGTGCCTCGTCGCAACGGGTGATGATGTTCGTGAAGCTCTGGGCGATCTCCGCCGCAACGCCGCGCTTGTTGAGCTCCTCGCGGACATTCTCCTTCGTGAGGTTGGCCATCGGGATGTTGAACTTGTCGCTCATGTATCCCCACAGCGCCCGCAGCATCTCCTCGTAGAAAGCGTGACGGTTCTGCTCCTCCATGTAGCGTTTGGCCATGCGGAAGCGCTGTACGGCGACCTTGTTGGCCCGTTTGCCGCGCACGAGCGCCACATTCTGCGACTCGCGGATCTGACGCCGCAACGCCACGTAGATCAGTGCGAAGAGGATCACGATCACGGCCAGGATAATCCAGTAGGCCGTTCCGAAGAGGAACGGTGCGGCAACCGTCCGCAACTGCGGAGCGCCCAGCTTGATGAAGCGGATATCCTGCCCCAGCTGACGGACATCCTCCTTCGAGACGCCACGGCCCTGCATCACCACCGCTTCGCCGCCGCCCCGTGCATCGGGCGCCACCTCGAAGGTCACCGCCCGCGAGCGGAGCGTCACATACTCCCGACGCTGCGGGTCGAAATAGGAGAACTCGATCGGTTCGATCTCATAGCTACCCTCGGCCCGTGCGATGAACGGGTATTCAAACTGACGGTAACCGGTGATTCCCGACGTCGTGGCGTTGATCGACTCGGTGGTCTTGACGTTGTAGAGTTCGAACGACGCGGGGAGCTGCAGTTTCGGCGCCTGCACGAAGGTCAGGTTGCCCTCACCCGAAATCTTGACCGTGGCATTGGCCCCGGAGTTGGCCGTCAGGCGTTCGGAGGGCAGCTCCGCATCCATCTTGAACGAGCCCACGGCGCCGTTGAAGCTGGCGGGCGCCCCGTCCGGGAGCGGCTTGACCGTCACCGAGACACGCTGGCTCTGGAGCTTTTTGGGTACGTTCAGCACCTCGCGGCCCATCCCGAAGAAGGGATCGGCATGCCGGCTCTGAATGATGACCTGCGCCACGACGGTGATCTGCAGCGGATCGATCGTCAACGTGCCGACCTGCTGCGGATAGAGCAGATAGTCGGCCAGCACACGCGTTTCGTAGACCTTGCCGTTGTAGGTTTCGCGGCCGACCTGTTCGTAGTTCGGATCGGTCAGATCCTGCGACCAGAAGCCGTCGAACGACGGCACCGATTCGGGCACCACGTTCGCAAACGGCACACGCGTATAGAGTTTGAAGGCCACGTGCAGCGGTTCGTTCTTGTAGACCGACGTGCGCGACACGACGGCCCGCAACAGAATGTCATCCTTGCCGATCCGGCTCTGGGCATCGCTGCGATCCGCGTCATCGGACGGCTGCTGTTGCTGCTGCGAGCGGCCGCCGTCCCCCTCGTCCACCACCTCGATCGGCAACTCCCGGGTACGGTAGGTCCGACCGTCGACCTTCACCTCGGCCGCGCCGATCGTCACCGTCCCCGCCGACTGCGGCAGCAGGACATAGGTATAGGTATGGCTCACGCTCTTGGTCATCGTTCCGTTGATGAACTGGATCGAGGAGCCCGTGGACTCCGCGGGTCCGGCCAGCACGTCGAATCCCTCGAACGACGGGGCCTGGAACGATCCCTTGTCGGGTTTGGCATTGAGCGAGAACTCCACACGGAACGCCCCGCCGACGGCAACCGTCAGCGGAGAGTTGGCCTCGAAGGTGACCTCCTCGTCGGCCCGGGCCGGGAAGACCGTCGCCACGAGAAGCACCACCAGCGTCAATTTCGCAAAGAAAGCTCTCATCACAAATACAAAGCGATAGATCGGTTAATCATGCACACCGCAACCCGCACGGCCGGCCATCTGCGGCCGGCCGTCGGAACGCTGCGTTCCGGGAAGAGGGTTGCCTCATCCTTCCTTTCGGAAGTACAACGCATCGCGCCGTCCTTTAGTATCTGCCGACGGCGGAATTTCAGTGTTTGAATTCGGCGAAGAAGTCGTTGCCCTTGTCGTCGACGATGATGAATGCCGGGAAGTTCTCGACATAGATCTTGCGAACGGCCTCCATGCCCAGTTCGGGGAAGTCCACCACCTCGACCGACTTGATCGAGTTCTTGGCCAGAATGGCGGCCGGACCGCCGATCGAACCCAGATAGAATCCGCCGTTGGCCTTGCAGGCATCCGTGACGGCCTGCGAGCGGTTGCCCTTGGCCACCATCACCAGCGAACCGCCGTGTTTCTGGAACAGATCCACGTAGGGGTCCATACGTCCGGCCGTCGTCGGGCCGAACGATCCCGAAGCCATGCCCTGCGGCGTCTTGGCCGGACCGGCGTAGTAGACCGGGTGTTTCTTGAAGTATTCGGGCATCGGCTTGCCTTCGTCGAGCATCTTCTTGATGCGGGCGTGGGCGATGTCGCGGGCCACGATGAGCGTACCGCGCAGGTTCAGACGCGTCTTGATCGGGTATTTCGTAAGGATCTCGCGCACCTTGTCCATACCCTCGTCCAGGTCGATATCGACGGCCGGCGACATGGCCGGAGCCTCGGCCGGCAGGAAGCGGGCCGGATTCTTCTCCAGCTCCTCGAGGAAGATGCCCTCGGGCGTGATCTTGGCCTTGATGTTACGGTCGGCCGAGCAGCTGACGCCGATGGCCACGGGGCACGAAGCGGCGTGACGCGGTGCGCGGATCACCCGCACGTCGTGCACGAGATACTTGCCGCCGAACTGGGCGCCCACACCGCTCTCGCGGCAGATCTTGAGCACCTTCTCCTCCCACTCCAGATCGCG
>CALUKH010000020.1 GCA_944321185.1 uncultured Alistipes sp. | reverse complement strand
GCGCCGACTCGGAGCAGAAGTTGACGATCACACCCTTGCGGCGGGCCGTCATCGCCTCGCCGAAGACCGTCGTCGGGAGCACCGTGCCGAAGAGGTTCAGATCCACGACCTTCTTGAAGGCGTCGACCTCGAGGTCGAGGAACGACTTGTCGGGGGCAATCGTCGCACCGCCCATGTTGCCGCCGGCGGCATTCAGCAGCACGTCGATGTGGTCATAGGCCTTGAGGATGGCGTCGCGGTTGGCTTCGAGGGCCTCGCGGTTCAGCACGTCGGTCGTAAGGAACAGCGCCTCGCCGCCCTTCTCACGGATCGAGCCCACCAGCTCCTCGCCGGCCTTTGCGTCGCGGTCCAACACCACGACTTTCGCCCCCTGTTCAGCCAGGTAGGCACAGATCGAACGTCCCAGAATTCCGGCTCCGCCCGTCACGACGACGACGCGGTCGCGAATGTCAAACAAATTTTTCATAACTGGTTCAAATAATGTTGTTGGTATAGTATGCAATGTTTTCCTTTACCAGAATGTCGATCGGCAGGTTGTTGACCGATGCGGGGCGCACCCCCTCGACCAGCCATGCACACAGCGACATCACCCCGCGGTAGCCCTGCACCTCGGGACGCTGCGCCACGAGTGCCGTGACGATGCCTTCGGAGAGCATCCGCCGGTTGCGTTCGATCACGTCGTAGCCCACCAGCCGCACCTCCGAACGCCGCCTGGAGGCGAGATAGCCCGCCAGGATGTAGCAGGTCGAGTTGAACGTCACGGCGCCGGCAATCGACGGATGGCGCGCAAACAGATCATCCAGCGTACGGGCGTTGCAGGCCTCGTCGTCGAGCCGCAGTTCGACATCGAGCAGCCGGCCGCCGAAGTCGTGCCGTGCGAGGTAGTCGCGGAATCCCCGTTCGCGTTCGCGGCACTGGTTCGAACCGCCCTCGCCGCGATGGCGGATGTTCCCCACGACAATGTCGGCCCCGGCCTCCATCCGCTCGAAGAGCAGCCGCGCGGCCACCACCCCGGCATCGAACGACGACGTGCCGAAGTAGGCCATCCGCCGGCACTCCGGCAGATCCGAATCGACAAAAACGTAAGGGATGCCGCGACGGTCCAGCTCCCCGGTGAAGGGGACAACCCGTTCGGCGAAGAGCGTGGCCAGCACCGCCGCATCGAACGATTCACGACGCAGGAGTTCGAGCAGCCGTTCGAACGACGAACGGTCGTACTGATCGAATCCGAAACGTCGCACCACCACATTGAAGCGTCGGGCCTCTGCCTCGGCGCGCTGAATGCCCGCCTCGAAATCGGCCCAATACTCGCCCTCGGCGAAGCGGGGCGTCACCACCGCCACAACGTACTGCCGTCCCGAAGCCAGCGAACGCGCAATCAGATTGGGACGATAGTGAACCCGTTCGAGCACCTCGTTGATCCGGGCCAGATTCCCGGCCGAAACCTTGCCGCGACGATGGATCACGCGATCGACCGTCGCGGTCGAGACCCCGGCCATACGCGCGATGTCGACAATGCGCACCGTCGCGGTCGGATCTTTCGTTTCATCGTCGTGGTCGCTCCTCATTGCTTCGTTCCGTTTACGGGATTGGTTTGCCGCAAATGTAGATACTTTTTTCCAAAATCGCAAGTGTGTGCGCACACACTTGCGATTTTTCGCACAAAAAAAGATCCGACACAAGATCGGATCCTTTTTCTGAAACGGTCAGCGGAGGTTCGCACCGCAGCCCGGCATCACAACCGCACGTCCTTACGACGGATTTTTCAATCCCGGGAAATCGGGCGATACCACAATGCGGATGGCCCGGCGCAGAATCGAGAATTCGAGCGGCGTGTGACCCAGCGGCTCGCCGTCGATCTCCACCGAAACCTCCGGCGACGACTCGATCCTAATACGGCTTCCGCGCTCCTGGAGGATGTGTCGGATGCGGTAGATGCCGCCGTTGAAGAGGTAGTGGAAGCGGAACAGCAGGTGCCAGAAGTGAACCGGACGGATCAGCGAGAGGTCCAGAATGCCGTCGTCGGCGATGGCCGCCGGCAGGGGCTGCATGCCGCCGCCGTTGAACTTGCAGATACCGACAGCAGCCGACAGCAGCAGGTTGTTGTAGACCAGCCGGTCGTCGACCCACACCTTGATGCCCGTCGACTTGTAGCGGAAGAAGTTCTTCACCACACACCACGTATAGCGCCAACGGCTTTTGTGGCCCTTTTTCTTCAGGTGCGAGAGCTTGCGCACGACGTGGGCGTCGAATCCCACACCGGCCACGTTGGCCATGTAGCGGCTCTGACGGTAGTGCGCCTCCTCGTAGGAGACCACCCCGACGTCCTGCAGGAACGAACATCCGGCGCTGATCGCCCGCACGGCATCCTGATAGCGGTTCGAGATACCGAACGTACGCACCCAGTCGTTGCCCGTACCGACGGCCACCACGGCCAGCAGCACCTCGTCCGGACGGACCGTCTGCTGGATGAACAGGCCGTTGACCACCTCATGCAGCGTTCCGTCGCCCCCCACGGCGATGATCCGCCGGTAGCCCTCGCGGACGGCCGTGACGGTCAGCTCCGTGGCGTGGAACTTATGCTCCGTGAAGACCGGTTCGCAGACGATCTGCGCATCGCGCAGCAGCTTCGAGATCCGGGGAAAGTGATCGAGCCCGCGGCCGCCGCCGGCCACGGGATTCACGATCACAAACCATTTGTCGGATGGAACGGACACCTTGACGCTACTTTTCGGGGATGTGACGCAGCGTGTCGGTCAGGAAGTCGTAGAACTTGCCCACCGAAGCGATCTCCACCTTCTCGTCGGGCGAGTGCGGGTAGCAGATCGTCGGGCCGAACGAGATCATGTCCAGACCGGGATAGTTGCTGCCGATGATGCCGCACTCCAGACCGGCGTGGATGGCCGTCACGGCGGGTTTCTGACCAAACAGCCGCTCGTAGGAGGCGGTCATGGCCTTCAGAATCGGCGACGACATGTCGGGATTCCAGCCGTCATACTCGCCCGTGAGTTCGGTTTGGGCACCGGCCAGGTCGAAAAGTGCCTCGATAGCCTCGCCCAGAGCGCGTTTCTCGCTGCGCACCGAACTGCGGAGCAGACACTGCAGCTTCACCGTACGGCCGTCCGAGACCACGCGGGCCAGGTTCGTCGAGGTCTGCACCAGACCCTCCATGGCCTTCGACATCTTCTGCACGCCATCGGGGCAGGCCACCACGGCACGCACCAGCGCATCGGCCGTCGCCGCAGGCATCATCCCCGCCGGGCGGGCGCACTCCTCGACAAACATCTCGATCGCATCCTCGATGCCGGCATACTCGCCCACAATGACCTCCTTGTAGGCGGCCAGCGCCTCGGTGAAGGCACCCAGCTCCTCGGTCGGAACCAGCACCGTGGCCTCGGCCTCACGCGGGATGGCGTTGCGCAGCCCGCCGCCGTCGACCGACGCCAGCAGCACCTCACACGGCGCCTCGTTCAGGAAGCGGAACAGCACCTTGTTGGCATTGGCCCGCTGGCAGACGATCTGGATGCCCGAGTGACCGCCCTTGAGCCCCTTGACGGTAACCTTCACGGCCGTGTAGCCCTCCTTCGGAGCCGGCACCTCGGCGTAATCGAAGAGCATGTTGGCATCCAGTCCTCCGGCGCAACCCACGTAGAGTTCGCCCTCGGTTTCGGAATCGAGGTTCAGCAGGATGTCGCCCTGCAGCAGTCCGCCCTTCAGACCGAAGGCACCATCCATACCGGTCTCTTCGGTAGCGGTAAAGAGCGCCTCAAGCGGTCCGTGCTGCAGCGTATCGTCCTCCAGCACGGCCAGAATCGCGGCCACGCCGATCCCGTTGTCGGCACCGAGCGTCGTACCGTCGGCCGTCACCCATTCACCGTCGATGTAGGCATCGATCGGATCCTTCGTGAAATCGAACACCTTGTCGTTGTTCTTCTGCGGAACCATGTCCAGATGGGCCTGCAGCACGACGCCCTTGCGGTTCTCCCAGCCGGGCGTGGCCGGTTTGCGGACATAAACGTTGTGGGCCTCGTCCTCACGGGCCTCGAGACCCAGCTTGCGGGCCGTATCCAGCACATAGCGGCGGATCTGCTCCTCGTGCGACGAGGGGCGCGGGATGCGGACGATCTCCGCGAAATGTTTCCAGACCAGAGTCGGCTTCAGAGCCGTCAGATTGCGATCCATAGTTTTCGGTATTTATTCGTTTTTGGTTTTTGTAGAATTTGTCGTTTCGTGTTCGCCGGACTCGGCGGCCGCCTTGCGGTCGAAGGCCTCGACGATATACTTGACCAGCGGATGTCGCACGATGTCGCGCTTGTCGAACTCGACCATCCCGATGCCGTCGACCCCGCGCAGGATCTCCATCGCCCGCACCAGTCCGCTGTCGGACTTCTTCGGCAGATCGACCTGCGTCACGTCGCCCGTGACGATGAAGCGCGCGTTGCGGCCCATGCGCGTGAGGAACATCTTGATCTGCGAGAGCGTCGTGTTCTGCGCCTCGTCCAGGATGACGAAGGCGTTGTCCAGCGTGCGGCCGCGCATGTAGGCCAGCGGAGCAATCTGCACGGTCCCCTCCTCGAGATACTTCTGCAGTTTGGCGGGCGGGATCATGTCGTTCAGCGCATCGTACAACGGCTGCAGATAGGGGTCCAGCTTCTCCTTCATGTCGCCGGGCAGGAAGCCCAGCTTCTCACCCGCCTCAACGGCCGGACGCGTCAGGATGATGCGCCGCACCTGACGCTCCTTCAGGGCCCGCACGGCCAGCGCAATGGCCGTATAGGTCTTGCCCGAACCCGCGGGTCCCACGGCAAAGAGCAGATCATCCTTGTCGTAGAGCCGGACCAGCCGCTGCTGGTTCACGGTCCGCGCGCGGACGATGTTGCCGTTGTTGCCGTAGACGATCACATCCTTGTCCACGGGCCCCTCCTCCTGGAGCGAGGCCCCCGAGAAGCACTGGTCGATAACCTGCGACGAGATGTGTCCGTACTTGAGGTAATAGGCCACCAGCGCGTCGACCCGCTTGGCGAAGCGGCGCGTCTCGGCCTCGGGCCCCAGCACCTTGAGCGACGAACCCCGCGCCACGATCTTCAGCGTCGGGTGCAGCGACTTGATCTGATCCAGATAGGCATCCTGCGGGCCGTACAGCTCCCGCGGATCGACCCCTTCGATGAGAATTTCCTTACCGACTGTCTCCGTCATAGGCCCTTAGAAGATATATCCGACGCTGAGCGCCACGTTGTAAGTACGAAGTTTGTCCAGCTGACGGCCGTCGGGCAGCACCACGTCGTGCTTGCTGCGGAACTGACCGTTGTAGCGCACGTCGATCAGCAGGTGGCGCAGCAGCACGATGCCCGCACCGACGGTATACGACACCGACGGACGGATGCGCCCGAAATCGATCAGATCGCGGCCCGACTTCTGCTTGCAGTCGTTCATCACCGTGAAGACCGGCCCCGCAAAGACCCGCAGCGGGCTGAGCAGGCGGAACGACCCCAGCACCGGCACGTCGATCGAATTGGACTTCAGATTCAGTTCGTCGCCCCCTTCGGGACGGATGCGCAGCCCCTGCCGCACGTAGAGGATCTGCGGTTCGACGGCAAAGGCCCCCAGCTTGACGGCCGTGACGATACCGGCCTGCCAGCCCATCTTGTTGCGGATGTCCGTAGCATCCATGTTGGTCGTATAGTCGGGGACGTTGATGCCTCCGATCAGGCCCCACTCCACCAGCGTGCGGGGGCGTTGCGCCGCGACGCTTCCGACGGAACCCACCAGCAGCAGCGTCAACAGGATTTTTGTAATCTTATGCATATTCATTTTCAATTTTCACGTTTCAACCGGAACGCCGCCCAGAGCATGTAGGCCAGGCACGCCGCCACGAAGAGCATGCCGGCATGAGCGCTTCCCGTCGCGCGGATCACCGCGCCGCACACCGGTCCCGAGACGGCTCCGGCCGCAATGGCTAAGATCATCAGTCCGGCCACCTCGTTGGCGCGCTCCGGCACGGCCTTCGTCGCCACGGCGTAGAACGTGGCGAAGACGCACGCCATGGCAAAGCCCAGCAGTCCGATGGCCGCATAGATTGCCACCTCGTTGCGCACGAAGATCAGCGCCACGGCCAGCACCAGTCCGATAGCCATGTTCCAGGCCAGGTACTTCACGTCGGAGAAGCGCACGAGCACCCATGCTCCGACCAGTGTCCCGACGATGCGGCAGGCGTAGAACCCCGTCGTAGTGAGGATCGACGAGGGGTTGTCGATCAGCCGCACCGAGAGATAGCCGATGGCCACGTCGCCGGCGATGAAGCACGCCACGCCCAGCGTCGAGAGCAGCACCCGGCGGTTCTTCAACAGGCGGAAGCACTCGGCCAGTCCGGCGGTATGTTCCCGCCGGGGCGGTTCGGGGATCGAGGTCAGCTGCAGCCACACGCCGCCCAGGACGGTCAGCCCCGCATAGATCGGCAGCAGCAGGCGCCACGAACCGCTCCAGGCCACGAGCCCAGTGACGAGCGGCGCCAGCAGCAGGAGCGACGTGTTGCGGAAGATCTGCCCCACGGTCAGGAAGCTCGTCATGCGCTCGCCGGGGACGATCGTCGCCAGCAGCGGATTCACGGCCACCTGCACGAACGTATTGCCGATGCCCAGCAGTCCGAACCCGACGAAATACCACACCAGCCGGCAGTCGGCACCCGCCGCCCAGGGGATCATCATCCCCACGCAGGTGAAGACATACCCCACCAGGGCCGTTGCCTTGCGGCCCCAGCGGTTCATCCACGCCGCCACGGGTGTCGACAGCACCAGAAACCACAGGAAGACCATCGTCGGCAGGAAACTCACGACACCCTGCATTTCGGGCGGAAAATCCGCGGCGATGCGGCCCGTGATCGGGGCCACCAGGTCGCAGAAACCCATGATGAAGAAGCCTGCCAGCACGGGGCCGAGCAGTCGGCCGGAGATCTGGTTGTGATTCATTCTACGCGCATGTTTACGTGTTCCGATTCTTCAAAGTTACGTTTTTTTCCGGAAAAACGCGCGCCGCCGCACGATTATTTCACCCCGGGGATCCTCCGCACGGGCGTTTGTCCGTCACCCGAGGAGCGTCCGGCGCCCGAACCTCCCCGCAACAGCCACCCGTCAGAGAACCCGGAAGTCACTGACCGTCACCCGGGAAACCCCCTCCCCGGCCCGCTCCCCGACACCGTCCCCGGCGACAAATCCCGCGCCGGGACTTGTTTTTCAGCACATTTTTTCCTATATTTGTTCTTAACAACCGATTCAACCGAACAGTGCCCATGTTCCTGCTCGCACACATAGATTTTTCGCTGCCGCTCGAGGACCCGATTCTCAAGTTTCTACTGATTCTGGTCATCATCCTCGCGGCTCCGCTGCTGCTCAACCGGCTGAAGATCCCCTATCTGCTGGGGCTCATCATCGCCGGCGCGGTGATCGGCCCCCACGGCCTGAATCTCGTGCTGCGCGACAGCAGCATCATCCTCTCCGGAACGGCCGGCCTGCTCTACATCATGTTCCTCTCGGGCCTCGACATGGACATGTCCGACTTCCGCCACAACAGCTGGCGAAGCCTCGTCTTCGGACTCTACACCTTCTGCGTACCGCTGCTGCTCGGCATCCTGGCCGGGTATTACGTCCTCGGATTCTCGATCTACTCGTCGATCCTGCTCGCCGGCCTGTTCGCCTCCCAAACCCTGATCGCCTACCCGATCGTCAGCAAACTCGGCATCGCCCGCGACAAGGCCGTCACCATCGCCGTCGGCGGCACGGTCATCACCGACACGCTCGCCCTGCTGCTGCTGACGGTCATCGTCGGAATGGCCACCGGTAACGTCGACAACCTCTTCTGGTGGCGGCTGGCCGGATCCGTCGTCCTCTGCATCGCCATCATCGTCCTGGTCTTCCCGATCATCGCCCACTGGTTCTTCAAGCAGGTCAGCGACAACATCTCGCAGTATATCTTCGTCCTGGCGATGGTCTTCCTCGGATCGTTCCTCGCCCAGCTGGCCGGTCTGGAGCCCATCATCGGCGCCTTCCTCTCGGGCATCGCCCTCAACCGCCTCATCCCCCGGACCTCGCCCCTGATGAACCGCATCGAATTCGTCGGCAACGCCATCTTCATCCCCTTCTTCCTGATCGGCGTCGGCATGCTGATCGACTACCGCGCCTTCTTCCGCGACTGGGAGAGCCTCGAGGTGGCCGCCGTGATGATCGTGCTGATCACCGCCGCCAAGTTCATCGCCGCATGGCTCACCCAGAAGAGCTTCCGCCTCTCGCGCGACCAGCGCACGGTCATCTTCGGACTGAGCTCGGCCCACGTCGCCGCCACACTCGCCGCCGTGATGGTCGGCTACAACATCATCCTCGGCCATACGCCCGACGGAGAACCCATCCGCCTGCTCAACGAAAGCGTGCTGAACGGCACGATCCTGATGATCCTGGCCACGTGCACCGTCTCGACCTTCGCCACGCAGCGCGGCGCCCACAACATCGCCGTCGGACAGGCCCACCTGACCGATTCGTCGGATGAAAAACCGGCCAAACACGAGGACCATATCCTCATCCCCGTGGCCAACGAACAGACGGTCGAGGAGCTGGTCGCCCTGAGCGCCATGCTCAAACGCGCCAAGGAGCCCAACGGTCTCTATGCCCTGCACGCCATCGACAACCAGGTCGAGGATCCCAATGCCGACAAACTGGCCCGCAAACTCCTCGATACGGCCGCCACGAGCGCCGCCGCCAGTGACCTCTATCTGCAGGAGCTGCTGCGCTACGACGTTAACATCTCGAATGCCATCGTCAGCGTCAGCCGCGAACGCAATATTACGGACATCGTCATGGGCATGCACCGCGCAACCCCCTCCGTCCCGGGCCTGCCGGTCATTCCGGGAATCCCGGTGGCGTCGGGACCCGGCATCGGCAAGATGACCGCCGACGTGCTGATGCAGAGCAACATCACCACCTTCATCTACCACCCCGTACAGCCGCTCAACACCATCAAGCGCCACCTGATCGTCGTCCCCGAAAAGGCCGAACAGGAGGCCGGATTCCAACTGTGGCTGCGCCGCATCCATCTGCTGGCCGAAAACTCCGGCGCCCGCATCTCGCTGCTGGCCCCCGAAAGCACGCTGGCCTACCTCCGACCGCGGGGCCGCAAACGTCCGGCCAACATCGACTACGTCCCCTTCACGCAGTGGGACGACCTCCCCTCGCTCGAACACGACATGCGCGACGACGACTGTCTGTGGTTCGTCATGAGCCGCCGCGACCGCGTCTCCTACCACCCCTCGATGAGCCGCATCCCGACCTATCTCGAGCATCATTTCGCCGACTACAGCTCCATTCTGCTCTACCCCGTGCAGGCCGGCGACACCGAAAGCCGATACATCCGGGTCTGACCATTTTTTAATTCCCAAGATTTGCGCTATCTTTGCACCCGATAAGCAACAAAGAACGGACAATTCACTATGAGCCTCGTAGCAATCGTCGGACGCCCCAACGTCGGAAAAAGCACCCTCTTCAACCGCCTGGTCGGTGAGCGCAAAGCCATCGTCGACGCAACGGCCGGTACGACCCGCGACCGCCATTACGGAAAAACCGACTGGAACGGTCGCGAATTCTCGGTCATCGATACCGGCGGATACACCGTCAATTCGGATGACATCTTCGAAGACGAAATCCGCCGCCAGGTCCTGCTGGCCATCGACGAAGCCGACGTCATCCTCTTCCTGGTCGAGGTCCGCACGGGAATCACCGACCTGGACATGCTCATGGCCGATATCCTGCGCCGCACGTCGAAGAAGGTGATTCTGGTCTGCAACAAGGTCGATACCAACGATCTGATCTTCAATTCGAACGAATTCTACGCCCTCGGTCTGGGCGACCCCTACTGCATCAGCTCGATGTCGGGCAGCGGCACGGGCGATCTGATGGATGCCATCCTGGCGGCTCTGCCCGCCGACGCCACATCCGAAGAGGAGGACGATCTGCCCCATATCACCATCGTCGGTCGCCCGAACGTCGGCAAATCTTCGCTCACGAACGCCCTGCTCGGGCAGGACCGAAACATCGTCACGTCGATCGCCGGCACCACACGCGATTCGATCCGCACGCGCTACAACAAGTTCGGCATGGATTTCTACCTCGTCGATACGGCCGGCATGCGCAAGAAGGGCAAGACGATGGAGGATCTGGAGTTCTACTCCGTCATGCGGTCGATCCGCGCCATCGAAAGCTCCGACGTCTGCATCCTGATGCTCGACGCCCAGCAGGGGCTCGAATCGCAGGATCTGAACATCCACAACCTGATCGTCCGCAACCGCAAGGGGTGTGTCATCGTGGTCAACAAGTGGGACCTGATCGAGAAGGACAACAACACGATGAAGGAGTGGACCGAATTCCTCAAGAAGAAACTCGCTCCGTTCAACGACATTCCGATCATCTTCACCTCGGTGCTGAACAAGCAGCGGATCCTCGAGGTGCTGCAGACGGCCATCCGCGTCTACCAGTCGCGCAAACGCCGCATCTCGACCTCCGAGCTGAATGATTTCCTGCTGCCGCTGATCGAGAACTATCCGCCCCCCTCGACCAAGGGCAAGTACATCCGGATCAAGTACGTCACGCAGCTGCCGACGCCGACACCGCAGTTTGCCTTCTTCGTCAACCTGCCGCAGTACATCAAGGAGCCCTACCGTCGTTTCCTGGAGAACAACATCCGCGACCACTGGGATTTTTCGGGCGTCCCGATGCAGATCTATTTCCGGCAGAAATAGCGCTTCCGGCACCGTCTTGGCTCGCCGGAACGCCGTATCGGCCCGAAAAATCCGGCGCTGACACGGGCAAAAAGGTCCTGACAACAAACGAGGCTCCTCTGACGAGGTGCCTCGTTTATTGTATCTGTCCGCCGGGAAAGGGTCAGCCGCGCGTTAAAAATCGACGTGTCAACCACCGCCGCACCGGTTCGTCATAAAACTTCAGTGCCAGCCAGGCCAGCAGAATCACCCCTGCGAACAGCCCCACAGCCACGGGCCAGACCTTCGCGAAGGGAATTGTCTCTCCGCCCCATAGCCAGGCGAAAAAGAGATACATGAAGGGATAGTGGATCACATAAACCGGATAGGAGATATTGCCGAGGAAACGGCAAATTCCGCCCGTTGCCCGATCCGTCGCATGGCCCGAAGCGCCGAGCCACACCAACAGCGGAAACAACACCACGACACACAGCGTATCATACAGGCCGTTCCACATCGGCACCGAACCATCCCCCACATAAGGAACACCGAGCAACGCGACGATCGACACCGTGCAGATCCAGAAGGCCCCGCGCACCGCCACGGGACGGAAAATCCGTGACAGCAGCAACCCCATCGGGAAAGCGAACAACAGCCGCAGCAGACCGCCCGGCAGGTTGTTGCCTGCGAGCGACCACCCTACGCCCAGATGGCCGTATCCCGAACCGTTGCCCAGAGCGAAGGCAGCCAGCCCGAAGCCCGCTACGGCGACAAAGGCGGCCAGCCAACGGGTCCTGAGACGTCTCAAAAAGAGGGCATACAGGATATTGCCGATGTACTCGAAGAACAACGACCAGACGGGGCCGTTGAGCGGATACATCTCGCCGTTGCCGCGCACCTCGGGTGCAGAGCCCGGCACGGCCGGAATCAGGAACAGATGCAGCACGAGAGCCAGCACCACGGCCGGAATGGCCACCTGCGTACCGTCCCACTGCACGCGACCCTGCAAACAGAAGGTCACGGCGCCCAGCACCGCCCCCAGCACCACCATCGGGTGCAGACGGATCAGACGCCGCTTGACGAATCCACCCGGCGTAAGAGTCCTCCGCCTCCAGCGGTCGTCGTAGGCATAGCCCACCACAAATCCCGACAGGATGAAGAAGAAATCGACGGCCAGATAGCCGTGGTTGAAGCGCTGATCAACGGGGCTCGTGGCGAAGCCCTCGAAGAGATGGTACCAGATCACCACCAGCGCCGCCACGCCACGTAGTCCGTCCAACAGTTCGTAGTGCGGTTTCGAATCCGCAAAGGAGGCGGACATGCGGTTCATCCCGAACGGCTCGGACGACGATAGGCTGCAGGTCGAGGGGTTCATCCGAAGAGGCGTTTCGAAGTATTGAACAGGTATCGACAAGTCATCTATTCGCCGCTCGGAGCGCTGCCTGCGTCGGACGACGCAGCACCTTCGCCGTTCGCAGCCGCCGACTGTCCGCGACGATGGCGGCGGCCTCCGCGATGGCGACGCTTGCGGGGCTTTTCGCCCTCCGGACGGGGTGCGCCCTGAGCGGATGCAGCCTGCTCGGATTCGGCATTGCGCGGTGCAGCGGGCGCGGCGGCCGAAGCAGCAGCCTCTCCCGACGGTTGTGCATCACGCGGTGCGGAGTTCGTACCACGGGGTTTATCGCGCAGACGGTCCCGGCGTCCGCGACCGTGACCACGGCCGTCACCGCCCTTGCTGCGGCTCCGGCCACCGCGCCCGCCCCGTTTACGGGTCTCTTCGGGTTCGTACTTCGGGCCCTCGCCCACGCTGGCCGGAAGCTCCGCCTTGCGGATATCCCGCTCAATGAACTTCTCGATCTGGTGGAACTTGCCCTGCTCCTCCTCGTTGACAAAGGTGATGGCGCTGCCCGTCGCCGCAGCCCGCGCCGTACGGCCGATACGGTGGATGTAGTCCTCCGGATCGTGCGGCACGTCGTAGTTGATTACCAGACCGATATCCTCGATGTCAATACCTCGTGCCACGATGTCCGTGGCCACCAGAATCTTCACCTTGTTGTTCTTGAAGTTGAGCATCACCTCCTCGCGCTGGGACTGGTCCAGATCGGAGTGCATGGCCGCCACGTCGAGTTTCATCCGCTTGAGCGTGTGGGCCAGCTCCTTGACCTTCAGCTTCGACGACGAGAAGATGATCGTCTTCGACTCCGACGGTTCGGCGAACAGTTCGCGGATCAGACCCAGTTTCTGACTCTCGTAGCAGATGTAGGCCGACTGGTCGATCGCCTCGTTGGGCTTCGAGATGGCGATGTTCACCTCCACGGGATCGTGCAGGATGGTCTTGGCCAGCTGGCGGATCTTCGGCGGAAGCGTCGCCGAGAACATGATCGTCTGCCGTTCGGCCGGCAGGTAGGAGATGATCTTCATGATGTCGTCGCTGAAGCCCATGTCGAGCATGCGGTCGGCCTCGTCGAGGATCAGGTATTCGACGTGCGAGAAGTCGACGTGGCTGTTCTGCAGGTGGGCGATCATGCGGCCCGGAGTAGCAATCACCACGTCCGAACCGTTCAGCATGCCGTTCTTCTGAAGGTCCCAGCCCTTGCCGTCGCCGCCGCCGTAGACGACCGTCGTCGAGATCGGCGCGTAGTAGGAAAAGCCCTGGAACTGCTGGTCGATCTGCAGAGCCAGCTCGCGCGTCGGCACGATGATAAGTGCCTTCACCACATTCTCGTCATTACCCTCCAGCAGCAGCCGGTTGAGCAGCGGCAACGTATAGGCCGCCGTCTTGCCCGTACCGGTCTGGGCGCAGCCGATCAGGTCGTGACCTTCGAGGATCACCGGAATGGTCTGCTCCTGCACGGGAGTCATCTCGTGAAAGTTCATATCTTCGAGACCGTCGAGGATCTCATCCTCCAGGTCCAGTTCGTCAAATCGCATAATTTCGTATCTCTCTTAAAAATCTTCTTGTCAAACAACCGATGTCGGCAATCGTCGTGCCGTCATCAAATGGGTCCGGCCTCCATCAAAAAGAGTCAGTCCCCGCAATGCGGCCCCCGTGATGCAGCCCAGGTGCTCCCTCAATAGTGCAGCCCCAGGTGATACACCCCTCGATGGTGCGGCCCCCCGGTGATCGGCCCCGCCGTCAGAGGGCCTCGCCGAAGAGCGTGGCGGCCGTACAGCCCGTGATGCGCACCCGAACGTATTCACCCACGCGGTGGTCGCCCCGGTCGAAGACCACCACCTTGTTCTGCGACGTACGGCCCGACAGCTGATCGGGGTTGCGCTTCGACTGCCCCTCGACCAGCACCTCAAACTCGTGTCCGACGTCGCGACGGTAGCTCTCCAGCCCCAGTTCGTTCTGCAGGGCGATGATCTCCTGCAGGCGCCGCGACTTGACCTCCTCGGGAACGTCGTCGCCCAGGTGTTTCTGGGCAAAGGTCCCGGGGCGCTCCGAATACTTGAACATATAGGCAAAGTCGTACCCCACCTCGCGCATGAGCGACAGGGTCTGACGGTGCTCCTCCTCGGTCTCGCCCGAGAAACCGGCGATCAGGTCCGTCGTAATCGAGCAGTCGGGCATGTAACGCCGGATGGCCGCAATGCGGTCGAGGTACCATTCGCGCGTGTACTTGCGGTTCATGCGTTCGAGCATCGACGTGGCGCCCGACTGGGCCGGAAGGTGGATCGAACGGCAGATATTGGGCATCGAGGCCATCGTCTCGAGCAGGCGGTCGCTCATGTCCTTGGGGTGCGACGTGGCAAAGCGCACGCGCAGCAGCGGCGAAATCGAGGCCACCCGACGCAGCAACTCCGGGAAATCAACGTCGCCCGTGCGGTACGAATTGACGTTCTGACCCAGCAGCGTCACCTCGCGGTAGCCGTTGTCGAAGAGGCTTTGAGCTTCGGTCACGATGGTCGAGGCTTCGCGGCTGCGTTCGCGTCCCCGCGTATAGGGGACCACACAATAGGAGCAGAAGTTGTTGCAGCCGCGCATGATCGCCACGAAGGCGCTCACGCCGTTGCGGTCCAGACGCACGGGTGCAATCTCGGCATAGGTCTCCTCGGTGGAGAACAGCACGTTGACCCCCTTGCCGCCCGCTTCGGCCTCGCGCACCAGGCGCGGCAGATCGCGGTAGGCATCCGGTCCGGCCACGACATCCACCCCCGTCGGGCCGTCGAGCAGCTTCTCGCGCAGGCGTTCGGCCATGCAGCCGATAATGCCCACGACCAGTCCCGGATGGGCCCGGCGCAGGCGTTTCATCTCGGCCAGACGGCCCCAGATACGCTGTTCGGCATTATCACGGATCGAGCAGGTATTGATCAGAATGACGTCCGCCTGTTCGGGGCGGTCCGTATAGATATATCCCTCGTTCTGCATCAGCGAGACCACGATCTCCGTATCGCCGACATTCATCTGGCATCCGTAGGTCTCGACAAAGAGTTTTTTCCCCTCGCCCTGGAGGGGTCGCAACGTATTCGTATTTATTTCCATTGTTTTTTCGTTTTTCCGGGAAGTCGCACCGTCGGTGAGAATCGGGTAGTCCCATGCAGAAAACCGTAGTCCGGCACATCTGCCGTCTTCCCTGGACAGTTCCGCATCACCGGTTCAGGGATCTTTCCGTCCTCAATCTCCCCCCCCCGATCCGGGATCTTTCGTCTCCAATCCTTTCTCTCGCCCGATCTGGCGTTTTCCGCTTCCAATCTTCTCCCCGGTCCGGAATCTCACTGTCTCCGATTCTCCCCCCCCCGGTCCCGGGCGCTATTCGGCCTGGATCTGGTTCTTGTCCGGGAACTGCTTGAAGCCCTCGCCGAAGGTCTCGTAGGCATCCGTCACCACGACGAAGGCCCGCGGATCGATCTCCCGAATGCGGTTCTGAACCACATGCACCTCCTTGCGGCTGATGACCAGGAAGATCACGTCACGCGACTGGTCCGTGAACATGCCCTTGCCCTTGAGGTAGGTGGCTCCGCGCTCCAGATCGTTGATGATGAACTGCTTGATCTCCTCGTGGTGATCACTGATGATGAAGAGCAGCTTGTCGTACGAGGCGCCGTCCAGCAGATAGGCCACCACGCGCGACGAAATATAGATCGTCAGCAGCGAATAGAGCGTCAGCATCCAGCCGTTCGACGAGGCTTCGCCCGTACCAAGACCGAAGCCGATCACGGCCAGTCCCGACAACACGACAAATCCGTCGGCAAGGAAGATACCCGTCGAGAACTTGATCCCGACGAATTTCTGCAACAGCATGCCGACGATGTCCGTTCCACCCGTGGTGGCCTGCTGCCGCACGACAATGCCCTGCCCCACACCGACGGCCACGGCTCCCATGATACAGGTCAGCAGCAGATCGTCCGAAAGATCGAGGTGGCCGCCCAGCATCAGCGCCGGATCGAGCGACTCGACCGCCTCGGGCGTCGGGTAGATCAACCGCGTGAGGATGTTCATGAAGCCCGGCGTATAGAGTGCCGCCAGCACGGTCCGCGTACCGAACCCGCCGCCGAAAACCAGCATCGCCGTAATCATCAGCGGAATGTCGAACATGTAGCCGAACGTTCCCACCTGAATCGACGGGAAAATGTTGTGAAGGACAATACCCATACCGTAAACGCCGCCCGGCACGAAGTTGTAGGGGTTGATGAACAACACGAAACCCGCGCCCATGATCGAGCAGCCCAGAAAAATCAGGAACCACGAGCGCCACCACGCCCACGATCCCATCGGTTCGAGTAAAGCCTTTGTATTCATACGTGATTTATTGAGTGTACAAAGATACGAAAATCTTCGGATTTACGCCCATTCTGACGCTTTTTTCCACCACAAGGTCCGAAACCGGATTTTTTTGCTATATTTGCATAAACAACCAAATGCCGAAAAGGTCATGATTCTGACTATCTATACCGCTACCACCATGATTATCATCGCCTATCTGCTGGGCTCGATTCCGAGCGCCGTGTGGATCGGCAAGAAATATTACGGAATCGACATCCGCGAATACGGCTCCAAAAACGCCGGCACGACCAACATGCTCCGCGTGTTGGGCAAGCGGGCTGCAGCACCGGTCTTCGCCCTCGACTTCCTCAAGGGTTTCGTCGCCGTGACGATCATCGAACTCATGCAGTACGACGACCTGATCGGTGCCAATGACCTTATAAATCTTAAGATCGGAGCCGTCTTTGCGGCCGTTCTGGGACATATCTTCCCGATCTTCGCCGGATTCCGCGGCGGCAAGGGGGTCGCCACGCTCGTCGGCGCCGTCACGGGCATCTACCCTCCGGTGGCACTGCTCTGCTTCGGGGTGTGGCTCGTCATGCTGATGATCTTCCACTACGTCTCGCTGGCCTCGATGGTCGCCGGATGCTGCTTCCCGATCTTCACGCTCATTTCGCCGAAGGTCAACGGATCGACCTCGTTCGTGGTCTTCTCGTTCGTCATCGCCATCCTGCTGATCTACACCCATCGCAAGAACATCGAGCGCCTGAAGGCCGGCACCGAATCGAAGATCTACATCTGGAAGCCCCGGCGTGTAAAGGTCGACAGTTCCGCGTCATCCGCCCCGCAGAATCCGGCCGCCCAGCCCTCAAACAAGGAAGCTGCCCGGAAGGAGGAGGCCCGGAAATAAGCCGGGAGGGGGTCGGGAGGAGGAAGACCGAAGAGAAGCCCGGGAGGAGGAAGAGAAGCCCCGAGGAGAAAGACCGAAGAGAAGCCCGGGAGGAAGACCGAAAAGGAGCCCGGAATGGATGAAGCCCGGGAATAATCCCCCGGCGAAATAATCCCCCGGCGGGAAAGCCCAAAACAACGACCGACCGGCCAGCCGGTATCGCCCGCACCGGACGACACAACCACACAATGCCCGAAAAATCGTAACCAACCGTTCGTCATCGAACCCGAAATACCTACTTCATGTTACAGGAAAATCTGCTGAAGATATACGAAAAGAGTTTTCGCGAAAATCGTGAAATGTCGGCCCTGACCGACTACTTCAAAAACGAGACCTTCTCCTATTACGAGATGGCCAAGGAGATCGCCAAACTCCACCTGCTCTTCAAGAAGGCCGGCATCAAGCAGGGCGACAAAATCGCACTGATCGGCCGCAACAACCCCCGATGGTGCATCACCTACCTGGCCACGATCACCTACGGCGCCGTCATCGTCCCCATCCTGCAGGACTTCACCCCGGCCGACGTCATCCACATCATCAACCACTCCGAAAGCCGGCTGCTCTTCCTGGGCGACAACTTCTGGGACGTCATCGAGGAGGATCAGATCCGCCAGATCGAAGCCGTCTTCTCACTGACGGACTTCCACGTCATCTACGAACGCGACGGAAAGTCGCTCACCAAGTTCCAGCGCGACATCCTCAAGAACTACCGCACGAAATATCCCCGCGGATTCAGCGTCAACGACATCAAATACCCCGACGTGCCGAACGACCGCGTCATCCTGCTGAACTACACCTCCGGCACCACCGGATACTCCAAGGGCGTGATGCTCACGGTGAACAACCTCACCGGAAACGTCGTCTTCGCCATGTCGGCACTCAACACCCAGACCGGTCAGCTCTACTTCCAGCGCGGCGGCCGCACGCTGTCGTTCCTGCCGCTGGCCCACGCCTACGGCTGCGCCTTCGACTTTCTGGCGCCGATGGCCGTCGGCGGACACATCACCCTGCTCGGAAAAATCCCCTCGCCGAAGATCCTCATCGAGGCCATGGCCGTCGTCAAACCCACGATCATCTGCTGCGTGCCGATGATCCTCGAAAAGGTCTACCGCAAACAGGTGCTCCCGATGCTCGAAAAGGGCCCCATGTCCATCGCCATGAAGATCCCGCTGCTCAATACGGCCATCTACTCGGTCATCCGCAAGAAACTCATGGATGCCTTCGGCGGCAACGTCTCGATCTTCATCGTCGGCGGAGCCCCGATGAATCAGGAGACCGAATCCTTCCTGCGCAAGATCCACTTCCCGATCACGATCGGATACGGCATGACCGAATGCGCCCCGCTCATCAGCTTCGCCCCCGACAACGAATTCAAACAGTCGTCGTGCGGCCGCTACCTCAAGGGGCTGCTCGAGGTGAAGATCGATTCGCCCGACCCGGAACACGTCGCCGGCGAGATCATCGTGCGCGGCGAACACGTCATGAAGGGCTATTACAAAAACGAAAAGGCCACCGAAAAGGTCCTCGATTCAGACGGCTGGCTCCATACGGGCGACATGGGCACGATGGACCCCGACGGCACGCTCTACATCCGCGGCCGCTCGAAGACGATGATCCTCTCCGGAAACGGCCAGAACATCTACCCCGAGGAGATCGAGGACAAACTCAACAACATGTATCTGGTCCTCGAATCGCTGGTGCTCGACGCCGGCAACGGCCGCCTCAAGGCGCTGGTGGTCCCCGACTACGAGCAGGCCGATGCCGAAGGGGTCGACAAGGCCGATCTGCCGCAGGTCATGCAGCAGAACCTGCAGGAGCTCAACACGCAGCTGGCCGCCTACGAACGCGTGGCCGACATCGTGATCTACCCCACCGAATTCGAGAAGACCCCCAAGCGCAGCATCAAGCGCTACCTCTACGAACCGTCGCTGCTCAACAAATAGCACGGCCGATACGGCCCCCCTCGAAAAGCCCGGTTTTCAAATCCCGGGCTTTTTTGGTATCTTTGAGCCATGAGAATCTCCCGAAAACAAGCCATCGGCGAAAACCTGCTCTACGTGATGGTCTGGACGGCGATCATCCTGGTCCCGGTCCTCAACTCGCAGATGATGTCCGAGATGCACGTCAACCTGGAAAACGTGCTGATCGCCTGGCGGCAGATCGCCCCCTATCTAATCATCTTCGTCATCCACAACACGATCCTCGCCCCGCGCTACATGCTGCGGCACAAGTACGGCAAATACCTGCTGAGCGACCTGGCACTGATCATCGGCGTCTTCTGGCTCGTGCAGATCTACGAGAAACACCTGGCCGACAACCTCATCGCCCAGACCAGCCTCAACGTCTCGGAGGCCTACCGCCAGGCATCGTTCTCGAATCTGGAGATCTACTGGAACATCGTGCTGGGATTCTTCATGACGGGCGCCAACACCGGCATCAAGCTCATCTACCAGTCGATGCGCGACGAACAGCAGATGGAGGCCCTCAAGCGTCAGAACCTCCAGGCCGAGATGGATTATCTGAAGTATCAGATCAATCCGCACTTCTTCATGAACACGCTCAACAACATCCACGCCCTGATCGACATCGACACGGAATCGGCCAAAAGCGCCGTCATCGAACTCTCGAAGATGATGCGCTACGTCCTCTACGAATCGGGCCACGAGCTCATCTCGCTCAACAGCGACATCCAGTTCCTGAAGAACTACATCGAACTGATGCGCATCCGCTATACGGACGACGTGGATATCCGAGTCGACTACCCGCGGGGACTGCCCGAACAGGTGCAGATTCCGCCGCTGCTGCTGATCGTCTTCGTCGAGAACGCCTTCAAGCACGGCGTCAGCTACAACCACCCCTCGTTCATCCGTATCCGCATCGAATATGCCGACGGAAAGGTCTACGCCACGATCGAAAACAGCCGCCATACGGCTCCCGAGAGGCAGCACCCCGCCGGCATCGGCCTCGAAAACGTCCGCAAACGCCTCTCGCTGATCTACGGCGAAAAGGGCTACCTGCTGGAGATCCGCGAGGCTGAAACAACCTATACCGTCCAACTCGAAATCCCCACGCTCCATGCTTAAGTGTATCGCCATCGACGACGAGCCGCTGGCTCTGCGTCAAATCGCCGCCTACATCGCCAAGGTCCCCTATCTGGAACTGGTGGCGCGGTTCAACAATGCGCTGGAGGCCCAGCAGCGGCTGGCCGCGGAGAAGATCGACCTGATTTTCGTAGACATCAACATGCCCGACCTGAACGGCGTGGATTTTGTCCGCGGACTGGTCGACCGGCCGATGATCGTCTTCACGACGGCCTACTCGGAGTATGCCATCGAGGGTTTCAAGCTCGACGCCGTGGACTACCTGCTCAAACCGTTCAGTTTTGCCGACTTCAGCCGCGCGGCCGCCAAGGCCAACTCGCTTTACGAGCTGCGTCACAACCAGCGCTCGCCGCAGGAGGCTCCCTCCGAAGCGCTGCCCCGCGACAAGGAGTACCTCTCGGTGAAGGCCGACTACAAGGTCTCGCTCGTGCGCATCAGCGAGATCGTCTACATCGAGAGCGAGGGCGAATACGTGCGGTTGCACCTGGCCGACGGATCGACCATCACCACGCTCTTCCGCCTGAAGAACATGGAGACGGCGCTGCCGGCCGATTCGTTCATGCGCGTGCACCGCTCCTACATCGTCAATCTGCGGGCCATCCGCTCCTACATCAAGGGGCGCATCTACCTCAGCGACACGGAGTACATCCCCATCGGCGAGAATTACAAGGAGGCATTCCAGAGCTACATCCGGCAGAATTTCCGCAACCTCTGACGGTCCTCGCCGCACGACATCGCGACGGCCTCCCATCCGCCGCGCACGGTCATCCCGCCCCGGGCTACAAACCCGGGCATACCCGAAAAACCGGCCCAACCGGCCGAAAGAGACCTAATAAAATAAAAAGGGAAAAGCACGATCACTCGCCGACCTCACTCAGATCGGGATACCCCGCAAGACGACGGTAGGCGCCGTCGACCCATTCGCAGCAGTAGTGGCAGAGGCCGTTGGTCAGCACCACGTAGCGGGCCCCAAGTACGGAATTGTAACGCACGGCCTGGGCCAAAGTCCGCTCGTCGATCTTCACCTGCGGCGCCTTGCACTCGGCCAGCAACAGCGGCCGGGCCTGCGCATCGACCACCACCACGTCGGCACGTTGCGACTGCCCGTTGAGCGCCACGGCATACTCCTGCACGATGCGCATGGGCCGGGCCCCGCACCGCGAAACCAGATAGGCGATCAGATGCTGCCGGACCCACTCCTCGGGCGTCAACACCAGGTAGATCCCCCGCAGCGGATCCCACACCTCGACCTCCGCACCCCGATGCCGGGCCCGCAGCCGAATTGCCGGAAAATTGAGTTTGGGAAGCCCGTTCATCGCAGTCTCGAAAAAATTACCTATCTTTACCGTGTACAAATATACGAACTTATGCGGACGATCCTTTCGACCCTAGCACTTTTTTCCCTCTGCGGGCTCTGCGCCCAGGAGTATGTCCCGACCTATGGACGCGAACTTCCGCGCGGTGAACTGCTCGTCTACCCCTCGGCCGAGGCGGCCGAAGCAGCCGACGGCGGCAACAACCGTTACTTCACCCGTCTGACGGAGTGGAGCCTCGAGGAGAACAACCGTTTCTCGACCAACTTCACCGTGCCGTTTGCGTGGGCCAACCGCCAGGTGCTGCTGCATGTCGGACGCTCAACGGGCGACTATGAAGTCCTCGTCAACGACCGCCCGGCCGCCTACGTCGCCGACGGCAACAGCCCCGCCGAGTTCAACATCACCAAACTGACACACGAAGGCCGCAACAAGGTCGAGATCCGGGTCGTGCAGCCCTCGCCCACGGCTCCGCTCGAAAGCTGGAAGGAGAATCCCGAACCAATGCTGGGCGGCATCTGGCTGCTGAGCCAACCCACGATGCGGATCCGCGACGTGGTGACCAAGACGCGCGTCGGCGAGAACGGATTCGCCACGGCCGAAGTGGCCATCGCCGTCAAGAGCGAGGCGCTCAATCCACGTACGTCGCGCATCCATTACCAGCTGATCGCACCGTCGGGCGAGAATGCCGCCGCGGGATTCAAGGACCTCACGCTCGAAATGCGCGGCGAAGACACGGTGCGCTTCCTGGCCCGGATCCCGGCCAACGAACTCTGGACGCCGGAGCTCCCCACACAGTACATTCTGCGGCTCAAAACGCAGCACGAAGGACGTTACGTGGAGTTTGCCGAACTGCGCATGGGCTTCCGCGAGGTGGCGGTAAGCGAGGGCCGACTGCTGCTCAACGGACAGCCGATCACACTTCGCGTGCGCGAGGTGCCGGGATCGCTCGACGAAAACGCGATCGCCAACCTGCGCGAGGCGGGTTACAATACGTTCCGCCTGCAGCCGGGACCCGTCTCCGAGGAGTTTCTGGAGTATTGCGACGAACAGGGGGTCTGCGTGATCGCACAAGCGCCGATCGATACGAGCCGCAGCGGCGATTCGCGCCGCAAGGAGGGCAACCCGTCGAACGATCCGGCCTGGAAGGAGGCCTACATCGAACGGGCCTTGAACTCGTACCACACAACCAAACGACATCCGTCGGTGGTGGCTTTTTCACTGGCCACGCGCTCGTCGAACGGCATCAACCTCTATGAGAGTTATCTGAAGATGAAGCAGTTGGGCGAACAACGGCCGTTCATCTACCCCGAAGCCGGCGGCGAATGGAACAGTGATCAGCTCCTTCTGGAGTAATCCGGACCAAAATCCGCAATCGACAGCGACCGTCCGGCGAACTGTCTCGTCACCGACCATCCGGGCGGTCGCGACCGCACCGGTCAGCCTTTTCCAACCGTCAGTACCGAGGAGATCTTCGCAAAAACCTCCGGCTCCGGAAGAGTCCCCCGCAAAGAAGGCCCCGAAACGGGGCTGGATCAAGAAATCTGCAATTTTTTTACGATTTTCTTTGGAGAGTCAAAAATAATGCTTACCTTTGCACTCGCAATCAGGAAATGATTGATGCCTCTTTAGCTCAGTTGGTAGAGCACGACACTCTTAATGTTGGGGTCCAGGGTTCGAGCCCCTGAGGGGGTACAGGAAAGACCGATAATCGTACGATTATCGGTCTTTTTTGCTTGGTATACCGGCAGGAGGAAGAGAGGAAAAGGAGGGGGGGGGTAGAAACCGATAGGCGGAGGGTCCGGGCAGCTGAAGCGCCGGGCGAGCCGTTCCTTCACCCTTGCGGAAACCCGAACCTCCCCTAAATCCAAAGCCGCCTCACTCCAAGATCTACACCCGGGCCACGAACTCCTCCAGCGCTCGAAGATCCACCTCAAGCGGATCGAAATGCTGTTCACGACGGGTCAACGTCTCCAACCGTTCGGGCAACTGCACTCGCCGCCCGGTCACCGAAGCGATCACCTCGCCGAACTTTGCCGGATGGGCCGTCGAGAGGTAGAATCCCGGCTTGTCCACGGCCACCGAAGCCGCATAACCGACGGCACTGTGCGGATCCGAGAGATAGCCGCAACGCTCATACAACGCATCGATCGTGCGCCGAATTCCGGCATTGTCGCATCGATAGCCAATCAGTTCGTCACGCAACGCATCGGGATCTCCACCGCAAAGCCACAACATCCGTTCGAAATTACTCGGAGCCCCGACATCCATTGCGGTGGCCAGCGTCTGCACCGACGGCCGTGGACGGTAGATGCCCGTGCGGAGGAACTCCGGAACCACGTCGTTGAGATTCGAGGCCGCCACGAAACCCTCGACCGGGAGCCCCATCCGCCGGGCCAGCATCCCGGCCGCCAGATTGCCGTAGTTGCCGCTCGGCACGACGATCGTCGGACGCTCGCCGCCCGTCTCCCGCTGCCAGAGAAAGTAACCGTAGAAGTAATAGAAGGCCTGCGGAATCCAGCGCAGCAGGTTGATCGAATTGGCCGAAGTCACCTGTCGCCGGGCCCGGAAAGCCTCATCGGCAAAGAGCTCCTTGACCAGCCGCTGGCAGTCGTCGAACGTTCCGGCCACGCGCAGCGGATGGATATTGCCGCCGAGCGCCGTCATCTGACACTCCTGCAGGCGGCTGATCTTCCCCTCGGGATAGAGGATCACCACGTCGATCCCCGGGACGTTGTAGAACCCGTGCGCCACGGCACTACCCGTATCGCCCGACGTGGCCGTGAGGATCACCAGCCGCTCCTGTTCGCGACCGAGCACCCCCGCCATCCGTCCCATGAATCCCGCCCCGAAATCCTTGAAGGCACACGTCGGGCCGTGGAAGAGTTCGAGCGTATAGCGTCCGCGCCCGACCCGCCGCAACGGAACCTCAAAGTCGTAAAGCGCCTCCATCTCGCGGGCAAGGAGCTGTGGATCGAAATCCCCGTCAAAGAAAAGCCCGGCCAGATAGCCCGCCAGCGAGGCATACGACTGTTCGGCACGGCGCCGGGCCTCGCCCAAATCGACCTGCGGAATCCGCTCCGGGACGAAAAGTCCGCCGTCGGGAGCCAATCCCCGCATCACGGCCTCACGCAGCGGCAGGCCGTCGTCGTGTTTCTGATCGCGTGTACTGTACCAATTCATACCTGTTTGTTTTTCTGGATTCGACCCTCGTTTCAAGATTCAACCACGCGTGCACCGGCATTCGACACCCGCCCGGCATAGGTTCGGCAATCGATGTCGTGCGCCGCAAAGTGTTCGCGCATACGGTCGGCAATGCGGCAGGCCACGGCATAATCCGACGCCAGAGCAAAGACCGAAGGCCCCGATCCGGCGATATTGAGCGCCAGCGCCCCTTCGTCCAGCGCAGCACACTTCAGCCGGTCGTAGTCGGGGATGAAGCCCTTGCGATAGGGTTCGACGACGGCATCCTGCATCGAGCGTCCGATCAGCGCTACGTCGCGCAGCGCAAAGCCCGCCACCAGTCCGCCGACATTGCCCCACTGCTTCACGGCCTTCGCCAGGGGAATTTCGTGTGGCAGGACCTCACGGGCCATCTTCGTGCTGACGACAATGTCGGGATGGACAACGGCATAGAAAAAGTTGTCGGGAACGGGCAACCGTACGATATCGAAAGGTTCGTAGCCGCGAATCAGCACCACACCGCCCAGCAGCGCCGGACCGACATTGTCGGCATGAGCCGTACCGCCGAGCAGCGCCTCGCCCTGCATGGCGAATTCGACGAGCTGCTTGCCCGAGAAGGGGCGTCCGAGCAGTTCGTTGATTCCATAGACGGCGGCGGCCGACGAGGCGGCACTCGAGCCGATGCCGCTCCCGGGGACAATCTTCTCCAGCAGACGGATCGCCACCCGAACCGGACGCCCGTAGGCCGCCAGCATCGCCCGAACGGCCGGCGTAATGACATTTTCATCGAGCGATTCGGGGAGCTCGACCCCACTGTCGTTACGGATCGAAAGTCCTTCGGCCTCCAGTTCGACGCCGATCGCCATCCGATCGCCCACGCCGTCGAGCGTCAGCCCCATCACATCAAATCCGCAACCCAGATTGGCCACCGTTCCCGGGGCAAAAACTTCTATCTGTTTCATTTTGATTTTGCATTTTGAGGATAAAACTTCGAAATCGATTGGTCTCCGAACAGGTCGCCGGGCAATGTGCCGCGACAGGTTCCGCATCCGGAACCGGCCTCCGGAACAGCGCCGCCAGAAGCGGTCCTGGACAGGCGATTCCCGGGTCGGGATCGATTCGGAGAGTGTTTTTTCGGTGAATATCCGCTCCGGCAGCCTGGGCCGGGATGCATGCGACGATGCGACGGATGATGATTACAGGACCCCCACAGGGGTGGTACCGGTGACGGTATGGGACGTCGTGCCGACGGTCAGGCAACCGACGGCGAAACCACCCGACAGCCGGGCAACGAAATATTCGTTCCCCCGAGCCTCCGATCCGCGCATGGCGACGGCAGATCCGAAAGCGTCCATCCGAGCCGTATGGTTTCTCTGACGATTCATCGAGGACAAATATAAAACAAATATTTTAATAATCCAAGAGCCGGTAACAATTTGTAAGCATTTTTACACATATATACAAAACACACCTTATATATAAGTGAAAAACAAGTCGTTTCGGACCCGCACAGACCGAAAAACTGAAAGCAGCCTTTCGACCGCTATCCGCCGGTTGCAGTCAAGACTCAGAAGATGGCCGAACCCGCTCAAGAGCGGATAATGAATCGTAACTTTAGCGCCCGATTTTTTTACGGTTTTTAAAGATAATTTCCAAATTTTGATTTCGAATCGTCATATTATTAAATTTCTTTAGAAAATTTCTTGCTCGTTTCATTCGAATTGTCTATCTTTGCTTCACAACCAAAGAAACTGTAAGGCATGATTGCCCTGAATCATTCGAATCTCGTCATTAACGTCATTAACGTGCTGCTCGTGGTCAATAAAAGGATAACGGGAGGAAGGTGACGTACCTGATCGAAGCATACAGAGAACCTTTCTCCCACCCCGGAGAAAGGTTCTTTCGTTTCAGAGCCCACCGTGTCGAAATGCAAACATGGAACCGCAAAAGATGAAACATCCACTCAGAAGCGCCGTCACCCTCGCGGGACGACGCATGGCCGGAGCCCGGAGCCTGTGGCGTGCCAACGGCATGCGCGAAGAGCAGTTCGGACGCCCCGTCATCGGCATCGCCAACTCCTTCACGCAGTTCGTCCCCGGCCACGTCCACCTGCATGAGGTCGGCCAGCTGGTCAAACAACGCATCGAAAGCCTCGGCTGTTTCGCCGCCGAATTCGACACCATAGCCATCGACGACGGCATCGCCATGGGCCACGACGGCATGCTCTACTCGCTCCCCTCGCGCGAAATCATCGCCGACAGCGTCGAATACATGGCCAACGCCCACAAGATCGATGCCCTGGTCTGCATCTCGAACTGCGACAAGATCACCCCCGGCATGCTGATGGCCGCCATGCGGCTCAATCTGCCGACGATCTTCGTCTCGGGCGGCCCGATGGAGGCCGGACGCCTCGGCAACCGCGACCTCGATCTGATCGACGCCATGGTCATGTCGGCCGACGCGAAGTATTCGGACGAGGAGATCGCCCGGGTCGAACGCGCCGCCTGCCCGGGATGCGGTTCCTGCTCGGGGATGTTCACCGCCAATTCGATGAACTGCCTGACCGAGGCGCTGGGGCTCTCGCTGCCGGGCAACGGAACGATCGTCGCCACGCACGCCAACCGCCGTCAGCTGTTCGAGGATGCCGCCGCACTGATCGTACGCAATGCCGAACGCTACTACTTCGAGGGGGACGAACGCGTGCTGCCCCGCGCGATCGCCACGAAGGCTGCCTTCGAGAACGCCATGTCGCTCGACATCGCCATGGGCGGTTCGACCAATACGGTGCTGCATCTGCTGGCCGTAGCCCACGAGGCGGGCGTCGACTTCACGATGCAGGACATCGACCGCCTCTCGCGCCGCGTGCCGGTGCTCTGCAAGGTGGCCCCCAACTCGCATTATCACATTCAGGATGTCAACTGCGCCGGCGGCATCCTCTCGATCCTCGGCGAGCTCAACCGCGGCGGGCTGCTCGACACGACGGTCTGGCGCGTCGACGGACGCACACTGGGCGAAGCCATCGCCGCCTGCGACCTGCGCTCGCCGACGGTCACCGATGCCGCACGGCGCCGCTCGCTGAGTGCCCCGGCCGGCCACTACAGCCGCGAAATGGGCTCGCAGCACTGCTACTACGAAGCCCCCGACACGGATCGTGCTGAAGGGTGCATCCGCGACCTGGACCACGCCTACTTCCGCGACGGCGGACTGGCCGTGCTGACGGGCAACATCGCCCGCTCGGGATGCGTCGTCAAGACGGCCGGTGTCGACCAGAGTCTCTTCGTCTTCCGCGGCCGGGCCCGCGTCTACGAATCGCAGGAGCAGGCCATGAACGGCATTCTCGCCGACGAAGTACAGCCCGGCGAGGTGGTCGTCATCCGCTACGAAGGCCCGAAGGGAGGCCCCGGCATGCAGGAGATGCTCTACCCAACGTCATACCTCAAGTCGAAGCACCTGGACAAACTCTGCGCGCTGATCACCGACGGACGCTTCTCGGGCGGTACGTCGGGTCTCTCGATCGGTCATGTCTCGCCGGAAGCCGCCGCCGGTGGCGAAATCGCCATCGTACAGACGGGCGACGAGATCGAAATCGACATCCCGAAACGTTCGATCCGGCTGCTGGTCGACGACACGGAGATTGCCTCGCGCATGGCCGCACGGCGCCACTTCCGCCCCGAGGCCCGCGACCGTCAGGTGCCGCGTTCGCTGCAAGCCTACGCCCGGCTGGTCAGCTCGGCCGACCGCGGTGCCGTCCGGATCCTCGACGGCGAAGAACAGTAACGGATCCTCGAAGCCAAAAATGAATGCAACCATGAATACCTCATCCGACGAAACACAACAAACGGTCGACGGCCCCCGCATGACGGGCTCGCAGGCCCTGCTCGAATCGTTTCTGATCGAGGGCGTCGACACGCTTTTCGGCTATCCGGGCGGCGCCATCATCCCGGTCTACGACGCACTGTACGACTACCGCGACCGGCTGCGTCACATTCTGGTGCGCCACGAACAGGGAGCCGTCCACGCCGCCCAGGGCTATGCCCGTGTCAGCGGACGCGTCGGGGTCTGTCTGGTCACCTCGGGGCCGGGCGCCACGAACACCGTCACGGGGCTGGCCGATGCGCTGATGGACTCCACGCCGCTGGTACTGGTCACCGGACAGGTCGGCTCCGAACTGCTCGGCACCGACGCCTTCCAGGAGACCAACTTCGTCGGCATCACGCAGGCCGTCACCAAATGGAACTGTCAGGTCAAACGCACCGAGGATATTCCGGCCGCCATGGCCAAGGCCTTCTACGTGGCCCGTTCGGGACGCCCCGGCCCGGTGGTCGTCGACATCACGAAGGATGCCCAGTGCGGCACGGCGCCGTTTCACTACGAGAAAGTCACGTCGATCCGCAGTTACGTTCCCGTCCCGGAGCCCGACCCGGAGTGTATCGAGGAGGCTGCCCGGCTGATCGACAGCGCCCGGCGCCCGCTGGTGATGGTCGGACAGGGCGTCCTGCTCGGGAATGCCGAGAGCGCCCTGCGGGCCTTCCTCGAAAAGAGCGGCATGCCCGTAGCCTCGACCCTGCTGGGGCTGTCGGCCGTACCGACCGACGACCCGCAATACGTCGGCATGCTCGGCATGCACGGCAACTACGGCCCCAACATCCGCAACCGCGAGTGCGATCTGATCGTCGCCATCGGGATGCGGTTCGACGACCGCGTGACGGGTTCCCCGAAGCATTTCGGCGAGCATGCCAAGGTCATCCACCTGGAGATCGACCCCGCGGAGATCGGCAAAATCATCCCGGCCGACGTTCCCGTGGCGGGCGACGTGCGCGAGACGCTGCCGATGCTGACCCGGCTCATCCACCGCCGCGACCACAGCGACTGGATCGCCGGATTCCGCGCCTGCGACCGCATCGAAGAGGAGCGCGTCATCCGGCCGGCCCTGCACCCCGCAGGCGGCCGCATCCACATGGGCGAAGCCGTGGCGGCGGTGGCCCGCGCCTACGAGAACGATGCCGTGGTGGTCACCGACGTCGGACAGCAGCAGATGTTCGCCGCCCGTTACTTCGGATTCCGCCGCACGCGCAGTCTGGTCACCTCGGGCGGGCTGGGTACGATGGGATTCGGGCTGCCGGCCGCCATCGGTGCCAAACTCGGCGCTCCGGACCGTGACGTGGTGCTCTTTGTCGGCGACGGCGGTCTGCAGATGACCATCCAGGAGCTGGGCACAATCTTCCAGTCGCGCGTCCCGGTCAAGATCGTCCTGCTGAACAATGCGTTCCTCGGCATGGTCCGCCAGTGGCAGGAGCTCTTCTACGATTCGCGCTACTCGTTCACCGAACTCACGAACCCCGATTTCGGGATGATCGCCCGCGCCAACGGCCTCTCCTACCGCTGCGTCGAACGCCGTGAGGAGCTCAACGACGCCGTGGCCGAAATGAAGGCCTCGGAGGGCGCCTCGCTGCTCGAAGTGCGCGTCGAACGCCAGGAAAACGTCTTTCCGATGGTGCCCGCCGGAGCCCCCGTCTCGGAAATCCGGTTCGAATAAACACCCCCTCAACCATGGAAACGGAACAGGAATACATCATCACCGTATTTTCGGAAAACAAGGTCGGTCTGCTGAGCCAGATCACCACGGTCTTCACCTGCCGGAACGTCAACATCGAAAGTCTGACCACCTCGGAGTCGGCCCTGCAGGGGATTCACAAGTTCACGATCGTCGTGCGCACCTCGCCCGAAACGGTCGAAAAGATCGTGCGGCAGGTCGAAAAGAAGATCGACGTGCTGAAGACCTTCGTCTATACCGCCGACGAGGTCGTCCAGCAGGAGATCGCCCTCTACAAGGTGACGCGCAGCAGCAGCGTCGAACAGCTCGTCCGCCAGCACAACGTCCGCATCCTGGAGGTCGACACCGACTACATCGTCGTCGAAAAGACCGGCCACAAGGACGAAACCCAGGCGCTGTTCCGGCTGTTGCAGCCCTACGGCGTGCAGCAGTTCGTGCGCAGCGGCACGGTGGCCGTCATCAAGTCGCGGCGCGAGCTGCTGAACGAATATCTCGAGGAGCTCGAAAAGATGCGCCGCCAGCCGGAGGCCATCCGTACGGGCGCCTGAGCAGACGGGCCGAGCCGGACCGGGTCGGGCCAACGCCGCCTCTCCGCGGAACATACCGGACACCAGGCTGGCTGCCGGCCGCCCCCCAAAATGATCATTCGAAAACATTCAACAAACCAATCAATCTCAAACAATTATGGCAAAGATCAATTTCGGCGGCGTCGAGGAGAACGTCGTCACACGCGAGGAGTTCCCGCTGAAGAAGGCGCTCGAGACGCTCAAGGACGAAACCATCGCCGTCATCGGCTACGGCGTTCAGGGCCCCGGCCAATCGCTCAACCTGCGCGACAACGGCTTCCGCGTCATCGTCGGCCAGCGCAAGGGAACGAAGAGCTGGGACAAGGCCGTCGCCGACGGATGGGTGCCGGGTGAGACGCTCTTCGAGATCGAAGAGGCCGCCCAGCGCGGTACGATCATCCAGTACCTGCTCTCGGACGCCGGTCAGATCGCCGTGTGGCCCACCATCAAGAAGCACCTCACCCCGGGCAAGGCCCTCTACTTCTCGCACGGATTCGGCATCACCTACAAGGACCGCACGGGAATCGTCCCGCCGGCCGACGTCGACGTCATCCTGATCGCCCCGAAGGGTTCGGGCACCTCGCTGCGGCGGATGTTCCTTCAGGGCCGCGGCCTGAATTCGAGCTACGCCGTCTTCCAGGATGCCACGGGTCACGCCATGGATCGCGTCATTGCACTCGGTATCGGCGTCGGATCGGGCTACCTGTTCGAGACCGACTTCCAGCGCGAGGTCTACTCCGACCTGACGGGCGAACGCGGCACGCTGATGGGCGCCATCCAGGGCATCTTCGCCGCCCAGTATGACACGCTGCGCGCCCACGGCCATACCCCCTCGGAGGCCTTCAACGAAACGGTCGAGGAGCTGACGCAGTCGCTCATGCCGCTGGTGGCCGAAAACGGCATGGACTGGATGTATGCCAACTGCTCGACGACGGCCCAACGCGGTGCCCTGGACTGGTGGAAACGCTTCCGCGACGCTACCAAACCCGTCTTCGAGGAGCTCTACGAAAGTGTTCGCAGCGGCAACGAGGCCCAGATCTCGATCGACGCCAACAGCAAGCCCGACTATCGTACGAAACTCAACGAGGAGCTGCGCGAAATGCGCGAAAGCGAAATGTGGCAGGCCGGCGCCGTCGTCCGCAAACTCCGCCCCGAAAACAACTGATCACAACAGACCAAACCCTCTAAAAGCCGAACATCATGTGTGGATTCGTAGGATTGTTCGACATCCGGCAGCCGTCGGATGCGCTGCGCACCCAGGTGCTGAAAATGTCGAAACAGATTCGCCACCGCGGTCCCGACTGGTCGGGAATCTACTGCGGACCGCGGGCGATTCTGGCGCACGAACGCCTCTCGATCGTCGACCCGCAGTCGGGCCGGCAACCCCTGTACAGTCGTGACGGAAAGCTCGTGCTGGCCGTCAACGGCGAAATCTACAACCACCGCGAGATCCGTGCCGAACTGGCCTCGGAGTACGACTTCATGACCGGTTCCGACTGCGAGGTGATCCTGCCCCTCTACCGCAAGATGGGACTCGGGATGCTCGAAAAGATCAGCGGCATCTTCGCCTTCGCCCTCTACGACATCGAACACGACGAGTATCTGATCGCCCGCGACCCGATCGGCGTCATCCCGCTCTACATCGGCTGGGACCGCGACGAACAGTTCTACGTCGCCTCGGAGCTGAAGGCCCTCGAAGGGGTCTGCACGACGATCCAGCCCTTCCTACCGGGCCACTACTGGTCGTCGAAGGAGGGTCGGATGGTGCGCTGGTACCGCCGCGACTGGTTCGACTACGACGCCGTGAAGGACAACAAGACCGACATCGCCCAGCTCCGCACGGCTCTCGAGGAGGCCGTCCGCCGGCAGCTGATGTCCGACGTGCCGTACGGCGTGCTGCTCTCGGGCGGGCTCGATTCGTCGATCATCTCGGCCGTGGCCAAGAAGTTCGCCGACCGACGCATCGAAAGCGGCGGCCGCGATGCCGCCTGGTGGCCGCAGCTGCACTCGTTCGCCGTGGGACTGGAGGGTTCGCCCGACCTGGCCGCCGCACGCAAGGTCGCCGAACACATCGGTACCGTCCACCACGAGATCCACTACACGATCCAGGAGGGTCTGGACGCCATCCGCGACGTGATCTACTACATCGAAACCTACGACGTGACCACGGTCCGCGCCTCGAC
>CALUKH010000019.1 GCA_944321185.1 uncultured Alistipes sp. | reverse complement strand
CATCCAGGATCCTGTATCCAGCCTCCGGCCAACCTTATGCCTCGCCCTGCCAGGATCTTCCTCCTGCTGCCAGCTGCAGACGCTGCGACCTGTCCTTGTGCAGGGTCGCTGACCTCAAATAAAAATCCGCCCTTTTCAGAGGCGGATTCGGCTTGTCTTGAGACCTTTATTTCAAAATTTCCGGATGGTATGGTGATCCCTTCTTTACTTGGTTTCCGGTTCGTTCTCTTTCCGATTGGAGGGATGTACCTTCCGTACAAACTCCAGCAGGGTAGCCGACGCGGTTTCGGGCTCTTCGAGGAATCCCATGTGCCCGGAGTGTTCGAGCCAGACGACCTCGGCCTCGGGGTGATTGGCCACCATTTTTTCAGCCACTTCGACAGGGATGTAGTTGTCCTTGCGTCCGAGGATGAAAAGCACCGGCACCTTCGTCTGTCGAAGCATCTCGTTCTGATCCTTGCGGTCGATCATCCCGTTAAGCAGGGCAACGATTCCGCTGTCCTCGGTGATGAAGACCTGTTCGGTCAGATCCTCGATATAATCCTTCATCCGTTCGCGGTTCTCTTCGGCGAAACCGGCCGACGGAGCGACCCGGGCCAGCAACTCTTTCTTGCCGGCCTGTACGAGGGCAATTTCGCGGCGACGGTTGTCGGCCTTTTCGGGCGTGTCGGGATTGGGCGTCGAACTGAAGAGCACCAGTCCGTCGAGCATCTCCGGGTGACGTTCGCAGAAGGCCAGCGCCACGTAGCCGCCCATGGAGTGACCGACCAGCGTGCAGCGCTCGATGCCCAAAGCGTGGAGTGCATCGGCAACGGTGTCGGCCAGAAACTCCATCGAGTGTTTTTCGCCCTGGACAACCGAAATCCCGTGTCCCGGCAGGTCGAGCGTCACGACGCGGACCTCCTTATATAAATAAGGTACGAAGTCGTCCCAGACCAGCATCGATTCGAGATAGCCGTGCAGCAGGACGATGCAGGCATCCCCCTTCTGGGAGTCGCAAATGTGCAGTGCCGTAGGGCCTGCCATGATGAATTTTTCGATCATGCTTGACGTGAATTATTCTTCCTCCTCGTCGTCGAGGTAATCGAGCGCCGACTCACGCTTCTTGTAGGAGTGGTAATCCTCCTCGTCGTCCTCGTCGAACTGGCTGTAAAGCGAGTGGCGCTCCTTTCCGCTTTTGCGCATCGGTTCGAGGCGTTTGGCCTTGCGAAGTTCATCCGTGTCGTGTTCGCGGATTCCCTTTTGAGTTTTCATGGGTAGAATGGAGATGGTTGGAAATTAGAAATTTTCACTCTCGAACGTTCCTCCGAAGACCCGACGAGCGGGACCTGTCAGGCGAATGTCCGTATAGGTTTGCGAGTGGGGTTCGTGCGAAAATCGTACCGCAAGTGTACCGCCGGGGACCGAGATGGTATAGCGGTGCGTATCGTGCTGATGGACATAGTTTGTGACGATGGCGGCGGCCGTCACACCGGTCCCGCAGGCGAGGGTTTCGTCCTCGACGCCGCGTTCGTAGGTTCTCACGCTGATGGCGCCCAGGGCGGTTATCTGTACGAAATTGACGTTCGTACCCTGCGGGAAGCGGGCCGAATCGTAACGGATCTCGCGGCCACGGCGGACGACGTCGACCGCCTGAAGATCGTCGACAAACTCCACATAGTGGGGCACGCCCGTATTGAGGAACCACCAGCCGTCGCCTTCGCGGATTTCGCGCACGGCAATCATGCCGAGTTCGATTTCTCCCGTAAAGCCCTTCGTGCGATGGATTCGGGCGGTGTGCAGACCGTCGGCGGCATCGAAGAACTTGGTTTCGCCGCCGATTCCGAGGTGTTCGGCGAAGAGCGTGAAGCAACGGGCCCCGTTGCCGCACATCTCGCCTTCGGAGCCGTCGGCGTTGTAGTAACGCATCGAGCAGTCGATCTCGGCATTGCGGGCGAGGGTCATCAAACCGTCGGCACCGATCCCGAAGTGGCGGTCGCACAGACGGGCGATCAACGTCGGTTCGGGGGTAAAAATCTCGTCGCGGTTGTCGATCAGGATGAAGTCGTTTCCGGCTCCTTCGTATTTGGCAAATTCAGTCAGCACCTCTTCGAAGGTTTATCACAGACAAAAATAGTAAAACTTCTAAAAGTTTTGCTACTTTTGTAAAAAATATCGCCCCGAATTGTCGATGCGGGCGATCGTTTTTGTGAAAAGAGAAGAGATTTAATCCGTTCGACTATGAAAAGCGCGCTGTTCAAGCATCGTTCCATCCGAAAATTCCGTCCGACGCCGATTCCTGCGGAGGTGTTGCGCGACTGCCTTGAGGCGGCCACGCGGGCTTCGACATGCGGCAACATGCAGCTCTATTCGCTGATCGTGACGCGCGATGCGGCGTTGCGCGAACGCCTGGCACCGTGTCACTTCAACCAGCCGATGGTCAAGCAGGCGCCGTGTCTGATCACGGTCTGCGCCGATATTCACCGTTTCAGCATGTGGTGCGAACAGCGCGATGCCGATCCGGCCTACGACAACTTCGCGTGGTTTCTGAATGCCTCGACCGATGCGCTGCTGGCGACGCAGAACCTCTGCATCGAGGCCGAACTTCACGGACTGGGCATCTGCATCCTCGGTACGACGATCTATACGGCCGGCGAAATTTCGCGCATTCTGGAACTTCCCAAGGGGGTCGTTCCCCTCACGACGGTGGTCATGGGCTATCCGGACGAATCGCCCGAACTGACCGACCGCCTGCCGCTCGAAGCCGTCGTCCACAACGAGAAGTATACGGACTACACGTCGGCCGAGATCGACGAACTGTGGGCCGAGCGCGAAGAGTCGGATCTCACCAAACGGCTGCTCGAGGAGAACGGACTGCCGAATCTGGCCCGGATCTTCACCGAACGCCGCTACGTACGCAAGGACAACCTGGCCATTTCGGAGTCGTACCTTGCGCTGCTGCGCGAAAAGGGATTCTTCAACAACCACTGATCGGACGTGCGACGGGTGTGCCGGATGGGATTGGCTGCGTTGCTGGGCATGCTGTGCTCGGCCTGCAGCGTCACGCGGCACATTCCCGAGGGGAGCTACCTGCTGCAGAAGGTCCGCATCGAGGATGACCGGTCGACCCCCCGCAAGGATCGCATCCTGTCGTCCGAACTGGAGAAGTACATCCGTCAGAGCCCCAACAAGCGTTTTCTGGGGACGAATTTCTACGTCTGGCTCTACGAGCAGGCCAACCCCGCGAAGGAGAACCGCTGGAACGAGTGGAAGCGCAAGATCGGCGAGGCTCCCGAGCTGCTGGACGTGAGCCTGGCGCAGAAGAGTGCCGAGAATCTGAAGGTCTACATGGATTCGAAGGGCTTCTTCAATTCGCAGGCTGCGTTCCGGATCGACACCACGTCGCGGCGCAAGCGGGCCACGGTGATCTACACGACGCGTCAGGGGGCTCCCTATCGCATCGATTCGATCTCGTATCTGTTCCACGACGGGTTCCTCGAGCAGCTCGTGCTGCCCGATACGACCCATACGCTGCTGCGACGGGGGGCGATCTACGATGTCACGGTGCTGGACGCCGAGCGCGAACGCATCACCTCCTACCTCCGCGACCGGGGCTATTACAACTTTTCGGTCAACAACATCCTCTACCTGGCCGATACGCTGGGCGGCAACCGCGAGGTGGATCTGCAGGTGGTCCTCAAGCAGTACCTGTCGGGGTACGACGCGCACGGCAAGGCCATCATGGACAACAACCTGGTCTACCGTATCGACCGGATCAACATCTACCCGGATTTCGATCCGACGGAGATCCGCAACGATACGACGCTTCTCACGCGTCTCGACACGCTTTACTACCGGGGTCTGAACATCGTCTACGAGAAGCGTCCGAGCCTGCGGCCGCGGGTTCTGCGGCAGGCGGTGCCGCTCTACCCGAACTACGTCTACAATTCGTCGCGCGTGAACCGGGCCTATGCGGATCTGATGTCGCTGGGCTACTTCAAGAGTACGCGCATCGCCTTCGAGGAGCAGCCGTTGTCGGCCGATTCGTCGAACTACGTCTCGTTCATCGGCGCCACGGCCGATTCGACGCAGACGCTCTACACGCGTGAGGGGTACCTGACGTGTAACATTCTCTGCACGCCGACGCTTCGCCAGAGTGTCAAGGTCGACCTGGAGGGGAGTACGACGTCGAGTTTCTACGGGCTGAAGGCGACGGTGGGGTACCAGAACCGGAACATCTTCCGCGGCGCGGAATCCTTCGACGTGTCGTTTGCGGCGGGATACGAGTTCATGAAGGCTCCGGATGCGCTGCGCAAACGCGCCACGGAGTTCGGCGTGACGGCGGGATTGACGTTTCCGCGGTTTCTGGCGCCATGGCACGTGCGCCGGTTCCACAACGTGAACCAGCCGCGGACGAAGATCGAACTCTCGGTCAATTTCCAGGACCGCCCCTACTATGCGCGGACGCTTTCGAGTGCGGGTCTGACCTATTCGTGGACGAACAACCGCTATTCGACCTTTTCGCTGCGGCCGGTCGACATCAACGTGATCGACATGACGCGGCCGGTGGATCCGGCCTTTCTGGGCAGCACGCAGAACAAGTATCTGATCAACAGTTTCCAGACGCAGTTCATCGGCGGACTGTCGTTCGGTTACAGCTACAACAACCAGCGGAAGAATTTCGGGGGCAATGCCACGACGATCCGCTTCAATGCCGAGACGGCGGGCAACCTGATCGATGCCGTCGAACACGCCTTTTTTGCCCCGGCAGCCGGCAAGGACTACTACACGATTTTCGGCATTCAGTATTCGCAGTATTTCCGTACGGACCTCAGTATCAGTCGCAAGGTCATGCTGGGCGACGTGACGGCGCTGGTCGGACACCTCTACGGCGGTGTGGCCATGGCCTATGGCAATTCGCAGTCGGTGCCTTTTGACCGGCAGTTCTACTGCGGCGGCGCCAACGGCATGCGTGGCTGGACGCCGCGGACGCTCGGTCAGGGTTCGGTTCCCGATCCGCACAACGATTATCCGGTGCAGACGGGCGACGTGAAGCTGGAGGCCAATCTGGAGTTGCGTTTCCCGATCTGGGGCATGATCCACGGCGCGACGTTCTTCGACCTGGGCAACATCTGGTACATCCGCCAGAATCCGTCGGAATATTCCGACGAAGCGGTCTTCCATTTCGACCGTTTCTACCGCCAGTTGGGATTCAATACGGGGCTCGGACTGCGTTTCGACATCAAGTTTGCGGTGCTGCGCCTCGACTGGGGTATTCAGCTGCACAACCCGAACAATCCGGCGGGTGAGCGGTGGATCCACAACTTCAAGTGGAAGAATACGGCCCTGAACTTCGGCGTGGGCTATCCGTTCTGACCGGGCGATACATCCTTTGCCCCGCGATGTCCGCCGGGTTTCACTTCCGCCGGGTTTCAGCTTGTTGACCGTCTCCCTCCGGTCCCGTTTCGCCCCCTCCTCTACTGTTGACTTTATCTTTGACCGCCGTTCCCCTAAGATCGGCTGGCTGCGCCCCGGTCAGAAGGGGTATCCGATGGCCAGATGGAATCCCAATCCGTCCTTGAAACTGGAGATGTTGTAGTAGCCTCGCTTGTCGGGATTCGGATAGGGGGTGTGGAGCCCGATTCCGAGGTCTGCGCGGATGACCAGGTAGCTGATGTCGTAACGCAGTCCGAATCCGGTACCGAGGGCAATGTCGCGCAGGAAGGTGTTCCATTTGAGGGCGGCACCCGGACGGTTGGGGTCGTTTTTCAACAGCCAGACGTTGCCGGCATCGAGGAAGACGGCGCCGTTGAGCCGGCCCATGATTCCGAATCGGAATTCGACGTTGGCCTCGAGCTTGAAGTCGCCCGTCTGATCGAGATACCCGTCGCTGTCGTCGGCGGGCGGACGGTAGCTGCCCGGGCCGATCGAACGGACGGTGAAGGCGCGGATGCTGTTGGCGCCGCCGATGTAGAACTGTTCGCTGTAGGGCATCACCTCGGAGTTGCCGTAGGCGTACCCGACGCCGACAATCAGCCGCGTGGCCAGCCAGTTGTTGCGCTGTCCGATGCGTTGGTAGAACTTCACCTCGCTGACCTCCTTGACGAACTGCGAGAACTGATTGCCGAAGAGCCGTTGCGGATGACGCTCGCCCGTGGCCCGGAGGATGGCCGAGAGCAGATTCCCGGCCGAGGTGACGCTGTTCTGCCAGTAGAACCGGCGGCTGCCCGTTGCGCCGTAGCTCTTTTCGAAGGTATAGGTGTAGCCGATCGAGGGGACGAACTGATTGCGGAAACTCATGGCGATCGAGGGATTCTCCTCCATGGTCTGGTCGAAACTGGCGGTCGTATGGAGCAGCCGGTTGTAGGTCAGTCGGAAGACCGTGAGATCATGGCGGGAGAAGTCGGAGGTCTGGAAGCGGTAGCCGGCCGAACCGCTGAAGGCGATCAGATGGAAGAACTGCGGACGGTTCATCAGATCGACACCCAGCTGGAAGGCCGTGCTGCCCGGGTTGCTCAACCGGCCAACCCAGCGTGCGGGCAGCAGCAGCCGCGGCAGGTTGAGCGACGTATTGAGCCCCAGTTCGTAGGAGTTGAGCCGCGAGGAGCGTCCGCCGGAGTTTTTGTTGCCGGTCTGCCACTCGTAGGCGCCGTTGAGTTTGACGTCGAGGACCTCGCCGCCGCGGAAGAGGTTGTTGTGGCTCAGTTTGAGGGTGAGGCCCGGGCCGAGGAAGCTGTTCGATTTGGAGGTGACGTCGGTTTCGAGAGCCACCTCGAGCGGGTAGTCCATCCGGGCGTTGATGGCGACGTTGAGCGAGTCCTCGCCGCGCAGCGAATCGAGCGGCGTGACGGAGAGGTTCACCGTGCGGAAGATGCCGAGTTTGTTGAGTTCGGTCTGGGTGCGGTTCTGGGCCTCGACGGTGAAGAGTTCGCCGGGGCGGAGCGTCAGCGTGCGGTTCAGCACGCGGGGGCGGATCTTCATCGGCCGTTGGGCGATCACCGTGGCGTTGCGGAGCCGGAGCGTGTCGACGGGGCCCGGCCGGAGGTTGTGCAGCCGCACGGTGACCTCTCCCACGCGATAGGGTCTGAGCACCGCCTGCGGGAGGTTGGGCTTGAGACCCAGACGCAGGGCGACACGCCGCGGCTGGAGGGTCGTGTCGGCCAGATATTCGAGGTATTCGGGGCGGAAGTAGTAGTAGCCGTTGGCGCGCAGCGACGAGGTGATACGCTGTCGTTCGGCGGTGAGCGTGTCGAGGTTGTACTGGGCGCCGGGTCGGAGCAGCGAGGTGGCCTCGAGGCTGTCGACGAGCGGTTGCATCGTGCTGTCGGCCTGCGGATAGGCGATCTGACCGTAGTGCCAGGGTGGGGCGACGCGGATCGTGTAGTCGACCTTGGCCTTGCGGCCCTGCTTGCGCGGGCGCAGCGAGTCGGTGACGCGCGAACCGAAATATCCGAAATTTTCGAGCGCCTGTTCGGCCACACGGGTGCGCAATCCGGGCTGGACCTTCGATAGGAGGACGGGCTCCTTGGCCAGACGGCGGTAGAACCAGTATTTGAATCCCTTTTCGCGGGGCGTGTAGCAGTAGTTCCAGGCCCAGAGCCCGATGGGCAGAGGCGTGCGCAGATAGGGGGCGTAGAGCGGGTTGTTCGGAGCCACGGAGAGGGGTTCGCGGGCGGCATCCTCGGCCGCGGCCGAGACGATGACCCCCGAATCGGGCAGCACGCGCAGATGTTTGACCCCCGTGTAGAGGACCTCGCCCTGAGGGATGCGGCGCGTGGTGGAGCAGGCCGTCACGAGGAGCAGGCCGGCCACCGTCAGCATGGTTTTTCGGAGAGAGGTCATCATGGCTGTTTGGTTTTTTGGGTGCGGGGCTTCGACGACCGGAAGAGGTCGCCCAGCCGCGAGATCCGCTTGCGGATGACGAATCCGACGCCGGTTTCGGTGATTTCGCCCTCGAGGATGCTTTCGTAGCCCGTGTGGCGGAAGACCTTGATGTACATGTTGTCGCGTTTGTCGAGCATGTATTCGATCGAGATGTCGTCGATGAGGTTCTCCTTGAGGTTCTGCGTGGGGTCGGCATCGGTGCTGAACTTGCCGCCGATGACGGCGCGGATGCGGTTGCTGAAGAGGTTCTTCGACAGCCGGTAGGAGTAGTCGGTTCGTTGGCCGTTGGGATCGTCCTGGCCGTAGGAGTCGATGCCGAACGAGAGGTCGACCCCCTTGAGGTTGTTCTGTGCCCACTGGTTCAGCTCCTTCTGGATGAAGGTGTTGAGCGGGTTTTCGGCACTGACCCGGGCCGAGGTCCCGGGACCGGTGTAGGTGTTGTAGATCAGCAGGTTCATGGCCTGATTGGCGCGTTGCTCGGCCGTCAGCGAGTTGAGCTGGTTCTGCATCGTGAGGTCTTCGGGGGCCGACAGATCGAAGCTGATCTCCAGGTTGTCGAGCGAGTTGCGGATGTTGATGGCGATGTCGAATGTCACCGAGCGGGCATCCTGACCGTCGGAAGAGACATTGGCGCGGACACTCTCGACGGCGGTGATGTTGAACGACGGGTCGGCTACATTGCCCAGCCACTCGACGTAACCGCCCGGGCGGATCGTGAAGACCTTTTGGGCGATGATCGGCGGGCTGTAGCGGACGGTGCCTCCGGTGAGCAGATAGCGGCCCGAGAGACGCGTGTCGCCGAGCGGGTTCATCGTGTAGGAGAGGTTTCCGCCGCCGCGCAGGTCGATGCGGTTGCTGCCGTCGGTCGAGAGGTCGACGGCGGCCTTGACGTCGTTGTTGATGTCGATGTTCAGGGCGATGTCCATGCCGCCGATGCGCACGGGCGGCAGCTCCTCGAAGGCCTCGCGGTTGTCGATCTCGGCGAACGAGACGAACTGTACGACATTCTGCGACTGCTGTTTGACTTCGAGCGGCGAACTTTGCATGACGTAGTTGATGTCCGTGCCGCCGAGCAGGGCGATGTTTCCGCGCACGGCCAGCGCATCGACCGGACCCCGCACCGAGGTATTCAGATCGAGGTAGGCCTGGCCGTAGACCGTGGTCTGCTCCTTGCGGGGGACGTTCACCACCTGGAAGTCGGCGGCCCTCAGCCGCAGATCGGCCGTCATGCGCTGCGGGTCGGCCAGATCGATGACTCCGTCGATGGTCAGCGGCTGCCGGTTCGGGGCGAGGATGGCGTAGCGGTCGAATCCGATGCGGCTCTGGTCGATGCGGATCGTATCCTCGGCCATGCGGAACGACGTGCCGATCATCGGCACGCGAAGTTCGGTCCCGGCCAGACGCAACGCTCCGTCGAGACGGGGCCGTTCGGTTGATCCCGAGGCGAGGATCCTTGCCGTGAGCATCCCCGACAGGCGGAGCATCTCCTCCGGAAGGAAGACATTGAGCCGCTGCAACGGCAGTCCGGGGATCTCCACACGGGCATCGAGCGGATTCGCCGCCTGCTTGTCGTACGACGCCTGCGCCGCGAGCACCTCGAGCGTGTCGAGCCTCAAGCGGGCTTCGGCCCGTTGAGCAGCCCCCTGTTCGTAGCGGGCCTTCAGGGCTATGTCGCCGAAACGCTGCCGGTCGTAGGTCAGTTCGCCGATCGAGACTTCGCCCTGCAGAGTCAGCGTGTCGCGACCCAGTTCCAGGGCCAGATCGGCCCCCAGACGCCCGTCGACGGGTGGTGCCGAGGGCAGCAACTCGAGCATCGAACCGATCCCCAGTCCTGCCATCCCGAGGCGGATTCCCTCCAACGGACTCTCCTCCGGCAGCGTGTGGAGGGCAAAACGCTGTTCACCGCGTGTCAGGTCGAGGTCGGCAGCCAACCGGCGATCGAACCCGTAGACGAGGTAGTTGCCGGGGTTGACGGCCCAGGGTTCGAACCCGAACTGCGGATCAGGCCCGAGGCTCAACCGCACGAGCGAATCGTTCCACGCTGCGTTGATCTGCGAGCGAAGTCCCTCGCGGCCGCTGCGGTCACGCTGGTAGAGGTTCATCGTGGCGGTGTTGCCGCCGGCATCGCCGTAGAGGCCTGCGGCGGCGACATGGTCGAGATTGCCCGGAGCGTTGGCCATCCGCAGGGCATAGTGCATGCGGGCTCCCTGCTGGAGGAGCGAAACGCCCACGGTGTCGATGTGAATGCCACCCGTCGTGAGCCCTTCGACCCGCAAGCCGAGCGCCAGTGGCAGCGTATCGCAGTTGGCGCCGCGCATCTCCAGCCGGCGGAAAGCCGCGTGTTGCGTGCGCAGGTAGTTGTTGAGGATGTTGTTTGGTCCGGCGGTGAGTTGCAGCCCGAAGTCGGGCAGGCGGGGTTTGAGCGAATCCATGTCGAGACGCTGCGCCCGGATCTGGCGGTTCAGCTCCTCGATCGTGCGTGGCAGGGCCGTGCGGAGCGTATCGAGCGCCGCGGGCGAGAAGAAGGTCAGCTGCAGATCGCCCGACTGCAGCTTGGCTTTTGTAGCTGCCGTGTCGGTCTCGAACGAGAGGCTCGTCGGGCGGATCCAGTCCGTGCCGGTGCTGTTCCGGATGCGGATGCTGTCCAGCGCGATGCGGGCCGCGTAGCTCTTTTCGCGGGTGGCCGAGGCCTCGGCCTCGAGGTCGAAGAGCCCGCCGATGGGCTCCCGGACCAGCCCCAGCGCCGTGAGGTCGAACCATCCGACCCGACCCGCAAGGCGGGCCTGCTGGCGTTCGGGGGTCAGCCGACCCTCGATTCCGAGCGAGAGGCGGAGGGCCGAATCACGGTCCTCGATGCGTCCCGTCAGCTGTTGATCCGCCAGATCGGCCTCCAGTTCCAGACCGCCGAAATCATGCCCGGCATACTCGGCCCGGTCGACCTCGAGCCGGATGCGGCCCTCGGTGGCGGCATCGTACGGATCGAATCCCCGGCCGCGGGCCAGGAGCCGCAGATCGAGCCTCCCGAGCGAATCCTTCGGCAGGAAGCTCCCGACCGGGAAGCTGTCACAGCGGATTGAGGCTTCGTAACGTTGCGGCCTCGTCTCATAACGGCCGTCGATGGAGAGGCGGCCCGCTTCGTCGCGACCTGCGCCGGCGGTCAGCTCCGAGCGCAGTGCGTAATTGCCTGCGGAGACCGAGGCCGACCCCTCCAGACCGATTCGCCGGGGGAGCGTCACCCGCCGGCGCAGAGCCGTGTCGGGAAGCATCTGCACGAGAAAGGCTCCCCGGCGCAGGTCGCCCTGGAAGCGGGCCGAAGCCGTCAGCCGTTCGGGGTCGAGCAGTTGACGGGCTCGGCCGTTGAGGGTCAGTTGCAGATGTCCGGGCGAAGAGACCGTGAGCCCGATCCGGTTGAGGTCCGCGAGCGTGCCGTCGGCCGTGAAATCCACTCCGATTTGCCGGTTGCGCAGCGCCGCGGGAAGCGCCGGAAAGAGCTTCTGCGCATCGTTCACGGCCACATCGGCTGTCATGTCGGCCGTCAACGGCGTAGCGGGATTCAGTTGCAGGATTCCGGCTCCGGCCGCGATCCGGGCCGTGATTCGCGAATCGGCCGTCGCGAGTTCGAAATCCTCCAGGCCAACCCCTGCGGCATCCATTCGAAAACGGCCGCGGGTCTGTTCGACGCGCAGTCCGCACCGCTCGGCGAAGGCCAGCTGCCGCAATTGCAGCGCCACGTCACCCCCGCGATTATAGAGCGAATCGACCGCCAACTCCAGCCCCGTGAGCCGGATATCGAGTGGGTCAAATCCCGCCGCAGGGTGATGACCCGCCCGTCCGTAGGTGAGTTGATTGTCGTTCATCGCCAGTGTGCCGACCCGCACGGTCCACGGAAGCGGTGTGTCGGCCGCCGATGCGTCGTTCTCCGTATTCCCGGCTACCGCCTTGTCCGCGGCCTTCGTCCCGGAGAGGGGGCTGTCGGGCGCCCCTGCTGCCGACGGCGATTCGTTCGTGGTGTTGCCGGATGGTTCCGAAGCGGTCAGATAGAGGTAATCTCCCCGTGTGAGGACGATGCTCGCAACGTTCACCTGCTGGCTGTCGAGTGCAATGCGGCACGTATCGACCGATCCTTCGGCCAGATCGACCTCCAGCTCCGAATCGTCCGCGGCACTCCGCATCCCGAACAACAGGTTGCAGACCGCCAGTTCATCGACCGTGATCCGCCAACCGGGTCGGGCCGACGTATCGGGCTCCTCGACAGGCTCCGTCATCCCCGTGCGGAGGTGTACGGTCGCGTCGTCGAGCCATATCCGTCCGACGAGGGCCTCCTCCTGCGGCAGAAGAGCCCGCACCGGTTCGATTCCCAGCTGCGCAGCCTTCACCCGCATCTCGAATCCCGTAGCCGTATCGCGGTAGTGGACCTTCAGGCGGTCGATCCCGAATTCGCGTACCACAGCTTCGCGGTGGATCAGCGGCCACGGATCAACCTCCAGCCCCAGTCGTCCGCAATCGACGAGCGTGTCGGCACCGTTCCGCAGTCGGAGCTCCTCGATCGAGAGCCGCAGCGGAAACCCCAACCGCAACTTTCCGACCGTCAGCTCCATGCCGAGCGCCCGCGAGATCGGACCCACGGCCTTGCGGCATGCGAAATCCTGCACCCCCGGCACATAAAGCAGCCCGATGCCGGCGAAAAGCACCACTACGATGGCTGCCAGAATGCGGAGCGTATGTTTGAGGATTCGTTTCACGATCGGACGCCGGGGACCTATTTCTCTGCAAGGTACAAAAAGCGGGCGATTTTACCATCGTCCGCCTCTAAAAAACAGCTTCAAACATCGCCTTTTCCGACCGTGCCGACCGTGCCGGCTCACTGCTTGGCCTTGTATTGCGACGGGGACATGCCGGTATTGCGCTTGAAATAGCTGCCGAAGAACGACTGGTTCGGGAAATTCAGGTAGTAGGCAATCTCCTGGATGCTCATGTTCGAATACTTGAGCAGGGTCTTGGCCTCGAGGATGACGAAGTTGTCGATCCATTCCGAGACCGAGCGGCCGCTGATGCGTTTGATCAGCGTGGTGAGGTATTTGGGCGTGATGCATAGTTGGCGGGCGTAGAACCCGACGCTGCGTTCCTGCTTGTAGTGTTCGTTCAGCAGTTGGGTGAACTGCGTGAAATACTCCTTGGCCCGGTTGTGCGCGGGTTCGTCGAGTTCGGGGTGCTCGGCCAGATAATGCTGCAGGATCTCGCCGACCTTGTAGATTGTCCCGGCGATCAGTCCGCCGATGATCTCGGCCGAGAATTCGCTCTCGGGACCTGCCGTCTCCTGCTCGGCCAGCGAGATGAAGTTGCGCAGCGCCTGGCTCTCCTCGCGGGAGATCTCCAGCGAAGGGAGTGAGGCAAATTGCAGCAGCAGTGGCAGCAGATGCTTCGTGTCGATGTTGATCCGTTTCATGAAATCGCACGAGACGGCCATCACATGGGCCTTTATCTCATCGACGGACCGTGCCTGCAGAATGCTGTTCGGTGCAATGATGAACATCGTGTCCTTTTTGATCGTAAACTCCCGAAGGTTGACCAGTCCCGAGGCTTCGCCTTCGGTGCCCACTCCGATGATGAAGGCGTTGATGCGGCACGGAAAGCGGAAGGCCTCCATCCGGGATTCCGTGCTGGCGGCGATGCACTCGCCCATGATTCCTGACCGATTCTCACCGCCGCTCATGGAGACCAGCTCCTGGAGCGTGAAATGGTTGATCGGTGCTTCTGCAGTCTCTTTGATTCTGGATTCGCTGTTTGGTTTCATCGTTTGCGTCTTCGTATATCTTCATAACGGGGAAACGGATGAAATCGTCTGTCGGGTGAACATATTGAACACTCCATGGCCCTTTTAGACGATAATAAATCGGCTTGTACCGGGAAAATGAACGCCGATCCGTACTGTACGGATCGGCGTTGCGGCGTATACGCGGGGCCGGATCAGTTGGCGGCGGGCGTCGTGGTAGCGGCGGGCGCGTCGGTGATACCGAGCTCCTTCTTCACGGCGGGGGCCAGATCGGTCAGCGTCGTCTCGTCGAAGTAGGCCAGCGAGCCGGTCGAGGTGTCGAAGACGGCCAGGTAGCTGCCCGCAGCCGCGATCTTGTCGATGGCATTCTTGGCCTTGTCGATGATCGGGGTGAGCAGTTCGTTCTGCTTCTTCTGATACTCCTGCTGGGCGCGGCCCTGGAACTCCTGGATGCGGTTCTGCAGATCCTGCAGCTCCTTCTCCTTCATCTCCTTGGCCATGTCGGAGAGCGTGTTCAGATTCTTCTGATACTCCTGGTATTTGGTGTTGAATTCGACCTGCATGGTTTCGATGTTGTCCTGGAGCTCTTTGGCATAGGTCTCCATGTTCTCCTGCATGGTCTTGGTTTCGGGCATTGCCATGATGATCTCCTGGGTATTGATGCGGCCGAACTTCTGAGCGAAGAGCGAGGTCGAGCCCATCAGCAGGGCAATTGCAAGGGTTAATTTGACAGCTTTTTTCATAAATTTATGCGTTAATGTTTTTGATGTCGGTTTTTATTTCTGCTCTTTGAGCCGATCGATCACCTGCTGGGTATGTTCCACGGCGGGGTTGTTGTAGAGCAGCGTAGGGTTGTTCGACGAGTCGAGGACCAGATCGGCACCGACCTCCTTGGCATAGGCTTCGATCTGGGCGAAGATCCGTTTCTGGATCGGGCTGATCATCTCGATGCGTTTTTTCATCAGCGTACCCTCCTTGCCGAAGAGGCTTTCCTGATACTCCTGGGCCTCTTTTTCCTTGGTCAGGATTTCGTTTTCGCGGGCCTGGCGCGAGGCTGACGAGAGCGAAGCCTTCTGATACTGGTAGTTGTTGTAGAGGGTTTCCACCTCGTTGAAGCGGGCATCGACCTGGCCCTGATACTGTTTGGCCAGTGAATCGAGCTGTTCGATGGCCGTGTTGTAGGCATCGACCGACTTGAAGATCTTCTCGCTGTTGACGATTATGTAATTCTGGGCCGAGAGGACACCGGCCGTAAGGATGGCTGCTGCCACAAGAATCAGTCGTTTCATCATCCGAAATTTTAAGTTATCGTTTCCCCGCGGACGGAGATGTTGTCATAAATATAACTCTTTTCTTTCAAATTTATTGCCACGGCGCCGTAATTAGAACTGCTGACCGAGCACAAAGTGGAACTGACTGCCGCTCTTGGTGGTGGAGTTGGCGGGGGGATCGAAGCCGTAGCCCCAGTCGATACCGAGCATTCCGACCACGGGCAGATAGAGCCGCACGCCGAAACCGGCCGAACGTTTGATCTTGAAGGGCGAGAATTCCCGCCACGAGTCGAATGCGTTACCGCCTTCGAGGAATCCCAGCACGTAGATCTGCGACGAGGGTTTGAGAATGACCGGGTAACGCAGCTCGGCGGTGTACTTGTTGTATCCGCGCGAGTAGTAGTTCGTGGGGTCGAGGGCGCCGTCCTCGTAACCGCGCATGGCGATGATGTCGATACCGTAGATGTTGTAACCCGACATGCCGTCGCCGCCGACTTCGTAACGCTGGAAGGGCGAGACCTTGTTTTTGTTGTAGCTGCCCAGGTAACCCATCTCGGCCTTGAGCATCAGCACCAGGTTCGAATTGTTGAGGAATCCCTGGAACCACTGCGCCTTGAACTGCCACTTGTGGAATTCGATCCAGCGGTAGCGGTCCTGATCGCTCATCGACTGGTCGGAGTAGTCCTTTCCGTCCCAGAGCGAGTAGGGGAGCGTAGCCTGCACCGAGGCGGTGAATTCCGAACCGCGGCGCGGGTAGATCGGCTGGTCGACGGAGTTGCGGCTGAAGACGAGTTTCAGCGACAGGAGGTTCGAGTTGCCGTTTTCGACGACGAATCCGGTCCAGTTTTTGAGGTTGTACCGTTCGTAGCTGGCCTCGGCGTAGAAGGTGAAGTAGGGGTCGGGCCAGTTCAGCCGTTTGCCCAGACCGGCCGCCGCACCGTACGTACGGAAGTACTGCGTGGCGGTCTGCCAGACGTAGTAGGCGTTGTTCTGCTCGGAGATGTGGGCCGAGAAGGTGAACGAGTTGGGTTTTTTGCCGCCGAGCCACGGGTCGGTGAAGCTCAGGGCGAAGGCCTTGTAGTAGGTACCGTTGGTCTGGGCCGAGAGCGACAGACGCTGGTTCTGGCCCATGGGGTAGGGCCGCCAGGCGCCCTTCTTGAAGAAGTTCTTCACCGAGAGGTTGTTGAGCGTGATGCCGACCGAACCCACGAAGGTGCCCGAGCCCCAGCCGCCGGCGATGTTGAACTGGTCGGAGGCCTGCTCTTCGAGGGGCCAGTTGATGTCGACCAGTTCGTTGGTGACGGGTTTGATGTCGGGCATGATGGTTTCGGGGTTGAAGTGGCCCATCGAGCCCAGCGTACGGATGGTCTGCATCAGCAGCGAACGGTTGTAGAGTTCGCCCGGGCGGGTGTAGAGTTCGCGGCGGATCACCTCGTCGTCGACGCGCTGGTTGCCCGAGATGCCGACGTTGTTGATCGTGAACTGCTTGCCCTCGAAGACCTTGACCTCGATGTCGATCGAATCGGGGCCGATGATCGTTTCGGCGGGTTCGATCTGCGACATGAGGTAGCCCTCGTTCTGATAGAGCGACGACACGGACATGGCTTCGGGATCGGTCTCCTTGCCGATACCGAGGCGTTTCTGCATGGTCTTCTTGTCGTACGTGTCGCCCTTCTTGACGCCGAACATGCGTTGCAGGGCGTCGGTTTCATAGACCGAGTTGCCGACCCACGAGACGTTGCGGATGTAGTATTTGTTGCCTTCCGAGACTTCGAGGTCGATGCCGATCCGCTTTTCGTTGATCGGGTAGATCGAGTCGCGCACGACGGTGGCGTTGCGGAAACCCTTCGAGTTGTAGAAGTCGATGAGCAGCTCCTTGTCGGTTGCGTAGTCATCCTCGTTGAGTTTGGTGCCCTGGAAGATGTTGATCGACTTCTGGTGGGTCTTCTTGAAGGTGCGGCGCAGGCGCTTGTCCGTAAACTGCGTGTTGCCCAGGAAGTCGATGCGGCCGATCTTGACCCGCTCCTTGCGGTCGATCAGGAAGGTGACGTTGACGGCCTGGCCCGGACGCAGCGAGTCGTTGTCGATGCGCACGTCGACCTCCGTATTGCGGAAGCCCTTTTCGGCCCAGTAGTCGCGGATGAGCTTCTTGTTCTTGTCGATGACGTAGTCGGAGAGCTCGCTGCCGCGCTTGAGCTTGAGCTTTTCGAGCAGATCCTTCTGCTTGCCCTTGGTGATGCCCTCGAAGGCCCAGTTGTAGACGCGCGGACGCTCCTTGAGGAAGACCTCCAGGTCGAGGCTGTCGCCCTCGATTGCGGCGCCGATCTTCACGTCGGAGAAGAAGCGCTGGCTCCAGAATCGCGTGATGGCGTTGGCGATGAAGTTGCTGGGCAGATAGATCGAGTCGCCTTCGATCAGACCGGCCGACGACTTGAGCACGTCGGGGTTGAGGTACTTGACGCCGTGGACGTTGATCTTGCGGATGTAATAGAGCCTGGGGGTGCCGCTGCTCTGAAACATCGGGGCATCCTCGGGGAAGTCGGATTGGGCGAGTTGTGCGGAATCCGCCGGATTCGATTCGTGCGAGTTCTGCTCCTGGGCGAATATATTCGTGCAGCAGAGTGACATGAAGAGGGCTGCTGCCGTGAATATCTTACCTGAATGGTTCATCTGTTGTCTATTGTCAACTAACTAACTTAACAAAATCATTTGCCCTTGACCAGTCCGAAACGGCGGTCGCGCCGGGCATACTCCTCGATGGCGCGGTCGAACTCCTCTTCGGTGAAATCGGGCCACAGCACCTCGGGGAACCACAATTCGGCGTAGGAGGCCTGCCAGAGCAGGAAGTTGCTCAGCCGCTGTTCGCCGCTGGTGCGGATGATCAGGTCGGGATCGGGCCACGCGGCGGTGTCGAGCGAACGGGAGATGGTCTCTTCGTCGATCTGCCCGGGGGTGAGTTCACCGGCCTCGACGCGGCGGGCGATCTGCCGCACGGCGCGGGTGATTTCGCTGCGCGAGGAGTAGTTGAGGGCCAGAATCAGCGTAAGGACCTTCCCGTCGGCGGTTCGTTGTTCGATATCGGAGAGGGCCGCGCGGACCTTTTCGGAGAAGCGGCTGCGGTCGCCGATCATGCAGACGTGCACGCCCTGCCGGACGAGCTCCTCCTCTTCGCTGACCACGCACTGGCAGAAGAGCTCCATCAGAGCGTCGACTTCGGCCTGTGGGCGGCCCCAGTTTTCGGTGGAGAAGGCGTAGAGCGTGAGGAACCTCACACCGTTGCGCACGGCGGCTCGCAACGCGGCCCGGACGGGTTCGACCCCGGCCGCATGGCCTTCGCTGCGGTCTTTTCCGCGCATTTCGGCCCAGCGGCCGTTTCCGTCCATGATGATGGCGACGTGTTGCGGTATGCGTTTCAGCTCGCTCATATAGGGCACAAATATAGGGAAAAAATCTGTTAACTGCTGGAAAAATCCGATAAATGATACATCGGATCTAACTACGGATGTCGATTCCCCACATCATCTTATCCCGTAACGTGTCGTAAAACGATATATTGTGCGGCACGGCGAGAAAAATCGTCTGTTCGGCGCGGCGCAGGGTGAACGTGGCGCCGTGCGAAACGGGGTAGTTGCGGTTGTCGAGCGTCACGAAGGCTTCCGAGCGTCGGGCATGGACGTGGAGCGTGATGACGGCCGTGTCGGGGATCACCACCGGACGCATCGTCAGGTTGTGGGGGGCCAGCGGCGAGAGGATCAGACACTGGCACGTGGGGGCCACGACGGGGCCGCCGGCGCTGAGCGAATAGGCGGTCGAACCGGTGGGGGTCGAGACGATGACGCCGTCGCCGTGATAGGTGGCGACCATCTGCCCGTCGACGAAGGTCTCCACGGAGATCATGCCGGCGCCCTGGCGCTGGACGGTGAATTCGTTCAGGGCCAGCTGCGTGTCGGGCTGACGCGAGAAGTCGCCCTCGACGTGGAGCATCGAGCGGGGTTCGGTGCGCAGATTGCCCTCGGCGATGCGTTTGAAGATCCGGTCGAAACCGGCATTCGGGGCGCTGGTGAGGAATCCGAGGTGTCCGGCGTTGATGCCCATGACGGGGATCGGGGCGCCGCACAGCCGGTGGACGCCTTCGAGCAGGGTTCCGTCGCCGCCGTAGCAGACCATGATCGTCCCTTCGGGCTGTCGGCCCACATGCTGACGATAGATCTTTTCGGGGGGGAGGGGTTTCCCGGTGGCCTGTTCGACCAGGGGCGCAAACTCCTCGTTGACCGCGAAATCGAACCCGGCCAGGTGGACGGCATCGAAGAGTTGGCAGATCTCCTCGGCGGTGTGGGCCACCAGCGGGCGGGAAAAAAGTATGATTTTCATCGGCGGAGTTTCGAAAAAATACGTAACTTTACCACGCCGGAAAAGCCCTCGGACCGACTTCGGCAATGCGGTCGGCGGGCCGTTCTCCGGCCTGTCGATGCAAATATACGAAAAGTCGGGGAAATTCGGGTGCAAAAAGCCGTTCCGGTGTGTGATTTTGGCGGCCCGGTCCGTTTCGGGATCGGGGCGGGCTGTTGCACGATGTGCGGCAAGGGTTTCTTAAAACAGGAAACAAGATGACAAAGTTGAGTGTGAACATCAACAAGATTGCCGTGATCCGGAATTCGCGGGGCGGCAATCTCCCGGACGTGATCCTGGCGGCGCGGAACATCGAACGTTTCGGTGCCGACGGCATCACGGTCCATCCGCGTCCCGACGGACGTCATATCCGCTACGACGACGTGCGGAACCTCAAACGGGTCCTCACCACCGAATTCAATATCGAGGGCAACCCCATTGCGTCGTTCATCGATCTGGTGCTGGAGACCGTTCCGACGCAGGTGACGCTGGTGCCCGATGCGGCGGATGCCATCACCTCGAATGCCGGGTGGGATACGCTTGCCAACCGCGAGTTCCTGAGCGAGGTGACGCGGCGTTTCCACGAACGGGGCATCCGCGTGTCGATCTTCGTCGATCCGCGGCCGGAGATGGTGGCCGGAGCCCGGACCTGCGGCGCCGACCGCGTGGAGCTCTACACGGAGGCCTATGCACGCCTCTATCCGCAGGGGCCCGATGCGGCCATCGCCCCCTACGTGGCGGCGGCCGAGGAGGCCCGGCGTCAGGGGCTGGGGCTGAATGCCGGACACGACCTCTCGCTCGAGAATCTGCATTACTATATTGAGCGCATCCCCTGGACCGACGAGGTCTCGATCGGCCATGCGCTGATCAGCGATGCCCTCTACTACGGGCTCGAAAATACCGTGATGTTGTATCGTCGAGAATTGAAAATCACTGAAAAATGAAACGTTTATTGATTCTGGCCGCGGCACTGCTGGTTGCGGGGGCGGCCTTTGCACAGGGTGAATACCATTTCCAGCGGCGGAGTCTCTTCGACGTGCTGCCGCTGCATTCGAGCGACATCGTCTTCCTGGGCAATTCGATTACCGACGGCTGCGAGTGGGCCGAACTGTTCCAGAACCGCCATGTGAAGAACCGCGGCATCAGCGGCGACCGTTCGGGCTGGCTGCTCGATCGGATCGATTCGATCCTGGCGGCCCACCCGAAGAAACTCTTCCTGATGATCGGCACGAACGACCTGGCGGCGGGTATCTCGCCCGAGGAGATCGTGCGCAACGTCGAACGGCTGATCGACCGCTTCCAGAGCGAATCGAAGTGGACGAAGATTTACGTGCAGAGCATCCTGCCGGTCAACGGCAAGGATTTCAAGATCTACCGCGACCATTATGCCCACGAGCAGCTGATCGTTCCGACGAACAAACTGCTCGAGGAGCTGTGCCACGAAAAGGGGGTCGAGTACCTTGACGTATGGGGGGCGCTGGCCGATGACGAGGGCCACCTCGACCGACGCTATACGAACGACGGCCTGCATCTGATGGGTGAAGGATATCTCGCCTGGCGCGATGCAATTAAAAATTATGTGAAGTAACCGCGTGCCGCTTTCAAATCCGATATTCAGACAGATTTCGCGCCTTGCCGACGAGCAGGGGGTACGGGCCTTCGTGGTCGGGGGCTACGTGCGCGACTACTACCTGCGGCGCCCGTCGACGGATATCGACGTGGTGGTCGTCGGGAGCGGCATTGCACTGGCCGAGGCGCTGGGCCGCGAGTTGAAAACCCGTGTGTCGATCTTCAAGACGTTCGGTACGGCGATGGTCCGTGCCCACGGTATCGAGGTGGAGTTCGTCGGGGCCCGCAAGGAGTCCTACACGCGCGATTCGCGCAAACCGGAGGTCTCGCCCGGTACGCTGGAGGACGATCAGCGGCGCCGCGACTTCACGATCAACGCCATGGCCTGGTCGCTCAACGGGGCGACGTTCGGCGAACTGGTCGACCCGTTCGACGGCATGTCGGACCTGGAGGACTGTATCATCCGCACGCCGTGCGATCCGGACGTCACCTTCTCGGACGATCCGCTGCGGATGATGCGGGCCGTGCGCTTTGCCGCGCAGCTGGGCTTCACGATCGAGGAGGAGACCTTCGACGCCATCGCCCGCAACGCCGAACGGATCCGCATCGTTTCGCGCGAACGCATCGCCGTGGAGCTGAACAAGATCGTGGCGTCGCCCGTGCCGTCGATCGGCTTCGAACTGCTCGAAATGACGGGCCTGCTGCGGCTGATCTTCCCCGAGATGCACAACCTCAAGGGGGTCGAACGCCGCGGCAAACACGCCCACAAGGACAATTTCGTCCATACGCTGAAGGTGCTCGACAACGTGGCGCGGCGATCGGACGATCTGTGGCTGCGCTGGGCGGCGATTCTGCACGACATCGGCAAACCGCTGACCAAGGCCTACGATTCGCGTGTGGGGTGGACCTTCCACGGCCACGAGGTGGTGGGGTCGAAGATGGTGCCGGCGATCTTCCGGCAGCTGAAGCTCCCGTTGAACGAACACATGAAGTTCGTGCAGAAGCTGGTCTTCCTGCACCTGCGACCGATCATCCTCTCGGAGGATCTGGTGACCGATTCGGCCGTGCGGCGGCTGCTGTTCGAGGCGGGCGACGACGTCGAGGCGCTCATGACGCTGTGCGAGGCAGACATCACCTCGGGCATCGACGCCAAGGTGAAACGCTATCTGGCCAATTTCGAGCTGGTGCGCCGCAAGATGAAGGATCTCGAGGAGCGCGACCGGATCCGCAATTTCCAGCCTCCGATCACGGGCGAGATCATCATGCAGACCTATGGCATCGGTCCGTGCCGGGTGATCGGCGAGATCAAGGAGGTGATCAAGAATGCGATCCTCGACGGCGAGATCCCGAACGAATATGGAGCGGCCCATGCGTTGATGGAGCGGCTGGCGGCCGAACGGGGCCTCGTGAAAGCGGAGCAGTGATTGCCGGAGCCCGCGCAGGCGCAGATGAAAAAAGGTGGAATCCGTCGGGACTCCACCTTTTTTCATCTGCCTATTTTTCCGGTGAGGGCGCCCCGGAGGCCTGTTCTCCGGACTTTTCCCGGGCCTTCTCGGCCTCCAGCTGGGCGCGGGATTTGGACTTGGTGACGAGCCACACCCCGACGAAGACACAGAGAGCGGCGAAACCCTTGGTCGGACCGAACGTGTCGAGGCCGATGGCCACGGTGAAGAGCACGGCCACCACCGGCTGCACGTAGTTGTACATCGAGACGACCGTCGGCCGCAGATAGCGCTGAGCGATGGGGACCAGCAGGTAGGAGAGGAACGTGGCCCCCACGACGACGAAGATGATGCCGCCCCACGTGCGCAGCGAGAGCGACGGGTAGTCGACCTCGACGAGCGGACGGTAGTAGATCCCCACGGCGACGATGGCCGCGAAGAGGAACATCCACTTCATCGAGGTGACGGGCGAGTAGCGGACGATGACGTCGCGGAAGGCCGTCAGATAGGTCGCATAGCTGGTGGCGCTGATGATGCAGAGAATGTCGCCCTCGATGCTCGACGTATGGCCCGATCCGTGCTGGCTGGCGAGGATCAGGATCACGGCGCCGGCACATCCCAGAAAGACGCCTCCGGCCTTGAGCCATGTGATCGGTTCGCGCAGGAACAGCGTGGCCAGCACCATCGTCAGCACGGGGACAATGGTCTGGATGATCGAGGTGTCGATGGGCGAGGTGAGCGACAGCCCCCAGAGAAACAGCATCTGATTGAGCTGGATACCGAACAGCGAGGCGAAAAACAGCAACACGATGTCGCGACGCGAGACCCGCTCGCGGGGCAGGAAGAGCGAGGCGGTCCAGAACAGCAGCGCTGCGCCGACCATGCGGTAGACGCTCATGGCGAAGGGGCTGATGCCCGAGGGGTTGGCGGCCGAGATCAGCACGCTCTTGCCGATCGGGGCGTTGAGGCCCCAGATGATGTTGGCGGCCCAGAGAGCCGCATGACCTTTGAGTTTTCCTTTGTCCATCTTTTTTCTTGCGGGATCCGTCTGTGGTTGCCGCCCGGACGGCGTGCCGCGCTTACGGCCGGTTGTCCGGGGCTGTCGGCCGGGTGTGGCCGCGTGTCCGGTCGGCCGGGATGGCGGTCGGGACACGTGCCGTAAGGTGCGGTCGGTGAGTCGGATCCGCGGCAAAGATAGATAAAAAACGGTTCGGTGCGAAAATTGCCGGGATGAACCTTCGTGAAAAAAACGCATTATCATCTCGATCTGATCTTCGCCAACCTCTTTTTCGGAGCGAATTTCTCGTTCTACGTCTCGCTCACGCGCAACTGGCTGGATTTCCGGCAGATCTTCATGCTGCAGATTCTTGCTGCGGCGGCTTTCTTCATCCCCTTTGCGCTGTTTTCGCGGGCGTCGTGGCGCATCGGGCGCCGCGATGCGGGACAGATCGTGCTCGTGACGCTGCTGGTCGTCTACGGGTGGATGTACCTGCTGGTGCGGGGATCGTCGTTCACCACGCCCATCGATGCTTCGGTCATCGCCACGCTCGGTCCGGCCCTCACGCTGCTGCTCGACCACCTGTTGCATCCGCACCGCTATCTGCCGGGGCGCATCGCCGGGATTCTCCTCTCGCTCGTCGGGGCGGGGATTCTGCTCTTCAACCAGGGCTTCGAACTCACGCGCGGCAGTCAGGCCGAGGGGAATCTCTTCGTGCTGCTGGCCGTCGGGGCCATCGCCGCCAACACGGTGCTGATCAAACCGCAGCTCGAACGCTACGGCACGCTGGTGGTGATGGGGTGGTATTACATCATCGGGCTGGCCGTGACGGCGCCCTTCTTCTGGCGCAGCCTCACCCATGCGGACATCCGGCTGTTGCCCCTGCAGGCACAGGCCGAGCTGGCCTACATTCTGATTCTGGGGACCGTGCTGCCGATGTACCTGCTCTACCGCGGGACGGAGAAGCTCACGTCGGTCCATACGGCTATCTACCGCTACATCCAGCCGGTTGTGGCGGGACTGTTGGCCGTCACGCGCGGGCAGGCACACTTCAACGCGGTGAATCTGACCGCTGCGGGGTTTCTCTTTGCGGGGGTGGTGCTTGTGGCGGCGGGCTATCGTTACAGCCTGCGTCATGGTCTGCGGCGAATGATTCGCCGTCGGCCGGCCGTCTTCCCCGCCGCATCGGGCCTTCCGGATCCGGCTGCCTCTCCCGCTGCATCGGGCCTTCCGGATCCGGCGGCGGCTGCCTCCGTGGCAGGGAATTTGATCTCCGGCTCTCGCTCCGGTTCGGGTGCCGCATCTCCGGCCGTCGCATCCCCTGTTGCTGCGACTTCAACCACAAAAACCCCGGTCTCTTCCGCAGAGACCGGGGTCATCGGGGAGTTGCCCCCGCGTTATGGATTGCCGCCCCTGCGCAGTGACGGACGGTTGCCGCACTATTCGGCCGTGAGCCGTTCGCGCCACTCGTCGGGCACGGGACGGCTGCACTGATTCGGAAAGTCGAAGACGACCATCACCGAACGGCTCTCGCTGCGGACCTCGTCGCCGACGAGCATCTGCTGGAAGAGCGTGAGGCTCTTCGTGCCGATCCGTTCGCAGGTGGTGGTGATGCGTACCGGGTCGGTCATGCGTACCTGACCCATGTAGGAGGTCGAGGTCGAGACGGTGACGATCCTCAGGTCGCCCAGCAGGGCATCGGCCCCGAGCACCTGGTCGTAGTAGTCCATCTTGCCGACGTCGAAATACATCTGCTGCGAGACGTTGTTCACGTGCTGAAAGGGGTCGATGTCGGAGAAGCGTTTCTGAATGGGGGTTACCAGCGTGCGTGCCATCTTATTCGCGGATGATTTTGACCTCGCCGCCTTCGCCGAATGCAATGATCGAGGAGGCCTTGCGGGTAGGTTTGCCTTCGAAACGGGGATTGACGACGAAATCCACGCCGTCGACGATCTCCCGTGCGACGTCCTGCAGCCCGACGGCGGTCGGCTGGCCGGAGATGTTGGCCGAAGTCGAGACAATGGGGCGTCCCAGCGCACGCAGCATGCGTCGGCAGAATTCGTGATCGGGGATCCGCACGCCGAGCGTCCCCTCGTCGGGAATCAGATTCGGGGCCACGCCCACGGCTCCGGGCAGGATGGCCGTCAGCGGCGTGGTGGCCATCTCCATCACCTCGAAGGCGATGCCGGGAGCCCGGTTGACGTAGCGCACGACCATGTCGGCCGAGGCGCACAGAACGAGCATCGACTTTTTGTTTTCGCTGCGTTTGAGGCGGTAGATGCGGTCGACGGCCTCGGCATTCGTAGCGTCGCAGCCGATGCCCCAGACCGTGTCGGTCGGATAGAGGATGATGCCGCCTTGGCGCAGGATGCGGACCGCTTCGGCAACCTCCTGTTCGAGGGCGCCGGTCTTTTTTTCGGATTCGTGCTGCATGGCGGGGCTATTTCTTGAGCGGAAGCACCTCGATCCAGTAGTCGTCGGGGTCGTTGATGAAGTAGAGTCCCATGTCGTGGTTCTCGTAGCAGAGGCAGCCCATGGCACGGTGGTATTCGCGTATGGCGTCGTAGTCGCCCGCCACGCGCACGCAGAGGTGGCTTTCGTTTTCGCCCAGTTCGAAGGGCGTTGCGGCGTGATCGCGCAGCCACGTCAGTTCGAGCTTGAAGGGCGACTGTCCGTCCCCCACGAAGACGATCTCGTAGGAACCGTCGGCAGCCTTCTGGCGGCTGATCTCCTTGAGACCCAGCGCCTGGTCGTAGAATTTCAGACTGCGGTCCAGATCGGTGACATCGATGTTGAAATGGTCGAAACGGCTTTTGATTTCCATGGTCGTGTATTTTAGCGATATTCGTTTTTGTGGAGCGGGCGCTCACGGGCGGATGCCGGGCGAACCCCGCAGACCGCCTGACGGCGTCAATCCGCTGCAAAAATAGCGATTTCCCCGCAGAATCCCCGACTTGGGGGTGAGAATCGTGCGGAATATTTTTGTCGGCACTTCCTTTTTTTTTCTGAATTTTATACCTTTGCACTCTGAAAGAAAAAATCCGAAAATAAAATTCATCATTTATGGGAAGAGCCTTTGAATACCGCAAAGCGCGGAAATTGAAGCGTTGGGGGCACATGGCCCGCACCTTCACCAAACTGGGTAAGGAGATCGAAATCGCCGTGAAAGCTGCCGGAGCAGATCCTTCGGGCAATACGCGCCTTCGCATTCTGATCCAGAACGCCAAGGCGGAGAACATGCCCAAGGAGAATATCGAGCGGGCGATCAAACGTGCCACGGAGAAGGATGCGGCCGACTACAAGGAGGTAATCTACGAAGGTTACGGCCCTCACGGAATCGCCTTCCTGGTCGAGACCGCCACGGACAACACCAACCGTACGGTGGCCAACATCCGCATGCACTTCAACAAATGCGGCGGTACGCTGGGTAACAGCGGCTCGGTGGGCTTCCTTTTCGACCACAAGTGCGTCTTCAAGTTCAAGGCTCCGGGAGCCGATCCCGAGGAGTTGGAGCTGGAGATGATCGACCTGGGCGTGGACGAATTCTACCCCGAGGAGGACGGCATCACGGTTTATGCCCCCTACGAGTCGTTCGGTGCCATCCAGAAGTGGCTTGATGACAAGGGCTTCGAGATCATCTCGGGCGAATCGGTCCGCATCCCGACCGACACGAAGGAGCTCGATGCCGAGGGTCGCGAATCGGTCGAGAAGCTGGTCGAGAAACTCGAAGAGGACGACGATGTGGTGAATGTCTACCACACGATGAAGGAGCCCGAGGCCGACGAGGAGTAACCCTCCCCCGGACGAAGATCCGCAATACACGCAGGTTCGCCAGGCAACAGGCCCCGACCTGCGTGTTTTTTTGTACCCGGTGCGTTCTGGAGGACGCATTCTGGAGGACGCGGTGAGTTCTGGAGTGGAGCGGTTTTGAGTGGCGCAGGCGGAGGTGGCGTGGTCCGGTGTGGTCCGGGGGCAGACCGGGGTGGCGGATCCGGGTTGGCACGACCGCCGACAGCCACCGCCAACCGCCGACTGCCACCGCCGACTGCCACCGCCGACAGCCGGGGCCGGGACCCGGTCAAAGGGCTTCAGACCCTATTCGAAATGGATGAATGCCTCGTCGGGGGTGAGACAGTGGGGACAGTAGCGGTCGAGCCAGACTACGGTGTAGAGGTTCCCGCAGACGGGACATACGGCCAGTTGCTCGGGGCCGACTTCGAGACGCCGTTCCAGCAACTGGATTTCGCGCAGATCGGCCGCCGAGGCCCAGATCAGCAGCCGCGCCGCATAGCGGTTGTCGCGGCTCATGGCGCGTCGGATCTCCGCATCGGACCGGCGGGCGTAGCGGTTGCGTTCGAAGGCCAGACAGCGGACCAGATTCTCGTCGGTATCACCTCCGTGGAGGGCAATTTCGCGTGGCGGTTGATACTCCCCGCCCAACCGGCGGATAGCCGCGGCCAGATTCTGCTCCTGCAGATGCTCCGAGCAGGCGATGGCCCGGAAGATTCGCTCGGCATCCGTACGCCCTTCGGCGGCCGCGATCTCGGCAAAACGCTCATACTGACGGGCCTTGAGGTGTTTGCGGCGTCCGCAGGCTTCGAGATCGACGGCGATTTCGTGCCAGGTCGATCGGGCGTGTTTCCGGGGCACGAAGGCTTTCCCGGCGTAGAGCCAGACCAGCACGCCGACCGATGCGACGAACAACAACAGAATCAGATACAGACGCGGTTTCATAGACGGTACGAAGTTGGAATCGATCTTGGAATGCTCCGTCAAGAGGGGCATTTTCCGTGCCAGAACTCCGATTCGCCGGTGGAAAACGAAATTTTCGGGCCCGGTTTTGGAAATCCCGAATCAATCTTTATCTTTGCGAACCACACGGTTGTACGTAAATACGGTTGCCTATGAAATGGAATCTTGCCCTTTGGGCGGTGATGCTGCTGAGCCTGGTGAACGTCTCCTGTTCGAAAAAGGGAAACGATGAAGGTGGTGCCGCCCTTTCGTCTTACGATGGTTGGATGCTGGCCTCGTGGGGCGGCGACGAGACGATTGCCGGACGGGTCTACCTGTCGTTCTCGGGCGATGGATTCACGCTCTATCAGCAGATCGGCGACCTCTCGACGGCCGGATTCACCCGATATACCGGAACCTGTGCCTTTACCGAAAACGGCAAGCTCCTCTCGGGCACCTACTCCGACGGTACCCCTTGGCGGACCGAATATGTCGTTCTGGCCCATACCGATACGGAGTTGCGGCTGTTGTCCGTGCAGGAGAATATCGAGTCGGTCTACGTGCCGGTTCAGATTCCCGATTCGGTGAAGGATGCTCCGCTGGCACTCGCTTCGCGCAGCGGGGGCTCCGTCGAGCCGTTCCTGTGATCACGCGCCGACCGGGAGCTTGTGCATTGCCGGATTTCACTCGGGTTCCGGACCTGGCCCGTTCCGTTTGCCCGACCGATAAACAAGGACGACCGCCTGCAACAGGCGGTCGTCCTTGTTTTGTGAATCCGAACACCTCTAAAAGACGGCGCAGACCTCGAGCCCGAAGGCCAGTTTGTGCAGCGGCTGGGCGGAGGAGCGGGAGATCGACGGGGCCAGATCGTAATCCACCGCAAAGCGTACGCCGAGGTTCTGCGTGGCCAGATAGGTGGTCGAGATGCCCGTGCCGAACGACAGTCCGTTTCGCCCCGGAAGGTCGCGAGCCGAGGTTTCGCACTCTTTGTAGAATTCATACCCTCCGAGGAGCTTCGAACCGACCTGCCAGCGCATCGAGACCGGATAGGAGAAGTAGGGCCCGACGTAGGCCGACGCGCTTTCGAAGTTGTCGTTCTGGATGGTGCCGTTGACCTCCATGCGCAGATTCGAGCAGGCCAGACGTCCGCCGATGCCCCAGTAGGGCGATGCGAACCAGGCGCCCTGCACGCCGACCGTGGGTCCCGAGTAGAACCGCATGCGCATCCCTTCGTAGGGGGTGTAGCTTCCCGGGATGGTCATCACGCCGATGGCGAATCCGAGGAACGACGGATGGCGGTACCGGTCGTGGACCGAGTAGGTTTCGTAGACGTTCAGACCGCGCTCCTTGAAGATCAGATCGGCCAGGTAGTAGCCGAATTCCGTAGCAAGGATGCCGATTCCGGCACCGACCATGATGTCGCTCATCCAGTGGCGGTTGTTGAGCTGGCGGGTGACGCCGGTGACCGTCGCCACGGCATATCCGCCGATGCTGTACCAAGGGCTGCGGTGGCCGTACTCCTTGTGGAGCATCGTGGCGGTCATGAAGGCCGTGGCGGTGTGTCCCGAGGGGAAGGAGTTGCGCGTTGAGCCGTCGGGGCGCATGACGCGGCACGAATATTTGAGCGAATTGACGGCGATGGCCATCAGCCCGGCCGAGAAGGCGTCCGAGACCAGCATGCGTCCCCACGAACTGCGGCTCTGGACGCCGCAAGCCTTCATGGCCACCATGGCGCCGGCCGGTGCATATTGCAACCAGTCGTCGTATTTCTGGTGGAACGACGGGGCGTAGCCGTTGCGCAGGCGGCGGAAATCCCGGTCGTAACTCTGCATGATGACTCCGCCGACGATCAGCGGTGTTCCGATGAAGAGCATTCGGTAGGCCTTCGTCGAGGTGTGGCGGTCGATGCGTTGGCGGAAGGCGCCGCCGGCGCTCCAGTCCACGCTGTCGCGCGGCTGGGCTGTGGCCTCCAGGCCGAGGAGCGCAAGCATCAACAGGAGAATCGTCGGTTTGGTCATGCCGTGAGATTTTTGCGTGGGTTACTCTTTTCTGCGTTTGAGGGCGCGCACGGCCTCGCCGCCGAAGGCGAGCAGCGAGGTCAGGCAGATGACTTCGGCCCACTCCTGCCAGGTGAGGGGCACGGTGCGGAAGACCTCGCCGCCGAATTCGACGATCAGGATCTGCCCGATGCCGATGGCGGCCAGGATGAGGAAGAATTCGCGACAGCCCTTCAGCGAGGTGAAGACCGAATGATGCGTTTCGAATCCTTTGGCGTTGAACATGTTCCAGAATTGCAGGAAGACGAACGTCGAGAAGAACAACGTCAGCTGACGCACGGTCAGGCCGCCGTCGCGGAACGTCCACGTGAAGAGCATCCCCAGCAGGACGACGACCATCACTCCGCCACAGGTGAAGATCGTGCGGGCCATCGATCGCGAGATGATGAATTCGTTGCGGGCGCGGGGCTTGTCGTGCATGACCTCGGCGCTGGGCGGCAGCGAAGCCATGGCCATGGCGGCGAAGGTGTCCATGATGATGTTGACCCAGAGGATCTGAACCACCGTGAGGGGCATCTCCGTGCCGAAGACGGCGCCGATGAAGCAGATCAGGATGGCGGCGAAGTTGATCGTCAACTGGAAGAGGACGAACCGCTGGATGTTGCGGTAGAGCGAGCGGCCCCACATGACGGCCGTGGCGATCGACGTGAACGAGTCGTCGAGCAGCGTGATGTCCGAGGCGTCCTTTGCCACGGAGGTTCCCGAGCCCATCGACAGACCGACGTTGGCGAAGTTCAGCGCCGGAGCGTCGTTCGTGCCGTCGCCCGTGACGGCGACGACCTCGCCGCGCTGCTGTAACAGCTTGACCAGCCGCTGCTTGTCGAGCGGGCGGGCACGCGACATGATCTTCAGATCCTCGACGCGGTCGAGCAGCTCCTCGTCGCTCATGGCGGCGAATTCGGCACCGGTGATGTGGTTGCGTTCGCCATCGACGGCGTCGTCCCAGAGACCGATCTGGCGGGCGATTTCGCGGGCCGTGGCGGGGGTGTCGCCCGTGACGATCTTCACCCGGATGCCGGCATTCAGGCACTGTCCGACGGCGGCCGGAACATCCTCGCGCACGGGATCCGAGATGGCGGCCACGCCGGCGAAGTGCAACCCGCCGCGACGGACCGCCTCGGTGCAATCCTTGGCATCGGTCTCGGCCCATGCGATGCCCAGCGTCCGCATGGCGCGGTTCTGGAAGGCGGTGAGTTGGGAGGTGATCTTCTCGTCGAGCCCGTCCGGGGCGCACATCCCGCGCACGATCTCCGGCGCCCCCTTCACACAGAGCAGACGGCGTCCCGTGAGGCCGCTTTCGATGATCGTGGCCATGTATTTGCGTTCGGTCGAGAAGGTCAGCCGGTTGACGATCTTCGCGCCGGCGCGCAACGCTTCGTAATCGTTGCCGCCGCGGCGCATCCATTCGAGCAGGGCCCCTTCCGTGGGGTTGCCGATGATCTTGCCCTCGGCATCGAGGAAGGCCGTCGAGTTGAGGGCCACCACCTCGGCGAATTCACGATCCGGGAGCGCATCGTAACGGACCAGCTCCTGGACGTGCATGCGGTTCTGGGTGAGCGTTCCGGTCTTGTCGGTGCAGATCACCGTCACGGCGCCCATCGTCTCGCAGGCGTGCATCTTGCGCACGAGGTTGTTGGTCTTCAGCATGCGCCGCATGGACATCGCCAGCGAGAGGGTGATCGACATCGGAAGCCCCTCGGGCACGGCCATGACGATGATTGCCACCGAGACCATGAAGATATTCAGGACGTGCTGCGAGATGGTGAGCCAGTCCTGCTGGAGCAGATCGCCGACCAGGAAGGCCTTGGCCAGCATGACGCAGAAGATCAGCCCCGAGAGGATGATGCCTACGCGTCCGATCAGGTGCGAAAGGCGGGTCAGCTGGCGGTCGAGCGGGGTTTGTTCGTCGCTCTGGACGGTCGACTGTTCGGTGACGCGTCCGGCCTCGGTCGAGTCGCCCACGGCTGTGGTGACCATCACGCCGTAGCCGTCGGCGACGGTCGTGCCGCGCATGACGACGTTTGACGGATAGGTGGCCTCGGGGTCGAAGTGTGCCTCGTCGACGGTCTTGTCGACTTCGGGTTCGCCCGTGAGGGTCGATTCGTTGATCTTCAGCGAGACGGCCTCGACCAGTTCGCCGTCGGCCGGGACGGTCTCGCCGCCCTCGATGTAGACCACGTCGCCCACGACGACCTCGTGACGCGGGATTTCGCGGATCGAGCCTTCGCGCATCACCTTGACCGGGATGTCGTCGTTGACCTGGTTCAGGCGCCGGAAGCGCCGCTGGGCGTCCCATTCGAACCAGAAACCGACGCACGTGGCCAGGATGATGGCGCAGATGATGCCGATCGATTCGGTGAAGTCGTGGTGGACGAAGCCGATGGCCAGCGACAGCACGGCGGCCAGCAGCAGGATGCGGATGATCGGGTCGCGGAACTTCTCGAGCAGGAGTTTCCAGGCCGAGTCGTCCTTGGGCGGAGTGATGATGTTGTTGCCGTGTAGGCGGCGGCTCTCTTCGACCTCTTGGGCGGTCAGACCTTTGGGGTTGTAGCGTATCATGGATCAGGAGAATTTGTTGAGCGAAAACTGGCGGGTTGAGGCATCGAGGCGCACGGCGATGAAGAGCAGGATGGTGAAGGCGATCAGCGACGAGCCTCCGTAGCTCATGAACGGGAGCGGGATGCCCATGACGGGCATCAGTCCGATGGTCATGCCGACGTTCACCAGCACGTGGAACAGCAGGATCGACGCCACACAGTAGCAGTAGATGCGGCCGAAGGGTTCCTCCTGGCGTTCGCCCATGCGCATCAGCCGCAGGATGAGCAGACACAGCAGCGTCAGGACGACGGTCGTGCCGACGAAGCCCCACTCTTCGCCCACGGTGCAGAAGATGAAGTCGGTATGTTTTTCGGGGACGAATCCGTATTTGATCTGTGTTCCGTGGAGGAATCCCTTGCCGAAGAGTCCGCCCGAGCCGATGGCGATCTTGGCCTGGTTGACGTTGTAATCCGTGCCCAGCGGGTCGCTGATGATGCCCAGGAAACTGAGGATGCGGTCGCGCTGGTGCTGTTTGAGGATCGAGTTGAAGATGTAGTCGGTCGTCGGGAGGAAGATCATCGAGCCGACGAAGAGTCCGAGCGTGATGAAGATGTTGGTCAGATGGCTCCGGAAGGCGTAACCGGCGGCGAAGAGCACGCCCGCGAGGGTCATCACCAGCAGACTGTGGTAGAGGTCGAGCGTGCCGGGGCTCACGAGTGCCATCACCAGACAGAGCAGGATGCTGCCCAGCAGCAGCGAGGCGAGGAAGATGATGCGCGAACGCCAGTGGCCGTTCATCATCGCCTCGGAGAGCGTGCAGACCAGAATCAGGCACAGCAGCAGCACCATCGGCGAGAGCAGGAACGAGACGATGAACAGCGCGCCGATCAGCAGCACGGGGATGCACAGCCACTTGTTCAGCCCTTCGCGGTAGAGGACGAAGAGGAACGATCCGAGGACGATGCCCGAGCCGGTGTCGTTCTGCAGGAT
>CALUKH010000018.1 GCA_944321185.1 uncultured Alistipes sp. | reverse complement strand
ACTCACAAATTGGGCAGTTAAAGAGTTCTGCTGTCTGATACAAGAGGATAAATTGAATTGATAGAACTCACCTTAATAAATTTTTCTGTTTTTTTATCTCCTGGAAATATAATGCATTGATTTTCAATGTATTTTTCCTAAGAGGTAAGGGGCTTTCTCTGCGAATGCCGCCGGAGATTACCGCCGTATGGATTCGACCGTCCGAACATGGGCGGTTCGACGGGAAACCGCCGCAAGGAAAATGTCGGATTCTTTTCCGTTGTTTTTCAGTGTGATACGGATGCAGGCCCGAGGCTGCCCGGAGTACTTCTCCCGAACGTGGCGCCGCAACGGGCGGGATCGCGTCGGGTAGCCGCTGTCGGGATCATCTCACGCCTGTTTTCCTCTGAATAATCGCCCGAGGACTGGGAATAATCATTTTTTTTTGATATATTTGAGATATGAAACCGCATCCCCTCTGGAAAAAAGGATCGATCAGCATCGGTCTGATTTTCGCCGTGTCGTACGTGTTTGCCCTCGATGTCGAGCAGTCCGCACCGCTTCTGCGTCTGGAAACCGGCTCCGGATTGTCGAACAACTATGTCTCGGCCCAGTGCATGGATGATCGGGGGACGATCTGGATTGCTACCGAGGAGGGGCTGAACCGGATCGAGAATTCGCGGATCACAACCTATTATAAAGGTGCTTCGGGGCTGACGGACAATGCGCTGAATGACGTGCTGGCCGACAATCCGCGCCGTCGGATCTGGATCGCCACACAGCGTGCCGGCCTTTGCTGGCTCGATTGCGACACCTACGAGTTCGGATCGTACCGTCATCGCCCGGACGATCCCCATTCGCTCATTACCGACGATGTGACCCATCTCGAACTTGCTCCGAACAGCGATCTGTGGCTCAGTACGTATCACAACGGCATGGAGCGGCTCGACGTGGCGAGCGGACGCTTCACCCATTTCAACTCGACGACCGTCGAGGGGATGCCGGCCGCGCCGATCCATTCGTTTGCCGTGAGCGGCGAGCGGGTCTATGTCGGCCACTACCGCGATGGGTTTACGGTGCTGGATGCCGCTGCCCGACGGGCGGTCAATTACCGGCACGATCCCTCGGACGGACGTTCGCTGCCTTCGGACGAGGTCAACAGCATCACGATCGACCGTTACGACCGGATCTGGGTCGGGACATCGGCCGGTTTGGCGCTTTTCCTGCCCGAACGGGGTGAATTCCTCCATTGCACCCGCAGTGCCGGGGTCTTTGCGATTCAGCTGTGCAGCAACGACCGACTGCTTCTGGGTACGGAGCTGGGCGGAGCCATGGAGATCGATCCGCAGCAGCTGGTCCAGCGGCAGGGCCCCATCGATGTGACCCGCCCGGAGGGTGCGGACCGCGACGCCTTCCGCCAACTCGAAGGAACGCAGCGTCTCTCGATTCGCAGTGTGCTGGAGGATCATTTCGGCAATCTGTGGCTCGGGACCTACGGTTCGGGGGTTCTTCTGCGGCGCCACCATCCGATGGGCCTGTTTCGGACGTGGCGTTCGCCGTATCCGATTACCGAGGACAAGATTCTCAGTCTGAGTTTCGATACCCGGGGCCGGCTGTGGGTGGGGACCGATGGCGGCGGGGTCAACATCCTCGACGACGACGCTTTGGCGCGACGTTGCAATCAGGCACTCGGCTGCGGGGTGGTTCTCTCCTCGCATTGCGATGCGGAGGGGCGCATCTGGCTGGGCAGCTATACGCGCGGCGGCATGGTCTACGATCCGCACGGCGATACGTTCCGCAAACTGGATCTGGACGGCGGGAACAGTGACGTGCGCTGTTTCTGCGAGAACGGCCCGCAGATGTGGGTCGGGACCAGCAACGGCATCTTCGTCCTCGACCGCCGCACGGGGCGTCAGCAGCAACACTACACGACCCGGGACCAGTTGGTTGACAATCTGGTTCGCACGCTGCTGTTCGATCTTCGCGGACGCCTGTGGGTGGGGACCTTCGGCGGCGGACTGGCCGTCTACGACCGCGGGATGAGGCAGCTGGTCCGCTATTCGGCCTCCGATTCGCTCCGCTCGAACGAGATCAACTACCTGCATCAGGACCGCCACGGCGACATCTGGGTGGCCACGGGCGAAGGTCTGGTGCGGATCAACTCGGCGGGCCTCTACGTCGAGGCGCGCTTCGACCGCGAGAGCGGTCTGACCAACGACCACATCCGCGCCGTGAGCGAGGATGCCGACGGCAACATCTGGTTCAGTACCAACGTGGGGATCGGCTGCATCTGCAGCGACGGGACGATCTGTAATTTCGACCGCCGCGACGGGTTGACTCCCGGCAACTTCTCGAGCAACTCCGTGGCGCAGGCCGCGGACGGGCTGACCTGTTTCGGCTCGACGCAGGGGGTCGTCTACTTCTATCCGCAGCAGTTTTTCGTGAAGACCGATGCGCCGCAGGTGCGGATTTCGGAGATGCAGATCCTCGACTACCGGATTGCCGGGCAACCCGTCGTGCAGACGGTGACGGCCGTGTCGGACGACCGTCCGGTCACGCTGTCGTATCATCAGAACAACTTCCGGATCTGGTTCGGGGTGACCGACTTTTCGCTGGCCGACAAGGTGGAGTATGCCTACAAGCTTGACGATGACGATTGGGTGGTGACCGACAACGACCATCTGTCGTTCATCCGCTTCTCGCCGGGCTCCTACGAATTGAGCTTCCGGGCGCGGATCCGCGGCCAGGAGTGGAGCGAACAGGTCGAGACGCTGCAGTTGACGATTCGTCCGCCGTGGTACCTGGCCTGGTATGCGAGGGCCTTCTACGGGCTGATGATACTCGGATTTGTCGTGCTTGTGGTCCGGCGCTACATCCGCCACCTGGAGCGCGAGCGCGAGCTTCGCTACGAATACGAGTCGATGAGCCTCTACCGTCAGGTCAATGACGAGCGGCTGCGCTTCTTCATGAACATCACCCACGAGCTGCGCACGCCGCTGACGCTCATACTGGGGCCGCTCGAGGACCTCAAACAGGACAAGGAGCTGCCCGTACAGCCGCACGAAAAGGTGTCGATCGCCTATCGGAGTGCACAGCAGCTGCTTTCGCTGGTCAACGAACTGCTGGAGTTCCGCAAGACCGAGACCGGCAACCGCAAACTGGAGGTCCGTTTCGACGATCTTTCGCAGTGTGTCGAGGAGACGGGGGCCCTGTTCCGCGATTCGAACCTGAATCCCGACACGCAGTTCCGCATGGAGATCGAGACGGGCGTTTCGGCCTACTTCGATTCGAAGGTCATCACCACGATCCTCAACAATCTGCTCTCCAATGCGATGAAATATACGCCCCGGGGTACGGTGACGCTTTTCCTGCATACGTTGACCGACAACGGCGTGCGCTACGCCGAGTTCGGTGTCAGCGATACGGGGTACGGCATGCCGGAGGAGGATCTCAAACACATCTTCGAGCGTTACTACCGCATTCACAATTCGCCCGATTCGTCCCATATCATGGGTACGGGCATCGGTCTGGCGCTGGTCAAGAGTCTGGTGGTGCTGCATCAGGCCACCATCCGGGTCGAAAGCCGGCTCCACGAGGGAAGTACCTTCCGGGTGCGGCTGTGGCTGGACAACACCTATTCCGAGGTTGCGGCCGTGGATCCCGAGGCGAATACGGCATCAACCCCCCCCCTTGCATCCGGACAACCGGCTGACAAACCAGCGAACGGCGATACGGTCCCGACCTCGGACCGGGAGCCGTCTTCGTCGGGCGATTCGGGCGGGCGGACCGAATCCGCCGATCATCGGGCCACGGTGCTGGTGGTCGACGACAATGCCGCCATCCGACACTACATCACCCTTTCGCTGGCGGAGCATTACCGGGTGCTGACCGCTTCGGACGGGGAGGAGGGGCTGCGTCTGGTGCGCGACGAGGCGCCCGACATCGTCATCAGCGACATCGTCATGCCGCGTATCGACGGCATCGAGTTGTGCCGCCGGATCAAGCAGGAGATCGCCACCTGCCACATTCCGGTGATACTGCTCACGGCCAAGGATCTGCTCATGGATCGCACGGAGGGCTATGCCGCCGGGGCCGACTCCTATATCACGAAGCCGTTCAGCAGCAGCCTGCTGGAGTCGCGCATCCGCAATCTGCTTGACATGCGCCGGCGACTGGTCGAACAGCTCTCCTCGACCAGCCACAAGCGTCAGGCGCAGGCCATGGATACGCTCGGGGCGCTGGACAACGAGTTCCTGCACCGGCTCAACGAGCTGATCGACCGCGAGCTGGTCTCCGACAAACTCAACGTGGGCTTCCTTTCGAGCGAACTCTGCATGGACACCTCGACGCTCTACCGCAAGATCAAGGGGCTGACCGGCATCTCGACGAACGAGTACATCCGCAAACGTCGTCTGCGCAAGGCGGCCGAACTGCTGCGGTCGGGACGCTACAAGGTCTTCGAGGTAGCCTGGATGGTGGGCATGAACAGCGAGAACTACTTCCGTCAGTGTTTCCGCGACGAATTCGGTATTTCGCCCTCGGAGTACCGCGGCAGCGAAGCCGTCGAGTAGTCGGGAGCCACCAGCACCATGCCGCCCTGCGGCTGAATGGTGACGCGCAGCGTCTGTCGGCGTCCGATTCGGATTGGCTCCACGGTGAGTTGCCGGTTGCGGTCGTCGGCATAGCGGGTGGCCTGCTGGTTGGCTTTCAGCATCGGCAGCGAGAGATCCAGCGTCAGCACTTCGTCCCGGGCATTGACCCCCGCGATGTACCAGCGGTCGCCGCTCCGGCGTGCCAGCACCGCATATTGTCCCGGATAGCCTGCCACGTAGCGCGTCTCGTCCCACGTGGTGGGGATCTCCTTCATGAACTGGATGGCCCGAGCCGGCGCATCGGTCAGATTGGCGGGCGTCAGGGCGAAGAACTGCACGGGATTCTGGAAGAGGATGCCCGTAGCCAGTTCGAAGGCGTCGGTCGTGCGGCGGATCGTGCCGCCGTCGTTGGTGCGGTTCAGACGGCGGTTCAGCACCACGCCGCCGAACTCCATGCAGCCCACCGTATTGCGGATGAAGGGGTGCAGCGTGGCATTGAAGGCCTCCCGGTCGTCGAAATGCTGCTGGAAGACCAGATTTTCGGAGGCCAGAACCGCCTCGCTGCCGATGTAGTTGGGATACATGCGCTCCCATCCGCGCGGCAGGGTGCAGCCGTGGAAGAGGACCATCAGCCCGCAATCGTCGGCATCGCTCAGAATGGCCTCGTAAAGGCGCATGGTCTCCTGCTTGTCGCCGCCGAAGAAGTCGACCTTGATTCCCTTCACGCCGCAGTCGCGCAGCCAGCGCATCTCGCGTTTGCGCACGATCGGATCGTCCATGCGTCCGGTCGGGCTCTGAACGATGTCGTTCCAGTAGCCGCTCGAACTGTACCACAGAAAGATCCCGACGTGGCGTTGTGCGGCGTAACGGATCAGCTCCGCGATGCGTTCGCGGCCGATGTGGATGTCCCATCCGCAGTCGATCAGCACGTATTCATATCCCATCCTGGCGGCCAGATCGATGTAGGCGATCTGGTCGTCGAAGTTGATGCTGTTGTCCTGCCAGATGATCCAGCTCCAGGTTCCGCGGCCGAATCGATAGTCGTGCTGCGAGGCGTAGCGGGGCTCGACGACGTCCCACATGACGGTGGTCTCGACGATCGGACGGAGCGAATCCCCGACGGTGATCGTGCGCCACGGCGTGACGCCCGGCAGGGCGAATCCCGGCTCCGAGGTGCCGTTGCCGTTGTTCTCTCCGGGCATCGGGAATTCGATCCGATAGAGCCCCTCGGGCGATCCCTCGCTCAGACGCGATGCGCAGTAACGGCCGTCGACGCCCGTTTCGCACAGCAGCACCCACCCCTGATCGCCGACACGGAAAAGGGCCGGAAAGGTGTATCCGTGGCCGTAGAGCGACGCCTTGCCGAGCGGGGCATCGGCCTCATACTCCTCCTCGTAGCTGGGTTTGGTGCGTTTCCAGCCGATCATGGCGTCGCTCTGCGGCGTAAGGAAGGTCGTCGAGTGGTCGGGCAGGTTGAATCCCGTGGCCTCGCGCAGGATCACCACGCTGCCGGTCTCGCCCCAGCGCGGAAGTTCGTAACGCAGGGCGACGTCGTTGTTCGCCACGTGGAAGCGGATGTCGAAGCGTCGGCCCGCCGAGTCGGCCAGCGTGACGGTCAGCCGGTTGGCCCGGCAATGGATCTCCGAGCGTTTGATCCGGTTGAGGGTGTAGTGGCTTTCGAAGGGTTCGGTGCGGCTGTCGATCCAGTGCAGATGGCGACTGAAATCCCCTTCGTTGGCGACGAATCCCAGGGGCGAAGGCTCCAGCAGCGGCACTCCGCGGTAGGTGATCGCGTAGCGGGGGATTCCCTCGTCGAGCGAGACCGTCACGGTGAGCTGACCGTCGGGACTTGTCGCCGAGCTCTGGCCGACATGTGTCGATGCGGTGGCAATGGTGGTGCAGAGGGTCAGAAACAGGAGTAGAGGAGTGGTTGGTTTCATGGCTGAATGGGTTAGGATGGGTGGTTGAACGATTGCTTGGCGAGTCGGACGGAGCGGGGTCATGCGGCTTGTCCGGCTGCTCCGACAAAGATAACTCATCGGCGCGAATCCGCTCGGGTTTCGGCGCGAACCGATCGTGAAATCAACGCTCTCAAATCGTGCAACGCAAGATTTATGACGCGTTTCTGCACGATTCACGACTGCCTCGGACGGGGATGCTTGCTAATTTTGATGACGCAAATCCGGCGTTCAACCTGCCGGACGATGAATTTAACCCAAAACTAACTGACTTACGTATGAAAGGAAAACGACTTTTGGCCCTGTTGTGGTGCTGCCTGTCCGTGATGTTCGGACTCAGTGCATGCACCGAGGACGACGGTCCCAGTTATCCGGATGTCGATTCGGCGGCTCCCGAGCTGCAGCTGACGAAGAGCATCCAGACCGAACCGGGACGTGACGTGCATGTGACTGGCAAGGTGATCGATGCCGACGGCATTGCCCGGATTTCACTCTCCTGTCCGGGTTTGTATGTCGAGAAAACGATCGACCTGCTGGCCGTCAAGGAGGAACTCCTCCATGAATATGATCTGGATTATCTGGTCCGCATCGACGAGAACGAAATCGGCGAACTCTACGAACTGACCGTCGAGGCCACCGACGTGGGCGGCCGTACGACCTCCGACGTGGTGGCCATCTCGCTCAACGGCGACTTCTCGGATCCGGTCTTCGCATCGGTTCCGAGCGGCACGCTGGCCGTGATCGTCAAGGAGAGCGATACGTCGACCACTCTGCCGCTGTCGCTGCGCGTGACCGACAATCGCGGTGTCGACCGCATCGAGATCTCGATCCCCGACATCAATCTGACGCGCACGGTTTCGGCCGGCGGCATGCAGGACTTCTCGACGACGGTCGATCTCGACAACATCACCTTCACCCTGCCCGAGGGCGGCAGCGTCACCTACGAAGTGCTGCTCACGGCCTACGACCAGAGCGGACGCACGGTCGAGGCGTCGTTCGAACTCTCGATCTCGGGTCTGACCGACTTCGAGGAGATGTACCTGGCCGACGTGATGAACGAACGCGACCTGACGAGCGACATCTTGGGCGTGCCGATGCTCTGCAAGCACACGGGCGAATATACCTACGTGGCCGAATACTACAACCGCACGGCCAATACGGCCATCTGCTTCATCCCGCAGACGACCTCCTTCTCGCCGATCATGTTCGGCGCCGATCCCGACGACAACTCCAAACTCACCTACGAATCGCCCGAGCGGATCGTCCTGCCCGAGGCCGGTGTCTATTACCGCATCGAGATCAATACGTATGAAGGTACCTACTCGCTGAGCACCTTCCCGACCGACGAGGCCATCGACCCCGTTCCGCATGCCTACGGTTCGATCAGTCTGGATACGTGGGGCGACGGCGGCTCGTGGCTGCAGGAGTTCTACTTCGGACTGATGTTCGACAACCCGAAGGAGATCAACCGCTTCGTGCAGGATGAGACCAATCCGCACCTCTACCGCCTCGAGGAGCCCATCTCCTTCACCGCCGGCGACGAGGTTCACTTCTACATCCACAACTGGCACAGCGACGGATGGTGGGACTACTGCTCCTGGAAGGTCAACAAGAACTACACGAGCCACGATCCCTCGATCTTCGAGTACTGCGGTTCGCACGTCAACCAGGCCTGGCTCGATGCCGGCAACCACACGGTCGGCAACGATACGCACGACTGGGTGACCGTTCCCTGCCCGGCAACCGGCTCCTACACCTTCGAATTCGACGCTTACACGGGCTGGGGCAAGTTCATTCCGGCCAACTAACCTAAATCGCAACACCATGAAACGATATATCAAGCATATCATGTTGACAGCGTGCCTGTCGCTGTCGAGTCTGTGGGTGCTCGCACAGACGGCCGTAACGGGTCGCGTGACCTCGGCGACGGACAACCAGCCTCTGGTCGGGGTGACCGTCCTGGTCCAGGGCACGAACAACGGTACCACGACCAATGTCGACGGTACGTACCAGCTCCAGCGCGTGGAGAAGGATGCCGTGCTGGTCTTCTCGATGATCGGCTACGCGACCGAACAGCGCGCGGTGGCCAACCGTACGGTCATCGATATTCAGCTCAAGGAGGCATCGACGACTTTGGACGACGTGGTGGTGGTCGGTTACGGTGTGGTGCGCAAGAGCGACCTGACCTCGTCGATTGCCACGGTCAAAGGCGACGAAATCACCGAAATGACCACCGGTAATGCGATGGATGCCCTCCAGGGCAAGGTCCTCGGCGTGCAGGTGGCCAGCGGTGGCGGTCCCGGCACCACGCCGCGTGTGATCATCCGCGGCGTCACGACCTCGAACGGCAGCAACCCGCTCTACGTGGTCGACGGCATGCCCGTGGGTGACAACATCAACTTCCTGAACAACGACGACATCGCCTCGATGGAGGTGCTCAAGGATGCCTCGGCGGCGGCCATCTACGGTACGCGCGGTTCGAACGGCGTGATCCTGATCACCACCAAGAAGGGACGTCTGAACCAGCCGACGCAGTTCACCTTCACCTCGTCGGTGGGTATGCAGACCCTCGCCGATCCGGGCATGGCCCACGCCGCCGAATTCGAGCAGGTCTTCAAGGCCCGCTACCAGAACGACGGTGCGGTGGCTCCGTGGAACTCCGCCAACGCCACCGATACCGACTGGTGGAACGAGACGATCAAGGATTTTGCCATCGTGCAGAACTATACGCTCGGTTTCTCGGGCGGCAGCGACAAGTTCGTCTACAGCGGTTCGCTGGGCTACTTCCGCAACGGTTCGCACTACGACTACGGCTACTGGGACAAGATCACGGCCCGCATCAACGCCGAGTGGCGTTTCAACCGGGTCGTACGCCTGGGTGTGGACTTTGCGCCGCGCACCGAGTCGTGGGACGATACGCCCAACGTCTTCGGCAACGTGATGTCGATGGACCCCACCACGCCGATCATGCGCCCCGAGGCGGAGTGGACCGACAATCCGTATGACAACTACGCCCGTTCGCACAACAACGAGGCGTGGAACCCCGTGGCCCAGGTGGCCCGCATGAACGCCCATTCGCGCGAGTACGGCGTGCTGGCCAATCCCTATCTGGAGCTTCACCCCGTCGACGGTCTGACGCTGCGTACGCAGTTCGGTCTGAACGCCCGCTTCCGCCGTTCGGACGACTTCACCCCGGCCTTCAACATGCACGCCCAGGAGCAACAGATCAACAACTCCGTGTCGCGTGAAATCACCGAGTGGGTCGACTGGAACTGGACCAACACGGCCACCTACATGAAGACCTTCAACAAGAAGCACAACCTCAATGCCATGATCGGTTTCACGGCCGAGCGTTTCCAGACGGCCAATGTCAAGGGCGGACGCGAGGATGTCCCCTCGAATACCGTCGAATCGCTCTGGGAGCTCGATGCCGGAACGATGAACCAGACCAACGGCGGCACCTCGTCGGTCGAGACTCTCGTCTCGTACCTGGCCCGCGTGATGTACAACTACGACAACCGCTACTATGTGACGGCCTCGGTTCGAGCCGACGGTTCGTCGAAGTTCCCCGAGAACAACCGTTACGGCATCTTCCCGTCGGCGTCGGTCGCCTGGCGCATTATCGGCGAGAAGTTCATGCAGGACCAGCGCGTCTTCACCAACCTCAAACTGCGTGCCGGCTGGGGCCGCGTGGGTAACCAGGCGATTCCCGCAGGCCGCGACATCACCCGTCTGGGTACGGGCAGCTACGTCATCGGCGGTGTGCGCTATCCCTTCACCACGCTCGGCGACATGGGTAACCCGGATCTCTTCTGGGAGACGGTCGAGGACTTCAACGTCGGTCTGGACATGGGCTTCCTGCGCGATCGCCTCAATGTGACCTTCGAACTCTTCCAGAAGAAGTCGCACGACATGCTCTATTCGCGTGAGAACCCCCTCTTCTCGGGTTACACCGACTACAACTGCAACCTCTGGGGCAACATCGGCAGCATGAAGGCCGCCGGTTGGGAACTCTCGATCAACTGGGCCGACCGCTCGAAGGATTTCACCTATGACATCGGCCTGCAGCTCTCCTCGGTCAAGAATACGGCCGTGCGCTTCACGGGGCTCAACCCGATCGACGCCGCCGCATGGCACTCGAGCTACATCACCCGCAACGAGGATGGCGGAGAGATCAGCCGCTTCTACGGTTACGTCTGCGACGGCATCTTCCAGAACTGGGCCGAGGTCTACGCCCACTCCGACGAGCACGGCAATCTGCTGCAGCCCTCGGCACAGCCCGGCGACCTGCGTTTCCGCGACCTGAACAACGACGGTGAGCTCGACACCGAGGACCGTACGTTCATCGGCAACGCCTTCCCCGACCTGATGATCGGTCTGAACACCCGCTTCACCTACCGCAACTTCGACCTGACGGCCAACTTCTACGGCACGCTGGGCAACGACATCTTCAACACCACGCTGGAGCGTTACTCGGGCACGGGCGGTTCGAACGTCTACGCCGGCACGTGGAACAAGACGTGGCGTGAGGACAACACGGGTGCTTCGTTCCCGCGTCTGACGGCCGCCGACAACAACGGCAACTACACGACCATCTCGAGCTTCTACGTCGAGGACGGCTCCTATTTCCGCTGCAAGCTGCTTCAGCTGGGATACTCCGTACCGCTGAAGAGCAGCAAGTATTCGCTGCGTTTCTCGGTTTCGGTGCAGAACGCCTTCACCATCACCGGTTATTCGGGCATGGATCCCGAGCGGGCCATGCTGGCCGGCGACGTGCTGAGCACGGGTATCGACTGGTCGGAATACCCCAACCCGCGCACCTATCTGTTCGGAGTAGACTTCAAATTTTAATGTGAACGCGTTATGAAAAAGATAATTTCGATCTTGGCATCGATGGCCGTCGTGCTGACGTCGGCCTCCTGCACCGATTTTCTCGATCAGCCGCGCCGTGGCGTCGAGAACCTCGACACCTACTTCCAGAATCAGGAGCAGTGCGAAAGCTTCCTGATCGGCTGTTACGGCGCCCTCTTCTACGACGACTGGTGGTATATCGGCAAGCTCTACCAGGCACTCGACATGTGTACCGACGACGCATGGATGGGCAACACGGGCCAGGATGCCTCGTCGCACCGCCCGCTGGCTCACTTCCAGGCTTCGGCCCCGCAGTCGGACGACATCAACGACTTCTACCGTTACCGCTACAAGGGCATCACGCGCTGCAACATCGCCATCGAACGGATCGGCGAGGCATCGATCGACGCGACGGTCAAGGCACGGATGGTTGCCGAGGCCAAGTTCCTGCGTGCGTTCTTCTACTTCGAGCTGATCAAGAACTACGGCGGAGTGGTGAAGGTCACCGGATTCCTCACGCCGTCGGAGACCGAAGGCGCCACGCGCAGTTCGATCGAAGAGAGCTATGCGCTGGTCGAGCAGGATCTGCTGGAGGCGATTCCCGATCTGCCGCTGCGCAGCGAGCTGGCCGCCTCGGAGGTGGGACGCGCCACGAGCGGTGCCGCACAGGGTCTGCTCGGCAAGGTCTACCTCTACCAGGCCAAGTGGGACGAGGCCCGTCAGGTGCTGGGTGATCTGATCGAGACGCACGAGTATGACCTGATGCCCGATTTCGGTCAGGTCTGGGACTGCGACTACAACAACAACCAGGAGTCGCTCTTCGAGGCGCAGACGATGTACGACGAGACCTACAACTATGGTTCGGGCTTCATGTGCATCATCAGCGGCATCCGCGAGGATCCGGCCACGCGTCCGAGCGACGGTGTGAAGTTCGACGGCTGGGGCTGGTGCACGCCTTCGTCGAACCTCGAGAAGGCCTATCTGGACGAGGGTGACCAGGTCCGCCTGGGCTATACGATCATCAAGCACGGCGCCACGAGCGTTCCGGGCATGGACGATGCCGTGCTGCGCGAGTACCTGCCCGACGGCAAGATGGTGATCAATCCGGCCAACAACAAGTCGGGACGCGCCTGGCGCAAGTTCTTTATCCCCTACGACAAGCGTCCGGCCACGTGGGACAAGGGCAAGATTCCGCAGAACTACCGCCTGCTGCGTTATGCCGACGTGCTGCTGATGTATGCCGAGGCGTGTGTGGAGAGCAACACCGACCTGAATCTGGGTCAGGATGCCTTCGACCGGGTCCGTCGGCGTGTAGGGCTGGCGACCAAACCGCTGACGCGTGCCAACGTGCGTCTGGAGCGTCGTCTGGAGCTGGCCGGCGAGCAGCAGCGTCTCTACGACATCCGTCGTTGGGACAGCGAGCTGAAACCCGGTCACAAGGTCATGGCCGAGCTGTTCGGACCGGACGGCACCTTCGTGAAGTACAACACCGAGCAGAGCACCGATGAATTCGAGACGACCAACCTGAAGGAGGATCAGAACAAGGGCATCACCTTCGACGAGTCGCGTGACCTGCTCTTCCCGATTCCGCCCATGGAGATCGCCCTCTCGAACGGATCGATCCAGCAAAACCCCGGTTACAGTCAGATGTAAAATCCATCCGGACTCCGCCGATGCCGGTTCGGGCGGCGGAGTCCGGACTTATCGAATCGAGACATGAAACGTACACTTAGTGCCTGTGCGCTGCTACTGCTGGCTGCGGCGTGCAGCAAGGAGGAGGCCGGCGACAACGGCAACGGCGGCACCGATCTTTCGCAGATCGCCGTCACCAAACTGGTCACCATCAATGCGGCGACGCAGTATCAGACGATCGCCGGCTTCGGGGCCTCCGACGCCTGGGCGCCCGAGACGGTCGGCACGCTCTGGACCGCGGGTCGCGACGGCATCAGCGAAGCGCTCTTCTCGCGTGAGATCGTCAACGGACAGCCCCGGGGTATCGGACTGTCGATGTGGCGGGTCAACCTCGGCGGCGGAACGGCCGAACAGGGCGACGAGAGCGGCATCGAGGATGCCACGCGCCGGGCGCAGTCCTACCTGAACGAGGAGGGAACCGACTACGACTGGACGAAATGCGCCGGACAACGCTATTTCCTCGACCGTGCGAAGACGTTCGGCGTGGAGAAGGTCGTCCTCTTCAGCAACACTCCTCCCGTGCAGTATACGCTCAACGGCAAGGGCTACTCCAACAACGGCTCCCATGCCAACCTGCAGGCGGATCGTTACGACGACTTTGCCGACTACATGGCCGACGTGGCGCAGCACTACCTCTCGCTCGGCTATCCCGTGACGCACGTTTCGCCCGTCAACGAACCGCAGTACAACTGGGAAAGCGGTCAGGAGGGCAGCGGCTGGACCAATGCCGAGGTGGCGCGTCTGGCCCGCGAGCTGGATGCGTCGCTCACCGAGCGCAACCTCGGGGTGGATATCCTGCTGGGCGAGGCCGGCGACTTCACCTACCTCTATTCGCAGGCGTCGGGCAATGCCGAGCGCAGCGACGTGATCCGCAACTTCTTCAGCCCCTCGTCGCAGAACTACGTGGGCGATCTGGCGCACGTCAAGAAGCTGATCTGCGGCCACAGCTACTGGACCGACGGCACGTGGGAGGGCATGCGCTCCGTGCGGTCGAACCTGCGTCAGAGTGCCGAACAGTACGGACTGGAGCTCTGGCAGAGCGAGTGGAGCATGCTGGGCGACGGTTACAGCACGGATGAATTCGTCGGTTACGAGGCGGCCAGCGAGATGGACATCGCCCTCTACATGGCCAAGGTGATCCACAACGATCTGACGGTGGCCGGCGTGACGTCGTGGAGCTTCTGGACCTCGATGGACGTACCGCGCTGGGGTCAGAAGTGCCGCTTCATGCTCATTGCGCTGGGCGACGGCACCAACGAATTCGACATCCGCAACGGCGAGGGTGCCTGGAAAGCGGCTCCGACCCTCTGGGTGCTGGGCAACTACAGCCTCTTCGTTCGTCCGGGCTACCACCGCATTGCGCTGACGCTCAACGAGAGCCGCTCGTTCTTCGGATCGGCCTACGCATCGCCCGACGGCAAACGGATCGTGGCCGTCTATACGAACCTCTCGAACAAACCGGTCAAACTGGTCGAGACGCGTGAGAATTTTGCGGCGGATCCCCGGTCGATCGTCAAGTATACGACCTCGGCCACGTCGAATCTGCGCGAGACGGTTCTGAATGTCGACGATGCGGTCCTGCTCGACGCCGAGAGTGTGACGACCGTCGTCTACGAACTCGAATAGCCCCGCGCGGCTACGTGACACAGCAACAACAATCAAAAACGACAGGCAAACAATTATGAAGGGAACCTTGAAATTTGCAGGTGCGGCCGTGCTGGCCTGCAGCGTGATGTTCTGCGGGGCGGCCGAGCCGGTCACCGTCCGCATACACGACGCCAACGACAACCATCCCGTCATCCCGCGGGAGATCTACGGACAGTTCGCCGAACACCTGGGAACCTGCATCTACGGAGGATTGTGGGTCGGCCCCGAGTCGCCGATCCCCAACGAGGAGGGCTATCGCACGGATGTCTTCGAGGCGCTCAAGGCGCTTGAGATTCCGGTGCTGCGCTGGCCGGGCGGCTGCTTCGCCGACGAGTACCACTGGATGGACGGTATCGGTCCGCGCGAGCAGCGCCCGCGCATGGTCAACACCAACTGGGGCGGTACGGTCGAGGACAACTCGTTCGGTACGCACGAATTCCTGAATCTGTGCGAGAAGCTCGGCTGCGAGCCCTACATCAGCGGCAACGTCGGCTCGGGAACGCCCGAGGAGCTGGCCAAATGGGTCGAGTACATGACCGCCGAGGAGGGCCCGATGGCGAAGCTCCGCAAGGAGAACGGCCGCGAGAAGCCCTGGAAGGTCAAATACATCGGAGTCGGCAACGAAAGCTGGGGCTGCGGCGGCAACATGCGTGCCGAGTACTATTCGGACCTCTACCGTCGCTATTCGACCTACTGCCGCGACTACGGCCAGAACCGTCTCTACAAGATCGCCAGCGGCGCTTCGGACTACGACTTCAACTGGACCGAGACGCTGATGAAGCTGGTCGGCAACCGCATGCACGGGCTCTCGCTCCACTACTATACGATCGCCGACTGGAACAACAAGGGTTCGGCCACGGAGTTCAGCGATGAGACCTACTACTCGACGCTGGGCAAGGCCCTCGAGATCGAACCGGTGATCCGCCGCCACAAGGCCATCATGGACAGTTACGATCCCGATCACCGCGTCGATCTGATGGTCGACGAGTGGGGAACGTGGTTCGACGAGGAGCCGGGCACGGTCCGGGGTTACCTCTTCCAGCAGAACACGCTGCGCGACGCCATGGTTGCCGCACTGACACTCAATGTCTTCCACCGCCATACGGACCGTGTCAAGATGGCCAACATCGCACAGGTGGTCAACGTGCTGCAGGCGATGATCCTGACGCGGGGCGAGGAGATGGTCCTCACGCCGACCTACCACCTCTTCTACATGTACCGCGTGCACCAGGGGTGCGAATACCTGCCCACGGACTGCGATGCCGGGGTGCGCAAGGTCGACCACGGACGCACGGTCCCCGAGGTGAGCGTCACGGCCTCGCGTTCGGCCGAGGGTCAGATCCACCTTTCGCTGGTGAACCCCGATCTGACGCAGAACCGGACCTTGCGCATCGAGACCGACCGTCTGCAACCCCGCGAGGTTTCGGGCGTGATCCTCACGGCCGACCGGATCTCCGACTACAACGATTTCGGCCAGGAGAGCAAGGTGAAGAACCGCTTTTTCGACGATTTCAAGCTCCGGAAGGGAGTCATTGAACTGGAACTGCCCGCCAAATCGATCGTCACGCTGACCATCCGATAGGGCGGCCCAACCCAAAAAACGTATCTCGACATGAAAAGACTCACATGGATATTCGGACTGCTGATGACGTTGGTGGCCGGGACGTGTTGCGCGCAGGTCTCCTTCGGGCGGGCCGAGCGTTTCAACGACGACTGGCTCTTCCGTCTGGGCGATGACTCGACGGCCCTGGCGCCGGCGTTCGACGACAGCCGCTGGCGCCGCCTGCAACTGCCTCACGACTGGTCGATCGAGGCGCAGCTGTCGCCGTCGCTGGCCAGCTGCACGGGCTATCTGCCGGGTGGTATCGCCTGGTACCGCAAGCACTTCTCGATCGACGACCGCGCCGATCGGCACTACATCTATTTCGAGGGCATCTACAACCGCAGCGAGGTCTATCTGAACGGACACCTGCTCGGTCGGCGTCCGAACGGTTATATTTCGTTCCTCTACGACATGACCCCCTATCTGAAGGAGGGTGACAACGTGCTGGCCGTGCGTGTGGACCACAGCCGGTATGCCGATTCGCGGTGGTACACCGGATCGGGCATCTACCGCGACGTGTGGCTGGTTTCGGCCCCCGACGTGCACCTGGCCCAGTGGGGTGTGGCCTACCGGGTCGAGGAGCTGACCGACCGCCGTGCCACGGTGACCGTCGACATCGCCGTCGAGAAGCACGAGGCGACAAGCGACCGCCTCGAGGCGACGGCCGAACTCTACGATACGGCCGGCCGGCGTGTCGCCTCGAAACGCATCCGCATTGCGGACGGCAGTCGCGGCGTGACGCAGCAGTCGCTGACGCTGCGGGTGGCCGATCCCCGGCGCTGGGACGTCGAAAGCCCGAACCTCTATACGCTGAAGACCGTCCTGCTGCGCAACGGCAAACCGGTCGACGGCTGTTCGATCCGGGCCGGATTCCGCACGCTGGAGTTCGATGCCAACAAGGGCTTTGCGCTCAACGGCCGCTGGATGAAGGTCAAGGGCGTCTGCCTGCATCACGATGCGGGCGTGCTGGGCGCCGTTGTGCCCGAGGAGGTCTGGCGGCGCCGGCTGGTCAACCTCAAGCAGATCGGTGTCAACGCCATCCGCATGAGCCACAACCCGCAGGCTCCGGTGGTCTACGACCTCTGCGACGAACTGGGGCTGCTGGTCATGGACGAGGCTTCGGACGAGTGGGAGTTCCCCAAACGCAAGTGGATTGAGGGGTGGAACATCGGCACCCCGGGTTTCGACGGCTCGTATGACTTCTTCGAGGAGTGGATCGAACGGGACGTGACCGACATGGTGCGCCGCGACCGCAACCATCCGTCGATCTTCCTCTGGTCGATCGGCAACGAGGTCGACTACCCGAACGACCCCTATTCGCACCCGATTCTCGACGGCTCGACGATTTCGCAGCCGATGTTCGGGGGCTACGATCCCAAGGCGCCGAACGCCGAGCGGATCGGCAAGATTGCCAAACGCCTGGCAGCGTGTGTGCGTGCGGTGGACCGTTCGCGCCCGGTGACGGGGGCGCTGGCCGGCGTGGTGATGTCCAACGAGACGGAGTATCCCGAGGCGGTCGACGTGGTGGGCTACAACTACACGGAGGACCGTTACGACATGGACCACGCCACCTATCCCGACCGGATCATCTACGGCAGCGAAAACCGCCCCGACATCGATGCCTGGTATGCCGTGCGCGACAAGGAGTTCATCTTCGGACAGTTTATCTGGACCGGTACGGACTACCTCGGCGAATCGGGGGCCTGGCCTGCACGCGGTTTCTATACGGGACTGCTCGACTTCGGCAGTTTCCGCAAGCCGCGGGGATGGTTCCGCGCCACGCTCTGGAGCTCGGAACCGGTGACCTACGTGGGCACCTATCCCAAGGCCGATTACCTGTCGGTTGATGCCTGGGACATCTGGAACTACGATGAGGGAGATTCGATCCGTGTGGTCTGCTACACGAATGCACCGCAGGCCCGGTTGCTGCTCGACGGCAAGCAGGTCGGTGCGATGAAACCCTACGACCCCAAGACGGGCATCATCCATTGGGACATCCCCTATGCGGCGGGTGAACTGCGCGCCGAGGGGTGCGATGCCGACGGCAAGGTGTTGTCCTCGTATGCGATCCGCTCGTCGGGACGTCCCTACGCCCTGCGGGTGAGTGCCGACCGCACGCAACTCGCTTCGGATCGCGCTACGGCCCATCTGACCGTCGAGGTGGTCGATGAAAACGGTACGGTGGTCAAGCTGGGCGACAACGACATCACCTGTACGGTCGAGGGTCCGGTGCGTCTGCTGGGCCTCGAAGGGTCGAACAATGCCGACATGAGCGACTATACGGACAATCGCCAGCGCGCCTACCACGGCCGGCTGCTGGCCTACGTGCAGACGACCGGCCAGCCGGGTGTAGCCCGTGTGCGGTTCACCTCGCCGCTGCTGCGCGGCACCGAAATCGAACTGACGGTCGAGTAGTCGTCCGACGGTCTGCAAACCGATCTGTTTCACGTTCTCTCCCGTTCCTCCGCCGGCCCGGGACGAACCGATCTCCTGAAGGGTTCGTCGCTGCCGGCCGGTGGAGCCTCTCTTGCCGTGACGCGGGGCCGGTCCCATTCTCCGGTCCTCCGTCCGGGATCTTTCCCTGATTCTCTCCCCGTTGTTCGAAATCCGGAGTGTCCGTCCCCTGTCGGACGGCCTCCCGGTCTCGAACCGGGATTTGTCGTGCCCGTCCGGTTCCGGTCCGGAGCACGTGAAAGCCGTAAAAAATTCTCGAAACACATGTTGGAAGCATTGAAAGAGAAGGTCTTCCGGGCCAATCTCGAACTGGTCCGACAGCAGCTGGTCCTCTTCACCTGGGGCAATGTCTCGGGTATCGACCGCGAGCGGGGGCTGGTCGTCATCAAACCCAGCGGGGTGGATTACGAGGTGATGAAACCCGCGGACATGGTGGTCGTCGATCTTCAGAGCGGCCGGGTCGTGGAGGGGGAACTCAACCCCTCGTCCGACACACCGACCCATCTGGTTCTTTACCGCGCCTTTCCGCACATCGGAGGCGTCGTCCATACCCATTCGACCTACGCCACGGCGTGGGCCCAGGCCGGGCGAGCCCTTCCGAACCTCGGCACCACCCATGCCGACTACTTCCACGAGGCGGTCCCCTGCACCGAGGCCATGACGCGCGAGGAGGTCGAGGGCGATTATGAACGGAAAACCGGACAGACCATCGTCCGGTGCTTCGATCGAATCGACCCGGACCATACGCCTGCCGTGCTGGTCCGCAACCACGGCCCCTTCAGCTGGGGCGCCGATCCGGCCCAGGCGGTCTACCATGCCAAGGTGCTGGAGCAGTGTGCGCAGATGGCCTTCGTGACGTTGTGCATCAACCCCGCGGCGACGATGAATCCGCTACTCGTCGAGAAGCACTTCAGCCGCAAACACGGTCCCGGAGCCTATTACGGGCAGCGCGGACCCCGCAAGGGTTGATCGGCCCGGACCGCCCGGCGTGACGGTCGAATCGATCCGAAAACGAACCGTAAACCTAAAACTCATCATCTTATGAACCTGTTCGAACAATATGAAGTCTGGTTTGTGACGGGCGCCCAGCTTCTCTACGGCGGCGATGCCGTCAAGACCGTCGACGAACATTCGACCCGCATGGTCGAGGGGCTCAACGCCTCGGGCCGGCTGCCGGTCAAGGTGGCCTACAAGGGTACGGCCAACTCCTCGAAGGAGGTCGAGGCGGTCTTCAAGGCCGCCAACAACGACGAGCGCTGCATCGGCGTGATCACCTGGATGCACACCTTCTCGCCGGCCAAGATGTGGATCCACGGTCTGCAGCAACTCCGCAAGCCGCTGCTCCATCTCCATACGCAGTTCAACCGCGAGATTCCGTGGGAGACCATGGACATGGATTTCATGAATCTGAACCAGTCGGCCCACGGCGACCGTGAATTCGGACATATCTGCTCGCGGATGCGCATCCGCCGCAAGGTGGTCGTCGGCTACTGGCAGGACGAATCGACGCAGCGCCACATTGCCGTCTGGATGCGGGTCTGCGCCGCCTGGGCCGATGCACAGCAGATGCTGATTCTGCGCTTCGGCGACCAGATGAACAACGTGGCCGTGACCGACGGCGACAAGGTCGAGGCCGAACAACGCATGGGTTACCACGTCGACTACTGCCCGGTGAGCGAGCTGATGGAGTACCATGCCCGGGTGACGGATGCCGATACGGAGGCGCTCGTGCAGACCTATTTCCGCGAGTATGACCATGATCCGTCACTCGAGGACCGTTCGACGGAGGCTTTCCGCAAGGTGTGGAATTCGGCCCGGGCCGAGCTGGCTCTGAGGGCCATCCTGCAGGCGAAGGGGGCCAAGGGCTTCACCACGAACTTCGACGATCTGGGACAGACCGACGGCAGCCATTTCGACCAGATTCCGGGGCTGGCCTCGCAGCGCCTGATGGCCGAGGGATACGGCTTCGGCGCCGAGGGTGACTGGAAATCGGCGGCACTTTTCCGTACGGTGTGGGTCATGAGCCAGGGACTGCCTTCGGGCTGCTCCTTCCTGGAGGACTATACGCTCCATTTCAACGGACGTGAGAGTGCGATTCTGCAGGCCCACATGTTGGAGGTATGCCCGCTCATTGCGGCCCGCAAACCGCGTCTGGAGGTTCACTTCCTCGGCATCGGCATCCGCAAGAGCCTGACGGCGCGTCTGGTCTTCACCTCGAAGACCGGGCCGGGCTGCACGGCAACGGTGGTCGATCTGGGTAATCGCTTCCGCTTGATTGTCAACGATGTGGAGTGCATCGAGCCCAAGCCGCTGCCCAAACTGCCGGTGGCTTCGGCCCTCTGGAAGCCGATGCCCGACTTCGAGGTGGGTGCCGGAGCCTGGATCCTGGCCGGCGGAACCCACCACTCGTGCTTCTCCTACGACCTGACGGCCGAATACTGGGAGGATTACGCCGAGATTGCCGGCATCGAGATGCTGCACATCCATCGCGGTACGACCCTCGAGGCGTTCCGCAAGGAGCTCCGCATGAACGAGGTCTACTACCTGCTCAACAAGGCCCTCTGCTGATTCGGGCCCAATCCGGATCGGGATCGGGAAGCTCCCCGCGGGAATGACTCCGGAGGAGCCTCCCGGCCCCTTTTTTCAAAAACTTTCAACAATCGGAACCGATGAATACGGATGCAAAATCGACCCTCGAGGCCGGACGGGCCGTCCTGGGTATCGAACTGGGCTCGACGCGGATCAAGGCCGTGCTGGTCGACGAGCGGAACCGCCCGCTGGCGCAGGGGAGCCACACGTGGGAGAACCGGCTCGTCGACGGGCTCTGGACCTACAGCCTCGACGATATTTGGAGAGGGCTGCAGGCCTGTTACGCCGACCTGCGGTCCAACGTGCTGACGCAATACGGTACGGAGATCGAGCACCTGGCAGCCATCGGCATCAGCGCCATGATGCACGGCTATATGGCCTTCGACCGACGGGGCGAACTTCTTGTTCCGTTCCGCACGTGGCGCAACACCAACACCGGGCGTTCGGCGGCCGTGCTGTCGCAGCTTTTTGCCTACAACATCCCGCTTCGGTGGAGCATTGCCCACCTCTACCAGGCGATTCTCGACCGGGAGGAACACGTCGCCCGGATCGACTTCCTCACCACGCTGGCCGGATACGTCCACTGGCAACTCACCGGACGCCGGGTTCTCGGGATCGGCGATGCCTCGGGCATGCTGCCCGTCGACGAGGCGGCGAAGTCCTATTCGGCCTCGATGATCGAGCATTTCGATCGGCTGGTGGCTCCCTGCGGCTATCCCTGGCATCTGCGAGATCTGCTGCCCGAGGTGCTGTCGGCCGGCGAACCGGCCGGTGAACTCACCCCCGAGGGGGCCCTTCGCCTCGATCCGTCGGGACATCTCGCGGCCGGCATTCCCTTCTGTCCGCCCGAGGGTGATGCCGGGACGGGCATGGTGGCGACCAATGCCGTGCGCCCGCGGACGGGCAATGTCTCGGCCGGAACCTCGTCATTCTCGATGATCGTCCTCGAACGACCCCTGTCGCGGCCCTACGAGGCGATCGATCTGGTCACCACGCCCGATGGAAGTCCCGTGGCCATGGTTCACTGCAACAACTGCACCTCCGACCTCAATGCCTGGGTCGACCTCTTCCGTGAGTATCACGAGCTGCTGGGGCTGCCCGTGGACATGGACGCGATCTACGGGCAGCTCTACCGACATGCGCTTGCGGGCGATGCCGACTGCGGAGGGTTGGTGGCCTGCAATTACCTGTCGGGTGAACCCGTAACGGGCTTTGCCGAGGGGCGTCCGCTCTTCGTGCGTTCGGCCGGCGACCGCTTCAATCTGGCCAACTTCATGCGGGCGCAACTGTGTGCCGCGGTCGGGGTGCTGAAGATCGGCAACGACATTCTCTTCCGCAACGAGCAGGTTCGTGTCGACCGTATCACCGCACACGGCGGGCTGTTCCGCACGCCGGGCGTGGGACAGCGGATCCTTGCGGCAGCCCTCGCTTCGCCCATCTCCGTGATGGAGACCGCCGGTGAGGGTGGCGCCTGGGGCATTGCTCTGCTGGCCGGCTACCTCGTCAGGCGAAGCGAGGGTCAAAGCCTGGCCGATTACCTCGACGAGCGGGTCTTTGCCGGGAACGTCGGTTCGCAGATCGTACCGACGCCCGAGGAGATCGCCGGATTCGAAGCCTACGTGGCCAACTACCAGGCGGCGCTCCCGATCGAGCAGGAGGCCGTCCGCTGCAAGCGTTGAACCGTCTCTGCCGCGTTCGAAGAGCGCTGGCCGGTTGGTCATAAGAAAAAGGGCTGCCACATTGTGGCAGCCCTTTTTTGTTCGGGTGAATGCGCGTTTACAACTTCGATTTCGACTCGACGTTGGCGTTTGCGTCGACCTTGCGGATCAGACCCTGGAGAACGGTGCCGGGACCGAGCTCGGTGAACTCCGTCACGCCGTCGGCCAGCATGTTCTTGACGATGTAGGTCCAGCGCACGGGAGCCGTCAGCTGAGCGATCAGATTGGCCTTGATGGCGGCGGGATCCGTGTAGGGTTTTGCGTCCACGTTCTGGTAGATCGGGCACGTGGGGGTCTGGAACGGAGCCTCGTGGATGGCCTTTTCGAGCTCCTGCTTGGCGGGCTCCATCAGCGGCGAGTGGAAGGCTCCGCCGACGGGCAGACGCAGCGCACGACGTGCACCGGCAGCCTTGGCCTTCTCGCAGGCGGCCTCGACCGCCTCGACGGCACCCGAGATCACCAGCTGACCCGGGCAGTTGTAGTTGGCGGCAACGACCACACCGTCGGTCGATGCGCAGATCTCCTCGACGACCTTGTCCTCCAGACCGAGGATGGCGGCCATCGTTCCGGGCTGAGCCTCGCAGGCGGCCTGCATGGCCATGGCACGTTTCGAGACGAGCTTCAGACCGTCCTCGAACGAGAGGGCGCCGGCTACGACCAGTGCCGAGAATTCACCCAGCGAGTGGCCGGCAACGGCATCGGGTTTTACGCCGAGGGCCTTGGCCATGATGACCGAGTGCAGGAAGACGGCCGGTTGGGTGACCTTCGTCTGTTTGAGCTGCTCGTCCGTACCGGCGAACATGATGTCGGTGATGCGGAAACCGAGTATTTCGTTGGCTTTTTCGAAGAGTTCTTTGGCTTCGGGGACATTCTCGTAGAGGTCCTTACCCATACCGACGGCCTGGGCGCCCTGGCCCGGGAACACGTAAGCGTGCTTCATGATTTTCGAGTTTTTTGGTTTAGCGCTGCAAAGATACGAATTTATTTTCTAACTTTGCACCCGAAAGGTTCACAAAGGGTCGGGCAAGACCCCGCGTGATGAAAAGGGAATGCCGTGTGAATCGGCAGCAGTTCCCGCTGCTGTAAGTCCCCAAGGAGGTTGCAACACGCTTTGGCCACTGGTCCCGTCGGACTGGGAAGGCGTTGCAATCGGGATGAGCCAGAAGACCTGCCTTTCGATTTCCCGTCGGGGATTGAATCTTTTTTCGGGTGCATCTGCGGAGAACGGAGCATCGTTGCAAGGCGGCCTTCCATCGGTAAGTCCCGGCAAATGGTTGATCGGTTGCGTGTTGAGGGGGGGAGTGACCGACCGCAAAGTCGGGCGGATGGCTGAAAAAGAGGTTCGATTTCGGAGGGAAATGCCGGGATCGGATTTTTTTATGCCATGCAAACAACCAATTCATAAATCGTAAAGCTATGAAACTTTTACAACGATCGTTTATGGCGGTGCTTATGGCCGCAGCCTTTGTGGCATGTTCGGACGATGGGAAGGACGACACGCCCAATCCCGAACCTACTCCCGACCCGACGTATCGGGTGGTCTCCTTCGAGCAGGATGAGAACGTGACGGATTATCTGGGACAGCCCGTCACGCTGGGTCCGGTCGATGTCTATTCGTCCGGTTCGGTTGCCAACTCGCAGGAGCATGTCTTCTGGGCCAAGCCCTACGCCACCGAGGAGGATGATTACGAACAGAAATACTGGCAGGGGCCCTATTTCCAGGCACTGGACGGTGAGGTGATGTTCGGTGGGTACTACGACGACGGAACCATTTGGGACATGTCGATGAGCGGCAAGGTTACCGATACGTGGGGTGGCTTTGCCCTCTCGCAGCAGGCCAACAAGCAGGCCTCGACCTCCGATTATGCCAATCAGTTTGACGTTTGGGCCACGGGTGGTGCCAACGGCACTGCGACCTTTGCCGTGGGTTACGACAGCAACACGGCCGGTGAAGGATACATGGAGCCCAAGGAGTACAACGCTCCGCAGATCGATTTTGCCAAGGCCGTGAAGCCGGTTTGCCTCTATCTGGCCAATTCGACCTATACGTATACCTATTTCACGGGCGAGGCGACCGACAGCTATGCCGTCCGGATTACGGGCTGGCTGAACGGTACCGAAGGCAAGAGTGTGACCTGCACGCTGGTCGACGGTACGACGCGTGTCGAGGATTGGGTCAAGGTGGACCTCACGTCGCTGGGCGAGGTGGACAAACTCACCTTCAAATCGCTCATCACGGCGGGTACCTATACGCCGTGCTACTTCTGCCTGGACGATCTGACGCTCGAATAGGCCTCTGAGAGACCGTCCCGGCTGGGCTGTCCCGTGTTTGGGCGGCTTGCATGAAAAACCCCGCAGAGTTTCATGGCTCTGCGGGGTTTTCTTGTGCTTTCTTGAGTGGGGGAACTGTCCTTTCGCCCCTTCCCTTCAGTCCGGACCTTCTGTTCGGCAGCCTTCCATCTTCCGACGGCTCCTCTCGGCGGTTCGTTCCTTGGTTTCTTCTTTCAGGGGCTCCATCTTCCGGTGACTGGCTCCTTTTTGTCCGGCGTACCTCTTGGAGCCCCCACTTTTCGGAGCCCCCCCTCGGACTAACGCGAGATGAGGTTGTCCTTCTCGATGTCCTTGAAGTAGCGGTAGGTAGCTACACGCAACTCCTCGGCGGCCGGGTCGTCGCAGACCAGAATGCCGTTCGGATGCACCTGCAGCGCCGAAATTGTCCACTGGTGGTTGTAGGCACCCTCGACACCGTGACGCACGGCGCGGGCTTTCTTGTGCCCCGTGGCGAGGATCAGCACCTTCTTGGCCGAGAGCACCGTGCCCACGCCGACGGTCAGTGCCGTTTTCGGGACCAGCGTGACGTCGCCTCCGAAGAAGCGCGAGTTGACCTGAATCGTATCCTGCGTGAGCGTTTTGACACGCGTGCGGGAGTTCAGCGACGAGAAGGGTTCGTTGAAGGCGATGTGGCCGTCTTCGCCCACGCCGCCCATGAACAGATCGATGCCGCCGGCCTCGACGATGCGGGCCTCATAGTCGGCGCACTCCTTGACCAGATCTTCGGCATTGCCGTCCAGAATGTTGACATTCTCGGGTTTGATGTCGATGTGCTTGAAGAAGTTGTTCCACATGAACGAGTGGTAGCTTTCGGGGTGTTCCTCCGGAAGTCCGACGTATTCGTCCATGTTGAACGTGATGACGTTCTTGAACGACACCTCGCCGGTCTTGTGACGGCGGATCAGCTCCTTGTACGTTTCCAGTGGCGTCGAGCCGGTCGGCAGGCCCAGCACGAAGGGTGATTTGGTCACCTGCTCCTTGGCCTTGATCTGTTGGATGATGTAGTTGGCGGCCCACTGGGCTACCTGCTGCGGGGTATTTTCAATGATTAAGCGCATGGTGCTCTCGTTTTAGGGGTTAATCCGATTTAGAACATTCTCACGAAGACCTCGATGGCCTGGTACTCGGCCATGCCCAACTGGTCGTAGAGTTTGGCGGTATTCTGGGTCCGCTCCTCGGCTCTCTGCCAGAATTCGCGGGGGTCGCTGCCCGGGAAGGGCATGATGTCCTTCTGCGAGAGGTGGCGGTAGATGGCGTGACGTTTCTTGATCAACTCGTCGGGCGACAGGGGCACGGCCATGTCCACCATGCCCAGATCCCACTCCATCCAGGCGCCGCGGTAGAGCCACAGGTGGCAGCCCTTCATCCATTCGTCGTCCTTGACGATCTCCAGGGCGCTCAGCACGGCCTCCATGCAGGTGCGGTGCGTACCGTGGGGGTCGGCCAGGTCGCCGGCGGCGTAGATCTGGTGCGGCTGGATTTCGCGCAGCAGTTTGACGATGATGTCGATGTCCTTTTCGGTGAGCTGGCCCTTCTTGATGCCGCCCGTCTCGTAGAACGGCAGGTTGAGGAAGTGGGCGTTGGTGTCGGGATTCAGACCGAACGACCGTACGGCGGCACGCGCCTCGGCGCGGCGGATCGAACCCTTCAGATCGAGCAGCGCACGCGGTTCGGGTTCACCCTTCTTCTTGTTGGCGATGATCTGCTTGACCTCCTCGTAGTGGTCGGCGTAGCCCAACTCGCGGGCCGTGTCGATGTTCTGCAGTACGACGTCGTCGTGAACGGCCACGTTGCCCGAGGTTTCGTAGGCCACATGCACGTCGTGACCCTGCTGGACGAGACGGATGAACGTTCCGCCCATCGAGATGACGTCGTCATCGGGGTGGGGCGAGAAGATCACCACGCGTTTGGGGAAGGGGTTCGACGGTACGGGACGCGTCGAGTCGTCGGCATTGGGTTTGCCGCCCGGCCAGCCCGAGATGGTGTGCTGCAGGTCGTTGAAGACGTCGATATTGATCTGGTCGAACGTGCGGCCCTGTTCGAGCAGTTCGCCGAGCGAATTTTCGATGTAATCCTTGTAGGTGAGCTTCAGGATGGGCTTCTTCACCACGCCGCAGAGCCATACGACGGCCTTGCGGACGAATTTCGGCGTCCATTCGCACGGTCCGACCATCCACGGCGTCTGCTCGCGGGTGAGCAGTTGGGCGGCGTTTTCGTCGATCACCACCTCGATGTTCGGGTGGGCCTGCAGGTAGGAGGCCGGGACCATTTCGGAGATTTCGCCCTCGACGACCTTCTGGATGATGCCGGCCTTCTCCTCGCCCCAGGCCATGAGGATGATCCGATCGGCGCGCATGATCGTGTCGATACCCATCGTGATGGCCATCTTGGGGGTGTTCTCCAGACCGAAGAAGGCGCCCGACTGGATCTTGCGGGTATTGTAGGTCAGCTGTACCAGACGGGTCCGCGAACGCGAATAGGATCCGGGTTCGTTGAAACCGATCTGACCGTCCTCGCCCACACCGATGATCATCAGGTCGATGTGGCGCACGGCCAGGTCATACGAGGCGCAATACTCCGAGACGCGCTCTTCGGGCACCGTGCCGTCCGGAATGTGGACATTCTCGGGCAGGATGTCGATGTGGTTGAGGAACTCCTCGTGGATCCGGAAATTGCGGCTCTGCTGTTCGGAGGACTTGATCGGGTAGAACTCGTCGAGGCTGTATACGGCGACGTTCTGGAAGCTGATCTGCCCTTCCTGGTGACGTTTGACCAGTTCGCGGTAGAGGCCCAGCGGGGTGCGGCCCGTCGTCAGACCGAGCACGAAGGGTTGCGACTCTTCGTAGATTTCGTTCGACGAGTGGATTTCGTTGTACGTGCGGATGGCCTTGACGATCGTGTCGGCTACGTACTGCACACCCTGGTATTCGTTGTCGTAGACCCGGGTATGGATCTTTTCGTAGCGGTGGATGATGTCGCGGGGGGCCGATTCGGCGATCAGCCCGCCATCGCGCGGGAGTGAATACTTGTTGTTCATCATGGTATGGATTGCTTTTGATTCTTGTTTCTTCTTATTTTTCGAAGACCACCTTTTCGAAGAATTCGGGGCGGTGGAAGTCGGGTTTTTCGGTTTGGATCGGGCGCCACGACAGGAAGTGGGGATGCGAGAGCTTGTCGCCGCATTTATAGAGGTTGATGCGGGCTTCGACGCCGCTCCAGTCGTGCAGCGAGTGGCGGAAGAGGGCCTCGGGCGGGATGGCCAGCGTGACCGACCAGCGGTTGTCGCCCTGGCGCTCCTCGAACGGGATGCCGTAGGGGAGGGTCGTCGAGCGTTTGACCGAGGCCATCACCTCCGGCGAGGCGTGTACGGCATCGGCATGCGTGTGGCGGTATCCGAGCAGCATTCGTCCGATGCAGGTGGTTTCGAAGTTGTAGTAGCCGTTTTCGTCGCCGGGGGCCAGGAAGAACTCCACGCACGAATCGGTCCATACCTCGCCGTTGTCCTCCGTGACGCGGGCAGCCGTGTAGTTTTCCTCCACGTCGAAACGCAGCATCAGCCGCTCTCCGGTGTGGAACATGCGGAACCGCACCTGCGGGGCATAGGGATAGCCGTCGGGCCAGTTGCAGCAGGCGATCGGCCGCTGGGCGATCTGTGCGAAGGCCTCTTCGACGGCCTGCGGATTGTCGGGGTCAATCCCCCGAATCTTGCGGATTTCCATCTCTTCGCGCTATTTGTATTTGGCCACCGTTTCGCGGACGATGGCGCACATTTCCGGGTATTGTTCCTCCATGCTTTGCAGCAGTTTGTACTGGGCGTGCGTACGCACGAGGTTGTGTTCCGGGTATTTGATCTTGTAGTAGACGTCGCCGTCGATGTAGTCCATCAGGAATCGCAGCACCTGTTCGAAGGTGATGTATCGGGCCGAGAAGGCCAGGTGGTCGATCTCCGACTGGGTGAGCTGACGGGCCCGCTGCGAGAGATAGCCGTCGGTATAGGCGCGGAACATGTCGAGCGACAGCCCGACGCGCGTCAGATCGCGGTCATCTTCGTCGCCCGTATTGGCATACGAGCGGATGGCGTCGCCGAAGTCGTTGAGCGACGTGGAGTTCATCACCGTGTCGAGGTCGATGGCGCAGAGGACATCGCCCTTCTGGTCGAAGAGGATGTTGTTGATCTTCGTGTCGTTGTGGGTTACGTGCGTGGGGATTGTGCCGTCCTCGACCAGCTTCCAGAAGTCGAGCATCTCCGTACGGCGCGATTCGATCCAGCCGATCTCCGTGGAGAGATCCTTCACGCGGCCGGCGGCATCACGCCGGAGCGCCTCGTCCCACTGTACGAAGCGGTGGCGGATGTTGTGGAAGCCCTTGATCGTCTCGACGAGCGGTTCGTTGAAGTCGGCCAGCTGGGCCTGGAACTTGCCGATACCCTCACCGCCCTTGCGGGCCAGTTCGGGCGAATCGGCCTTGTTGTAGGCCACCGTGTCGGCGATGAAGACCGTCACGGCCCAGTATTCGCCGTCGGGATCGACGTGATAGAGTTTGCCGTCGTGGGTCGGGACGACGGTCATGGCTTCGCGCATCGGGTCGCCGCCCTCGGCGATGACGCGCTGCCGGATGTGGTCCGAGACCTTGCGGATGTTCTCCATCATGCCCGGCACATCGGGGAAGACCAGTTTGTTTTTGCGTTGAAGGATGTAGTCGGGTGCATCGCCGGCCGTATGGATGATGAACGTGTCGTTGATGAATCCGTCGCCCAGCGAGTCGATCGACTCAATGGCTCCGTCCAGGGCGAATTGCGATGCGATATCCAGCAAAGCGGTTTTGTTATTCATGGCGGTGATTCGTTTCTATCGGTTTCAGGTCAATGGGATGCGGGGCCGGGGCTCCGCAGTTTGTCGGCGCATGTATTTGGTATCATACGCCCATTCAAAGATATTGAAAATAACGCAGAATTGCAACCCGGAGGAGCGAAAAAGCCTGCTCTCCGGGGTGGAAAAAGCAGGCTTTTGCGGTCATTCCGAATCGGTTGGCATTATTCGATCGATTCGACGATTGTGAAGGTCACGTCGTAGGCCTGCGTGCCCGATTCGCCCTGGTAGTTGCCGTTGGCTACGACAAACGTGGCGGTATAGGTGCCGGGACGGTCGTAGGTGTAGGAGAAGCTCGTGACGTCGTCGGTGACCCCCTTGATGCTTTGTCCCGTATCGGGTGTGGTGTGGTTGAGGGCCATCGGGGTCGAGAAGATCCACGTGTCGATCAGATAGGAACACATCGTGCCCGATTCGATGGCATTCAGGATGATGTTGCCGGCGTTCTGACCATACTGCAGATAGCCGATCTTCGATCCCGTCGAGTAGACGTCATACTCCTTGCCGGCCATTTCGTCAGCCATGTTGAAGTTGACGAACTGCAGGTCGGCATAGTTCAGCGACGTCGATTCGCGGTTTTTGAACTTGACATCCAGCGACGTGTTGATGTAGTAGTTTCGCTGGGCCGTGACCGACTGGGGGTGCCAGCGGATCAGCAGCGTGAAGTTGTCGGTCAGCGCCGTGCCGTTGCCGTCGACATCGAGCAGGTTGCAGGTCGTGGTGGCCCACTGCCCGCTTCGGTTGTCTTCAGCGACCTCCAGACGGGTCCAGCCGGCGAAGTTGTCGGCTTCGATGGCCTCGATGGCGGCCTTGTCCGTGGCGGCGTTGCGGCCCGAGAGCCCCTCGAAACTGTTCGTCACGTAGAGCTGGACATCCCCCTTGTTGGAGCCCGAACGGCGCGACAGGGAGAAGGTCAGCTGACAGGTTTCGAGTTCCGAGACGGGCATGGTCGTGCGGTTGCGGTTGACGTATTCGTGGCCCGTGTCGCCGTTCCAGGCCGTGATGTAGTCGGCGTTTCCGCTGAAGTTGAAGACCACGGGATCGCCCACGCGATAGGTGTTCGACGGGTCCAACTGCACGGAGAACTCCAGCGGGGTGTAGATTTCGTCGTGGTCACACGCGCTGCCCGCTGTCGCGAGAGCCAGCACGGCGGCCAGATAGGAGATTCGTTTCGTATTCATCGTATGCGCTGTTGAGGTGCGTTTTACCATAAGGGATTCTGGGTGAGGGCGTGATTGACGGCCAGCTCCTTGGTCGGGATCGGCAGATAGATGTGCCGGGCGCCGACGTTGGCATAGGTCGAGGCGGCGTAATTCGTATAGGTGACGTTGCGGTACTTGTTTTCGGCCGGGATGTTGGTGCCGGCCTGATGCATCCGGTCGACGAAGATGCCCCAGCGGATCAGGTCGTACTTGCGCAGGGCTTCGAAGGCCAGTTCGCGGCCGCGTTCATTGCGCACCAGTTCGCGGAACGACTGCTGATCGTTCAACTGGTTTTCGTCCGTGGCGATGCCGGCGCGCTGACGGACGGCCAGCAGGGCGTTTTTGGCCTCCGTGCGGAAATCGATAGCCTGTCCGTCGCGATCGGTCAGCGGACCGTTGTACTCGTTGGCGGCCTCGGCGAACATCAGCAGCACGTCCGAATAGCGCAGGATCGGGAAATTGATCGTCGTATAGAGGTTTTTGGCCGACATCTGCTGTTCGTAGATGGTTTCGCGGCGCCACTTGCCCGCGTTGCGGATGGCGCACATCACGTCGGGTTCGTAGACCATGTCGTTCGTGTCGAACTTGCCTTCGACATCCTGCAGACCCTCGATCGTGCGCATGGCGAAGATGTTGTTGTAGTTCCACGGCGTGCGGTACATGCTTCGCGTCTGCAACAGTACGCCGGATTTGTCCACGCCGTCGATCTTGTAGGAGATTTCGCGGCCTCCCGACGGATGCGAGCCGGTGTAACCCTGGAAGTTGTATCCCGGGAGGTTCCAGATGCGGCGTTTGTCGATGACCAGCTGCCCCTGGATGTTGTCCTCGTCATCGGCCTGGCTCAGGTCGCTCTCCACGCGGTCGGTCTCCGAGTAGAGCTGCCAGAGGGTGTAGGTGCCGTTGTAGAATCCGTAGGAGTAGTTGCAGGCCCATTCCGAGAAGTTGGTGTTGCCCGACTGCGACTTCAGACCGATCAGGTCGCCGATGCGGCCGTTGGTCCACTTGTCGGCGCTGGTGCGGTCACCGAGGAATTCGGCCTCCCACATCGATTCGTGATAATCCGTGTCGTACTTGTCCTGGATCATGTTGATGAAGACCTGCTCGTAGCTCGGATTGAGCTGGTGCTTGCCCGAGCGGATCACTTCGTAGGCCCATTCGGCGGCCTTCTTGTACATGTCGGCTTTCGAGAGTCCGTCCACATCGGCGACGGTCTCGCTGGCCATGAACAGATAGATGCGGGCCAGAATACCCTCGGCCACGGTGCGGCTCACGCGCGAAGGGGTCTGCTCGACCTCCGGATCGAGATCGTCGACCACGGCCTCGATCTCGTCGACGCACCATTTGAGCACCTCTGCCTGCGGGGTTGCGGCGATCTGGACATCATTCGGATTGGGCGAGTCGGCCGCCGCGGCACGCAGGGGCACGTCGCCCCACGCCTGCGCCAGCAGGAAGTGGTAGTAGGCTCTCAGGAAGCGGGCTTCGGCGGCGTAGCTTTCCAGACTTGTCGAGAGATCTTCGGGATCGATCTGCGCCTCCTCGACCCCCTGGAGATATTCGTTGGCGTTCTTGATGCCCTGATAGAGCTTGAGCCACGTGTCGTAGATGACCGACGTGCCGGCCGTATGGTTGTAGCGGTCGGGACGGGTATCGATGTTGTTGTAGTTGTTGAAGTAGCAGAGGTCGTCGGCATTGCTGATCTGCAGCGAGTAGTAGTTGCCGTAGAGGGCTTCGCTGTTCAGGGCGCCGTAGACGCCGGCCAGACCGTACTGCAGGCGGGTTTCGTCGGTGTAGTAGCCGCCGCTGGGGATGATCTGCGGGTCGGTGTCGAGGAACGTGCAGGCCGACAGGGCCGTTCCGAGCAGCACCAGCGTCCCCAATCTGTGTATGTGTTTCATTTTCATGACGTGAACGTGCATTTAGAGCGTTAGAACGTGATGTTTACACCGGCCGTGAATCCGTAGGCACGGGGGTAGGCCGACCAGTCGAAGCCGGGGGTCAGCACCGAATTGCGGGTCGATACCTCGGGGTCGGGGCCGCTGTAATTGGTCAGCGTCCAGATGTTGTCGGCCGAGACGTAGACGCGCATCGAGCTGATGCCGGCCTTGCGGAGCTGGCGGCTGGGGATCGTGTAGCCGAGCGAGACGTTCTTCAGACGCAGGTACGAGCCGTCCTCGATCACCCGCGACGAATACTCCTCGCTGCCCGTGGCGGCCGAACGCGGAATGTCCGACGTCGGGTTGTCCGGGGTCCAGCGGTTGGCGTACGAGGCGAACTGGTTGGTCTGCGACTTCCAGCCCGATTCGAAGATCAGCCGGTTGGCATTGAGCAGGTCGTTGCCGTAGCTCCACGAGAAGAAGATGTTCAGGTCGAAGTTCTTCCACGTGAAGTTGTTGCTGAAACCGCCCGTGTGCAGGGGCTGGCCGCAGCCGATGATCGTACGGTCGTAGTCGTCGATCTTGCCGTCGCCGTTCATGTCGCGGTACTTCATGTCGCCGGGCTGCATCGTGTTGCCCTTGTAGGCCGGAATGCCGTCGCGCAGGTTGCCGGCCGCATCGAAATCTTCGGGCTTGTAGGTGCCCTCGTAGATGAAGCCGTACATCATGCCGGTGGGTTTTCCGACCTGCGAGATGTAGGGGAACTGCGAGTTGAAGTGCGTCTCCCAGGTCACGGCACTCTGGAGTGTGTTCTGGTTGTCGACCAGCGCCAGGATGCGGTTGCGGTTGAAGGCGATGTTGAACGACGTTGACCACTGGAACTGACGCGTTTTGACGTTGACCGTTTCGAGCGTGAATTCGAAGCCGCGGTTGCGGATCTTGCCGATGTTGAGCATGCCCTGCTCATAGCCGCTCGAGGCGGGCAGCAGCGCATAGAGCAGCAGGTCGTGAGTCACCTTGTCGTACCAGTCGGCCGTCACCTTGAGGCGGTCGTCGAAGAATCCCAGGTCGATACCGACGTTCCACTGTTCGGTGGTCTCCCACTTGAGTTTTTCGTTGGTCATGTTCGAGACGTAGTAGCCCGGCACGCGGTCGCCGTTGAAGACGTAGTCGAACGAGTCGCCCGAACCCGGCGTGACGGTGATCTGCGTATAGAAGTCGTAGGGGGTCTGGGTACGGTTGTTGCCGGTGAGACCCCACGAGAAGCGGAGTTTTCCGTTGTTGAGCCAGTCGGAGTTCTTGAAGAGGTTTTCGCGGTTGAAGTTCCACGAGGCGCCCACCGAGGGGAAGTATCCCCAGCGGTTGTCGGAGGGGAATTTCGACGAACCGTCGGCGCGGAACGAGAAGGTGAGGTAGTACTTGTAGCGGAAGTTGTAGTTCGCGCGCAGGAACATCGACATCATCCGCCAGTCGTAGTAGTTGCTCGGCACGCTCTGGTAGCTTCCGGTGTAGATTCCGGCGATGCCCAGCTCTTCGGAGGTGATCTGCGTGGCCGAGACGCCGTCGTAGGTGTAGTTCTGGCCCTGGAACGAGAGGCCGGCCATCAGGTCGACGTTGTGGTTGCGGCCGAAGCGGTGTTTGTAGTTGAGCGTGTTTTCGTTCGACCAGCTCGTCTGATCGGTCCAGTAGATGGCGCCGTTGACGCCCTTGCCGCTGGGCGAACCCGGATAGCCGGTGTAGGTTTCGACGCCGTTGAACTCTTCGCGGCGGCGTTTGTTCATCACGTATCCGCCCGTGGTCTTGAAGGTCAGTTCGGGGGTGATCTTCCACGTCAGTGCCACGTTGGAGTTCAGGTAGTCGACCAGTGTTTTGCGGTATTCGTTCTGCGCGGTCTTCACCGGGTTGAAGCGGTAGTCGTTCGTGCCGTCGATCGACTCGTCGATGATCGTGTTGAGCAGATCCTGGCCGGGAGCCGCCACCGGACGGTAGCCCCACACCGAGTACATCAGCCAGCCCGACGACGAGGAGGTTGTTTCGGCCGTCGTGGGGTTCACGCCGTTGGTGGCCGTACGCGAGAAGTTGGCGTTGGCGTTCAGCGTGAGTTTCTTCGAGATCGGGAGCGTGAAGTTGGCCTTGCCCTGGTAGCGCTGGAAGTTCGAGCGGATGATGATACCGTCCTGATCCAGTGCCGAGAAGCCGACGTTGTAACGCAGTCCGTCCTTGTTTCCGCCCGAGAGCGAGATGTTGTAGTTCTGCTGGAAGGCCGTGCGGTAGAGTTCATCCTGCCAGTCGATGCCGGGGATGTTGCGGTAGTCCTCGAGGGTCAGTTCGCGGCCGTACTCGTCGCTGTAGCTGTAGTAGCTGCTGGCCATCGACGTGGGGCTGACCAGTTCGTCCTGCAGGCGGACGAACTCGTAGCCGTCCATCAGATCGACCTTGTTGGCGATCTGGCTCATCGAGAAGGTGGCGCTGAAGTTCACGGTGGGTTTGCCCTCATGACCGCGTTTGGTGTTGATGACGATGACGCCGTTGGCACCGCGGGCGCCGTAGATGGCCGTAGCCGAGGCATCCTTCAGCACGTCGATCGATTCGATGTCGGCGGGGTTGATCGACGTGGCGAACGAGCCTTCGGACGGGAATCCGTCGATGATGTAGAGCGGGGCGTTGCTCTGGGTGAGGGAGTTGTTGCCGCGGATGGTGATGTTGGCTTCGGCGCCGAGCGAACCGTCGCTCGTGGTGACGACCACGCCGGCGATACGGCCGCCCAGAGCCTGGTCGAAGCTCGTGACGTTGGCCTTCATCATGGTTCCCAGATCGGCCTTGGCGACCGAACCCGTCAGGTCGCGACGCGTCGTGGTGCCGTAACCGATGTTGACGATCTCGACGGCGCCCAGCTGCGTGGCCTCTTCGTTCATCTTGACGTTGATGGCCGTCCGTTTGCCGACGAGCTCCTCGACGGTCGTGTAGCCCAGGTAGGAGAAGACCAGCGTCTGGTTTTCGGCGACTTTGATCGAGTAGTTGCCGTCGACGCCGGTTGTGGTACCGGTGGTGGTGCCCTTGACCACGACGTTGACACCGATCAACGGGGCGTTGTTCGTATCGACCACGCGTCCGACGACGGTGTTCTGAGCGAAAGCCTCTCCGCTGAACAGGACCGACACGGTCAGCAACCATGCCGCGGCCATTCGTTGCAGTGTTTTTTTCATAAAAAGGGATGGTAGATTATGGTATAAATGGGAGGTTTTATCTCTTGACCAGGCGGAACTCCACGGGTTGGCCGTGGCGGCAGGTCACCTTCAGCAGGGTTCCCTGCGCATCGGGCGCGAGTGTCACGCCGGGGGTCTGTCCCGAGAGATCCCACGAACCCTCGAGCAGCACCTGCTTTTCGATGGGCTGGCTCTCCTGACGCGTGGTGTAGGTCTTTTCGGTCAGTCCGAGGTCGGGCGTGCAGACGCTCATGATGACGTTGCCTTCGGGGGTCTGCCGCTCCATGACGATCGTTTCGGCCGTCACCTTGCGGACCAGCCCCTCGCCCTCATACGTTCCGAAGCAGACGTAACCGGTGATTCCCGTCGGCAGATCCTTCACCACGTGAGCGGTGTTGTCCTTGCGCAGCACCTCGTAGTCATCCTTTTTGAGCAGGCGGTTGATCTCCTTGTTCGAGGGCTGGATGTAGACCGCATATTCGTATCCGGCCTGTTTCGGGGCACGGCCGTGGTCGATCCAGGCGGTGGCGAAGTTGCCTGTCTGCATGGCGTGGGTCTTGTCGTTGGGTGACGACTGCTCCTGCTTGGTGACGTTCAGTGCGGCGACATCCTTCACCACGTAGTAGTTGCCCTTCGTATCGGAGAGTGTCAGGCGCTGGCCGCTCTTCGAGAGCTGGAGCGGGAAGGTGTCGTAGAATTGGCCGTCGACCTCGATCTCCTCGCCGCGATCCTCCAGATTGAGCTGGAAGAGGGTGGTTTCGGTGGGGTAGGTCGTGTTGTTGTTGTCGATGCCGCTGCCGAGGAAGACCAGCCGGTTGTCGAAGCAGAAGACGGTCTTGTAGGCCGTGGCGCCGGGGGTGAAGTTCTTGCGGTTGCCCTCGATGAAGTGCAGGGCCAGAATGCCGTTCTGACCTTCGAGCGACGAGGCGCCCGAGAAGCGTTCCGGGTTACGCTCCATGAGCGTACCGGGCAGCGGGTTGTTCAGTTCGGCCCACGGCAGGTGGATGGTCGTGGCGCCGGGGGCGCGGTTCCAGTCCCAACCGGCCTGTACGAAGCCGCTTTCGGCGGCCGTGACGGGGTTGCCCGAGCCGATGATCGGCGTGGTGCCGTAGCTCTGGTAGCGGCCGTAACGGTTGTCGCGGGTGTAGATCTCCGATCCCCAGACATCGCTGTTGAAAGCCTTGAGGGTGACCATCCAGTCGCCGCGGCGGTGGATGCCCAGCGCACCGTAGTTGTAGACGAAGAAGCCCGACGGCGTCGGTCCGACATCGATGCCCTCCTTCTTGAAGAGACTGTTCATCTCCTTGTCCGTGCCTTTCAGCCGCAGGAAGGCGCCGGCCAGTTCGGGATCGACGGCCTTTCCGCTGCCGGTCAGGTCGCCCAGGGCGGCCAGGTAGCCGAAGGCGTTGACGTCGGCATCGGGGATGCGGTTGTTCTTGTTCAGCGGGTGACGGCCGGCGATGCCGAGGCCCCAGTCGCGCAGATTGGTGTAGTTGGCCATGGTCATCAGGGCCAGCTTGAAGCACTTGCGGGCCTTTTCCGTGAGGTTGAACTCGGTGCCGCGCACGGCCTTGCAGAAGTAGCCGACCGAGGCGAAGGCGCCGGTCGAGTAGGCGGGATAGAGGCCGCCGTGGTGGAAGGTCGTACCGTCGACCTTGATGCCGCCGATGGTGCCGGGGGTGAAGTCCAGACTGCCCGACATCCAGCGCGAAAGGCCCTTCATGGCACGCAGCTGTTCGGCCTCGGTGGGGAGCATCAGGGCACTGATGAGCTTGGGCATGAGCAGCGTATGCCACGAGTCGAGCAGTTCGTCACGCCCGTAGACATAGGGTTTGCGCGTTTCGGAGAGGCTGCTCCAGTAGGCCAGCACGCGGACGTATTCGTCGGTTTTGCCGCGCTGGGCGATCTTGTCGCGCATGAGCCACATGGCGTCGTAGATCTTGCGGACGTTGTATCCGTAGTGGTGGTTGGTGCCGTTTCCGTGGCCGAAGGCGAAGCCCTGGTCGATGGCGTGGTCCATGACCAGGAAGAAGTCGTCGTCGTATTTCGGATCGCCGTTGACGTAGCTGTTCAGGGCGAAGGCGTTGAGCATGTTTTCGATGTCGTCGAGGCGCAGTTCGCCCTTCGGACGGTTGCACTCGTCGTTCGAAAGCAGCGGAGCGCCGATGATGCCGCCGTCATCGGTGCGGTGGATCTTGGCGGCCGCGAAGGTCTTCAGCGCCCGCGGGATGATCGTGCCGTTGATGTAGTTGCCGCTCGACATGTTGGCCTCGACGATGGAGTTGATACGCGACTTCACCAGATCGAGCTCCTTTTTCTGTTCGGGGGTCGGCTCCTGCAGCGGTTCGTCGTATTCGTACTGCTCCCACTCCCAGAGGCGGGCCCAGTGCCACAGCGAACGCTTGAGGTTGCAGTTGTTGTTGGGGATCTGCTGATCGGGGGTGATCTGGTCGTGGAGGCGGGTTTCGGCGAAGGTCAGGCGGTCGATGAAGAGTTCGCCGCTCGCGACCCCCTGAGGAGTGGAGATCACCAGCCGCGAGATCTGTTGCGAGGCATGGTCGCCGGGCATGTCGTTGTACTTGATCCAGCAGGCGCGCCATCCCGTGAAATCCAGGTGGAAATCAAAGTAATAGGGCGTTTCACCCGTCGGAGTTTCGAAGGCGAAGTGCAGATCGCCGTCGATGGCCCGGGGGTTGTAGATCCAGAGCATGACGCCGGCCTGCTTGACGCGGAACGAACGCATGAGCTGCCCGAAATCGTTGTACTGCAGGGTCGAGGGAGCCGACCAGCTCCAGCGCATCGATTGCTGTCCGTCCTTGAAGTGTTTGGGGCTGATCTCGATCTGGCTGTTCTCGCCGGCGACGAAAGCCTTGGGAAGACCGTCTTCGAAATTGATTTTTGCATCGATGGCGGCTTGTACGGAAAGGCTTCCGAATGTCGCTAAAAGTCCTAAAACGGCTGAAAATCCGTATGTTAAGATTTTTTTCATGTCATTCAATTTGTTCAAAAATAACGAAAGAATTCGGACTGCCCAAATTTGAAAGCGACAAAATGCTAAAAAAATACGAAGGAATGGAAAAAAATGTTAAAAAATAGGGGATTTCTGGAATTTATTTTATCTTTGTGCAGAAAGAATGGTTGGGTTTGTGAAAAAATAATTAATGGAGGCGATCGTAAAACTTTGCTCCCATACATATATGTAATTTAACTACCAAATTCGAATTTATGACTGTAATCTCAAAATGCGCGATAGCCGTGCTTTTTGCCGGAGGCGCCATCGCCTGCACGCAGGCTCCGAAGACGACCTCGATCATCGACGAAAATGTGGCTGTCGCCCGGCAGCAGCTCGCCATGCTGGCCGATTCGAGCGAGACGGGCGGCGTGATCCGCATCCCCTCGACCTACAAGAACGGCCGCATCGACTACGTGCCCACCGACGACTGGGTGAGCGGCTTCTTCGCCGGTTCGCTCTGGTACATGTATGAACTGACGGGCGACGAGACGTGGGCCGACCGTGCCCGCCGGCATACCGAGATCCTCGACTCGATCCAGTATCTGAAGTGGCATCACGACGTGGGATTCATGATCTACGACAGCTACGGGAACGGCTTGCGGCTGAAGAACATTCCCGGATACAAGGAGGTGATCGTGCAGACGGCGCGGTCGCTGTCGACGCGATTCCGCGAGGTGCCGGGCGTCATTCAGTCCTGGAATACCGACCGCGGCTGGCAGAGTGAGCGCGGCTGGCAGTGCCCGGTGATCATCGACAACATGATGAACCTCGAACTGTTGTTCAAGGCGACGGAGTTCTCGGGCGACAGTACCTTTTATAATATAGCGGTCCGTCACGCCGACCGGACGATGAAGGAGCATTTCCGCGACGACTACAGCTGCTACCACGTGGTGGACTACGACCTTGAGGACGGTCACGTGCGGGGACGCTGCACGGCGCAGGGCTATGCCGACTCCTCGGCCTGGGCCCGCGGTCAGGCGTGGGCCGTCTACGGATATACGACCTGCTACCGCTATACGGGCGACAAACGCTATCTGGACCATGCGGAAAAGGTGGCCTCGTTCGTGCTCAACGACAAGAACATGCCCGAGGATCTGGTTCCCTACTGGGATTTCGATGCTCCGAACATCCCCAACGAACCGCGTGACGTCTCGACGGCCGCCATTCTGGCTTCGGCCTTCTACGAGATGTTCACCTGCACGGGCAACGACCTCTACAAGCAGAAGGCCGACCGGATGATCGAGTCGCTTTCGTCGCCGGCCTACCGGGCTCCGGTGGGTGAGAACGGAGGCTTCCTGCTGATGCACTCCGTGGGCAGCATCCCGCACGGCAGCAA
>CALUKH010000017.1 GCA_944321185.1 uncultured Alistipes sp. | reverse complement strand
TGTGGCCGCCGACCTCCCGATTCTTACAGCAGATGCCGCATGGCCTCGTCGATTTGCGAGTTCTCGAATGAATCGAGGTAGATTTGCGTAATCTTTTCCGAACTGTGTCCCAGCGATTCGCTGATGATGGGGTCGAAACCCCCGACCTTTTCAACACGGTGGCAAAGCTGTGGCGGGCAACATAGGTCGTCAGCGGGATGGGCAGATGCAGGTGTTCACCGATGAGTTTTAGATAACGGTTGATCCGCTTGTTCGTTCGTTGCACCCGTCCGTATTGTTGCTGGGCCGTGACGTGGACGGTTCGTTTCAGCTCGGGAAAGATGTAATCCTGCGGATGAGCGTTTGGCTGACGGTACTTGTCAAGAATGGCAAGAGCCTCGGGCTGTAGATGGAACGAGAGGAGTTTGCCCGTTTTCTGGCGGTTGAAGACCAAGCGTCCGTCCACGATGTCGGTCAGATTGATGCCGCACGACAGATAGCTGAACAGGAACAGGTCTTTGGCCAGTTGCAGGAACGGTTTGGGGTACTTGGTCAGCGTCCGCACCTCGCAATCCATGATCCGCCGAATCTCCTCCTTCGTGAGCGATCGTTTGGCTGTGGCCTCCTTGAATCGGCTTACCTTGAACGTATCGAAAGGGTAGTCCGTCTTCATGATGAGCCCGTCGGTAACGGCACTGTTGTAGAGTGCGCGTAACGAACGGAAGCGGATGCCGATGGAGTTGTCCGAATAGTGACGTTCCACCCGCAACCATTGCTCGTAGCGTTTCAGCCATTCGGTGTCGATGTCGAGAAAATAGAAGTCCAGCGAATGACAGAATCGGGTCAGAGAGGTGCGGAGTTCCTGAAAGGTCTTGGCGTTTCCGACACGGTTCACGGCCAGCAGACGGTCGATGTAGCCGTTCAGATAGTCGCCGACGGTTTGGCGTACGACCTTGCGGGATGCCTTTTCGACCAGCGTGCTCAACGTGTACTCCTTGTCGCTCGTCTTGAAGTCCATGATCTGTTCCTGCAACTCTTTTGTTTTGGTCTCGATCAGTGCGTTTATGCGCTCCTTTTCGGGGCAGTTCCGTTTGGGACGCCCCTTGTCAAAATCCCAAAATTTGGCATCGAGCGAAATGTGCAGGCTGATGTACTTGATTCGGCGGTTTTTCGTGAGCCGCAGCATAAGGGGATGGGTGCCGTTGGATAGGGTTTTAGAGGTGTACAGAACGGTTGTGAGGGTCGTGTTCATAACCGATTTTCGGTTTAAACATTGGTTTAAACAAACTCCCGAATTCGCGGTGAAAACCGCCCGAAACAGCACACAAAAAAACCACTTACATTGCTGTAAGTGGTTGATTTTGAGAGTGACGCCGACAGGACTCAAACCTGTAACCTTCTGATCCGTAGTCAGATGCTCTATTCAATTAAGCTACGGCGCCTTTCCTTGATTGCGAGTGCAAATGTAGGGCAAAATTCCGAACCGTGCAAATATTTTGCTGAAAAAATTTTATGAATTCATCCGCTTTTTTCTCGGTGATGCTCTTATTTACAGATTGTCAGTCAATTGCGTGTGAGGTTCTTTCCGCTGCTCTTTGCGACGTTTTTCCCTTCGGAGAGCCCCGTCATTTGATCTCCCGGTCGGGGTGTTGCTTCAGGAACTGCTCCCAACTCTGCGATCCACCCTTCGAAGCCGCCTTCTTGCCGCCTCCCAGACCCTTTACGCGTTCGTCGCCCAGCACCTCGTTCAGCGGGCTTGCACTGGCGAAATAGTGGCACAGGGCGACTGCCATGCCGTCCGTGGCATCGAGCCGACGCGGAGGCTGGTCGATCGTCAGCAGCCGGCAGACAATCGAGGCCACCTGCTCCTTGGTGGCCGAACCGCGGCCCGTGATCGCCTGTTTGATCCGCATCGGGGCGTATTCGTAGACCTGCAGTCCGCGGCTCAGGGCCGCAGCCATCGCTACACCCTGTGCCCGTCCCAGTTTGAGCATCGACTGCACGTTCTCGCCGAAAAACGGCGATTCGAGCGCCACCTCCCGCGGCGCATATTCGTCGATCAGCTTCCCGACGCGTTCGAAGATGTAGCGTAACTTGGCGTAGGGATCCGTGAGGCGGTGCAGATCGATCGCCCCCAGCACCACCGATCGGACCGTGCGCCCCTCGACCTCCAGCACGCCGTAACCCATGTAGTTCGTGCCGGGGTCGATGCCCATGATGCGGAATCTCTCCTGCGGTTTCATTGTCTTGTCGATTTCAGTACGTCCGGCCTTTCATGCAGGTGCGGACACCTGTGTGGAACGAAAACGCCCCCGCGGCCGCATCTCCGGGCTGCAGGGGCGTCGTGTCGATGCATGCGATCACTTGAGCAGTTCTGCGATTTTGTTGTAGAGATCCTCGCCGCGCAGGTTCTTGGCGACGATCTTGCCCTGATGGTCGATCAGGAAGTTCGACGGGATGCCCTGGATGGCGTAATCCTTGGCCGACTGGTTGTCGAATCCGTTCAGCGAGCTGACCTGGATCCAGTTCATCTGGTTGTTGTCGATGGCGCGGAGCCAGCTGTCGCGGTCACTGTCGTACGAGTAGCCGTAGATTTCGAATCCCTTCTTGTGGAATTCGTCGTAGGTCTGCTTCAGGTGGGGAACCTCACCCATGCAGGGGCCGCACCACGAAGCCCAGAAGTCGAGCAATACGTATTTGTTGTCGGGGTTCTCGACCACCGACTTGAGCGATACCTCGTTGCCGTCGGCATCCGCGGCCACGACGTCGATGAACGGCTGGCCGACATCGCTCTTCTGCTTGGCCTGGGCGTGTGCCTTCAGGTCGGCGAGGACCTTCGTCTGTTGCATTTCGGGCGTGAACTGGGCGATCTGGTCGAGCAGCTCCTGGCCCGAGAGTTCGTAGCTCATCTGGTCGGCCAGCAGCATGGCGCCGAAGATGTTGTTGCGGTTCTTCTCCACGACCTTCTGGGCCAGATCGGCATACTCCTTTTCGATGGCGGCGCGGCGCTCCTCGGTGGTCGAACTGTCGCGGTACTCGGTGATGAGCTGATAGGCCGTATCGTTGTAGAGCGTGCTGGCGTCGTTGGCCGGGGTACCGGTCACGCGTTTGCGCATCGGGTTCTCGGGATCATCATTGACCTGGATCGTGCCGGGCTCGAGCAGCAGCACCGTCACGAACGTGGCACTTTCGTCGCGGGCGTCGCGCAGGAGAGCCATCTGCGGCTCTTCGGCCGTTCCCTTGAAGCGGAAGGCACCCTCCTTGACGGCGGCCGAGTCGAGGACGTTATCCTCCTGGTCGAAGAGGTAGACCCAGTCGTTCGAGCCTTCGATCTGGCCCTCGATGACGTACTGGTTTTTGCTGCCGCAGCTTGCCAGCAGGGCTGCACAGGCTGCAAAAATGAGGATTTGTTTCATGTTGCCTATTTTTTGAGTTCCTTGAGTTGTTTTTCGAGTTCGTTGACGCGGCGTGCGAGTTCCGGCAGGTTCTTGAAGACGGCCGACGAACGGTGGTACTGCATGCCGGGCAGGGCGGGGTATCCGAGGCGGATTTCGCCGTCGGGGACATGCTTGTCGATACCGCTCTTCGAGCCGACCTTCACGAAGTTGCCGACGGTGACGTGGTCGGCGATCCCGACCTGGCCGGCCAGGAAGCAGTTGTGACCGACCTTCGACGTGCCGGCGATACCGGTCTGGGCCGACGATACGGTGTTTTCGCCGATCTCGACGTTGTGGCCGATCTGGATCAGGTTGTCGAGCTTCACGCCGCGGCGGATGATCGTCGAATCGGTTTTGGCGCGGTCGATGCAGGTATTGGCGCCGATCTCGACGTTGTCTTCGATGATGACGTTGCCCAGCTGGGGGATTTTGTCGAAACCGCCCTCGGCATTGGGCATGAATCCGAAGCCGTCGGCGCCGATGACGGCACCGGCATGGAGGATGCAGTCGGCGCCCACCGAGCACCCCTCGTAGATCTTCACGCCGGGATAGAGCGTCGTGCGGTCGCCGATCGTGACGCCGGGTCCGATGTAGACCTGGGGGTAGATCTGGCATTCGCGGCCGATGCGGGCGCCCTCTTCGATGACGGCGAAGTCACCGACGTAGGACTCTTCGCCGACCGAGGCCTTTTCGGAGATCGAGGCGCGGGGGCTGATGCCCTTTCGGCGGGGTTTGGCGGCGTTGTACATGGCGAGCAGCTTCACGACGCAGGTGGCGGCGTTGTCCACCTTGACCAGGGTTGCCGCGACGGGCTGCGAGGGCTCGAACGTACGGTCAACCAGGACGATCGAGGCCTGAGTGGTGTAGAGCCAGGGTTCGTATTTGGGATTGGTCAGATAGGCCAGCGAGCCGGCTTTTCCCGCCTCGATCGAGGAGACGGTGTGTACCGCGGCGTTTTTGTCGCCGACGACCTCGCCGCCCAAAAATCCGGCGATCATTTCGGCCGTAAATTCCATCATATTCGTCAGAGGTATTGGTTGATATCGATTCCGTGGGGGAGGAACTCCTCGACGTTGCGTCCGAACGAGAGGACTTCGCGGACCGTCGACGAGGAGATGTCGGCGACGGGGGCCGGCGTAAAGAGCATCACGGTGGTCAGTGCCGGATAGATGCGGTGGTTGGTGGCCTCCATCGTACGTTCGTACTCGAAGTCGGTGGTGTTGCGCACACCGCGGATGATGGCGCAGGCGCCGACCTCTTCGGCGAATTCGCCGGTCAGTCCGGTGTAGATCCGGGCCTCGACGCGGGGTTCGCCGCGGTAGACGTCGTCGATCAGGCGTTTGCGGTTTTCGACACTCAGCAGGCCGCACTTCGAGGTGTTGTTGCCGATGCCGATCACCACGTGGTCGAAGAGATTGAGGGCCTCGTCGACCAGAGCGGCATGACCGCGTGTGAAGGGGTCGAACGACCCCGGGAAGATTGCGATGCGTTCCATATTCGGCAAAGGTAGAAAAAAAACACAAACCCCGAACGTTTTCGGGGTTTTATTCGCGGATTCCGGCGCGGAACGGGGGCTGTCGGTGCGGTGTGGGCGGAATGGGAGGCCGGGAGCGGGACGGATTGCCGGCCGAAGCGGTTTGCCGGGATGGGGCTGCGACCTCCAGCCGAAGTGGTTTGTCGGGACGGCGGGCCGCGATCTCCGACCGATGTGGCTTGCAGGAACGGCGGGCCTGCGATCTTCGGTCGATGGGACTTGCAGGAACGGTGGGCCTGCGATCTTCGGTCGGGTTAGCGTTCCAGGCGGATGTATTCGGTGTAGACGATCTGCGTGTGGGGGTTCGAGCTGACGATCTCCTGCCGCAGGGCCTTGGTCCCCCAGCGGATGAAGAGAAAGCGGTGGGGGATGCGATGGACGATTTGTCGCAGGGTATCGACGCTGCAGATGCGGCACGTGACGGAGTCGTTGCGGAGCGTGCCTTCGACCACGGTCCAGGGATCCTCCCAGCGGAAACTGCGCAGCGTGTCGAGACGCGCAGCGACGGTCGGGAAGATGCCGCCGAGGGTATCGCGCCGCACGACGAGCGAGTCGCGGATCGGGACCCGGATTTCGAGACGGGAGGCGGTGGCGGTCCGGGCCGTGGCCTCCAGCCGGCGGAGGCGGATGCCCAGGCGGCGGATCTCTTCGGCGTCGGCCTCGCGCAGCCGTTCGAACTCCGCGCAGCGCAGTCGCAGAACCTGAGCCGCGGCGGCTTCCTGTCCGGCCCGGGTGCGGTAATGGGTGAGGTCCGAGGCCAAAGCCTCCTGGTTTTGGGCGAGACGGCGTGTTTGGCCGCGGTAGTGGCGGAGCGTGAACAGCAGGGCGCCCGTCACCAGCAGCGCATAGATGATCAGGTATTTTTTCATGGATAGCGGGTTGGTTTCAACCCGCAAGATAGGGCCGTCAACTCCCGACCGGTTTCCCTGTTTTATGGAAACGTCGCGCGAATTGCCGTCGTATGGGCCGAACTTCGGCATCTTCGCCCCCCCCGGTTGTTCCTGCTATTCTGGGGATCCTCCATCTCCTCGGGTTTCCCTGCGGTCCCGGGTGATTTCCCTGTGGCCCCGGATGGTTTCCCTGCGGTCCCGGGTGGTTTCCCTGTGGCTCCGGATGATTTTCCTGTGGCCCCGGCTTCTCTTTTTGGCCCCTCGGACTATTTCAGGGCGGCGGCGATCCGTTCGGCAAGGAGCGCCATCAGCGGCATGCCGTCGCAGGAGGAGAGCGAAGTGATGCCGCGGTGATCGACGAAGAAGAGTTCGTCGAGGCGCTTCAGATCGGCGCGCCCGAAGGCCTCCGCGCGAAGCGTCAGACCCGAGGCCTCCACTGCCTGTCGGGCCATCGTCCGTTCGACGCACTCCGCCCCCGGGGCCTCCAGAATCGTGTGCCCCGTGACGGCGAAGAGCGGAGCCCCTTCGGCTTCGTGGAAGAGGCCGTCGCCGTCGCAGCGGATTGCCGCACCGGCTCCTGCCCGCAGGGCGGCCTGACGGGCCAGCTGTGTGGCCGCCTCGTGGGCCGACGTCGGACCCTCGCCAAACGGCACTTCGTAGCACAGCGACACGGCTGCCGGGCGCAGGCTCCGATAGGCCGGCCCGTCGTAAAGTGATACGCCGCCCGCAACGAGCCGTTCCGAACCGTCGGCGGGCAGTTCGATGCGGATGAAACACGAGACCCCGCTCGGATAGCGTTCCGCAACGGCGAGTGCCTCGATACGAACCGTCAGCGCCCGAACGTCCGGGTGATAGGGGCGTCCGTACCATTGGCGCGAGGCGGCGTCGAGCAGCGCCGCATGCTCCCCGACGCGTCGGGCCCGACCGCGGGCCACGTGCACCGTCTGATAGAGGTAGAGATCCGTCACAGCAGGAAGATTTTCAGCAGCAGTTCGCGCAGCAGTTCGCCGTCCGAGGCGCCGCCCGAGCCCATGCCCTTGCTCTTGGCGTCGTATTCGCGCAGCAGCCCCAGCACCTGGAAGACCTTGCGGTTGTCCCACAGCGAGGCGTTCTGCTTGATTTCGCCCAGGACGAAGGTGTTGTTCTTGCGCAGGATGCGCATCAGCTCCTGGTCTGCGGGGAAGGGCTTGTTGCGGTGGCGTGTGAGCCAGCGCAGGTAGTTGACGATGAACAGGTCGCGGAACTGGTTGAACAGCGCCATGACGGTCAGCAGCAGCGGATTCTCCTTCGGATTGCGGGCGAAGTGGTCGGCGATCATCAGCGCCCGGTTCATGTCGCGCGTGACGACGGCCTTGCACAGCTCGAAGTTGTTGAAATCCTTCGAGATGCCGATATTGGCCTCGATGTCGCGGTCCGAAATGCGTTTGGTACCCTCGGGCAGTGAGACGGTGAGTTTCTGCAGCTCGTTGGCGATCTTCGAGATGTCGGTACCCAGATGATCGGTGAGCATCGAGAGGGCCTTGGCGTCGATCTCCAGGCCGCGGCGGCGGATGAACTGCTGCAGCCACGAGGCGATCTCGTAGTCGCGCGGCCGCACCGATTCCAGCACCACGCCGTTGGCCGCACACCCCTTGTAGAAGGCCGAGCGCTTGTCGACGTTCTTCTCCTTGTGGCAGATGACGAGGATGGTCGTGGGCGAGGGTTTTTGGGTGTAGAGCGAGAGGCGGTCGATGCCCTTGAGCTGCTGGGCCTCCTTGACGATGACCACCTCGTACTGGCCCATCATCGGCATCTGGCGGCAGAGGTTGACGATCTGTCCGGCATCCGAATCGCGGCCGTAGACCGTAATCTGGTTGAAGGCGCGGGCCGCCTCGTCGAGAATCGTCGCGGCGAGCCGGTCGGCGACCTGGTCGATGAAGTAGCTCTCCTCGCCCATCAGCAGGTAGATGCCCGCAAAACGACGCGCGGCGATGTCGCTCATGATCCGGTCGAAGGCGGCGACCGAATCCTTGAATTTCAGCGTACCCTTGGCCATGTCAGACGATCTCTTTGGTGATGCGCAGCACGTTTTCGGTCGTGGAGGTCAGGCGGTAGCGGTCGTCGATGCGCCGTCCGACGAGCCAGACGATGTCGTCGCCCGACAGCAGCACGAACTGCCGTTGTTTTTCGGGCAGCGAGACCTTGGCGTCGATCAAAAAGTCGCTGACCTTCTTGCGGCCCGTCATGCCGAAGGGGATGAACCAGTCGCCCTCGCGCCAGCGCCGCAGCGTGAGGGGGAACTTCAGCCGGTCGGCGTCGACCTGGGCAATCTGTTCCGGGACGCCGAAGTTCTTGATCGTATCGATGTCGCAGTATTCGAAGTAGAGGACCGAGTTTCCGCAGTAGCTGCGCGGCGTGCCCTTCGGGACGCTCACCAGACACTCGTCGTCGGGGGCGATCGGCGAGACGAGAATCCGTCCGCGGTCGATCGTGGCCACGTGGTCGCGGGCGTAGAAGCGGCGGCCGGTGGCACCCTGCTCCAGGGCATGGCACAGCGAATCGGTCACGTCGCCCTTGAATCCGTAGGCCGAGCTGAGCAGCTCGTAGATGACGAACTCGCGCGGGAAGGCCGGGTCGATGCGGTCGAGATGGATCGTGTCGATGCCGTTCTCCGACGTGACGGCGATTTCGCGGATGCGTTCGATGCCGTGGTTGATGAAGAGCTGCGCGTCGGTCAGGCGGGCCAGGTTGCGGCACATCAGGCTCGTGAACTTGGGGTTGATTTCGCGGATGCGGGGGATCAGCCCCAGACGGATCTTGTTGCGCAGGTATTTGGTCGAACGGTTCGTCGAATCCTCGCGGTAGGGGATGTGGTTGGCGGCGGCATACTCGAGGATCTCGCGGCGCGAGGCGAAGAGCAGCGGCCGGATGACCTTCCCGACCTGGGTGGAGATGCCCGTCAGGCCGCGCAGACCGGTACCGCGCAGCAGGTTGATGAAGAAGGTCTCGATCGAGTCGTCGGCATGGTGGGCGATGGCCACCACGGTGTAACCCTCCTGGCGGCTCAGCTCGTCGAACCAGGCGTAACGCAGCCGGCGGGCCGCCATCTCCATCGATTCGCCGGTACGTTCCATTTCGGCGGCGGTTTCGAAGCGGCGGTTGTAGCACGGCACGCCGTAGCGGGCGGCCTCGTCGTGCACGAGCACCTCGTCCTCGTCGCTTTCGGCGCCGCGCAGCTGGAAGTTGCAGTGGGCGACCCCCACCGTGTAGCCGCAGCGCACGAAGAGGGAAAGCATGACCATCGAATCCACGCCGCCCGAAACGGTCAGCAGGATGCGGTCGTCGTGTGTGGCGAGGTGGTTCTCGTCGATGTAGTGTTGAAAGGCTTCGATCAGTGTCATGGCTCGTATCCTCCTTACAAGATGTTGACTTCCGTGTCGATGGCGATGCCGAATCGGTCGAGGACCCGCTGCTGGACCTTGCGGGCGAAAGCGATGACTTCGCCGCCCGTGGCGCCGCCGTAGTTGACCAGCACCAGGGCCTGTCGTTCGTGGACGCCGACCGCCCCTTCGCGATGGCCTTTCATTCCGGCGCGGTCGATGAGCCATCCGGCGGCCAGTTTGACCCGTCCGTCCGGAGCCGGATAGTGGGGCATCTCGGGGTAGCGGGCCAGCAGGGCCTCGGCCACCGGAGCCTCGACGACGGGGTTCTTGAAGAAGCTGCCGGCGTTGCCCAGCACGGCCGGGTCGGGGAGCTTCGAGCGGCGGATGGCGCAGATGGCCTCGCGGATGTTGGCGAGCGAGGCGCCGCCGCGGGCCTCGACCTCGCGTTCGACATCACCGTAGGCGAGCCGGGGACGGGGCGTGCGCGAGAGCTCCAGTTCGACGGCCGTGATGATGACACGCCCCTTGAGGGCGTGTTTGAAGACGCTTTCGCGGTATCCGAAGCCGCAGTGGGCGGCGTCGAGCGTGAGCATCGTCGAGGTCTCCGTGCAGAACATCTCCACACGGCGGATCGTATCGGCGGCTTCGGCTCCGTAGGCTCCGATGTTCTGCACGGGAGCGGCGCCGGCCTTGCCGGGGATGAGCGAGAGATTCTCCAGCCCCCACAGTTCGTGCCCGACGGCCCAGGCGACCAGATCGTCCCATTCGACGCCCGCCTCGACGCGGATGCGCACCGTGGAGCCCTCGTCGTGCAGGATCGAGATCTGCCGGGAGACGGGTGTCAGGAGCAGTCCGTCGTAGTCCTGCGTGAAGAGGATGTTGTTGCCGCCCGAGAGGACCATCCAGCGGGGAGGCACTCCGTGGGCGAAGATATCGCGCAGATCGTCCGCCGTTTCGAACTCGACGAGCCGCGCAGCCTGCTGCTCGACGCCGAAACTGTTGCGGTCGCGCAGCGAGATGTGGTGAAATTCTCGGATCATGATGTGCAAAGTTACGAATAATTTGCGTAACTTTATTGCACAAAACCCTTAACCGATAGATATGTTTACCGAACAGGATTTACAACAAATTGCCGACCATGGTCTGACCGTGGCCGGGGTTGAAGCCCAACTGGAGAATTTCCGCCGCGGATTTCCGTGGTTGAACGTCGTGCGTGCCGCCTCGCCCGGCGACGGTATTCTGATGCTCGACGCGGCGCAGGCCGATGCTGCCGCGGCACGTTACGAGAAGGCGGCTGCGGGACTGGGTGTGGTGAAGTTCGTTCCGGCCTCGGGGGCCGCCACGCGGATGTTCAAGGAGCTGTTCGCCTTCGTCAACGAGGGCAAACGCACCCCGGGCATCGATACCTTGTTGTCGAACATCGAGCGGTTTGCCTTCTGGCCCGAGCTGAAGGCCGTGCTGCCCGAGGGAGCCGACGACCGTGCGACGGTCAACGCCATCGTCAACGACGGCCTCAACTACGGCCACAAGCCCAAAGGTCTGGTGACGTTCCACGCCTATCCCGAGGGGGCGCGCAAGGCCGTCGAGGAGCATCTGGTCGAGGGGGCGGCCTACGCCTCGTCGAACGGTGTGGCACGGATCCACTTCACCGTCTCGCCCGAACACATGGAGGGATTCAAGGAGCTGCTCGCCCGGAAGGTGCCCCTCTACGAGCAGCGTTTCGGCATCCGGTACGACATCTCGTTCTCGGTGCAGAAACCCTCGACGGATACCATTGCCGTCAATCCCGACAATACGCCCTTCCGCCAGGAGGACGGCCGGCTGCTGTTCCGTCCGGCGGGCCACGGTGCGCTGATCGAGAACCTGAACGAGATCGATGCCGATGTGATCTTCATCAAGAACATCGACAACGTGACGACCGATGCCCGCCGCGGCGATACGGTCCATTATAAAAAGGTATTGGCCGGCGTGCTGCTCGACCTGCAGGAGCAGGCCTTCGAGTATCTCCGGGCGCTGGAGGTCGGCGGCTGCGAACTGGCTCCGATTGCGGAGTTCATCGAGCGGCGGCTGTGCGTGAAGCTGCCTGCGGACTACGACTCGGCGCTGCTGCGTGCGGTGCTGGACCGCCCGATCCGCGTCTGCGGCATGGTCCGCAACGAGGGCGAGCCGGGCGGAGGCCCCTTCTGGGTGGGGAATCCCGACGGCACAGAGTCGCTGCAGATTGCCGAATCGAGCCAGATCGGTCCCGACGATCAGTCGCTGATGAAGGCCGCCACGCACTTCAATCCGGTGGATCTGGTCTGCGGCGTGAAAAATTCGAAGGGCGGCAAGTTCGATCTGCGGCAGTACACCGACCCCTCGACCGGCTTCATCTCGTCGAAGTCGAGCGGCGGCCGCGAACTGCGCGCCCAGGAGCTGCCCGGGCTGTGGAACGGTGCGATGGCCCGTTGGAATACGGTCTTCGTCGATGTGCCCATCACGACTTTCTCGCCGGTGAAGGTGGTGCAGGATCTGCTGCGCCCCCAGCATCAGTAGGCGGCGAACAACGCTTGAAAAACAACGCCCCGGTCCTTGTCGACCGGGGCGTCGTCGTGTATCAGGGGGGGGCTGGCGGCGGCCCGGGTGTGAACCGGTTGAGGCCGACTCGGGGCGGGAGGCGGCGGGATCAGCCGAGGACGTATCCGTCGGAGGTCTTGCGGACGACACCCTGGTCGACCATCTGGGCGATCATGCGCGAGAGCGACGGGCGCGCCACCCCCAGAATGAAGGCCACCTCCTGCAGATTGCGGATCGCGTGGTTGTCCTTCAGATAGCCCGTGATGCGTGATGAGAGGCTCTGCAGGGCGAATTCGTTGATCCGGCGGCTCAGGAAGAGGCTGTGGTCGGAGATGATCGTCAGGAAGTTGTTCATCACGGTGTGATCCTGCTCGAGGATCTGGCGCAGACATTCGCGGTCGATGACCCAGAGCCGGCAGTCGGCATTGGCGACAATCGAGACCGGATAGCGGCTTTCGGTGCCGAAGAGGAAGGCCGAGGCGAGCGTATCGGGGGCCGAGAGGGTGTCGAGGGTGAGTTCCCGGCCTTCGCTGCTGGTCATCTGGGCATAGACGCTCCCCTCGCACAACAGCAGCAACGACCGGCACGCATTGTTCTGCATGGCGATGAAGTCTCCCTTGCGGTAGGAGGCGTAACGTCCGGGCGAGCGTTGCAGGGCCGCTTCCAATACGGAACGGTCGCCACCCCGGAAAAGAGGCATGTCATAAATTTCACACTCCATAAAGGATCGAATTTTGCAATTGAGAGTCTGCCGTAACATGGGTTACGCGAAACGCCGTTTTGCCGCTCTACCTTTGCACCCGTTCCGAGAGGAACCGGCCTTCGGACGATGTCCGGGGCGCAGGGTTTCGCGACGAACGTGTTTTAGAAACTGCAAAGATAACAATAAAAAGGCCAAATGAGCAGAATTCTTTCCGTTGTTTTGTGGAGCTGCCTGCTGCTGGTTGCGTGCGAACGCGACGCGTGGGAGCCGGCGGCGCCGGTCACGGAGCAGGACGGGGCTCTCTTTCACCTCGATGCGGCGGACTATGACGGCTCATCGACGCGTCGATCGGCCGATCTGCGGACGAATTACGACCGCGTGGAGTTCCGCGTGATCGACGATGCCTCGGGACGTACGGTCCCGAACCTGAAGGGGTTGTACGATCCGCAGCATTCGGTGCTGTGCATCGAGGGGCTGCGCGAGGGTGACTATCGCCTGCTGGTGCTGGGCATGCGCGGCGACTGGTCTCAGGACGGTGTGGAGGTCCACCCGATCGGACACGTCGATGAACGGTGGGTGAGCTTTCCCGAGGATCTCGGCAAGCCCCTTGCGGCCGAATACTTCTATTCGCAGACGCCCTTCACGGTGCGTGTGACGACCACGGCCGCGGGGGAGGTCTCCTCCGTGGTGACCGGCACGCAGACCACCCAACAGCGCATCATCGGACGCGCCGACTTCGACTTCACCTACACGAATCCCTATATCCGCACGGCGCTGGTGTCGCTGCGGGCCACGCTCGGCGGCGCCCGTTTCCGCACGGGAATGACCGGCGGAGGAGCGTTCACGGGCCAGAGCGACGAGCTGGCTTTCGAGACGGATCTCGAAGCCGTGGCAAGTTATGGCTTTCTGCCCACGGTCGAGGGGTATCCGCTGCGGGGCGAGATCGAACTGGTGACGCGCACCTATCGGGGCGGTCAGGTCCGGCGGCTCTTCGGCTTTGAACTCGAGCGGCTCGAGGCCAACCGCATCGGGCGGATCCATACGCCGGTGGTCCATCCGGACAATTCGTCGGGGACGATGTTCCTTACGCAGCGGGCCTACGACGAGGGGTCGCACGGGCTGATCCTCCAGGACGGCGAACCGAAGAGCGTCTACACGGATCCCGCACAGCGGCGCTTCAACACCGCAGCACCGCTTCAGCTCGCGGTGACCGAGGCGGGTGAGCTTCATGCGCGGTTCTATTCGCCGCGAGCCCTCTCGGGGGTGCTGGTCCGGGCGCGGATTCCGCGTGTGAGTGACGAATTTCTCGATCTGGCGTGGTTCGACAGCATTCCGCCCTTTGCGGACTTCTACGAGCAGCTGCCGCAGACGCTGCGTCCGACGGTGTGCCGTTCGGCCACGGGCCGCTGGGTGGAGATCCCGCAACTGGAGGCGGCCGACTTCGAGGGGGTCGAGTTCACGATCGAATCCGAGGATCCCTACTGGAAGAAACTGCAGCAGATCCTTCACGGCTGGACCATTGCCTTCAGCCTTTTCAACGGCGATCCGGATCGTCCGGACGGTGGCCCGTCGGGCAACTGGATGGGTATCCGCCCGGTGCATTGCCGCGAAGCGGTGGCCTTCTTCCTGAACTTCACCTACATGATCGACATGCCGGAACACGAGGTGATCCTGCGTGAGAATCAGGACCGTCTCTACGGCAACGGCGGCGTCAACGACAAGGTGACCCCCGAGAAGGTCCTGAGCCAGATGCGCCAGAGCCGCAATCTGAACGTCGGGCTGGTCTATCCCGGCAACGGTATTGTGGGACTGGGCGGCGGCTCCTCTTACGGGGTCTATCAGCAGGCCTGGCTGCAGCACTACTTCAACACCTACTCCTGCGAGATCATGTTCCACGAACTGGGGCACGTCATGGGCTACAGCCACAGCAGCTCGTTCACCTACGGTCCCTGGGCCCAGGAGCTGATGAACAATTTCTACGTCACCCATCTGAACGAGATGCCGATCGATTCGCCCTCGTATCTGAACAGCAGCAATAATCCGACTTTATACTGATTCGGCCATGAACATACGATATCTTCTTCTGCTGGCGGCCGTGCTGGCACAACTTGCGGCGGGGTGTTCGCGCGACGAGAGCGTGACGCCGCAATCCCAGGGTGCTCCGCTGACCCTGCGGCTGACGCCCGAGGCGGCCGATGGCGCGGAGACGTCGGCGGATGCCGACCCCGAGGCCGAGATCCATTCGGTGACGGCCTATCGGTTCGAGGAGGGGATTCTGCGCGAGGTGATTCCGGGTATTGTGGCGGGCGGCGGGCTCTACACCTTTTCGTCGGCGGCCCCGCGCGGCGAACTTCGCCTGGCGGTGAATGCCGCCTCGATCGAGGCCTTTGCCGCACTGACGCCCGGTGTCACGTCGCTGGAGACCTACCGCAGCCTCGAGGCTTCGATCGGCGAGATGACCCGTCGCGGGCTGACCATGAGCGGGATGCTGGACCTGGCGGGCGGATCGGCGGCCGAGGCCCGTGCCGTGACGCTGCGTCGCAGCGTGGCACGGATCGACCTGCGGTCGTGCGATGCCGGCGTCGAGGTGCACTCGGTGACGATCCGCCGGATTGCCGACCGGGGTTATGTCGAACCCTCCGCGACGCCGTCATCGCCGGCCTCGGCCGCGCGGGAGACCTTCCAGCGCACGTACGATGCGGAGCCGCTGGTCAACGGCCGCGAAACGCTGCTCTACCTGTGTGAACAGCCCAACGACGGGCTGGAGGTCGAGATCGTGGCACGCTTTGCGGGAGGGTGGCACCGCCTGCGCAACACGCTCCCGGCGACGATCCTCCGCAATACGGTCTACACGCTGGAGGTCTACGGACGGGGCGCCGAGGCGGGTGTTTCGGTGACGTCCGGAAGCTGGAATGAGGGCGTCGGAACCGAATCGCGGCCGGTGCTCGAAGGGCTGGTCGATCTCGAAGCCTCGGAGCTTCCCGACGACGTGCGGGTCAACGCGGCCCGTGATACGGTCTACATCCCCCATACGCCCAGCCGCCTGCGGGTGGTGCTGCGCGGCGGAGCCGGTGCGGCGCTGACCGTCGACGGTGAGGTCCGTGGGGTGAGCGTCACGCCGCAGAGCCTGACCCGCGGTCTGGAGACCGTGGCGGCCGTCGAGGTGAGCAGCCCGCTGCGGGTGCCGGGCACGACGACCGGTTATGTCGGACTGACCCTTTCGCACGACGGCGTTTCGTCGGGACGCGTGGTGCTGGCCTTCGAGGCCAATCCGGTCCGGATCGAGGGGCTTCTGACGCTCGATGACGACGGCGTGTGCGATTTCGGCCGCTACATCGAGGGCGAACTGGCCCGGATCACCCTTCCGGAGGGGATGAACCTCCGCCTGGAGTTCGGCGACGGCGAGTCGCGCTGGATGGATCTGGTGCCCGAAGACGGTGCTTACCGCCTGCTCGGAGGCTGGAAACCCAACGATCCGACGGCCGACGGCCGCGAACAGGAGGGCTTTCTGGTCGTGACCGATGCCGCGGGCGGACACCCCGAACGCTATACCGTGCGGCGTCGCAACTGGGGACTTCCCGTGGTGCGCATCGGCGGTGAGTGGTGGTGCAAATACAACCTGCGGGGCGACGTGAAGAGCTTCGAGGATCAGGTCCCCATAGCGACGGATCCGGCGGCGGACGATGCGCTGGCCGACCATCTGATCGCCTGCCCGGACGACGAACTGCTGGCGCTGCTGGGCGACCAGTACCAGGCGAACAACCCGCAGGGGCTTCCGCTGCGTCACGACAGCACGGCCTTCTACCACGAGGGGATGGTCTCCACGACGCAGAACTTCGGCACGCTCGATCCGGCGACGATGGCCCCCTACGGCTACCGGATCCCCGACTACGACGACTACGCCTTCTTCACGCGCAACGAGAACTACAACATCGGCGGTGTAGGCGAACGCTCCTACACCAATGCCTCGGGCGAGTCGATCACGGTGCGCATCCAGGAGCGCGAGGCAGAGTTTCTCGGCCATTCGTACGGGACGATTGCGATCTACGAATTCCGCTCGGGCGAGGCCGTGTGGGTGCTGTGCGGACTGGGCCACCAGTGGAACACCACACCGGGCAACATCGCCTCCATGACGCTGCTGATGGCCACCTGGGGCAACGCCTCGAAGACGTGGGTCATGGAGGGTTACGCCGCGGCCGACCGCCCCGGTCAGAACTGGATCAAGTTCGTGGCTAACAACACGACCAAGACGCGTATGGTGCGTTGCGTGAAGGCGCCCGTCGAGTATATGTACGATTAATCAACAAACGACAGATAACAACAAACCATTAAATCAGAAGGAAAAATGAAAACGAACAAGATGATGACTGTGAAGACGTTTGCTTTTGCCGCCACCATGGCTTTGGGATTGAGCGCCTGCTCGGAGCGGGTGGAGACCCCGACCACGCCGACCACGCCGGCCGCCGCTCCGGTGGTGAAGACGCGCCTGGCCGCTTTCGAGGGCGAGGGACTGGCCCTCGAGGGCGAGAATACGGTAAATGACCTGCGCGCCTGTCTCTTCGTCGACGGCACGCTGACGAAGGTCTACAACGCCCAGTCGCCCGCCGACGGCAACTTTGATCTGCAGTTGGACCGTCATGCCGGTACGCTCTACGTGGTGGCCAACACCGAGGGGCTGGTGGATCTCGATGCCCTTCAGGGACGCAGCATCAGCGAAAGCGAATGGCTGAAACTTTCGGTGGCGATGAAGGATGCGGCTCCGGCACGCTTCTTCTCGGGCAGCGTCTCGCTCGATGAGATGCCCAATTCGCAGACCGAGATTCCGGTGACGCTTCGGCGCGGTCTGGTGCGTTTCGACCTGCGTCTGCGCACGGCCGGTGTGGCTTCGGTGAGCGGCATCACGCTCCGCAATGCCGCCCAGTCGGCCTATCTCTTCCCGGTTGAGGGTGAGTTGTCGCCCGCCGGTGTCGAGCGTCGGGATGCCGCAGCCTCCATCACGGAGCCGCTGACCCAGGATACGCCCGCCGTCTTCTACGCCTATGAGCAGCAGAACGACGGTTTGGAGGTGGTTGTCGAGGCCGTGATCGACGGCCAGCCCAAGACGCTGACCAAGAGCCTGGGATGCGACCTGGAGCGCAACAAGATTTACACGCTCACCGTGCGCAAGGATGTCATCGACGTGAGCCTCGACCTGACCTTCGACGAGTGGGAGGAGGGCAGCGACACGGAGCTGACCCCGCTGCGCCGATAGGCACGCTTCGCGAATTCCGGTATACGTTCAACCTGTAGTCACATGAAAACGCTGAAAAACAAGCTCTCGTTGCGGATATTGGCCCTGGCGGCCCTGGCCGGAAGCCTCGCCTCGTGTACGGAATCTCCCGAATCGGTTTCGGGGGGTTCCGCCGCGGGCGGTGTGGTTCGGGTCACGAAGGCGTCGTTTGCCTCCGATGCGGCCAATGGGGTGGCAGGAGAGGATGCGATCGGACAGGTCAGCGCATACCTTTTCGAACAGGGCCGTCTGACACGGATCCATGAGTCGGTTCCGGTCTCGGGCACGGGCTTCGACCTGTCGCTCGAACGCCTCTCCGGAACGCTCTACGTGGTGGCCGATGCCCGCCCGCAGATCGAGGGGGCCGAGCCCGCTCCGGGGCTCTCCGAGAGCGAATGGATGGAGGCGACGGTCCGTGCGGCCGATGCTGCGACGGCGCGTTTCGCGACCGGATGCCTCGATCTGGCGACGCTCCCGGCCGGTTCGTCGGCCGCGGAGCTGAAGCTTCGCCACGGCTCGGCCCGTCTCGATCTGCGGCTGCGGGTCGCCGGCGAGGTTTCGGTCGAGGATTTCACGCTGCTCGATGCCGCTTCGGAGGGCTATCTGCTGCCGCGAGAGGAGGCCGCAATACCCGCCGGAACCGAATACGCCGATGTACAGACTCCCGTGGCACTGCCGATTGGGACCGATACGCCGGGCGTGGCCTATCTTTGCGAGCAGGACAACGCCTCGTTGCGCGTGCGTGTTGAGGTGGTGATCGACGGCAAGCCTTCGACGCTGGAGAGTGCTCTGCCGCGGCCGATCCTTCGCAATCACATTTATACGGTGACCGTGCGCAAGGAGGTGATCGACACCGAGGCCCGACTGACGGTCGAGGCGTGGGGCGATGGCGGTGAGACGCCGCTCGAACCCGATCTGGAGACCCCGTTGACGGTCGATTCCGACCGTTCGCGGATTCCCGACGACGTGCACGTCGAGGCCGACGGCGCAACCCTTGCGCTGCCCTATACCGAGACGGAGATCCTGTTGGCCGTGGCGTGCGACAGCCAGCTGGAGGTGCTCCCGCTGACGGAGTTCCCGCTGACGGTCGAGGAGGTCTCGACGGGTGTCGGTCCCGACGACGTCAACCTCTTCCGGATCCGCAAGTCGCTCTTTGCGCCGAATCGTCCGGCGGTCGACATTCCGGTGCGTTTCCGCCGCAAGGGGCTCGAGCAGGTCTATCCCGAGGATCGCATTCTGCTGCGGCTGGCGGCCAACCCCACGCAAACGGAGGGTGACATGAACTTCGACAACGCCGCCTATACGGTCGACTATGCACGTTACGTGGACAACGAACTGGGCCGTTTCATACTGCCGGAGGGCAAACGCCTCGAGGTGGAGTTCGACGAGGGGGAGGATCCGTGGATCCGCCTCACGCAGGCCGACGATGCGGCGAACACCCTGCGAGTGGTGGGCGGCTGGCGCCCGAACGACCCGACGGCCGACGGCCGCCGTCAGGAGGCCCGTCTGGTGGTGAGCAACCGTGCCGACGGTTCGCAGCGCGAGGTCTACACCGTCGTGCGCCGCAACTGGGGGCTTCCCGTGACGTGGTTCCACGGCGTGTGGTGGTGCAAGTATAATGCGCGGGGCAATTCGCGCCGCTTCGAGGATCAGATCCTGTCGTCGGCCGATCCGGCCGTCGAGGCCGGCAAGAGCCTCTACGACTATCTGGCCGGCTGTTCGCCCGAGGAGTACCGCGACCTGTGGGGATGGGCCTATCAGGGTGACAGCGGCCAGGGACTGTGGGTCATCGAACAGGACGGCAAGGCCGTCATGGAGGGCTTCTCGACCGATGTGGCGGCCCATATCAACAAACTGCCGGCCGATGCGCTGTCGCCCGACGGCTACGAACTGCCTTCGATGGAGGAGTACAACCGCGTGTTCGATGCCACGGACTATATCTGGATGATGTGGAGCGGTTCGCACACGCTCAAGGTCCCCTGGGAGGGCCACTCGGCCATCAAGCGGAGCCAGCAGCGGCGCAGTGATGTCGTGGTGGGATCGCTGACACTCAACGAGTTGATCAGCATCCGGATGTGGAGTCCCGACTTCCCCGACGACGAGGGAATCACGTGGTACGGTCCCGGAGCGCAGTGGAATGCCGACGGCATCCGCCACTCGAACCACTACAACAACATCCTCTTCGGCGTCCACTCGCCCGAGGGTTCCGGATGGTACATCACCGGCGGTATGGCGAATCTCTACCTCATCCGCAACGGCGCCGGCACGAAGGATACGCGCATCCTGCGTTTCAAGAAGTCGCCCGTCGAGTATGTCTACGGCCCGGATGCGGACCGCCCGATGCGATGAGACGCGACGTACGGAGTGCGGCGGCCGGCCGGAGCCTTGAGACGGATGAACCGCCGGCCGGCCGCTGCACTCCTGATCCATCACCCCTGTCCCGAAAGGCGGCAGGGGTGATGCTTTTCGGGTAGGGGCGCGACGGGTTGTCGACTGATGGAAATCATCTTCTGCTGCTCCGAAAAGGTGGAATATCCTCATAATTTTTCTATCTTTGTGTGACACTCCTGACCCCTGCCTTTATGAAGAAACTTCTTTCGCTGCTGCTCTTTCTGTGCCCGATCGTGGCCCTGAGAGCCGCCTCGGCGCCCGATCGGACGGCGCCCGGAGCCCAGTTGTGGCTCGGTTACGAACCCCTTGCCGAGGCGGATCGCGAAGCGCTCGGCGAGTCCTGTTCGCGGATTAGTATGGCCGGAAGCCGCTACGATTCGCTGCTGGTCGCCGAGTTGACCCGCGGAATCGAGGGGCTTCTGCAAATCACCCCGACGGTCGATCCGCGGGCCCGGAGCGGCATCCGCTTCTCGCTCGACGGCGATCCGAAGCTCCTGGGCGAGGAGGGTTACCGCATCCGCGGCGGCCGCAACGGCGTTCGGATTCAGGCAGCGGCCGATGCCGGACTGCTCTACGGCATGTTCGACCTGTTGCGGATGCTGCAGTGCGGCGAGGGGCTCGAGGGGCTCGACCGGACGGAGACGCCGGCCTACGACCGCCGGCTGCTCAACCACTGGGACGATCTCGACGGCACGATCGAACGCGGCTATGCCGGCCGTTCGCTCTGGAAATGGGACGAACTCCCCGGGCGGCTCGATCCCCGCTATGCGGCCTATGCGCGGGCCAACGCCTCGATCGGCATCAACGGCGTGGTGCTCAACAACGTCAATGCCGATCCGCGGATTCTGCGCCACGACTATCTGGTGAAGGTGGCGGCGCTGGCCGACCTCTTCCGCCGCTATCACATCCGCGTCTATCTGACGGCCAACTTCGCGGCGCCGATGAAGCCGTCGTCCACGCCCGACGTGATGAAGGCCTGGGGCGGAGTGGGGGATCTCGATACGGCCGATCCGCGCGATGTGCGGGTGCAGGCCTGGTGGCGGGAAAAGGCGGCGGAGATTTATGCGCTGATCCCCGATTTCGGGGGCTTTCTCGTCAAGGCCAATTCGGAGGGGATGCCCGGCCCGCAGGATTACGGCTGTACGCACGCCGACGGGGCCAATCTGCTGGCCCGGGCGCTGAAACCCTACGGCGGCATCGTCATGTGGCGCACGTTCGTCTACAACCCGACGATCGATCCCGACCGCATGAAACGCTCCTACCTGGAGTTCCGGCCGCTCGACGGGGCGTTCGACGACAACGTGATCCTGCAGACGAAGAACGGTCCGCTCGATTTCCAGCCTTCGGAGCCCGTGCAGCCGCTGTTCGGGGCGATGCCCCGCTCGCAGGTGATGCTCGAACTGCAGATCACCCAGGAGTATACCGGACATGCGACGTCGCTGGTCTATCTGCTGCCGATGTGGCGTCGGGTGCTGGATTTCGACACCTGCTGTGCGGGGCCCGGAAGTACGGTGAGCCGCCTCACGCGGGGCGAGGTCTATCCCCAGCGGATCCGTGCCATCGCCGGGGTGGCCAATACGGGCAGCGACGCCAACTGGACGGGGCATCCCTTCGCCCAGGCCAACTGGTATGCCTTCGGGCGGCTGGCGTGGAACCCCGATCAGACGGTGAGCCGCATCACGCACGACTGGATCCGTTCGACGTGGCAGGTCGACGGGGAGGATCTGCGGGTGATCGAGGCGATGATGATGCCCAGCTGGGAGTGCTTCCTGCGCAGCAGTTCGCCCTACGGACTGGGGCTGACGCTCGACGTGGCAACGCATTACAGGGCGAACTTCGCCGGACGCGCCGGGCGCGAGTGGCAGGTGAGCCGCGAAGGGATCGGGACCGACCGTACGTCGCACGGAACGGGCTTTACGGGGCAGTATTTCGAACCCAACCGGTCGTGTTTTGACGATGCGGACTGTTGCCCGTCGATGTGGCTGCTGAGTTTCCACTGGCTGCCGTGGAACCATCGCATGCCCTCGGGACGGAGCCTGCGCGAGGAGTTTTTCGAGGGCCTCGGGAGTACGCCGTCGCTGGTGCGACAGAACCTCGAACGCTGGCAGTCGCTGCGTGACAGAATCGATCCGGGACGTTATGCATCCGTGCTCGAGCGGCTGCAACAGGAGTATGACGATGCCTCGCGTTTCTCGGCCGAGGCGCTGGACTTTTTCGGAGCCTATGTGGATGATGCGATTGCTTTGCCGTGACACTCGGGGTACGGACCGGCCGGTTGAATCGGTTGCGTCGGCCATTGCCGGCTCTTCCGTTCGCCACGTCGTCCGACGACGGAGGGCCTCTTGGCAGCGGGTGGTCCTTCGGATGGTGGTTCTTGGGCTGCTGATTCTGCGGGGCGCGGGGACCGTGCAGGCCGCTCCGGAGGCTTTGACCGGTGAGGAGCTCGACCGGGCGTTCCGCGAGGCTCTGGAGCACAAGCAGGAGTTCGCGGCCCGCAAGGAGGCCCGGCTTGCGAAACTCAAGCAGCAGCTTTATCGGGAGAACGGCCTCTCGCCGCAAGCCCGCTTCCGGATTTGCGATGCGATTTGCAACGGATACATGCTCTTTGTATTCGATTCGTCGTACCGTTATTCGGTCGAATTGTGCCGGCTGGCCGACCGGATCGGTGCAGAGCCTTACCGCACGTATGCCCGGACGCATTTCGGGTATGCCCTGGCGCGGGGCGGATTCTTCAAGGAGGCGGTCGATTCGTTGACGGCCATCAAGCCCGATCCGCGGATTCTTCCCGACAGCGTGATGGCCAACTACTATATTTGTCTGGGGCGGACGTATCAGGATCTGGCCGACTATACGAACGACGGGGTCTTCTCGCCGCAGTACAACCGGCTCGGCAATCAGTCGCTGACGGCCAGTCTGGCTTATCTCCACGACCCGATGCTGAGGGCCTACGTGCGGGGCAAGATCGCCCTCAAGAACGGTGATCTGGTGTCGGCCCACGCCCTCTACGAACAGGCCCTGTCGTTGTGTCACGCGCCCGAGTGGCTGACGGTCTTCTATTCGACGCTGGCCTACATCGCGCGCAAGGCGGGCCGTAACGACGAAGCGGAGTATTACTACCGGCTTTCGGTGGTCAACGACAGTCGGGAGGCCGTGCGCGAATCGGTTGCCCTGCGGGGGCTGGCCACGATTCTCTTCTACCATCGGGGCCAGGTCGACGATGCCTCGCGCTACATCAACATGGCGCTCGACGATGCGACGGCCTTCGGAACGCGTCACCGGATGAATGTCATCGGCACGCTGCTGCCGATTTTCCTGAACGAACAGCTTCGCAACAACGAGGAGCGCCGGCAGGCCTTGCTGTTGAGTTTTGTACTGAGCATGCTCGTGGGGGTGATCTTGGTCGTGGCGGCCGTGAATACGTGGCTTCAGCTCCGGCGGCTGAAGCGGTCGCGGCAGCAGTTGGAGGCGATCAACCGCAAGTTGCAGGAGGCCAACCGCATCAAGGAGAGTTATCTGGGGCATTATCTGGATATCAGTGCCGAAATTGCCGGCCAGCTGGATGATTTCGTGGTGCGGGCCACACACAAGCTGGATCATGGTCAGTATGAGGGCCTTCGCCCCTTGCTGCGCGAACTGAAGGGCCGGCAGAGCAAGGAGCGGATTTTCGAGGAGTTCGACCGGACGTTCCTGTCGTTGTTCCCGACCTTTGTCGAGGATTTCAACCGCCTGCTGCCCGAGCAGGAGCAGATCCAGTTGGTCGGGAAATCTCTGAACGCGACCTTGCGGATCTTTGCCCTGATCCGGCTGGGTATCACCGAGTCGGAACAGATCGCCCGGGCGTTGGGTTATTCGCTCAATACGATCTACAACTACCGGACCCGGATGCGCAATAAAGCGCTCGATCCGAAGAATTTCGAAAGCCGCATTCAACAGATTGGCCTGTAGGGCTGAAACTCGGGGCCCTAAATATTTATATTCAGTGGGTCATATAATCATTTAATTCGCTTATATACAGAGCTAAAGCGTTTATATTTTTTTTGTATCCGTTTAGGGTGGACGTTTCTTTTGCGACAAACCTTCCTATATTTGTATTGGGATCATTCGCCGGCATTTTCCGGTCCCGGAATCCGCTGTTTGTCGGAGAATCGGGTGAAAGGGAACGGGAATCCGGACTCCTGCCGCAAACCAACTTGAAACCTTAATGACTGACCCAATATGAAGAATCGTTGTGCGATTTTCGGCGCTTGGCTGTTATCGTTGCTGTTCACCTTGACCACGTGGGGCAACGTCTACGGGGATGAAACCCTGCTCCTGCGTCCCGGACATTTCCGGCTGGTGCTGTCGGCCGGAGCGGAGGCTCCGGTGCGACTGGCTGCCGAGACGCTTTGCCGTGATTTCGAGCGCGTCATGGGCTGCCGTCCCGAGGTGGTGACGCCCGATGCGCCGGCCGATGATCCCCGCATGGTCGACCTGCTGATCGTGGATGCCTCCTCCTCACAGCCGACCGTTGATCCGTCGACCCTGCGTCCGCTCGACGGCTTTGAATCCCATCGCGTCTACGCCGACCCCCGCAACCGGCGCATCTATCTTTGCGGCAAGGACATGCGGGGTGCCATCTATGCCATCTACACCTTCTGCGAACAGCTCCTCGGGGTTCCGCCGCTGTGGTACTTCTCGTCGTGGGAGCCGCAGCATCGTTCGCGGATTACGGTCCCGGCCGACTGCGATCTCTTCTTCAAGTCGCCGCAGGTGCGCTACCGGGCCTGGTTCCCCAACGATACGGACCTCTTCACGCCGTGGCGGGCCCTTTCGCGCGAGAACGACGAGCTGTGGCTCGAAACCATGCTGCGCCTGAAGCTCAATACGGTCGAACTCGAGGCCACGGTGACCTATCCCGATTACCGGCTCAACCGTCAGGCCGGCCTGCTGCGCAAGTACGGTCTGGTGCTGACCTCGCACCACCACGTGGCCTGCAACAACAACCTCGCAAACTGGGCCGGCTATTGGCGGAAGGTCCGCGGCATGGAGCCTCCGGCACTGCTGCTGTCCAACGAGGCGGCTCTGCGCGAGTTCTGGCAGTACAGCGTCGAGACCGTTTGCCGCAACCGTCAGGAGAATCTCTGGCAGATTGCCTTCCGCGGGGTCGGTGACCAGCCCTTCTGGGCGGCCTTCGCCGATGCCCCGACCGGCGAGCGCGAACGCGCCGAGGTGATCAACCGCATGATCCGCATTCAGCTCGAACTGATCAAGCAGGCTACCGGCGAGCGGGATCCCTTCGTGCGGATGACCTTCTACGACGAGCTGTCGGATCTGCTGGCCAAGGGCTATCTGAAACCGCCCACGGGTGAGAACATGCTGTGGACATTCGTGGCCGGGCGCCGGGACCATTACCCGTACGATGACCTGGTGGCCTTCGACACGACGCAGCACGTCAAGCTGGGCTACTACATGAATCTGCAGTTCACCTCGACGGGGGCCCATCTCGCGGCAGCCGAGGGCCCCTGGAAGATGGAGTTCAACTATCGATACGTCAATACGAAGGGCCCGCTGACCTTCTCGGTGGTCAACGCCGGAAACCTGCGTGAGTTCGTCATGGAGCTGTCGGCCAACGCGCGGATGATGTGGGACATGAAGGCCTACGATACGGACCGTTTCCTGGAGGCGTTCTGCCGGCAGTATTACGGGGCGCGCCATGCCCGTGAGGCGGCCCGGCTCTACCACGACTATTACTACGCCTACTGGCAGCAGAAACCTTCGCAGTTTCCGAGGTTGGAGCGACAGTTCCTTTTCCAGGATCTGCGCTATTCGCGGGTCTTTGACCAGATTGGCAAACGCTTCGCCGATTTCTCGCCCAATCCGCTCCATGAGATCGGGTTCGAGCGCATCCCGGGTCGATCGTTCCGCATCGACGGAGCCAACCAGGTGGATTCGCTGCTGGCGGGAACGCAGGCCGCCGCGGCACGCTTCGAGGCGGTTGCGGAGCGTTGCGACCGGCTGATGGAGCGTCTGCCGAAGGCTTCGCGGCGTTTCTTCCGCGACAATCTCCAGGCCCCGTGCCACTACATGGCGTCGTTGAACCGTTCGCTCTATCACTTCGTGCGGGCCTACAAGTCTGCGGCCGAACGGACGGCGGATCTGGATCGGGCCATCACGTACCTCGAACAGGCCCGTCAGGCCCTGCTGACGACGCAGGAGGGGGTCTTCGCAACCTGGTACGACAACGATCATATTTTCAATCTGCCGGCCAAGATCGATCTGTTGAAACGATTGCGCGCCGGCGCGGATAAAGTCCGTTGACCCTCACCTGATAGAAACCTCTCAATGGAGAAATTCTGCCTGCAGGCTCTGAGGCAGATGTGATTCGACCAGCAAAAAACGATTTGTTACGGAGCGGCGCTTTCGCCGTTTCGGGCTCGGCTTTTACCCATACCCGGAGTGGATTACTGCATTTGGTAGCGATGCAGGGAGGCTCCGTCGTATAACCAACTTAACAACCTAAAACCTAATTTATGAGAAACATGGACTTTTGCACGAAAGTGTTTCGTCTGCTGATGTCCGTTCTGCTGCTTGTGGCCGTACAGTCGGGGCGCGCCGACGAGGGATGGCCCAGGACAGTCAAGGGACGGATCGTGGACGCGAAAAGTGGTGAACCGCTCATCGGGGTCAACATCACCATCGTGGGTACGACAACCGGAACGACGTCGGATGTTTCCGGGTACTTTCAGCTCGAGGTGCCGCAGCACGCCGTCATCCAGCTCTCCTATGTGGGTTACGCTTCGCTGGAGTTGAAGGCCGCAACGGCCGTATTGCGTTCGGAATTCCGGCTCGAGGAGGAGAGTAATGCGCTCGATGAGGTCGTGGTCGTGGGCTATGGCGTTCAGAAGAAGGCCTCGAGTGTAGGCTCCATCACCCAGACCCGCGGTGAGGAGCTGCTGAAGGTCGGAGGCGTCAATTCGGTTTCCGAGGCTCTTCAGGGCAAGCTCAACGGCGTGGTGACGATCAATTCGACGGGTCAACCGGGCGAGACCACGGCGTCGATGTACATCCGCGGCAAAAGCACCTGGGGAAATACGGATCCGCTGGTGCTGGTCGACGGCATCGAACGCGACATGAACGACATCGACATGAACGAGATCGAAACGATTTCGGTATTGAAGGATGCCTCGGCAACGGCCGTCTACGGTGTGCGGGGCGGTAACGGCGTGATTCTGATCACGACCAAGCGTGGACTGAACGAGGCTCCGACGATCAGCTTCTCGGCCAACGTCTCCTTCAAACAGCCTACCACGAGCATGTCGCTGGCCGATCATGTAACGGCCATGGAGGCCTACAACCGCGGTCTGGCCAACGACGGCAGCTGGTCGCAGTTGGTTCCGCTGTCGACCATCGAGGCGTGGCAGCGGGCTTATGCCGAGGGAAATTACGGGGCTTATAATGACGTCTTTCCCTATGTCAACTGGTGGGATGAACTCATCCGCACGGGGTATACGCAGAACTATAACGTCAATATCCGGGGCGGTTCGGAGTTCATGCGCTATTTTGCTTCGGTGGGTTATCAGGGCGATGGCGACATCTATGATCTGCAGAAGAACGATTACTTCGATCCTCGCCATACCTACAAGCGTTACAACTGGCGTTCGAATTTCGATTTCAACATCACGTCGACTACCAAACTCTCGCTCAGCATTGCCGGCAAGATGGCCTACCGGAACAAATCGCTCGACAATGACAACCCCTTCTACCGCATCATGACCGAATCGACCAGCGATCACCCGATCAAGTATTCGGACGGCTACTGGGGAGACGACGAAGAGAAGAACCCCGTGGCGAACATGAATCTGGCGGGAGCCAATCTTCGCAAGACCTTCCAGGGATGGTACGATGCTTCGCTGGAGCAGGATTTGAGTTTCTGGGTCGAGGGGCTGAAGGTGGCCGGAAAGATCTCCTATTCGTCGAGTTCGACCACCTCGACCAATATCAACCGCGGAGCCGGAAGTGCCGATCAGGCCCTGAAATCCATCGTGCGCTACCATCGCGTTTACGATTATGCCAATCCGGTTTACGGGGAGGACGGATCGGTCAGCTATCCGATGATCGAGAATACGCGTCTGCCCAATCAGGAGAGTATTCCGCTGCCTCCCGGAGCCAACTACTACGATCAGCTCGACGGATATACGCGGCGACTCTACTACGAGTTTTCGATATCGTGGGCCCGGTCGTTCCATGATCACAACGTGAGTCTGCTGGCGCTGATGAACCGTCAGATTGCCGATCAGAAGGACGGGGGCAATATCCGTTTCCCGAGCTATCGCGAGGATTGGGTTGCCCGTGCGACCTACAACTGGAGAGAGCGTTATCTGGCCGAAGTGAACGTCTCCTATACCGGTTCGGAGAAGTTTGCCCGCGGCGACCGTTTCGGTCTCTTTCCGTCGTTTTCGGTGGGATGGCGCATGTCCGAGGAGCCGTTCATCAAGAGCAGCATCGGCGAGGTGCTGACCAATTTGAAATTCCGCTACTCGTGGGGCAAGGTTGGGTCCGATGCCGGCGCCGAACGCTGGAACTACATCCAGTCGTTCACCTCGGGTGACAGCATCACCCTGGGCGGCAGCCAGTCGCAGGATTGGGGCCCGCTCTATTACGAAGGTTCGATAGCCAACACCGGCTCGACGTGGGAAAAATCCACCAAACAGAATCTGGGTATCGAGATCGGCCTGTGGAATAAACTCTCGGCCACGCTGGACCTCTTTGACGAAAAACGAAAGGATATTCTGATGACCCCGAATACGACCTCGTCCATCGTAGGTGCGACGTTCAACTCGCTCAACATGGGTGAGACGAAGAACCACGGTTTCGAGCTGGAACTGAGCTGGCAGGATCGCATCGGTGCGGATTTCCACTACCACGTGAACTTTTCGATGGCCTCGAGCGAGAACCGGGTCGTATTCCGCGACGATCCGCGCAATACGCCCGACCATCTCAAGGCAGCGGGCAAACCCATCGGTCTGCAGAACCGTTATCTGGCCATCGGCAACTACGAAACCATCGATGACGTGTTCAACTATGCCCAGAGCGGTTCGATCAACAGCGTGGCTGCGAGCCAGGTGGTCCCGGGCGATCTGGTTTACGTCGACTTCGATGCCAACGGCGTGTTGAACGGGCAGGACAAAGTGGTGGTTGACGAACTCAACTATCCGCTCCGTACCTATAGCCTGTCGTTCGGTTTCGACTGGAAGGGGCTGGGGTTCAGCGCCATGTTCTATGCGCCGACGGGTGTCTACAAACTGGTTGACAACGTCTATTTCGCCTCGTTCAAGGATGGCAAGATCAACGCTCAGCCCCAAGTGACCGAGGCCTGGACCCCGCAGACGGCCAATACGAGCGGCGTGCGCTGGCCGGCACTTCACCTGAAGAACGACGGGAACTTCAACGGCACGGAGAGTACGTTCCGCTATCGCGACTTTTCCTACCTGCGTCTGAAGAATGTCGAGATCAGTTACAACTTCCCCGAGAGGTGGCTCAAAGCCTGTCGGATGTCGAATCTGCAAGTCTATGTAAATGGAAACAACCTGCTGACCTGGTGGGGCGGAGATTCCCGCATCGATCCCGAAGGGAATCAGACCGGCTATCCGATTCTGCGATCGGTGACGGCAGGCGTAAGACTCTCCTTTTAATTGAAACGAGATGAACAACATGAAACGAATCAGCTTCTATCTTTTTGCCGGATTCATGCTTCTGACGGGCTCGGGCTGCGAGGATTTTCTCGACAAGCGTGAAGATGCGGGCGGGTTGGACGAATCGGCAATCTACTCCAGTTACGAATCGATCCGGGGATTCCTCGATCCGGTCTATAACAAACTCGACGATTACAATTGGTTTTCGAGTGCCGACGGCGGGACGTTCGGACGTACCTACGTGGGCGTGATGGCCGACGAAATGGCGATCACCTTCAACAATACGGTCTTTGCGAAGTTCTTTTCGGGATCGTGGCTGCTGACGGGCAAGAGCGAGAACGTCACCGAAATCGGTAACGGCAGTTCGACCCCCATTGGTCGGGCATATGCGGCCCTGCGAATCGTCAATCGTGTGATTGCCAATATCGATCAGGTCCCGCTGACCGGGGAGCAGCGCAACGAGATTCTGGGACAGGCCTACTTCTATCGGGCATGGTTCTACTTTCAGATCATCAAGCGCTACGGCGGCATGCCGCTGATCGACCGCGTGTTCGAAGGGGATGACGACGACATTCCGCGCAAGACCTATCACGAAAGTTCGGCCTGGATGGTGAGTGACATCGATCAGGCGATTGCCATGCTTCCGGACGTGTGGCCCGACATGCAGTACGGCCGTCCGACGAAACTGGCGGCGATGGCCTTCAAGGGCATGGCGCTGCTTTACGATGCCAGCCCGCTCATGCAGAACGACCTGAATTCGGTGCAGGTGCAGGAGTATGACCGCGAACGGGCCAAGACGGCCGCTCAGGCCATCTGGGCCGCCATCGAATACATGAAGAGCCACGAAGCCGTGACGGGAGTCCGTCTGGCGACGCGTGAGGAGTACACCAATACGTTCTGGTTCCCGGACACGAACCTCAAACGTCCGGAACATATCTGGTCGCGGCGATTCATCCCCGGAACGACCAACCGTTCGAAGACCGTGCGTGCCTTCTGGCTCTATCCCGAATTGGCGACCGGTACGGGATCCGAAGCTTTTGCCATGTCGTGCCCGACGCTCAATGCGGTGAGCATGTACGAGCGCAAGGGGGCCGATGGCGTTTACTATCCGATCGAAGATGCGCGCAGCGGCTATTCGTTCGATCCGGAGCACGCCTTTACCGATCGGGATCCGCGCTTCTACAACAACATCCTCTTGCCGGGCGACGAGTGGGGAACCTATCAGAACGGCGATACGTATTACATCCGTCTGTGGGTGGGGTCGCAGCCCTACAACGACTTCCTGACATCGAAGCATTCGAACGGACGGGAATTTTCGGGTTTCATGTGCCGCAAGTTCCTCTGGCCCGAGGCTCACGGCCAGCATTCGCCCAGCGGTAATGACAAGTGGTTGAGCTATTGTGCGCAGACCGTCTATATCCGGGCCTCGCAGCTTTATCTGGATTTCGCCGAGGCGTCGTTCGAGGCCACGGGCAGTGCCACGGCCACGGTTGAAAATTGCGGGATGACGGCTCAGGATGCCATCAACGTGATCCGCAATCGGGTCGGGGTGACCGATCTGGCCGCCGATTACGTGAGTGATCCGGTGAAATTCCGCGAGGCGTACCGTCGCGAGCGGGCCGTCGAGCTGATGTTTGAGAACCAGCGCTGGTGGGATGTCCGCCGGTGGATGATCATGCACGAACTCTTCCGCGACACCTATCCGCTCAAAGGGGTCAAGTTCCATCCCGAAGGGTCGTATGGCGATCGGGAGCGTCCGGCCGGATTTACCTACGAGGCGTTCGACATGACCAAGGAGATCCGCGGTTTCTCGAACATGCGCAACTACTGGTATCCGCTGCCGCAACACGACGTGGATGCACTCTATAACCTGCAACAAAATCCCGGATGGTGATGATGAACGTTCAAATTCCGAAATCTATGAAAACCAGATATTCTCTTTTTATGATGGGGCTGCTGATGCTGTTGGTCGGAAGTACGTCGGAAGCGGCGGCCCAATCGCGAAACCGACAGAAGAGACCCCTCGTAGAGGTGCGGGCTCGGGTTGTGGATGCATCGGGGAAGCCGCTGCCCGATGTTTCGGTGCTCAGTGGTGAAGGTGCGGTCGAACACCGCACGGATGCCAACGGCGAGTTTGTGCTGCGGACGAAATCCGACGATACGCTGCTGATCGAAACCGACGGATATGGTCAACAGATTGTCGACCTTCGTCGGGGATCCTGCCCCGCGGTGATCACGCTGCGCCAGGAGGCCCCGTATGCATCGGAGCGCGACCGGCTGGAGCGGGGCGATGGTGCATTCACCCCGCAACGCTCGCTGACGGCTGCCATTGGCCGCATCGATGTCGAGCAGTTGAAATCGATGCCCGGTCTGCAACTCTCGAATGCTTTGCAGGGTCGTGCGGCCGGATTGATCGCCCTGGCTCAGACCGGCGGCATCGGCTATGACGATTCGCAGCTTTACATCCGGGGTCAGCACAGCAACGGTACGAATACGGCGCTGGTGATCATCGACGGCATCGAACGGCCGTTGGACGATCTGCTGCCCGAGGAGATCGAATCGATCGAGATTCTGAAGGATGCTCCGGCCAAGATTCTCTACGGACCGCGGGCCGCCAACGGCGTGATCTTGATCCGCACGCGTCGGGGCGAGGCCCACAAACGCATCATCCGTGTCGGACTGGAGTACGGCGTGCAGCCCTCTACGCGCGTTCCGGAGTTTCTGGGAGCGTACGATTATGCGAAGCTTTTCAACGAAGCGTGTGCCAACGACGGGCTTCAGGCCTTATATTCGGATCGGGATCTGGAGGGTTACCGCCATTCGCAGGGGGCCAATGATCTGCTCTATCCCGACGTGGACTACTACCGTACGTTTCTGCGCAAGCAGAGTACGTTCCGCAAGGCGACGCTGGAACTCAACGGTGGCAACCGCAATGTGGTCTATGCGGCAACGGTCGGATATACGGGCAGTTCGGGCCTGGAGAAGATCGGTGACCGTTCGGATCTGAACCGGATCAATGCCCGCGGCAATCTGGATATCCGGGTGACGGATTTCCTGACCGTGGCGGCCGATGTGGCGGCGCGTATCGAGAAGAAGGACTGGGGAGCCAAGGATGGCGGCGAACTTTTCAGCGAACTCTCCACGCTGCGCCCGAACGAGTACCCTTTCCTGATCGACGCGGAGCAGATCGACGGCCATGACGGAATTGCCGTCGACGGGAGCAATCCGATCTTCGGGGCGAGCGAACGCAAGTCGAACAACCTCTATGGAGACATGGCCTACGGAGGCAACACCTCGGAGCGATACGTCAACAGCCAGACCAATCTGGGGTTGAAGTTCGATCTCAACGAATATGTCAAGGGTCTGACGGCCGAGGCCTACATGACGTTTGACAACTACAGCTATCTGCGTCAGTCGCTGCGCAACGACTATCCGACCTATTCGATCGACCGTTATCTGGACGACAACAACGATGAGGTGATTCGTTTCACCCAGCGCAAGAAGCTCAATCTGCCCAAGAAACAGTCGATCGCCTCCAATAATACGTATCGTTATTTCGGATGGCGGGCCAACATCGGCTATGCCAACCGTTTCGGGGCGCATGATCTGTCGGCCCAGGCGGCTTTCCGCTACATGAAGGAGGAGGCGACGGGCAGCAGCCAGGATATCAAGGAGGATAACTTTTCGCTGCGGGTCAACTATGGCTACGATGACCGTTATCTCATCGAAGGGACTCTTTCGGCCATGGGTACGAGCCGTTTCGAGGCCGGTCGTCGTTACTTTTGCGCCTATGCGCTGGGTGCGGCGTGGGTGCTCTCGAACGAATCCTTCCTGAAAGGTGTCGAAGGAATTGACTACCTGAAACTCAAGGCCAGTTACGGCCATCTGGGTTATGCCGGAGATACGGGTTATTTCCTGTGGCGTACGAACTGGAAGCAATCCGACCGCCACGAGTTCAAACCCAGTACGGGAGCCAATACGACGGATCTCGTCCGCTGGGGGAATCCCGGCCTGGGATGGGAGTATTCCGACGAGTGGAATATCGGCGTGGAAGGGCTCTTCCTGGATCACAGACTTCGGGCCGAGGTGAACTGGTTCCGGGAAATGCGTCGCGACATCATCGGAATCCACACGACGCAATACGCTGCCACAGGCGGCGATTTCATCCCCTACGAGAACTTCGGTTCGGTCCTGAACCGGGGTGTGGATGCGGGTTTGTCGTGGAACGGCCGGGCCGGACGCGATTTCACCTATCGGGTCGGCTTCAATCTCACGTGGACGAAGAACGAACTGCGTCAGAGTGACGAACTGGCCGGTATCGAAGAGTATCGCAAGGCTGTGGGGCGTCCGACGAGCACGATCTTCGGATGGCAGGCCGAGGGACTCTTCGGCAAGGATGTTCCGCTGTCGGGTCATGCGCTTCAGGGCTTCAGCGCCTACGGCGTGGGCGACATTGCCTATACGGACCTGAATGGTGACGGGATTGTTGACGATGCCGATCAGACCGGTCTCGGGCAGAGTTTCCCGACTACGACCATGGGCCTCGACCTTTCGCTCAACTATAAGGGATTCGGACTCTATGTACTGGCAACGGCCACGACGGGCATTACCCAAATGTGCACGAGCTCCTACTACTGGAACCACGGGCTGGACGGATATTCGGTGCTGGCGCTCGACCGCTACCATCCGGTGAACAATCCCGAGGGTACGCAACCCCGCCTGACGACGACGGATGCCACCAACAACTTCCGCAATTCGACCTTCTGGGCGCAGGACGGTTCCTATCTGCGGCTCAAGAACGTGGAGTTGAGCTATACGCTGCGGAACCGTTCGGGCAAGGGAGCCGGCAAGAGCTACAAGTTCTTTGTCCGCGGAACCAATCTTTTCGTCCTGTCTGCCATCAAGGATCTCGATCCCGAGCTGATGCTCTCCGGGTTGGAGAACTACCCGGCCTATCGGACCGTGACGGGCGGAGTATCGATCACCTTCTAAAAACTGACAGAATATGAAATACGTGAAATATGTCTTTATGGCCGTGATGCTGGCGGGCGCGGCAAGCTCGTGCAGCGAGATGCTCGACACGAAACTGACCAACGAATGGTCGGAGAGCGATACCTGGTCGAATCCGGACATGGCGCAGGGGGTGCTGCTGTCGGTCTACCGGGATGTGATGACGGCCCCCGACGCCTGGGATGGGAACTTCCTGGATGCCGCTACGGACAATGCCTTGACGCGCAATTTCGATTCGAAGGTCTACCGGGCAGGGCAGGGTGTCTTCTCCTATTCGACCAATCCGCTGGGCAACTGGAGCGATTGTTACGACTGCTTCCAGCGTATTCATCTGTTCTTGGACCGGGGTTTGACCGATCAGGTTCGTTACAGCATTTCGAACGAAGAGGATGATGCCAAGATCAAGCAGCGTCTCAAGGGTGAGGCGATGTTCCTGCGGGCCTGGGTCGGATTCGAACTGCTGCAGACCTACGGCGGACGCACCGATGACGGACAGGTGCTGGGTTATCCGATCGTTACGGCGTTCGTGAGTGATCAGGAGGCATCCCACCCGGAAAATTTTCCGCGGGATACGTATGAAAAATGCGTGGAGCAGATCGTCGAGGATTGCGAGGCGGCCATGGAGTTGCTGCCGCTCAACTATACGGGCGGCGATGCCATCCTGGGAGACAATCTCTTCGGCCGGGCTTCGGGACTTGCGGCTGCCGCGCTCAAGAGCCGGGTTCTGCTCTATGCGGCCAGTCCGGCCTATCAGCCCGACAACGTGGTTCGTCTGAACGGCATGGGCGACTATACGGTGGTGGATCAGGCGGCCTGTCAGGCCAAGTGGGAGCGGGCTGCCCTGTACGCCTGGGAGGTGCTCCAGCTTGAAGGCATGCAGAGCTACGCGGCACTCAATCCCAAGGAGCTTTACGATGGAGGCGATTCCCAGTCGACGGAGTTTCTTTTCCGGACGTTTGTCGGGCGGAACCATGCCATCGAGGAGCGTCACTATCCGCCGTTCTACTACGGCAATGCGCAAACCGTTCCGTCGCACAATCTGGCCGCGGCCTTTCCGGCGCAGAACGGCTATCCGATCGACGATCCGCGTTCGCTGTACGATCCGTCGGATCCGTATGCCTGTGTGCGGGATGCGCGTTTCGACGTGAATCTCTACTACCAGGGGCGCAAGTTCGGCAGCAATGAGTCGTATATCGACGTGACGCCCGGCGGCAAGGACTCGGAGGATTTCAGCGAGAAGGCCAGCCGTTCGGGATACTACCTGGCCAAGTTCATCAATACGGATCTGAGCAACTTCCTCAAGCCGCTCGAGCAGCAGGATTCGCGTCATTACTATCCGATGTTGCGCAAGGGCGAAGTATGGTTTAACTTTGCGGAGGCGTCCAACGAGGCCTGGGGACCGCGGGGCCTGGGGCCGGAGTGTACGATGAGCGCCTATGACGTGATCCGGACGATTCGTGAGAAGTCGGGCGGCATTACCGATGAGGGCTATCTGGGTGAGACGGCCGTTTCGACGGAACGCTTCCGGGCGATGATTCAGAACGAACGAAGGATTGAATTTGCCTTCGAGAATCAGCGTTTCTGGGATCTGCGGCGGTGGCTTCTGCCGCTCGACGAGCCCATCCGGGGCATGAAGGTGACGCGCGGCGCGGATGGAAACGACGATTTCGAGGTGCAGATCATCGAAGAACGTCCCCTGCACGATCTTCGCTATTATTATCTGCCGCTGCCGGAGGCCGAACTCCGGAAAAATCCCGGTCTGAAGAACAACCTGGGTTGGTAAATGTTGAATGCAAAACAAGGACTTATATTTATGAAATACGCAAGTTTATTGATTCCCTTGCTGCTCGTGTTGACCTCCTGCTACGATGATTACACACACGACTATGAATCTCCGAATATGGGCTTTGCCGTAGCCAAACCGTTGCGAACGGTGATTTCGGATCGGGACATGCCGATCTACGTCGGCGTGTCGATCGGCGGCAAACGCGAGGTGGATCTCGCGGACTGGGCCCGGTTTGTGATCGATCCGGCGCTGCTCGAGGGGCTGGAGGACAAGGAGCTGCTCCCGAGCAACTATTATCGGCTGTCGGATCCCGAGTATTTCCGGGTCCGCAAGTCGAATCTTCCGGTTGCGGATGTGCGGATCGACTTCACCGACGAATTCTTTGCCGACGAACTTTCGCGCGAATCGCACTACGTGCTGCCGTTGCGGATGACGGAGAATTCGCTGGGGGCCCTGCGCGAGGGGGCCGAGACGACGTTGGTCGTCGTCCGCTACATCAGCACCTATGCGGGAGTCTACTATCGCATGGGGCAAACGACCGAGGTGGATGCTTCGGGCCAGGCGCTGGGCGATCCGCAGAGTTACGGCAACCGGCATGACATCAGCAAATGCAACACGGTGGAGTTTGTCACCGAAGGGACCCATCGGGTCGTGCGGCCCGGTTTGGGTAACGACAACGACGGCGTGGGGAGTCTGCTTCTCGAGTTGGACGATGCGGGGAACGTGACGGTCTCGGGTGTCGAGGGTGCGGCTGTGGTGACACAGGCTTCGGGCAGTTATCAGCCCCGGGGAGACTATGATTTCGTCGCCGATCCCGGCGTGCGGGCTCCGCAATTCGATCTGGAATATACCTACGAGAAGGAGGGGCGTTATTATCGGGTTGTCGAGACGCTGGTTCTCCGTCAGGATCCGCTCTACGATCTGCGGGTCGAGACGTGGTGATTCCGTCGTCTGTGTTGGATGAGGCGGGCCGATCTGATGCATGTCACAGCGCCACGGATCGGCCCGCCTTGTCGGATGTTGAGGTGTTGAATGATCAATTTCGGGAAAAATGGGTATTGATGAACGAATCTGCACATTGCGCCTGGCCGGATTGGGCGCATTGTTGCTGGGCGGTCAGCAGGCCGGAGCGGCCGGGAGGGTGACGCGCCCGAATATACTGGTCGTCATGGCCGACGATCAATCCTATCCGTATGCCTCGGCTTACGGTTGCCGGATGGTTTCGACGCCGGGTTTCGATACCGTGGCGGCTCTCGGAGCCCTTTTCGAAAATGCCTATGCAACCTCGCCGGGGAGCAGTCCTTCGCGTGCCAGCATGCTGACGGGGCTTTATCCCTGGCAGATCGAACAGGCCGGGACCCACGGAAGTCTCTTTCCGGCGCAATATACGTGTTATCCGGAGCTGCTCGAACGGGCCGGTTATCATGTCGGTTATACGGGCAAGGGTTGGGGACCGGGCGAGTGGCGTGCGGCAGGTCGGACGTGCAATCCGGCTGGCCGGGAGTACAATGCCTGTCAGCTTGAGCCTCCTTTTGCGGGCCTTTCGCGGATCGACTATACGGCCAATTTCCGGGCTTTTCTCGAGGCCCGGCCCGCAGGTGCTCCGTTTTGTTTCTGGCTGGGGACCCGGGAGCCGCATCGCCCCTACGAACGGGATTCCTGGCAACGGCAGGGAATGTCGCTCGAACAGGCTGAAGTCCCGGGCTTTTTACCCGATTCGACCGAGGTGCGAGGCGATCTGCTGGATTATGCCGTGGAGATTGAATGGATGGATTGCCACCTGTGCAACTGCCTCGAGGAGTTGCGGCGGCGCGGCGAACTGGAGAATACGATCGTCATCGTTACGGCCGATAACGGCATGCCTTTTCCGCGCGCCAAGGCCAATTGCTACGATGCGGGGTTGCACGTGCCGTTGGCCGTTTGTTGGGGGGCGCGGATTCGGGGCGGACAGCATGTCGAGGCGCTGGTCAGTCTGGTTGATCTGTTCCCGACCCTGCTCGAGGCGGCCGGAGTGATTGCTCGTTCCGGTCGGCCGCCCGTCGGCAAGAGTCTGCTGCCGCTTTTGGCGGGGGATACGAATTCGGTACGGGAAGTGGTCTACGGCGGCCGTGAGCGCCATTCGTCGGCCCGTTATGCCAATTGGGGGTATCCGATTCGCTGTATTCGTGAGCGTAACTGGATGCTCGTCAGGAATTTCCATTGTGAACGCTGGCCGGCGGGCGATCCGTGCTCGTGTGATGCTTCGGGACGTCCTGGTCCGGCGTGCAGCGCTTTTTACGACATGGACGACGCCCCGACCAAGGACTTTCTGATCCGCGGGCGAACGGAGCCGGGAGTGGGGTGGTTCTTCGAACTTGCTACGGCTCATCGTCCCGAGTACGAGCTCTACGACCTGACGGCGGATCCGGCCTGCCTGCACAATCTGTGTGGGGATCCCCGTCATGCCGCCGTGGAGGAGCGGCTCAAGCGTCTGCTCAACGATGAACTGGAAAGGACGCACGATCCGCGTGTGGGCCCGGATCCCGAAATCTGGGAACGGTATCCGCGTCTGAGCGGTGGAATTCGCCATTTCCCACCGCCCGAAGACCCTCGGGATTCGGTTTTTCTCCATCGATAGTCTTTTACTTGTCTCGGACACGGCCCAAACTCGGCCGTGTCTCTTTTTTGGCCCCGTTCATGCAGGATTTCCATTTGCGTGGGAAATTTGTCAAAAGTGGATAAATTGCCGCTCGTAAATGCGGTTTTTTCGTAATCTTTTATATATTTGTACGGCAAAAATGAAAAACAATAATCAAACACGATAACATTATGGAAAACAAACTGCAGGAGTTGACCCGCAAACTCTATGACGAAGGGTTGGAGAAAGGGCGTGCCGATGCCGACAAACTGATCTCCGATGCCCAGGCCCAGGCCCGGAAAATCCTCGACGAGGCCCGTGCCCAGGCCGACGAGATCGTCCGCAAGGCTCACGCCAAGGCCGAGGAGGTCGAGAAGAATACGCTGACCGAAATCTCGCTGGCCGGACGTCAGGCCCTCTCGACGATCAAGTCCGAGATCGCTTCGGCCATCGTCGCCAAATCGACCGCCGACGGTGTCAAGGCCGCAGCGCTCGATCCGAAATTCCTCGAGGAGATGCTCGTCGCCGTGGCCCGCAACTGGAACGGTGCCGATTCGGGCAAGGTCTCGCTGCAGGCCCTGCTCCCGGAGGATGCCCGCCAGAAGCTCGATGCCGCCTTCGCCAAGAGCGCCCGGACACTGCTCGACGCCGGTATTGAGGTGGGCTGGTCCAAGGAGGTCAAGAGCGGCTTTAAGGTGGGCGCCAAGGAGGGCGGCTACTACATCTCGTTCACGGATGCCGATCTGGAGGCCCTGCTGGGCGAGTACCTTCGTGACAAGGTCTATCAACTGCTGTTCAAGGCGTAAGGAGATGTTCGCAACCCAATACTATACGCTGGTCGCGTCGCTCAGGGAGTACACGCTCGATGCCGATACGAAGGGTTTCGATGCGCGGGCCATCCTCGACGAGATCCTCGAAGGGGTCCGCGAACGGGATGCCCGCCTGGTGCGGACGCTCTACGGCTACTACGACTGCGAGAATCTGGCCGCAGTGCGCAACGGGCGGAATGCCTTCAATCCGCTGGGCAACCTCACGCGCGAAGAGCTCGACGAGGAGCTGAAGGCTCCGCGGCGGCTCCCCGAGTCGCTGGCTCGCGTGGTGCGGGCCTATGCCGATCCCGAGGGCGAGGATGCCGAATCGGTCGATACGGCGCAACGTTTCGAGAAGGAGCTTTTCGAAGCCTACTACCGGATCTGCGAGGGATCGCGGAGCCGTTTTCTGCGCGAATGGTCGCGTTTCGACCGCACGCTGCGCAACGTCACGGCCGCCGTGGCCGCACGTGCCACGGGCCGCAGTCTGGAACAGTCGCTCGTCGGCGAGGGGGATGTGGTCGATCAGCTGCAGCGCAGTTCGGCCGCCGACTTCGGACTGCGCGGCGAACTGCCCTGGATCGATGCCGTGATCGCGGCGATGAACGACGAGGCCAATCTCGTCGAAAAGGAGCGCAAACTGGATCTGATCCGCTGGTCGGAGGCCGCGGATCTGGCCACGTTCGACTATTTCGATCTCGATGCCATCCTGTCGTACCTGGTGCGGGTGAACATCGTGGCGCGCTGGACGCGTCTGGACGCCGCCCGCGGACGGGAGATGTTCGCCCGTCTGATGGCCGAACTCGACGGTAAGCAACTCATTGAAAATAAACAATAAAACGATACCATGAAAACAACGGGACGTGTAAACGGTATCATCTCCAACATCGTGATCGTCAAGGCCGACGGACCTGTGGGCCAGAACGAGATCTGCCA
>CALUKH010000016.1 GCA_944321185.1 uncultured Alistipes sp. | reverse complement strand
GGGAGCTTAGCTCAGCTGGTTCAGAGCGTCTGCCTTACAAGCAGAGGGTCGGGGGTTCGAATCCCTCAGCTCCCACACCGTCAGCCACCTCAATCGAGGTGGCTGTCTGTTTTTCGGACCGTCGTTTTTTCGGGCGTTGAAAGTCCCCGGTGCCGGCCAGGGCTCCCGACCGATGCCCGGTCTGCCGCCTCAACCGGCGGATCGTGGCAGCGATTTTGCTGCGGGATGACCGATCCCGGATTTCGCCCGAATCGGACTTCTTCGGGACAATACGGTCTGAAAAAACCTATCTTTGCAGCATGATTCCGTATAAAATCCATCTTTTGACCTTTGCAGCCTGTCTGCTCTCCCTGCTCGGATCGGGTGTCCGGGCACAGTCGAACTCCTATTCGGTCGACGGTCGGGTGATCGACCGTCTGAGCCGTCAGCCGGTGCCCTATGCGGCCGTGGTGCTGGCCGGGCAGGAGCGCACGGGTGTCTCGACCGATTCGCTCGGTCGCTTCCACCTTGCGCATGTCAAACCCGGCATCTGGCGGCTGACGGTCTCGTCGGTGGGTTACAAGACGCAGACCACGGCCGAATACCGGGTTTCGGCCGCCACTCCCTTCATCGAGGTCGAACTCGAGGAGGATGCCACGCAGGTCGAGGCCGTGACGGTGCGCCCGACCCCCTTCCGCGTGACGACCGAGAGCCCCGTCAGTCTGAAGGTCATCGGGCTGCAGGAGATCGAGAAGAGCCCCGGCGCAAACCGCGACATTTCGCGCATCGTGCGTTCCTATCCGGGCGTGTCGTTCTCGCCCGTGGGCTACCGCAACGATCTGATCGTACGCGGCGGCGGACCCTCGGAGAACAAGTTCTACATGGACGGCATCGAGATCCCGAATATCAACCACTTCGCCACGCAGGGTGCCACGGGCGGTCCGGTGAGCATTGTCAATGCCGATCTGGTGCGCGAAATCAGCTTCTATACCGGTGCCTTTCCCGCCGATAGGGCCGGAGCGATGAGCTCGGTGCTCGATTTCCAGCTGCGCGACGGCAACCCCGAAAAGCAGACCTTCAAGGCAACGCTGGGTGCCTCGGAGGTGGGGGTGAGCGGCAGCGGTCACATCGGTGACCGGACGACCTATCTCTTCTCGCTGCGGCAGTCCTACCTGCAGCTGTTGTTCAAGATGCTGGGGCTGCCTTTTCTGCCGAACTACATCGACGGGCAGGTGAAGGTCAAGACGCGTCTTTCGGAGCGTGACGAACTGACCGTGCTGGCGTTGGCCGGCATCGACAACATGAAGCTCAACGTCGACGAGGAGGGCGAAAATGCCCAGTATCTGTTGAGCTATCTGCCGCGCATCCAGCAGGAGACCTTTACGGTCGGGGCCTCGTGGCGTCACTACGCCGGCCGTCACGTACAGACCGTGACGCTGAGCCACAACTACCTGAACAACCGCAACCTGAAGTACCGCAACAACGATTCGTCGAGCGAGGAGAATCTCAACCTGCGGCTGCGTTCCGTCGAGCAGAAGAGCACGCTGCGCGCCGAAAACCGCACCTATCTCGGTCGTTGGACCGTGCGCGAGGGGGCCGAGGTGACCTGGTCCTCCTATACGAACCGCACGCTGCAACGCCTCTACGTCCATCGCGAACAGGTGCTCTCCGATTACAACACGCGGCTGGGAATTCTCGGCTGGGGCGCCTTTGTCTCGGCCGAATACGTCTCGCTGGACAAGCGGCTGAAGGCTTCGGTCGGATTGCGGACCGACGGCTGCGACTACTCGGGGCGCATGGCCCGCTTCTGGGAGCAGCTCTCGCCCCGGGCCTCGATCTCCTATGCACTGAGCGACGCCTGGTCGGTGAGCGGTGCCGCCGGGCTCTACTACCAGTTGCCGCCCTACACGGCGTTGGGATTCAAGCAGGAGGGACAACTGGTCAACCGTTCGCTGGACTACATGCACGTCGGGACGGTCAGCGGCGGTTTCGACTGGCGCCATGCCGACCGGCTGATCGTGACGCTCGAAGGCTTCTACAAACGCTACGGCAAGGTGCCGCTGTCGCTCGTCGATGACATCCCCCTCTCGTGCAAGGGGGCCGATTACGGTACGGTGGGCAACGAGGCGCTGGTCTCCTCGGCCCAGGGGCGTGCCTACGGCGTGGAGGCGATGGCACGGTGGCAGATCCCCGGGCGGCTCAACGTCGTGGGGTCGGTGACGCTCTACCGTTCGGAATACCGCAACAATGCCTCGGCTCCGTGGATCGCCTCGGCCTGGGACAACCGCTTCGTCGTCAACCTCAGCGGTACGTACGACTTCCCGCGCAACTGGAGTTTCGGCGCCAAGTTGAGTGCCATCGGGGGTGCCCCCTATACGCCCTACGACCTGGCGACGTCGTCGCTCGTGACGGCCTGGGATGCCCAGGGCCGTCCCTACTACGACTATGACCGTTACAACGCCGAACGCCTCGATGCCTTTGCCCAGTTGGATGTCCGGTTGGACAAGATCTTCTATTTCAAGCGGTTCATGCTCGGTTTCTACATCGACCTGCAGAACGTTACGGTGAGCAAGTTCCGTTCGCCCTCCGTCTGGATGCCGACCGGGGAGATCGAAAATCCGGGGGATCCGGTCGAGCAGCAACGCTACAAAATGAAAGAGATCGAGCAGGTGAGCGGTACGCTGCTGCCGACGTTGGGGCTGACGATCGAGTTTTAGCCGGCCCCCGCAACCGGCATGCGAATTTTGACTGTTTCCCAACGGATGCGATCTCCGGGAATGGGGTGGTGTCGGGACTGTTGGGGAATCTGTCGGGGAGTTGTGGAATTTTTCCACAAAAAAAGAGACAGCAGGGAATCTCGCGATTGCCTGCCGCCCTTGGAGGTTGCCCTCCTAAACTACTAACCCAAACTTAAATAAATGAAGAAACCTCACTGCGGTTGCTGACCCGCAGTTGCCCGTATCAAAACAAAGTCCGTGCCAAAACAGAAGCCGCCGGCGGATCGAATCCGTCGGCGGCTCTTCGGTCTATCTTTGAGCCCGTGTGGGGTGTCTCTGCAGGCGGTTTAGCGGAAGACGCCCGTGTAGGTCATCGGCGAAAGGGCCCGCAGCTCCTTCTTCACCTCCTCCGACACGTTGAGCGTCTCGATGAAGGCGGCAATCGCTTCACGCGTAATGTGGGTATTGGTACGCGTGAGGGCCTTCAGCGCCTCGTAGGGTTTCGGATAGCCCTCGCGGCGCAGGATCGTCTGGATGCCCTCGGCCACCACGGCCCAGTTCTGCTCCAGGTCATGCTCCAGTGCCTCGCGGTTGAGGATCACCTTGTTGAGCCCCTTCATCAGCGACTGCAGCGCGATCACGGCATGGGCAACGGGAACGCCGATGTTGCGCAGCACGGTCGAATCGGTCAGGTCTCGCTGCAGACGCGAAACGGGAAGTTTCGAGGCGAGGTGTTCGAAGACGGCATTGGCGATGCCGAAGTTGCCCTCGGCATTCTCGAAGTCGATCGGGTTGACCTTGTGCGGCATGGCGCTCGAACCGACTTCGCCGGCCTTGATCTGCTGTTTGAAGTACTCCATCGAGATGTAGGTCCACATGTCGCGCGAAAGGTCGATCAGGATGGTGTCGATGCGCTTCATGTTGTCGAAGATGGCCGCCAGGTTGTCGTAATGCTCGATCTGGGTGGTGTATTGCGAGCGGCAGAGCCCCAGCGTCTCGTTGACGAAGCGGTTGGCGAAGGCCACCCAGTCAATCTCGGGGTAGGCTGCGTGGTGGGCGTTGAAGTTGCCCGTCGCGCCGCCGAACTTCGCCGGCACGGCAATGTCGTGAAGCATGACCAGCTGCTTCTCGAGGCGCTCGACGAATACCGAGAACTCCTTGCCCAGCGACGTGGGCGAGGCGGGCTGTCCGTGGGTGCGGGCCAGCATCGGGATCGAACGCCACTCCTGGGCGAACGACGCCAGCTTGTCGCGCACCTCCTCGACAGCCGGGTAGTAGACGCCGGTCATCGCCTCCTTGAGCGAGAGCGGAATGGCCGTATTGTTGATGTCCTGCGACGTGAGGCCGAAGTGCACGAACTCCTTGTAGGCACCCAGCCCCAGCGCATCCATCTTCTCCTTGATGATGTACTCGACGGCCTTGACGTCGTGGTTGGTCACCGATTCGATCTGCTTGACGCGTTCGGCGTCGGCCGGGGTGAACGAGGTGTAGAGCGCCCGCAGATCGGCAAACCGGGCCGGATCGATGCCGGCCAGCTGCGGCAGCGGCAGCTCGCACAGCGCGATGAAGTACTCCACTTCGACGCGGATCCGATAGCGAATCAGTGCCTGTTCGGAAAAATAATCCGCCAGTTTTTCCGTTTTGTTTCTGTAGCGCCCGTCGACGGGCGAGATGGCTGTGAGTGGCGTTAACATATTTGGGTTGAGATTTGTTTTCGAGCTCCAAATTTACGACATTTAATTGAATTACGCATATTTTTCGCTACCTTTGCACTGATAAACTTCCCCCGCGGGCGGATTGCACGCTCTTTGCGGAGGTGACGAGCAAACCTTGAAACCGAAAAAGAAATGAATTTCCTGATGGCGATCATCGACTCGGTGGCGGGCTTCGTGCGGCGCAATCCGTTCACGACGTTCATCATCCTGTTTCTGGCAATCGCCGCCCCCGCGGTGCTGAAGGGCATCGCACTCTTCATATTGTATTTCATCATGGGACTGATTCTGTTGATTGTGGTGTTGACGCTGGCCTTCCGCTGGCGCATCTACCGCGCCCGCAAGCAGATGGAGGAGCAGTTCGGCCGCTCGGGGTTCGATCCCCGCGAGGGCTTCGGATCCCCCTTCTCGCGCCGGGAAACCCGCGGCGAGGACCGCGAAGGCGAAGTCAAAATCTACAAAACCTCCGGCGTGCCCGAGAAACGCGTCTCGGACAAGGTCGGCGACTACGTCGAATTCGAGGAGGAGAAGAACTGACATGCTGCGGATTTTCGGACTGATCGGACGTTATTTCATCCTGATGGGAAAGGTCTTTTCCCGTCCGGAAAAGGCCGCGATCTACCGCCGGCGCATCATCTTCGAGATGGATGCCCTGGGCGTCAACTCGATCGGACTGACGGCCATCATCTCGCTCTTCATCGGCGCGGTGATCGCCCTGCAGATGTCCATCAACCTCGATTCGCCGTTCATCCCCAAGTCGCTGATCGGCTATGCCACGCGCGAAACGATGATCCTGGAGTTCTCGTCGGCGGTCGTGGCGCTGATTCTGGCCGGCAAGGTCGGATCGAGCATCGCCTCCGAAATCGGCACGATGCGCATCACCGAGCAGATCGATGCCCTGGAGATCATGGGCGTCAATTCGGCCTCGTACCTCATTCTGCCGAAGATCGTCGCCGCGATGATCTTCTTCCCCTTTCTGACCATCCTCTCGATCCTGATCGGCATCCTCGGCGGATGGCTCATCGCCGCCGCCACGGGCATCATGATCCCGGCCGACTACGTCGACGGCCTGCTGATGGACTTCCGACCCTATTCGATCACCTACACGCTCATCAAGACCGTCTTCTTCGCCTACATCATCACCTCGATCTCGGCCTTCTTCGGCTACAACGCCCGCGGCAATTCGCTCGAGGTGGGTGCCGCTTCGACTCGGGCCGTGGTCGTGAGCTGCGTGGTGATCCTGCTCTTCGACCTCATTCTGACTCAAGTACTGCTGATATGATACGCGCCGAACATATCGTCAAGTCGTTCGACGGACGGGTCGTACTGGACGACATCTCGGTGGAGTTCGAGACCGGACGCACGAACCTTATCATCGGACGCAGCGGCTCGGGCAAGACCGTGCTGCTGAAGACCCTCGTGGGGCTGCACGAACCCGATTCGGGCGACGTGTGGTACGACGAGGTGAACTTCTCGCGCCTGGGATTCCGCCAGCGCAAGAGCATCCGCAAGGACATCGGCATGATCTTCCAGGGCGGTGCGCTGCTCGACTCGTCGACCGTCGAGGAGAACGTCAAGCTGCCGCTCGACCTCTTCACCTCGCAGAGCGAACGCGAAAAGCTCGAACGCGTGAATTTCTGCCTGAACCGCGTGCGGCTCGAAAATGCCAACCACCTCTATCCGGCCGAATTGTCGGGCGGTATGATCAAGCGTGTGGCCATCGCCCGCGCCATCGTGATGAATCCCCGCTACCTGTTCTGCGACGAACCCAACTCGGGACTCGATCCGCAGACCTCGATCGTCATCGACAACCTGATTCACGAAATCACCCACGAATACGGCATGACGACGATCATCAACACGCACGACATGAACTCCGTGATGGAGATCGGCGAGAAAATTGTGTATATCCACAACGGCCGCAAATGGTGGGAGGGTACCCGGCAGGAGATTCTCCATGCCGACAACCGCGAGTTGAACGAGTTCGTCTTCGCCTCGGCCATGGCCAAACGTGCCAAGGCCGCCTCGGAGTAGGGTCGGCGTCCGAAGAGGGTCGGCTTAGAAGAGGTCCGGCTCAGAGTAGGGCTGCCTCGGAGTAGGGCCGGCGTCCGAAGAGGAGCGGCCGGCAGAGATGCTGCGCAGAGGGTGTCAGGCACCCGTCAGGCACTCGTCAGGCTCCTGTCAGCCACCCGTCAGCCACCCGTCAGGCTCTTGTCAGGCTCTTGTCAGGCACCCGTCTGACCCCCGCGGATGCCCTTCAGAGCCCTGTTGGAGGCCTGTCGGAGGGAGATTGTGAAAAAATTAAATTTTTATTTGCGTATAATATTTAAAGTATGTACTTTTGCGCTGTGAAAAAAATAACGCAAGTTTTTATTAACAAATAATTCAAAAACACTATGGCAACTATCAAAATCGGTATCAACGGCTTTGGCCGTATCGGTCGTATGGTTTTCCGTGCCGCTTGCACGCAGACTGACAAGTTCGAGGTTGTAGGTATCAACGACCTCTGCCCGGTAGACTACCTGGCTTACATGCTGAAGTACGACACGATGCACGGCCAGTTCAAGGGCGAAATCAGCTGCGACATGGAGAAGAGCCAGCTGATCGTCAACGGCCACGCCATCCGCGTCACCGCCGAGAAGGATCCCGCTAACCTGAAGTGGAACGAGGTAGGTGCCGAGTACGTCGTAGAGTCGACCGGTCTGTTCCTGACCGAGGAGAAGGCTCAGGCTCACCTGGCAGCCGGTGCCAAGTATGTGGTAATGTCGGCTCCCTCGAAGGACGCTACCCCGATGTTCGTATGCGGTGTGAACACCGATACGTATGCCGGCCAGAAGATCGTTTCGAACGCTTCCTGCACCACGAACTGCCTCGCCCCGATCGCCAAGGTCCTCAACGACAAGTTCGGTATCACGGACGGTCTGATGACGACGGTTCACTCGACCACCGCAACGCAGAAGACCGTAGACGGTCCCTCGATGAAGGACTGGCGTGGCGGTCGTGCCGCTTCGGGCAACATCATCCCCTCGTCGACGGGTGCTGCCAAGGCCGTAGGTAAGGTGATCCCCTCGCTGAACGGCAAGCTGACCGGTATGTCGATGCGTGTTCCGACGCTGGACGTTTCGGTTGTCGACCTGACGGTCAACCTGGCTAAGCCGGCCAAGTACGACGAGATCTGCGCCGCCATGAAGGAGGCTTCGGAAGGCGAACTGAAGGGCATTCTGGGTTACACCGAGGACGCTGTCGTATCGTCGGACTTCCTGGGTGACGCTCGTACGTCGATCTTCGACAAGGCTGCCGGTATCGCTCTGACCGACACCTTCGTAAAGGTTGTCGCCTGGTACGACAACGAGTGGGGTTACTCGAACAAGGTGCTCATGCTCATCGAGAAGATGGCTGCTTACAACAACAAATAATTGTAAGACACCTCGAAAGAAAAGGGGAAGCCTTTACGGGCTTCCCTTTTTTGTGTGTTTGGGGGGGGGCGGGACGAGGATGTGTCGCGACGGACCGAATCGCAGAACGGTGCGACGCCTCCCTCTCCCTGGCAGCGCTACTGGTTGGCGACCTTCATCTCGATGGAAGCCCCCGACCATTGGTTGATCATGCGCTTCTCGGTGCGCAGATGGCGGCCGTTGTACGAGATGCGGATCTCGGCCTCGAACGGACGCGAGGCATCGATGTCATTGCCCGCGGGCAGCGTGTGGGGGATGATGTAGACGTAGAGCACGAGGTGGTCGCACGGCGGTGTCTGGAGCGTGACGCTCCGGTTGGCGGCCGTACCCTCGGGGCAGGCCCGCAGATTCGACCCCACGTCGGCAACGTCCGAGGCCGTCGATGCGAATCCGATGCGGTTGTCGTCCACATCGAAGCATCCGCACATCAGGTCGGCGTTGTAGCGCCACCACTCGTCGTAGCGGCATTTCAGCTCGATTTTGAATCCTTGCTCCTTCATGTCGGACAAAGATAGTACATGCCGCGTGGAAAAGCAAATTTTCGTTCCGCGAGCCCGTTACGGATTCAGCCGATGAGCGCGTCGGGTGCTAAAACTCGCGGTTTTCTTTGCAATTATCTTATTTTTTAGTAACTTTGCGCACTAAATGTGTTCAAATGGAGGAAGCACAGCGATATTCCATCGTCTTCAAGGGGCTGAAAAACGGCCGCCACGAATTCCGGTTCGCGGTCGATCGGTCGTTGTTCGAAGAGTACGAAAGCTCGGAGATCAAGGACGGCGCCTGTGAGGTGGTGGTCGACCTCGATCGCGCCGAAACGCAGCTCACGCTCCGGATCTCGATCTCGGGCTATGTGGTCGTCGAGTGCGACCGCTGTCTGGAGGATTGCCGCGTGCCGATCGATTTCGCCGGCGAGGTGCTGGTCAAATTCTCCGACCAGGTGCACGAATACGACGGTGAGGTCATCTGGCTGCTCCCGGGCGAGGATCGCGTGGATCTGAAGCAGTACATCTACGAGAGCATCGTGCTGTCGCTGCCCTATCAGCGGGTGCATCCCGAGGGGGAGTGTAACCCCGAAATGCTCGAACGCTTCCGGATCATCTCCGAAGGCGAGTTCGAGGCCCTGGAGCAGAAGGCCGCCGCTCACGTCCACAGCGAGGGCGAATGGGCTAAACTGGCTGCCCTGCGCGAACGCATGGAGGCCGAAGAGGCCCGCGAAAAGAGTCGAACCCAGTCCCGTGATGCAAAGGAGGAGGGGCCGGCGGAAAAATGACGGAATCTACGAACTTATAAAAATACAGTTGTAAAATGGCACATCCTAAACACAAAATCTCGTCGACGCGACGCGACAAGCGCAGAACTCACTACAAGGCAACCGTTCCTACGGTCGTTACGTGTTCGAACTGCGGTGCAGCGGTGCTCTACCACCGTGTATGCCCGGAGTGCGGCTTCTATCGCGGCAAGCTCGCCATCGAGAAGAAAGCAGCCGAATAAATTCGGTACCGAAAGAGTGCGTCCCCGTGCGGGAGGCCTCTTTTGAGTTTATGAACGGACCCGTTCCGCCGAACGTTGATTGCGGCGTCCGGACGTTCAGGGCCTGAAGTTTTCAACCAACTCCACGAGTATGATAAAGATTGGTGTAGATGCCATGGGCGGCGATTACGCCCCCGAAGCGGCCGTCAAGGGAGCCGTCATGGCGCTCGACGCGATCGGCGCGGACAGCCGGATCGTACTGTTCGGCGACGAACAGAAAATCAGGTCCGTACTCGCTTCGGAAGGATGCCCTGCCGAGCGGTTCGACCTCGTGCCTACGACCGAGGTGATCGAAATGGGGGACCACCCGGCCAAGGCGTTCCAGAGCAAAAGTAATTCGAGCATCACGGTGGGCTTCGGATACCTGGCCAAGGGAGCCGTCGACGGCTTCGCAAGCGCCGGGTCGACCGGTGCCATGATGGTCGGATCGATGTATGCCGTCAAACCGATCGAAGGGGTCATCCGACCCACGATCTCCTCCATCGTCCCCACGATCGCAGGACATCCCGCCCTGCTGCTCGACGTGGGACTGAACGTCGACTGCAAACCCGAAGTGCTGGCCCAGTACGGCCTGATCGGCTCGATCTATGCCGAGTCGGTGCTCGGAATTGCCAAGCCCCGCGTGGCGGTGCTCAACATCGGCGAGGAGGATACGAAGGGCAATGCCCAGGTCAAGGCGGCGCACGAACTGCTGAAAGCCGATCCGCGGCTCCATTTCGTGGGTAACGTCGAGGGCTCGCACATCTTCTCGGGCAAGGTGGCCGACGTGATCGTCTGCGACGGATTCGTCGGCAATACGGTGCTGAAGATGGCCGAGGGCCTCTACCGGATCAATCTGGCCCTGGGAGGTCACAACGCCTTCTGGGATGCCATGAATTACGAGAACGTGGGCGGTACGCCCGTGCTGGGCGTCAACGCTCCGGTCGTTATCGGCCACGGATGCTCGTCGCCGAAGGCCATCCGAAGCATGATCCTCTCCACGGAACAGGTCATCAAGGCCGGCCTGACCGACAAACTCCGCCAGGCGTTCAAAAATTAAAATGTATCAGACAAGCAAAAGTTAAGTAATGGGTAAGATAACTGCAGCAATCACGGGGGTGGGTCAATACCTCCCCGATTACATCCTCACGAACGATGAGTTGAGCCGAATGGTCGACACCAACGACGAGTGGATCATGTCGCATACGGGCATCAAGACCCGTCATATTCTCAAAGGCGAGGGCATCGGTACCTCCTACATGGGAGCGCGCGCCGTCATGAACCTGCTCGACAAGACGGGTGTGGATCCGATGTCGATCGATGCGGTGATCTGCGCAACGGTAACCCCCGACATGTTCTTCCCCTCGACGGGTAACCTGATTGCCGACCAGGCCGGCTGCAAGAATGCCTTCGCATACGACGTCTCGGCAGCCTGCAGCGGCTTCCTCTTCGCGCTGACCACGGGTGCCAAGTTCATCGAGGCCGGCACGAGCAAACGGGTCATCGTCGTGGGCGCCGACAAGATGTCGTCGATCATCGACTATACGGACCGTTCGACCTGCCCGCTCTTCGGCGATGCCGCAGCCGCCGTGCTGCTGGAGCCCAATACCGAAGGCTACGGCGTGATCGATTCGATCCTGCACAGCGACGGCTCGGGCGAGCTGCAACTCTACATGAAAGCCGGCGGTTCGCGCTACCCGGCCTCGATCGAGACCGTGCAGAACAACTGGCACACAATTACGTGGGACGGTCACGCCGTCTTCAAGGCTGCCGTGTCGAAGATGTCCGACGTCTCGGTGGAGATGATGGAACGCCATCACCTCACGGGCGATGATATCCGCTTCCTGGTGCCTCACCAGGCCAACCTGCGTATCATCGACGCTACGGCCCGCCGCATGGGCATCACGCAGGACAAGTGCATGATCAACATCGACCGCAACGGTAATACGACGGCCGCCACGATCCCGACCTGCCTCTACGACTACGAAAGCCAGCTCCGCAAGGGCGATAACCTGATCCTCGCTGCATTCGGCGGTGGATATACCTGGGGCGCCATCTACGTGAAGTGGGCCTACGACGGTTCGAAGGCCTGACCCCGAGGCGAGTGAGGGGGGGAGGAATGGAGGTTTCGCCGGCCCCGATCCTGAGCACCCCGCCGTCTGAAGATCGAGCGATGCTCTCCGCGATGGAGGGCATCGCTTTTTTGTCGGGCGAACCGTGCATCCTCCCCGTAAAATTCGTATCTTTACCTCATGGAGGTACAGATCCGACCTATTCGCGAACGGGAGATCCCGCTGCTGGAGGAGTTCCTTTACGAGGCGATCTGGCAACCCGTTGCAGGGGAGCGTTTGCCACGGGAGGTGGTCCACAGCCCGGCGTTGCGTCCCTATGTCGAGGCGTTCGGCGAACGGGAGGGGGATTGCTGCCTGGTGGGAGAGATTGGCGGACGGGTGGTCGGTGCCGTCTGGTGCCGTTGCCTGCACGGGTACGGCTGGATCGACGAGTCGACGCCCGAACTGGCCGTGGCGCTCCGTCCCGAGTGGCGCGGACGCGGGATCGGAACACAACTGCTGCGGGCCATGCTGGAGGAGCTGCGCAGACGTCACGTTGCTGCGGTATCACTCTCCGTTCAGCGGGCCAATCCGGCCGCAAGGCTCTATCCGAGGCTCGGATTCCGCGTGGTCGAGGAGCGCGACGGGGAGTGGATCATGCGCTGTGAACTGCGTTGAACGGCTATGGCGGCATTTCGGTTTCCTTTCGGATTTGCGGGCGATCTTTGCCTCCGGAAAATGGAGTATACCTATGAAGATATTGATTGTCGAAGATGAACCCTCCCTGCGGGAGATCATGGTGCGGACGCTCACGCGCGAACAGTACGTCGTCGAGCAGGCCGCCGATTACGCCTCGGCGTCGGACAAGATCGCGGCGTACGACTACGACTGCATCCTGCTCGACATCATGCTGCCCGACGGAAGCGGCCTGCGGCTGCTCGAGGAGCTCAAGAAACGACGCAACCGGGCCGGGGTGATCATCATCTCGGCGCGCGATTCGCTCGATGACAAGATCGAGGGGCTGGAGCTCGGTGCGGACGACTATCTGCCCAAGCCGTTCCATCTGGCCGAATTGAGTGCGCGGATCCGCAGCGTGCTGCGCCGCCATCAGCGCGACGGTTACGAGTGTCTCGAGGCCGGCAACGTCCGTCTGTGGCCCGACAGCCGCCGGGTGGAGGTCGACGGGCGCCCGCTCGAACTGCTGCGCAAGGAGTACGACATCCTGCACTATTTCATGGCGCGTCCGAACCATACGGTCGACAAGGCGGCGCTGGCCGAAGGCGTCTGGGGCGACCACATCGATCAGGTGGACAACTTCGACTTCGTCTATGCGCAGATGAAGAACCTCCGCCGCAAACTCCATGATGCGGGGGCCGATATCGAAATCCGGGCCGTCTACGGCTTCGGTTACAAACTCGTCCGGCCATGAAGCTGGTCTATCGCATTCTGCTGCACCTGACATGGGTCCTCACGCTGCTGCTGGCGGGGTGGGCGGCGCTGTTCTACTTCACGCTCGTCGACGAGGTCAACGACGAGGTGGACAACGCCCTGGAGGCGCGTGCCGAGGTGATCGTCAAACGGGTGCTGGCCGGACGTGTAGTGCCCGGGACCGGCGGGGAACACTCTTCGGACTATCTGCTGCGCGAGATCCCGGCCGAGGAGACCCGCGGACGGTCGGACGAGCGTTACAGCGACGAGAAGATCTACATCGCCGAACGCGACGAACGGGAAGAGGCCCGCGTGCTGCGCAAGACCTTCCGCGACGCCGGGGGGCACTGGTACGAACTGACGGTGATGACCCCGAGCATCGAGAAGGATGATCTGGCCGAGGCGATCTTCTACGGCATCCTCTATCTGTATCTCTTTCTGCTGGTGACGGTGCTGCTGGTGACGGTCGTGGTGCTGAACCGGACGATGCGGCCGCTGTATGCCCTGCTGCGGTGGCTCGACGAATACCGCATCGGGCAGCCGACCCCTCCGCTCGAGGTCGAGACGTCGGTGGTGGAGTTCCGCCGGCTGAACGAGGCGGCCATCCGTTCGGCCGAGCGGGCCGAGATGTCGTTCGAACGGCAGAAGCAGTTCATCGGCAACGCCTCGCACGAGATGCAGACTCCGCTGGCCGTCTGCCGGAACCGGCTCGAAATGTTGGTCGACGACCCCCGCGGGCTCAGCGAGGAGCAGTTGGGCGAGATCGTCAAGGTGCAGCATACGCTGGATTACCTCGTGCGGCTGAATCGTTCGCTGCTGCTGCTCTCGAAGATCGACAACGGGCAGTTCCCCGAGATGGAAGAGGTGGATCTCGGAGCGTTGTTTCGCCGCACGGGTGAGGATCTCGAGGAGATCTATGCCTATCGCGGCATGCACTTCACGCTGCGCGAGGAGGCTCCGCTGCATGTGCGGATGAACCCCTCGCTGGCCGGGAGTCTGGTCGCCAACCTGGTGAAGAATGCCTTTGTCCACGGCGCTCAGGGGGGCGAGGTCGCGGTGCGGATCTCGGACCGCGCGTTCGAGGTCGCCAATACGGCTGCCGAGGGACCGCTCGATGCCACGCGTATCTTCGACCGCTTCTATCAGGGCAGCCGCAAGAAGGGATCCACGGGGCTTGGACTGGCCATCGTCGATGCCGTGTGTCGCCTCTACGGCGTGCGGATCGTCTATGCCTTCCGCGACGGACGACACGTTTTTACGGTGAATTTTTCAAAATAGAGGCCTTTTTCAGATTTGTTTCAGTTTCGGGCCGCAACTTTGCTGTACGAAACTCAGTAGAAACAATAAAAAACACATCTTTATGAAAACGCTTACGATTTTTCTGGCATCGCTCTTCGCTTCGCTCACGATCTTCCCGGCTTCGGCCGACAATAGCCGCATCATCACCGTCGACGGACTTCCCGCCGCCTCGCGCCAATTCATCGACACCTACTTCAAGGGGATGGAGGTCTCCTATGCGCGGGTCGAGGAGGAGTGGTTCGACAAGGAGTACAAGGTCCTGTTTGTCAACGGTTCGAAGGTCGAATTCGTGAAGAACGGCGACTGGAAGCAGGTCGACTGCCGTTACGGGGAGGTGCCCGCCGGCATTGTCCCGCAACCGATTCTCGACTATGTCAACGCCAGTTTCAAGGGCCGTAAGGTCGTCGGCATCGAACGGGACCGCCGCGGCTATGACATCGAACTGGACAACGGTCTGGATCTGGAGTTCGACCGCTCGTTCCGCCTGGTCGATATCGACGACTGATTGCCGGCCCGCCCGGCGGATTTTCCCCCCCCCGTCAAATGGCATTGCGGCATCCGAATTGCATGGTTGGATGCCGCTATGTTTTTTGCTGATGGGCGTATAAAATAATGTGATCGATATTTTTGTGTGAATCACGTAAAACGATCGTATATTTGCTCTCACAAGCAGAAACATTACCAACCAAAAAGTTACCGCCATGTTGAGTCAAAAATTGCATGAGGCGCTCAATGCGCAGATCAATGCCGAGTTGTGGTCGGCGTATCTTTACCTGTCGATGTCGGTGGATGCCGAGGCCAAGGGGCTGAAGGGCATTGCCAACTGGTTCTACGTGCAGTTCCGCGAGGAGCAGGATCATGCCCGCATCCTGATGAACTACCTGCTTTCGCGCGAGGGACGGGTTTCGCTGCAGCCGATTGAGGCCGTGCGGACCGAATGGGCCTCGCCGCTGGAGATGTTCCAGGATACGCTGAAGCACGAGAAGGAGGTGACGGCCATGATCGACAATCTGGTGGCCATTGCCGCCGAGGATCACGATTACGCTTCGTCGAACATGCTCGTCTGGTTCGTCAACGAGCAGGTCGAAGAGGAGGAGGCTGCCCGCGAGAAGATCCAGGCCTGCGAAGCTGTCGAGGGGAACAAGTTCGGCCTCTACATGCTGGACAAGGAGATGGCTGCGCGCACCTACACGCTGGCGGCCCAGCTCGCCTCGTCGAACGAATAATTCCGACGGGACGACTCTGCCCGACGTTTGTCGGCAGGATGGATGGACCTTCCGTCCGAAAAAGTTTTTGTCATAGTAGATTTCAGTAGTGGAATCCGGTTCCGAAGGTCGGGACCGGATTTTTTCTTGGGCGTCTTCTGCGGGGCGGGCTCTTTGGGGGAGAAGTCCGTTTCGAGCAGACCCGCGCTCTTGCGGAGGCATGGCCCTCCGGACCGAAGCGGGTGGATGGCAGGGGCTGTTGCGGGAGATTATTCTCCGGTCAGCTCCATGCGCAGGCGGACCATATGGCGGCACTCCACCCCGTTTTCGACGATCGGGGCGGGGTAGTGTTTGCGGAAATAATCGATGTCGAGGCCGCAGCGGTGGAATCCGCAACGTTCGTAAAGGGCAATCTGTCCTGTAGCCGTGTCACCGGTTCCGATTTCGAGGATGCGGAATCCCGTTTTGCGAGCCGTTCGGATCGCGTGTTGCAGCAAGGCAGTTGCGATACCCCGGCGCTGATACGCCGGCACGACGGCGATGTTCACCACCTCGGCCGTGAAGGGACGTGTATGTAGCAACAGGTATTGTCCGACGATTTGTCCGTCGGCGAAAGCGGCGTAACAGCGGCTGCGCGGCAGGTAATCGGCCACGGAGGCTTCGGATTCGTCGGCCAGCAGCAGCAATTCACGGGAAGGGGTGTCGGTAGGGCGGATTTCCATAACGGAGGTGTTTGGCGAGGGTGGACCAGGGCGAGTCGGTTCGGATGGCGGGGCGTCAGAAGAGCGAGACGACCCCTTCGAACGAGGCCAGAATGACGACATAACGCAGCGTCTTGCCCACGAGCATCGAGCCGGCCGTCAGCCAGACATTGCTGCGCATCAGCCCCAGGACGATGGCAATGGCCTCGCCGATCGTGGGCAGGAAGGCGAAGAAGGCCATCAGGGCGCCGCGCCCGGAGAGGAATTTTCGGGCCCGGGCCAGCTGACGCGTCGAAACCCCCAGGCGGGTGATCCACTCCGTGCGTCCGAGCGTCCCGATCCAGTAGCAGGTCATGCCGCCGAGGGTGTTGCCCAGCGCAGCGGCCGCCACGCACCCCACGGGGTCGAGCCCCATGCGGACCAATACGACCATCACCGCTTCGGAGCTGAACGGCAGGATGCTCCCGGCCACGAACGCCGAGAGAAAGAGCCCCCAATAGCCCCAGTCGATCAGAAATTCGGTAATTGCTTCCATCGTGTTTTGTTTTCGGATCCGTTTCGACAGACGGTCCGGTGGTCAAAGATACGGAAAATTTCGCTGCGGAGGTTGTCCGGAATCTCTTCGGAAGTCCTGCCGAATCCGTTTTCTCGCGGGGCCCGGCCGGCGGATGCGGTCAGAACGGGCGCTGCGGCTACTCTCCGAGGATCGTGGCGACGATCTGTCGTCCCGCGGCTCGGTTGCGGAATTCGCACAGGTAGATGCCCTGCCAGGTTCCCAGTCCGAGACGGCCGTCGACGATCGGTATCGTGAGGTCGGCCCCCACGAGGGTCGATTTGGCATGGGCCGGCATGTCGTCGTCGCCCTCGAGCGTATGGGCATAATAGCTCTCGCGTTCGCGGACCAGGTGGTTGAAGATGGCCTCCAGGTCGCTCCGTACGTCGGGATCGGCATTCTCGTTGAGGGAAAGTCCGGCCGACGTGTGGCGGATGAACAGGTGGAGCAGTCCCGTGGCGGGAAGCTCCGGCAGGTGGCTGCGGATCTCGTCCGTCACCAGGTGGAATCCCCGGCGGCGGGGCCGGAGCGTGAAGATGCGTTGCTGAATCATCGTTGCGGCGGTGTTTGTCGAATGGGTTTCGTTGCGGCGGTATTTGTTGGACGGGTTCAGAGCAGCGGGCTCCGGGACAGGAATTCCGGGGACGGGTTTCGTTGCCGGGTGTTTCGGGACGGCGGGTTTCGGATCAGCGCTCTTTGTTGTGTCGCGGCGGAGCCGGACCTGTGGAGGGGGTCACTCCTCCTCCTGATAGTAGACCTTGTAGTATTTGCCCTTTTCGTCCTGGCCCTGCTCGATTAGGTCACGGTTGCCGTGGATGTAGATGTGGAAGTTGCGGTCGAGCTTGATGACGCTCTTGTAGGCGCGGGCCTGGCGCTTGACCGCCGCATCCGAGATGTCGAACCCGTCCTCGATGCGGATGTCGCGCTCCTCTTCGTAGGCCTGCTTGAAGCGGGCGAAGCTCTCGGCCACCTCCGGCTGGCGGATCACCTTCTCGGAGAAATCCTCCATCGAGAAGTTGTCCTGCTCGCGGAAGTAGTTCATCGTCTCGTTGAGCAGTTCGGCCTGATCGGCCTTCGAGACGTCGAACTCCCGGGCCAGGTGCTTCGTGACATACTTCTTGCACATGGCCATGGCGTTGTGCGTGTTGTGATAGCTGTCCTGACGCTCGCGAACGTGCAGGAAGTCGTCGATCCAGTAGCGGGCTTCGGTGCGGTTGGTGTTGTCGACGATCCGCACGACGAACCCTTCGTCGCGATCGAGGTTGAAGATCACGGCACCCTTGTCGAGCCGCTTGATGTCGATACCCTCGCGGGTCGACAGATGCACGCCGTCGTCGTCCGTGCGGGCGTCGAGGTAGGTGTCGCGCGTCTCGGACTTGAAGAGCCCCACGGCATCGACCGTCTCACCGCCGAAACGGCAGTCGCGGAAATGGACGACGTAGAACTCGCCGCCCTTGATCTGCGGCAGCGTCCCGCAGGCGTAGAGGTGGCGGGCCAGGCTCAGCGAGTTGTCGTAGAGCGTCGACGGATCGTCGAAGATCCGCCCGACGAAGTTCCACACCTCGTTGCACGCAAGGTCGCTTTCGTGGTAGAGGTTGTAGCACGATTCATCCTTGAAACCGTCCAGAAAATAGGCCGTCAGTGTCTGCATCAGCGCCTCGTCGTCGCTCTGGGGTGAGAGACCGGGCGAGGCCAGCAGCGGCTCGTCCTTCGACTGGTTGCCCACCACGTGGATGGCCAGGGCCTCGATGCGCGTATCGTCGGTATGGAGCATTCATTCGGAATTTTGGGTTGTGCAAAGATGCGGATTTTTCGCCGTTCGGGCAAGCCGCAGTCCGAAAATCATGCTCCGTTACGAACCGAAAACCGATTTTCCGGATGTCGGTTTTTGTTGCCCGGCGTCGGCGTTTTTTCAAAAAATCGTATATTTGTACGGCTAAACGCAACTCCGTGAGACACATCCCTGTCAATAAGAACGATGACGTGGATTTCGGACGGCTCTATGACGAGTACCGCCCGCGTTTTGTCGAGTTCGCCCGCGGATATGTCCGCGACCGCCTCGTGGCTGAGGATCTGGTGACCGACACCTTCCTCTATTTCTGGGAGAACCGCGGCCGCATCGATACCTCGGGCAACGTGGTCGCCTATCTCTTCACGACGCTGCGACACAAGTGTCTCAACCATCTCAGGGCCCGGCTGATCCGCCAGCGGGCCCAAAGCGAGATCGAGGCGCTCGAAAACCGGGTGCTGCGCGAGAATATCCGTTCGCTGGAGCTGTGCGATCCCCGGCAGCTGTTCGAGGGCGAGATCGAGCGCCTCGTGCGCGAAAGCCTCGACGAGATGCCCGCCCTGACGCGGGGCGTCTTCACCGAGCAACGCTTCCGCGGCCGCTCCTACCGCGAGGTGGCCGAACAGTTCGGCATCAGCGAACGCCGCGTGGGTTCGGAACTCGAAAAGGCCCTGGCCAAACTGCGCCATGCCCTGCACGATTACCTGCCGGCCTTCCTCGCCGCAGCCCTTCTGGAGCGTCTTTCCAGACCCTGACGAAAAAAAATTCAAAAAAATTCGAACTTCAGCCGGGAAAACGCCCGGCTGAAGTGCTTATATAGTGAATGACCGCCCGGAAGGGTGGCTGCCCCGGAAAACAGAAACCGCAAAGAGCAAAAGAGACATGATGGAAAAGGAGACCCTGTACCGTTTTTTCAGAGGCGAAGCCTCGCCCGACGAGGAGCGCCGTGTGATGGAGTGGCTCGATGCCGATGCGCAGAACCGTCGGACGTTCGACCGCGAACGGGCCCTGTTTACGGCCCTGCAGCTCTTTGCCCCGATTCCGGCCGCAAAACCCGCCGCACGGCCCGTCGTACGGGGGCGGATTCGTCGTCTGGCCGGTTATGCCGTGCGTCTGGCCGCCGTGATCGTGCTGGCGCTGGGCATCGGATGGGGCGTCACCTCCTATCACGAGCGGAACTGGGCCGCGTTGACCAACCGAATCGTTGTCCCCGCCGGGCAGCGTATCAACCTCACGCTGCAGGACGGTACCTCGGTGTGGCTCAACTCCGGAGCCGAATTCGAATATCCGGCTCTGTTTGCCGGTTCGACGCGCGAGGTGCGTCTCAAGGGTACGGCCCTCTTCGACGTCACGCACGATGAGCAGCACCCGTTCGTCGTGGAGACCTACGCCTGTCGGGTGGAGGTGCTCGGAACCCGTTTCAACGTCAGTGCCGATGAAAGCAACGGTGAATTCTCGACGTCGTTGTTCCAGGGAAAGGTTCGCGTGATGTCCCGCGGCGACCGGCAGCAGGTGACGCTCCGCCCCAACGAGAAGGTCTCGCTGCAGGACGGTCTGCTGATGGTCGAGGCGGCCGACGACCCGAACGACTACCTCTGGGCCGAGGGGCAGATCTCCGTCAGCGGCTGCACGTTCGGGGAGATTCTCGAACGCTTCGAAAGCTGCTACGGCGTACGTTTCGACGTGCGTCTGTCGCGGATGCCCCGCATCGAGGCCATCGGCAAGATCCGCATCTCGGACGGTATAGAACACGCCCTGGGAATTCTGCAGCGCGGCTGCGACTTCCGATACGACTACGACGCACAGACCAACGTGATAACGATCTATTGATAAAACCCCTTCTTCCGAACCTTAAAACCAACGCCTGCCTATGATTTTGTGATCCGTACATCCTGCCACCCACCGTTGTCCGGATTCCCATACGAAAGGCCCGGAGCTGCGCCAACAACCCCGGGCCGGTCGGATAACGGTCGCTCCCGCGCATTGGGACAACCTTGAATTATTATCCTTAAACCAACCTGCAAAGATATGAAGAAAAAAGTGTCAGGCCAAATCAAATGCCTGATAACCTTCCTGTTTGCGGCCGTATTGTGCCTCCCGGCACGCCCGGCCGCCGCTCAAACGGCCCGTGTCACCATCGACATGCGGCAAGTCAAAATGGAACGGGTCATGGACGAAATCGAAAAACAGACCCGCTACCTGTTCATCTACGACAAAAGTCTCGATATCGATCATACGGTCAGTGTCGTGGCCGACAACCTTCCGGTGAGCGACGCCCTCTCGCAGATGCTCCGCGGAACGGGTCTCTCCTACGAAATCAACGGTTCGAACATCATCCTCACCGCTGCGGCACAAGGTGCATCGGCCGCCAAGGCCGCCGCAACAACCCCCGGAGAGGTCTCCGGTACGGTCCTCGATGCCCACGGACTGCCGGTCATCGGCGCCTCGGTCATCCTCAAGGGAACGACCATCGGCGTCAGTACGGATATTGACGGCCGCTTCACGCTGCGCATCCCCGAGGGGACACAGCAGCCGACGCTGCTCTTCGACTACCTGGGCTATGAGTCGCAGGAGGTGGCGGTCGACGGACGTACGCAGTTCGACATCACGCTCCAGGAGTCGGCCGTGGCCGTCGAGAACGTCGTCGTGACGGCCCTCGGTATCAAACGCCAGGAGAAGGCCCTCTCGTACAACGTCCAGGAGGTCAAGGCCGAAGAGATCATGACGGTCAAGGATGCCAACTTCATGAACTCGCTCAACGGCAAGGTCGCCGGCGTGCAGATCAACTCCTCGGCAGCCGGTGTGGGCGGTGCCGTGCGCGTGGTGATGCGCGGCGCGAAGTCCATCTACAAGGACAACAACGCCCTCTACGTGATCGACGGTGTGCCGATGACCAACGTTTCGTTCGGCTCCTCGGACGACGGCCTGCAGGGCAACTACCTCGGATCGGACGGCGTGGCCGACATCAATCCCGACGACATCGAGTCGATCTCGGTGCTGACGGGCCCCTCGGCCGCCGCCCTCTACGGTTCGGATGCCGCCAACGGCGTCGTTCTGATCAATACGAAGAAGGGCGAGGCCGGCAAAACGACGGTCAGCGTCTCGAACAGCACGACCTTCTCGATGCCGTTCATCATGCCGCGCTTCCAGAACACCTACGGCAACGAAGTCGGCTCCTATCAGAGCTGGGGCGCCCGGACGTCGCGCCGCTTCGATCCGTCGTGCTTCTTCAATACGGGTTCGAACGTCAACAACTCGGTCTCGTTCTCGACCGGTACGAAGCGCCATCAGACCTACTTCTCGGCCGCCACGACCAATGCCCGGAACATCCTGCCCAACAGCGGTTACAACCGCTACAACTTCACGATCCGTGACGTCAGCTCGTTCCTCGACGACAAGATGACGCTCGACCTGAGCGCCAGCTACATCCTCCAGAGCAACAAGAACATGATCGCTTCGGGTCAGTATTTCAACCCGCTGCCGGCCCTCTACCTCTTCCCGCGCGGCGAGGATTTCGACAACGTGCGCATGTACCAGATCTGGGACGAGTCGCGCAACCTCTATACGCAGAACTGGACCTACGGTTCGGGCGACATGTCGTTCCAGAACCCCTACTGGATCATGCACAAGATGATCAACGAGTCGAAGAAGCGCCGTTACATGCTCTCGGCCAGCCTGAAGTACGACCTGACGAAGTGGCTCAACCTGACGGGCCGCGTGAAGGTCGACAACTCGGACATGGACATCACCAACAAACGCTATGCCGGTACGGATACCAACTTCGCCGGCGAAAAGGGCCTCTACAACATCACCAAGCGCAACGACCGTCAGATCTATGCCGATGCCATCGCCAACATCGACCACTACTTCTCGGACGACTGGCACCTGACGGCCAACATCGGTGCCTCGATCAAGGACGTGCAGATGGATCTGATGGGGTGGGGCGGTGACCTGCGCAAGATCCCCAACTTCTTCTCGATCACCAACATCTCGACCACCTCGTACCGCGAACGCGAGGATGGGTCGCGGGTTCAGTCGCAGAGCGTCTTCGCCAACGTCGAGGTGGGCTGGAAGAACATGCTCTATCTGACCGTCACGGGCCGCAACGACTGGGAATCGGCTCTGGCCTTCTCGAAGTACAGCTCGTTCTTCTATCCGTCGGTGGGTCTGTCGGGCGTGATCTCCGAGATGGTCGATCTTCCCGACTGGTTCTCGTTCCTGAAGCTGCGCGCCTCCTATTCGGCCGTCGGCTCCTCCTATGCGGCCTATCTGACCAGCCCCTACTACGAGTACCGCGCCCAGAACCACGAGTGGGACTCGAACCACCGCTTCCCGAACGACAACCTCAAACCCGAAAAGACCAAATCGTGGGAGGTCGGTCTGAATGCCCGCTTCTTCGGCGGCAAGCTGAACCTCGACGCCACGTGGTACCGCTCGGATACCTACAACCAGACCTTCGAGTCGACCCCTTCGTCGACGTCGGGTTATTCGTCCGTACTGGTGCAGGCCGGACAGGTCCGCAACTCGGGTCTGGAGCTGCTGCTCGGTTACCACAACACCTGGAAGGAGTTCTCTTGGGACACGAGCCTCACCTACACGACCAACCGCAACCGGATCATCCGTCTGGCCGACGGCGTGATCAGCCCCGTCGACGGTCAGCCGATCGAGATGCCCTATCTGGAGAAGGCCACCCTCGGCAATACGGGTTCGCCGCAGGTGATCCTCTACGAGGGCGGCACGATGGGTGACCTCTACATCAACCGCGAACTGCGCACCGACGGAAACGGTAACATCTATGTCGATCCGTCGACCAATCAGGTCGAGCTGACGACGACCGAACGCCGCAAGGTGGCTTCGCTGCTGCCGAAGGGCAATCTGGGCTGGAACAACAGCTTCTCGTACAAGGGCGTGACGCTGACGGCCATGATCGCGGCCCGTCTGGGCGGATCGGTCGTCTCGAACACCGAGGCGATCCTCGACTACTACGGTGTGTCGGAGCGTTCGGCCGCGGCGCGCGATGCCGGCGGCGTGCGGATCAACAACGGCCTGGTCGACGCCAAGAACTACTATCAGACAATCGGTGCCGGTACGGGCGCCGGGGCCTACTACATCTATTCGGCCACGAACGTCCGTCTGCAGGAGCTGTCGGTGGGCTACTCGCTGCCGCGCAAGTGGTTCCGCAACAAGATGTCGATGACCGTCTCGCTCGTGGGCCGCAACCTGTGGATGATCTACAACAAGGCGCCGTTCGATCCCGAACTGACGACCTCGACCTCCGACAACTTCCTCCAGGGCGTGGACTACTTCATGCTGCCCAGCCTGCGCAACCTCGGTTTCTCCGTGAAATTCCAATTCTAAAATCAGCCGACCAATCATGAAACAGCATACTATCAAACGTTTGTTCGGTCGCGGAGTGCTTTGCACGGCACTGCTCGCCGCTGCGGCCTGCACCGGAAACTTCGAAGAGTACAACACCAAACCCTACCGCCCGACGGACGAGGATCTCGTCGGTGACAACGTGGGTATCGGCATCCTCTTCCCGTCGATGATGGAGTGGATGACCCACTACCAGGTCAACGCCTCGCAGTATCAGGACGTGCTGCTCGGCGACGAACTGGGCGGATACTGCTCGGCCGTGAAGCCCTACCAGGGTCAGAACATCTCGACCTACAACCCCTCGGACGACTTCAACGACCCGTTGTTCGAAAACTGCTTCTCGAACTTCTACGGCAACTACTTCCAGGTGCTGTCGAGCACCGGCGGCGAAGGGGCCGTCTATCAGTTGGCACAGATCATCCGCGTGGCCTCGATGCTCCGCGTGACCGACGCCTACGGTCCGATCCCCTACAAGCAGATGCAGAACGGTACCTTCTCGGTGCCCTACGACAGCCAGCGTGACGTCTATCTGGCGATGATCGACGACCTGGATGCCGCCATGGCCGAACTCTACACCTTCGTTTCGGCCGGCAACACGACGCTGCTCGCCGATTTCGACATCAGCAACTATGCCGGTGACGTGCGCTCGTGGATCCGCTTCGCCAACACGCTCAAGCTGCGCATGGCCATCCGCATGAGCGGCGTGGAGAGCTCGGCGCAGACGATTGCCGAAGAGGCCGTGGCCGCCCGCGACACCTACGGCCTGATCGAATCGACGGCCCAGTCGCTCTATTTCGTCTCGACGTCGCGCCGAAACCCCTTCTACACCCAGGCCACCAGCTCCTCGTGGCAGGATCTGCGCTCGAACGCCAACATCACGATGTACATGAACGCCTATGCCGATCCGCGGTGCAGCGCCTACTTCTCGGTGTCGGGGTATGCCGATCAGCCCTATGCCGGAGCCCGCTCGGGCATTCAGGATGTCGCCGTGACCGACTACACGCTCTTCTCCTATCCGCTCTACGGCGAGACGGATCCCGTGCCGGTGATGTACGCAGCCGAGAGCTGGTTCCTGCGGGCCGAAGGCGCCCTGCTGGGCTGGGCCATGGGCGACACGGCCGAGAACCTCTACAACAAGGGAATCGAAACGTCGTTCGAGGAGGCCGGCTGCTCCTCGTCGTTCAACACCTACATGCAGACCGGTGCCGTCACGCTCTCCTACACCGATCCGCTCGGACGCCACAGCTCGGCCAATTTCGGCGAGGCCCCCTCGGTGGCCTGGGCCAACGACGGACAGGAGCTCGAACGCATCATCATCCAGAAGTGGATCGCCAACCACATGATTGGTCACGAAGCCTGGGCCGATTTCCGCCGGACGGGATTCCCCAAGATGCTCATGGCGGTCAACAACCTCAGCGCCGGCAACATGTGGGGGACGGTCGACAGCGACCGCGGCATGCGGCGTCTGCACTACCCGCAGTCGGAGTACGACAACAACGGCGACAACCTGCGCGGCGGCGTTCAGCTGCTGGGCGGTCCCGACGAGTATGGCACCGATGTATGGTGGGCCAAGAAAAACTGACCTTCAAACACTGAAAAACCATGAAAATGAATCGTAAAAAGATATTCCCGGCCCTGACGGCCGTAGCGGTGGCGCTCTTCTGCAGCTGCAGCGAGTGGACGGAACCCGAACCCCGCGATCTGACCCAACCCTTCCCGGACTCCTATTATGCCGATCTGAAGGCCTACAAGGCTTCGGAACATACGCTGGCCTTCGGCTGGTTCGACGGCTGGAACCCCGTGTCGGCCTCGACGGCTACAAGCCTGATGGGGATTCCCGACAGCGTGGATCTGGTGGCCATCTGGTCGCCCTTCACGCCGAACGAGGAGCAGAAGGCCGACATGCGGGCCGTGCGCGAGAAGAAGGGCACGAAGGTCGTGGTGACGACGCTGCTGACCAACATCGGACTGAATGCCACGCCCGACGAAGTGACGGCCGATGCCGCCTCCGAGGATGAAATCATCCGTCTGCGCCGCCTCTACTGGGGGTGGACCGACGACGCCTCGGCCGAGGAGATCGAAACCGCCATCCGCAAGTATGCCAACGCAATGGTCGATCTGGTGTTGGCCAACGGCTACGACGGCCTGGACATCGACTTCGAACCCAATGCCGGCCATATGGGCAATATCGCCAGCGAGCCCTCCCGGGTCCCCGAACAGGGCGACATCTTTGCCGGTACGACGGCCGACGACCGGGTGAACTGGTTTGTCGACGAGTGCAGCCGGCGTCTGGGCCCCAAGTCGGGCAGCGACAAGATGCTGATCGTCGACGGTGAGGTCCATTCGATGCCCGTCGAAACGATCGACTGCTTCGACTACTATATCCTGCAGACCTACAGCCTGTCGGTAATGAGCATGCTGGATACCCGTCTGGAGCGTCTCGTGACGACGTTCGACGGAAAGGTCGATGCCGAAACAATCACCCGCAAACTGATCGTGACCGAGAATTTCGAACCGGCCGATGTGGCCGGCAACGGCGGCATCACCTGGACGCTCGACGACGGCTCGAAGGTCAATTCGCTGCTGGGCATGGCCCTCTGGGAACCCTACACCGGTGTCGGCAAGGGCGGCGTCGGCGCCTACAAGATGCAGAACGACTTCAAGAACGACTGCTACCGATATTATCGCCAGATCATCGCGACGATGAACCCGGCACAAACCAACCGATAAAAAACGACTACCTATGAAAAAGATCGTGATGAACCTGGCCTGCCGGGGACTGATGGCAGGTTTGCTGATGGCGGCCGCTGCCGGGTGCAACGACGCCGAATTCCAGCCGATCGACAATGCGGCCTACATCGCCGAGGCCTACGATGCGACCAGCACGCTGCTCTCGTTCTCGAACGACGAAGGCGCGCAGACCACGCTGACGGCTCGTTTGGGCGATCGCGCAGCCTCGGAGGTGAGCTTCCGTTTCGAGGTCGATCCCGAGGTGCTGACCCGTTACAACTCGCTCAACGGAACCTCCTACGTGCAGCTCCCCGACGGTAGCTACAACCTCCCGGCAGATCCCGTATCGATTGCGGCGGGGGCGGCTTCGGCGGCTCCGCTGCAGGTCGAGATTCTCCCTTACAGCGACGAGATGAAGGAGTCGGGCGTGACCTATGCCCTGCCCGTGCGGCTCTGCAGCGCCGACGGCGACATGCGCGTGCTGAACGACAATTCGCAGTTCCTGGTCATCTGCAACTGGCAGCGCATCGTGCCCGCACCGGTCTTCAACTCCGAATTTGCCGAGACCGGCGACCGCTCGAAGAAGAACCGGATCATGTTCGACATGGGCGACGAGGATATCAACTTCACGGCCTACACCTTCGAATTCCTGATGTACATGGATGACTTCTCGACGACGAACAACCAGATGATCGTCGGTCTGGAGGGTACGTCGCGTTCGCTGGCCAACCGCATGTGGGTACGTTTCGAGAACAACGATCCGAAGAAGTGGATGCAGGTCAACTCGATGGTCAAGCCGGCCGTCGATGCCACGACGCCCAACCAGGCCAAAACGTGGCAGCATGTGGCCATCACCTTCGACGGCAGCAAGACGCGTCTCTATCTCGACGGCGTGGAGGTGGCCACGAAGGATGCCCCCAATGCGTCGATCAATTTCCGCTACTTCTCGCTGCTGCCGCAGCCGTCCTACTTCACGCAGACGATTTCGTTCCGCGAGGTGCGTCTGTGGAACGTGGCCCGCACGGCGGCCCAACTGACCAACAACGCCTCGAGCGTCGACCCGAAGAGCGAAGGCCTGCTCGGCTACTGGAAGATGGACGAAGGTTCGGGCTACACGTTCAACGACGCTACGGGCAACGGCCATCTCGGTACGTGTCAGTACTCGTCGGCCCAGGAAATCGGTGCCGCCGCCTGGCCCGAGACCTTCACCGGTCCGGCTACGGGGCTGAAGTGGGTCGAGAACTCCGAAAAGATGGACGAGTAACAGGCTTCGGGAAGCGCGGGGCGCCGTCGGACGGATCGACGTGCCGCGGCGTCCTGCGCTCCTTCATCCATTCATTCATAACTGCATGAAAAAACAAGACCTCTATCGGTTGGGGCTGGGCGGTCTGGCAACGCTGTCGCTGGCCGGCTGCTCGGACCGCAAGCCGGCGGCGCGCCCGATGAACATCCTCTACATCATGACCGACGACCATACGGCCCAGATGATGAGCTGTTACGACCGCCGCTACGCCTCGACACCCAACCTCGACCGGATTGCCGCCGAGGGCGTCCGCTTCACAAACAGCTTCGTGGCCAATTCGCTGAGCGGCCCGAGCCGTGCCTGCATGCTCACGGGCAAGCACTCGCACAAGAACGGTTTCTACGACAATACGACCTGTGTCTTCGACGGTTCGCAACAGACCTTCCCGAAGCTGCTGCGCGGGGCGGGCTACGAGACGGCGATCATCGGCAAATGGCATCTGGAGAGCCTCCCGACGGGCTTCGACCACTGGGAGATCATCCCCGATCAGGGCGACTACTACAACCCGGACTTCATCCTGCAGACCGGCGATACGCTCCGCAACGAAGGCTACATCACGAACCTCATTACGGACAAGGCCCTCGCGTGGCTCGACCGCGAGCGCGATCCCGAGAAGCCCTTCTGCCTGCTCGTCCACCACAAGGCGCAGCACCGTAACTGGATGGCCGACACGTGCAACCTGACGTTGTATGAGGACCGGACGTTCCCCGTTCCGGAGACCTTCTACGACGATTACGAGGGGCGTCCGGCCGCTGCAGCGCAGGAGATGTCGATCGCCTCGGACCACGACATGGATCCGATCTACGACCTGAAGATGTACCGCGAGGACAAGCAGGGCCGGCTGAAGGACTGGCTCGAACGCATGGTCGGGCGGATGAACCCTTCGCAGCGTGCCGCCTGGGACCGGTTCTACGATCCGATCATCGAGGAGTTCTACCGCACCAATCCGCAGGGACGCGCTCGGGCCGAATGGAAGTTCCAGCGCTATGTGCGCGACTATCTGAAGACGCTCAAGTCGCTGGACGACAACGTGGGACGTCTGCTCGACTACCTCGACCGCACGGGGCTGGCCGAAAATACGCTGGTGGTCTACACCTCGGATCAGGGCTTCTACATCGGCGAACACGGATGGTTCGACAAGCGATTCATGTACGAGGAGTCGATGCACACGCCGCTGGTCATGCGCCTTCCGGGCGGTGTGCGGGGCGACATCGATGCGATGGTGCAGAACATCGACTATGCGCCGACGTTCCTCGAACTGGCCGGCGTTGAGGTTCCCGACGACATCCAGGGTCGCTCGCTGCTGCCGCTGCTGCGCGGTGAACAGCCCGATGACTGGCGCCGCTCGCTCTACTACCACTTCTACGAGTATCCGGCCGAACACATGGTCAAACGCCACTACGGCGTGCGCGACGACCGCTGGAAACTCATCCATTTCTACAACGACATCGACCACTGGGAGCTCTACGATCTGGAGACGGACCCCCACGAGCTGAACAACCGCTACGACGATCCGGCATGTGCCGACCAGCGGGCCCGGATGATCGATGAACTCCTCCGCCTGCAGCGTCAGTACGACGATACGCTGGCCCTGCGCATGAACGGAAACTTCCAATCCAAAAACTGACCCTTTATGAACCGACGAAAATTTTTCATACCGGCCGTTCTGGCTGCGCTGCTGCTGGGCAGCTGTGCAGCGCCTTCGGCCGAGACCCTTCCCACGCTGATCCCCCAACCGCAGGAGGTGGCGTGGAGCCGCGGCACATACCGTCTCCCGGCGCAGACGCGCATCGGGATCACCGATCCGCTGCTTGCCCCGCAGGCCGACTATCTGACGGAGGCCCTCGCCCCCTATACGGAGGCCGTACGGAGCGAAACAGCGTCCGGTGACATCGAACTGGGGCTCGATACCGCAGCGTTGGCCGACGAGGCCTACCGGCTGGCGGTCACCGGATCGGGTGTCCGGATCACGGGCGGATCGCCCCGTGGCGTGGTCAACGCAATCGCCACGTTGCGGCAGCTGCTGCCCGCAGGCAAGGGGGCCGAAGGGGTGATTCCCTGCGCGGAGGTATCGGATGCACCGGCCTTCGCTTGGCGTGGCGTGATGCTCGACGTGAGCCGCCACTTCTTCGACAAGGAGGAGATCTGCTCGCTGCTCGACCAGATGGCCCGTCTGAAACTCAACAAGTTCCATTGGCATCTGACCGACGATCAGGGTTGGCGCATTGAGATCAAGGCCTATCCCGATCTGGCCGGAAAGGGCGGATGGCGGCACTACAACAAGCACGATACGATCTGTATGGGGCGTGCCGCGCGCGAGAAGAATGCCGATTTCCTGCTCCCGGAGAAGTACCTGCGCGTCGAGGGCACCGATACGCTCTACGGCGGCTACTACACGCAGGAGGAGATTCGCGAGGTGGTGGACTATGCTGCCCGTCGCGGTATCGACGTCATCCCCGAGATCGACATGCCGGGCCACTTCCTGCAGGCCATCGAGCATTATCCCGAAATGACCTGCTTCGAACCCGAGACGTGGAGCGGCGAGGCCTTCTCGTCGCCGTTGTGCCTGGGCAAGGACGAGGTGCTGGACTTCTGCGAGGAGATCTGGCGCGAGGTCTTCGAACTCTTCCCCTATGAATACGTCCACATCGGTGGCGACGAGGTCAACATGAAGAACTGGAACCGTTGCCCGCGCTGTCAGGCCCGCATGCGCCGGGAGGGGCTCGCCGACGGTCACGCCCTGCAGGCGTGGTTCACCCACCGCATGGAGCGCTTCTTCGAGGCCAACGGCCGCCGGATGATCGGCTGGGACGAACTGTTGCAGGGCGAGGTCAAACCCTCGACGACCATCATGTGGTGGCGTCCGTGGGTCCCCGAATCGGTCGATCTGGCAACGCGTCAGGGCTGCGATCTGATCCTCTGTCCGCAGACGTGGTTCTACTTCTCGCTCGAGGAGGATGCCGGCTCGTTGAAGCGTACGTGCAACTACCGGCTGGTTCCCGATTCGCTCCCGCAGGAGCAGAAGGCCCGTATCCTGGGTGTGCAGGGCAACGTCTGGGCCGAAAAGGTGCCGACGTTGTCGCGTGCCGAGTATCTGTTCTATCCGCGGCTGCTGATCGTGGCCGAGAAGGGATGGCGCCCCGAGGAGCAGGTCCGCGAGCAGGAGCTGATGCCGCGTCTGATGCGCTACTGCGCGCGGCTCGATGCCGAAGGGGTCAACTACCGGATCCCGTCGCTGGAGAATTTCCACGAATTCTGCGTCTTCACCGATTCGATCCGCTCGACGGTGACCTGCCCGCTGCCGGGAGCCATCCTGCGCTATACGCTCGACGGTTCGGTGCCGACGGTCTCCTCGCCGGTCTACACCGGTCCGATCACCTTCCGGGACAATGCGCTGCTGCAGGTGCGGGCCTTCCATCCCGACGGCCGCACGGGCGACTGGGTCAAGATCCGCTACGAGAAGTGCGGTTTCGCTGCTCCGACCGAGGTGGCCGAGACCCGTCCCGGTCTGGAGGCGGAGTGGTTCTTCCGCCGCTTCCCGAAGTGTGATGCCATCGGCGGTGCCAAGGCCGACGGCGGCTGTGTGGTCGATTCGGTGCAGTTCCCGAAGGTGGCTCAGGGACGTCGTGCCACGGGTATCGTCTTCCGGGGGTATATCCGTGTGCCGGAGGATCGGATCTACACCTTCGCGCTGGCCTCGAACGACGGTAGCCTGCTGCGGATCGACGGCCGGGTGGTCATCGACAACGACGGCGAGCATACGCTGATCGAAAAGACGGGCCAGGCGGCTCTCTCGGCCGGTCTGCATCCGCTCGAACTGCGCTACTTCGACTACAACGGCGGACGCGTGACGCTGGCACTGGTCGACGAGCAGGGTCGGCGCCAACCCCTGACGGGCGAGTGGTTCTGCCACGAGGCGGAGTAGGGTGTCGTTCGGCCGTATTGATTTAAAAGGAAGGCCTCTCCTGTCGGCAGGAGAGGCCTTCCTTTTTCGGGCGGTTGGCTCGCGTGGAGAGGACCGATTCGGAACGGTGTATTCCAGGCGGCAACGGGCGGATCCTGCCCCGGGTGTGAGAGATCCCCTTCCCGGAGGAACTCCGCCGCAAGTGGCCAACTGACACGCCCGGGTCCCTGCATCCGCTTCAGGGAAGATCGCTACTCCGTCGCTTTTTTCCGGAATCGGGCCACATATTCCGTCGGGGTAAGTCCGGTCTGTTTGCGGAACATCCGGCTGAAGTGCTGCGGATATTCGAACCCGAGGCGGTCGGCCGTCTCGGCAATGCCGGTACCCGCCGCCAGGGCATCCTGCGCCCGGCGGATGACATATTGCCGAATGTGGTTGCCGGCCGTGTCGCCGGTCGTGCGTTTGATCAGGTCGCCGAAGTAGTTGGGCGACATGCAGAGATGGTCGGCACAGTACTGTACGCCCGGAAGGCCGAGCTCGAACTGACGCCCCGATTCGTAATAGTCTCGCAACAGCGTGTCGAACCGTGCCAGAATGTCCGAATTCTCGAGCTTGCGCGTGAGAAACTGCCGGTTGTAGAAACGCTGGCAGAAGTTCAGCATCAGACCGATGTACCCGACGAGAATCGTATCCTGCAGTTCGTCGGGACGATTCGCCAGCTCGTCCCGCATCTGCCGCATCAGCGATACGAAGATGTCGTGCTCCTCGTCGGTCATGTGCAGCGCCTCGTTGACCCGATAGTCGAAAAACGAGTAGCTGCGGATCCGCTTCTCGAGCGGGGTGCCGCGCAGCAGGTCGGGATGAAAGAGCAGCGCCCAGCCCGTGAGCCGGACCTCCTCGCCGTTGTCCTCCTTGCCGCCGATCTGCCCCGGCGCCACGCAGATGACCGTACCCTTGCGGTAGTCGTACTTCCCGCAGCCGTAGTCCAGATCGATCTCGGCCTCGTCGTGGAAGAAGATGCCGTAGACGTCGTAGTTGTTCAGGCTGTGGCGGACGGGCGGCAACTCGGCATAGTCGATGACGCTGATCAGCGGATGACGGTCCGTGTGTCCGACCCAGCGGCTGTAGTCGCTGACGTTGCGTATTTTCAGAATTTTGCTCATGTCGTACAGGGGGGTGTTCTACAAAAATACATCTTTTTCGGGCAAATCGCCTCATGCACGGGCCGCGAAATCCGTAAAAACGATACGAACTGCCCGTTTATCGGTAGGCCGGACGCGGCGGAAGAGGCTACCTTTGTCGGGTAGAAAATTCGGAAACGATGGATCAAACGGTTGTGATACCCGCTGCGTTGTATGACGATGAGGCGGTGTGCTTCCTGGCGGACCGCTACCACACCTCGACACGGCAGCTTCTGAACCGCTATCTGTATCAGGCGGGCATGGTCCCGGCGGGTGGGGAGCCTCCGGCCGCCTTCCGGCTCGAGGCCAACGAGATGGAAATTCTGCGGGGGCTGGCCGAAAAGGCCCTCGGTACGAAACCTTTGGAGACGAACGAAGCATGAAACGAAACGGTCTTGTGAAATGGGGAATGGGAGTGCTGCTCCTCTGCATGATGAGTGCGTGCGGTCGGGAGCCGCGTCCGGCGGTCAACCCGCAAAATGAAACGGAGATGGAAAAAAGACGAATCGGAAATCAGGTGGCCCTCTATCCGATGCCGGTGACGGTCGTCGGCGCGCAGGTCGAGGGGCGTACCAACTGGCTGATGGTAGCCCACGTGGGAATCATCGGCCACGACCGGCTGCTCGTCAGCATGAGCCGCAGCCACTACACCAATCGGGGCATTCGTGCGCAGGGCCGCCTCTCGGTGAATCTCGTGAGCCGGGAGATGCTCCCGACGGCCGACTATGTGGGCCGTGTGAGCGGTGCCGAAGTCGACAAGTCGCACGCTTTCGAGTACCATTGGGGTGCCGACGGCTCGCCGGTGATCGACGGTTCGCCGCTGGCCATGGAGTGTCGGGTCGAGGATATCTACGAGACGCCGGGGTTTGACAATTTCGTCTGTTCGGTGGTCAACACCTATGCCGATCCGGCGGTGTTGGACAGCGCCGGACGGCTCGACTACACGCGTCTGAAGCCCGTCCTGTTCGAATTCCCGACCTACTCCTATCTGGCGACGGGCGAGGTGTTGGGCCGTTGTCAGCGTCTGGACCGCGAGCCGGGCATGTGTGCCAAGGAGCCGATGGCGGCGGATGGCTTCGTGCGCCTCTCGAAAATAGAGGTCTATCCCGAATACCGCGAAGCCTATCTGACTCGGGCTGTCGAGGTGGGCGAGACGTCGCTGCGGACCGAACCGGGTGTGCTGACCATGTATGCCCTGGCCGAAAAGGAGAATCCCTGTCGGATCACCATTCTGGAGACCTATGCAAGTCGTGCGGCCTACGACCGGCACATCGCCTCGGAACACTTCCGGCGTTACAAGCAGGAAACGCTGCACATGGTCAAATCGCTCGTGCTGGCCGATCAGGTGCCGCTCAATGCCGACAATCAGATCCGCAACTTCATGCGTTGATCTTGTCGGAGGCTCTGCGGGCTTGTAGCCCGGGGTCGGCGGATTCCGGACGCCGGCGGGTCGCAAGGGATGGCGGATTCCGGGCGGCGGAGAGTTTCGGGACGTTGGGTTTCGGGCGTCGGCGGGTTCCGGGGACCGGCGAGTTGCAAGGGACGGTAACTCCGGGCGGCGGAGAGTTTCGGGAACGTTGGGTTCCGGGCGGCGGTGGATTTTCGAGGATTGGCGGGCTTTCGGAGATGCGGCAGATTCCGGACGCCGGCGGGTCAGGCAGATGCCCAAAAAAAGCGACACGTTTCGGTGTCGCTTTTTGGGTTGTATTGGATTTGTTTGTTTCGGGCGGGAGCGATGGATCGTTGGGGCAAAGACGAATGGCCGCCTCCACCCCGTTCTCCGTTCTCCGTTCCGGCCCTCCGGCCCTCCGGCCCCGTTATCGGAGGCTCTTCAGGCAGGCCGAGACGTTCTTCTCGATACGTTCCAGGATGGCCTGCGTATCAGCCGACTCGGCCTTGACGAACTTTTCGCCCGTAATGTGCTCGTAGAGCTCGATGTAGCGCTCCGTGATGCCTGCCACGATCTCCGGCGTCATCTCGGGAACCTTCTGCCCCGGCTGACCCTGGAATCCGTTGGCCATCAGCCATTCGCGTACGAACTCCTTCGAAAGCTGCTTCTGACGCTCGCCCCGGGCCAGGCGCTCTTCGTAACCCTCGGCGTAGAAGTAGCGCGACGAATCGGGCGTGTGGATCTCGTCCATGAGGTAGATTACGCCGTCCTTTTTGCCGAATTCGTACTTCGTGTCGACGAGGATCAGCCCCATGCGGGCGGCAATCTCACTGCCCCGGCGATAGATGGCACGCGTGTATTGCTCGAGCTGCTCGTAATCCTCGCGGCTCACCAGTCCCGATGCGATGATCTGCTCCCGGGAGATGTCCTCGTCGTGGCCTTCGGCCGCCTTCGAGGTCGGGGTGATGATCGGTTCGGGGAATTTCTGGTTCTCGACCATCCCGTCGGGCATCTCCACACCGCAGATGGTGCGTTTGCCGGCCTTGTATTCGCGCCAGGCATGGCCCGAAAGGTAGCCGCGGATGACCATCTCCACCTTGAAGGGCTCGCACTTGCGGCCGACGGTGACCATCGGATCCGGCACGGCGAGTTTCCAGTTCGGAAGAATGTCGGCCGTCGCGTCGAGGAACTTGGCGGCGATCTGGTTCAGGACCTGGCCCTTGTAGGGAATGCCCTCGGGCAGGACCACGTCAAAGGCCGAGATGCGGTCGGTCACGACCATGACCAGGTATTCGTCGTTGATGTCGTACACGTCGCGGACTTTGCCCGTATACTTGCTTTTCTGACCTTCGAAGGTGAAATCGGTTCGAGTGATTGCGTTCATGGTGTTTGCTGGTTTATTGTCCGCAAAGATACGGTTTTCTGCCGGGAAAATGGAATCTTCACCGGGTTTTTATCGCTCCGATCGGCGGATTCCTCCTGAAATTCATGCTGACATACGGGTCGGACGGGGGTGTCGATCAGAACGGAAATTTCTTTTTCAGAGGTTTGTTTTTAAATTTCTTTTCTTTTTGAATTGCTTTCCTTATCTTTGTAAGGATGAAAATGGCCGAACGGCCCCCCCCCTTGAGGGCTGACCCCGGCCGGTAACGACTCAAACGAACCCTGAATAACCTAATTTCTTTGACACGATGAATCCTATAAAGGTAGGACTGATCGGATTCGGCAGAATGGGCGGATTCTATCTCGAGCAGATGCAGAAAAGCCCCGACTGGGAGGTTGCCTATATTTGCGATACCTCGGCCGAGTCCCGTCAATATGCACACAAAAAGGCCCCGGAGGCAAAAATCGTCTCCGATGAGAGGGAGATCTTCGAGGATCCTCAGGTGCAGGTGGTTGGCCTCTTTGCGCTGGCCGATTCGCGCCGGGAGCAGATCGAGAGGGCCTTTGCCGCCGGCAAGCATGTCATTGCCGAAAAACCCATTGCCGAGAATCAGGTCAGCGAATGGAAGGTTGTCGATCTGGCCGAAAAGAGCGGGCTCCTGTCGACGGTCAACCTCTATCTGCGGAATTCGTGGTATCACCAGGCCATCCGGGAGTTCATCGCCCGGGGCGAAATCGGCGAACTGGCCATCATCCGCGTCTGCCACATGACCCCCGGTCTGGCCCCCGGCGAAGGTCATGAATACGAAGGTCCGGCATTCCACGACTGCGGCATGCACTACGTGGACATCGCCCGCTGGTATGCCAACTCGGAGTTCAGAACCTGGCACGCACAGGCCCTGCGCATGTGGAGCTACAAGGACCCGTGGTGGCTGCAGTGTCACGGAACGTTCGAAAACGGCGTGGTCTTCGACATCACCCAGGGCCACGTCTACGGGCAGCTGGCCAAGGATCAGACCCACAACTCCTATATTGATATTATCGGTTCGAAAGGCATCGCACGGATGACGCACGACTTCAAGACGGCCGTCGTCGAACTGCACGGCGTCACCCAGACCCAGCGCATCGAAAAACCCTACGGCGGAAAGAACATCGACACGTTGTGCCGCCGTTTTGCCGAATCGCTGCGCAGCGGCGTCCGCGACCGGCATCTGCCCCAGTTCCGCGATGCCGCCATCGCCTCGGAGTATGCGTGGCGGTTCCTCGACGATGCCCGCAACCACGACATGCCCGCCATCGGTACCCCGCAGGAGCTTGACGCCATCCGCGAACGGCGACGGACCATGACGAACGGTTACGGATTGTTACACAAGCACAACTGATGCGGCCGGATACCCCCGCGGGGAACGTTTTGCGGAGGGTGGCGTTGCTCCCTCTCCGAAACGGATGATCAAAAATCAACCCGCTGAGTCGATTCCCGCACCCGAAAAAGCATCTTTTCCGCAATATTTTCGTATTTTTGAAAACATTTTGAAAGAAACCGAAAATCGTAATCACTAAAAACGCAGACCAAGATGAATCATTTCTTATTCCTCGGCAACATCGGAGCTGGTGAGATCATCGTCATCGCTCTCATTGTCCTGCTGCTCTTCGGCGGCAAGAAGATCCCCGAGCTGATGAAGGGTATCGGCAAGGGTATCCGCAGCTTCAAGGACGGTGTCAACAATATCGAGCGCGATATTGAAAATACCGACCAGGACAACAAACCCTCGCCCAAACAGTAACCCTTCACCCGCCTGCTGAAAACTACACCAAACCTAAATATCGCGATTACCATGGCAAACGAAATGTCAAGAAGAAAGTTCCTGAAAACAGGAGCTGCCGCCGCGCTCGGACTGGCGGTCGTACCCAGTACGGTGCTGGGCAAGAAATTCGGTTACACGGCTCCCAGTGACAAACTCAACATCCTGGGCGTAGGTATCGGAGGCCGCGGCGCCGCCGTGCTCCAGGGTCTCGAAAGCCAGAACATCATCGGTCTGTGCGACGTCGACTGGGCCTATGCCGACCACGTCTTCAAGCGCTATCCCGCTGCCAAGAAGTACAACGACTACCGCAAGATGTACGATGAACTGCTCAACCAGGCAGATGCCGTCATGGTCGCTACGGCCGACCATACGCACGCGATCATCGCCGCCGACGCCATCACCGCCGGCAAGCACGTCTATGTGGAGAAGCCTCTGACGCACACCGTCTATGAATCGCGTCTGCTGACCAAACTCGCCGCTAAATACAAGGTGGCCACCCAGATGGGTAACCAGGGTGCTTCGGGCGAGGGCGTGCGCAAGATCTGCGAGTGGATCTGGAACGGCGAAATCGGCGAGGTCCGCAAGGTCGAAACCTTCACCGACCGTCCCATCTGGCCGCAGGGTCTGGCCCGTCCCGAAAAGGACATGCGCGTGCCGAAGACCCTCAACTGGGATGCATTCATCGGCCCGGCCCCCTGGCGCCCCTACAACTCGATCTATACGCCGTGGAACTTCCGCGGATGGTGGGACTTCGGTACCGGTGCCCTGGGTGACATGGCCTGCCATATCCTCCACCCGGTGTTCAAGGCCCTGAAGCTCGGCTACCCGACCAAGGTGCAGGGCAGTTCGACGCTGCTGCTCACCGAATCGGCCCCGATGGCCCAGCACGTGAAGTTCATCTTCCCGGCCCGCGACAACATGCCCAAAGTCGCCATGCCCGAAGTCGAGGTGCACTGGTATGACGGCGGTCTGCTGCCCGAGCGTCCGGCCGGTCTGCCCGCCGGCAAGGATCTCAATGTCAGCGGCGGCGGCGTGATCTTCTACGGTACGAAGGATACGCTCATCTGCGGCTGCTACGGGGTCGATCCCTATCTGGTTTCGGGTCGCGTGCCCAACGCCCCGAAGGTGCTGCGCGAAGTCAAGGAGTCGCACCAGATGGACTGGGTGCGTGCCTGCAAGGAGGATCCCGAAGACCGCATCCCGTCGGCTTCGGACTTCAGCGAGGCCGGTCCGTTCAACGAAATGGTGGTCATGGGTGTGCTGGCCGTGCGCCTGCAGAGCCTCAACCGCGAACTGGAGTGGGACGGCGAGAACATGCGATTCACGAACATCCCCGACGACCTGACCATCCGCACGGTGATCAAGGACGGTTTCCACATCACGGACGGTCATCCGACCTTCGACAAGACCTGGACCGATCCGGTCAATGCCCAGCAGTTCGCTCAGGAGCTCATCAAGCACAACTACCGCGAGGGGTGGAAGCTGCCTGACATGCCCCGCTAAACCTTCCGCAACCGAGAAACAAACCTTTAAAATTATCAAACCTATGAAAATGAGATTATTGTCCATCGCATGCATCGCTCTCGCCGCAACGCTCGCCGCGTGCGGCGGCCAGAGCGGCAAAAAGGCCAAGACCGCTCAGACGGAGTCGGCCGATGCCCAAACCAAAGCGGCTCCCGCATATACGGTCCTCGAAAAGGAGCAGGTCGATCTGTCGGCCTTCCCGCAGGACAAGGACGGTTACTACGTGATTTTCGACGGCAAGAGCTTCAACGGCTGGCGCGGTTACGGCAAGGACAACGTGCCTTCGCGCTGGACGATCGACAACGGCGCCATCAAGTTCAACGGAACGGGCGGCGGCGAAGCTCAGACCAGCGAGGGCGGCGACCTGATCTTCGCCCACAAGTTCAAGAACTTCGAACTCGAACTGGAATGGAAAGTCTCCAAGGGCGGCAACTCGGGTCTCTTCTACCTGGCTCAGGAGGTCGCTACGACCGATGACAAGGGCCAGCAGCGCATCGAGCCGATCTACATCTCCTGCCCGGAGTATCAGGTGCTCGACAACGAGAACCATCCCGATGCCAAACTCGGTGTCGACGGTAACCGCAAGGCTGCGTCGCTCTACGACATGATCCCCGCCGTTCCGCAGAATGCCAAGCCCTACGGCGAGTGGAACAAGGCCAAGATCCTCGTCTACAAGGGTACGGTCGTACACGCTCAGAACGATGCCAACGTGCTGGAGTACCACCTCTGGACGCCCCAGTGGACCGACATGCTCCAGAAGAGCAAGTTCAGCGAGGAGAAGTGGCCGCTGGCTTTCGAACTGCTCAACAACTGCGGCGGCCCGAACCACGAAGGTTACATCGGTATGCAGGACCACGGCGACGACGTCTGGTTCCGCAACATCCGGATCAAGGTGCTGGACTAATCGATAGCCGCATTTTCAGCGTATGAAAAAACAACTTCTGGCAATTGCCATGCTGCTCGTCGGAGGCGGCCTCACTGCGTGTGGTGCCGCTCCCGACGGAGAGCAGCTGCCCCGCAAAGAGGTCAGCATTCAGCTCTATTCGGTGCGCGGTCTGATCGGTGCCTTCGGGCAGAACAGTCAGGACTACAACGACGTGCTGAAGAAGCTGGCCGGGATGGGGTATACCTCGATCGAGGCCGCCAGCTACGCCGACGGCAAACTCTACGGCCAGACGCCCGACCAGTTCCGCAAGGATGTCGAGGCGGCCGGACTCGAGGTGCTGTCGTCGCACTGCACGACCAACCTCTCGGACGAGGAGCTGGCCAGCGGTGACCTCACACGGGCCCTCTCGTGGTGGGACGTCTGCATCGCCGCTCACAAGCAGGCCGGCATGAAGTACATCGTCGTACCCTCGATGCCGCGTGTCGACAACCTGAAGGATCTGCAGACCTACTGCCGCTACTTCAACGAGGTCGGCGCCCGCTGCAACGCCGCCGGACTCAAGTTCGGATACCACAACCATTCGGGCGAATTCCGCAAGATCGACGATCAGGTCGTCTACGACTACATGATCGAACATACGGATGCCGACAAGGTCTTCTTCGAAATGGATGTCTATTGGGCCGTGATGGGCCAGGCCAGCCCCGTCGACTACTTCACGAAGTATCCGGGCCGCTTCCGCCTGCTTCACATCAAGGACCGTCGCGAAATCGGTCAGAGCGGCATGGTCGGCTATGACGCCATCTTCCGCAACGCCGCCAAGGCCGGTGTCGAAAACATCATCGTCGAAATCGAGGCCTCGAGCTACAACGACATGCTGCGCAGCGTCGACGAATGCATCGACTACCTGCGTCAGGCTCCGTTTGTGCCGGCTACGTACGAGCAGTGAATCTGAATCCTTTTATCGGAGACATCCGGTTATCCGCGGGTAGCCGGATGTCTCTTTGAAATTACAACCCTCAATCGAAACATGGAAGAAAAACAACCCGAAGATCCCCAAATGATGTCCTTTTGGGGCCATCTCGAGAATCTTCGCTGGGCCTTGATGCGTGTGGCGGGCGTTCTGCTTGTCTTCATGATCGTCTGCTTCTGCTGCATGCCCTATCTGTTCGAACACTTCGTGCTGGCCCCCACGACCTCCCATTTCCCACTGTACAGGTGGCTGTCGCGGCTCGGAGAGATCAGCTCCTTCTTCCCCGACTTCAGCGACGACTCCTACTCGGTCGAGATCATCAACATCAATGTCGCTTCGCAGTTCATGACGCACATCAGTACGTCGTTCTGGTTTGCGCTGGTGTTGGCGTTTCCCTATCTGGTCTTCGAGATCTGGCACTTCGTCCAGCCGGCCTTGTTTGTCAACGAACGTAGAAGCGTCGGGTTTGCCTTCTTCTTCGGGACGATCATGTTTTTCCTGGGGTGTTTCGTCGGCTATTTCCTCGTCTTTCCCTTTACGTTCCGATTCCTGACGGAGTATCAGCTGAGCAGCATGATCACCAATCAGATCTCGCTGAACTCTTATATGAGCAATTTCCTGTTGATGATTTTCGTCATGGGAATCGTTTTCGAACTGCCGCTGCTGGCCTGGCTGTTGTCGAAGTTGGGGCTTCTGACGCGGGCGACCCTGCGCAAATACCGGCGTTATGCGGTTGTCGTGCTGGTGGTCCTGGCTGCCATCATTACGCCCTCGGGTGACCCCTTCACGTTGATGGTTGTGTTTCTGCCGCTCTATCTGCTTTATGAGTTGAGCATTCGTTTCGTGCAGGAGGAGAAACCCGAAGCGGATGACGAGGAGGAGAAAGAGGAAAATTAGGAGTTTGACGTTTGATAAAAATCGGCCTTCCCCTGTTTGGGGAAGGCCGATTTTTTTGTGGCGGGGAAAGGTAGAAATCGGTGTGATTTCACTCAGCGTGAGTGTGTTAGCGTGGTGTTGTGATGTCGGATTGTACTTTCCGATGCAGAAAAGTGTTGTAACTCGTTAATTTTCTGTTAGTTACGGTGTTAACCGATGGCGCAAAAAGACGCACTGTAAAGAGGCGGCAAAACCTTGTTTGACGCTTCATTTCTGAGGTCCGATATTCTCGGAAAAATGTAAAACTCGGGTTTGGAGTCCGATTTTGGGCGGTTCTTTTCCCTCGCTGGAG
>CALUKH010000015.1 GCA_944321185.1 uncultured Alistipes sp. | reverse complement strand
CGCACGCACCTCGAACTGACGATGATCCACGAGGTGATGTGTCTCGACTACTGCGGCGTCGATCTGGCCTACATCAAGATCTCGACGTGGCTCAAGAGCGCCGCGCTGTCGATGCTGGCGGCCGATGCCGTGGCGGCGGCCGTCTGCCCGCGGTGGTGGTTCGCCGCACCGCTGGCCGTGCTGCTCACGGGGCTCTCGGTCGGCATCGTCGAATCGACCCAGGCCCGCAACAAGCTCGTCCGCAACACCACCTTCATCCTCACCATCACGGCACTGGCCGCCCTGGTCTTCTTCACGGGCTACCTGCTGCAACTTAACATCGGTATCCAATGATTCTGCCGCTGATTCTGCTCTATGTCGTGACGCTCGTCTATCTGTCGATCACCGAGCGTTTCCGCAACTTCGCCTCGCTGATCGGACTGCAGGGGTGGCTGCTCTTCGGCATCGCCCTGGTTCGGCTGCACGCCGCCAACCCCGCCGAGCTGGCCTTCGTGGCCCTCGAAACCCTCCTGTTCAAGGGCATTCTGGTTCCGTGGCTGCTCTTCGCCGTGATCCGCCGCACGCGCATCAACCGCGTCCGGCGTTCGGGATCGTCGCAGTCGGGATCGCTGCTGCTGTCGCTCGTGGCCCTGGCCGTGAGCGCCTCGCTGACCTACTACATCGCCGACTCGACGATCGACCTGATCTTCTTCGGCGTGGCCCTCTACTCGCTGCTCAGCGGACTGATCCTCATCGTGATGCGGCAGCGGATCTTCTCCCACATGATCGGTTTTCTGGTCATCGAGAACGGCGTGTTCCTCTTCTCGACGGCCATCGGCGTGGAGATGCCCCTGCTGATCAACTTCGCCATCCTGCTCGACATCCTCATCTCGGTGCTGATGCTGGGCATCTTCTTCACCAAGATCGACGACAAACTCCACGCCGACGACGCCGATTCACTGACCAACGTTAAGGACTGACGCCATGATCGCCTACCTCATCGCAAGCATTCTGATCGCTTCGGCGGCCTTTCTCGTACGCCGCGAACGGCAGCTCTTCCTCACGGGCGTACTCTTCTACGCCGTACAGGCGGCCTTCGCCTGTGTCATCCTCTTCGGCGGACTCTACGGGCAGGAATCGACCGCCTGGTTCCGGTTCGATGCGCCGGGAACACTCTTCTACGTGCTGCTGTGCGTGGTCTCGGCCTTCGCCTACTTCCACTCCGAGGCCTACCTGCGCGACAACGACCTGCAGCAGACCCGCGCCTATTCGGGGCTGGTCATGCTGCTGACGACGGCCATCGCCGGATCGTACTTCGCGGCCAACCTGGCCGTGACGTGGATCTTCCTCGAGGCCACGACGCTCTGCTCGGCCGGCATCATCTACCACCGCCGCACGGCCCAGACGCTCGAGGCGGCGTGGAAATACGTCTTCGTCTGCTCGACGGGCATCGCCATGGCCTACCTGGGCATCCTGCTGCTGGCCGCCGCCACCGACTGCGAATCGCTCGACTACCTGGCCGTGGCCGAAGCCGCCCCGCGCGGCAACGCCCTCTACCTGAAGATCGCCTTCCTGCTGATCCTCTGCGGCTACAGCTGCAAGGTGGAGCTCTTCCCGCTGCATACGGTCGGCATCGACGCCAACTTCGCGGCGCCGTCACCCGCCTCGGCCCTGATCTCCACCGGACTGGTCAATGCCGGATTCCTGGCCATCTTCCGCGTCTACCGCCTGCTGGCCCCGACGGAGGTCTTCGCCTGGGTGCGTTCGGTGCTGCTGATCGTCGGGGTGCTGTCGCTCGTCATCGGCGCGCTGTTCCTGCGCCGAACGAACAACTACAAGCGCTTCCTCTCCTACTCGACCGTCGAGAACATGGGCATCGCCGCCATCGGTCTGGGAGTGGGCGGCCTCGGAGCCTGGGCCGCCGTGTTCCACGTCGTCTGCCACACCTTCATCAAGAGCAGCCTCTTCCTGCAGATGGCCGTCGTGCGGCAGGTCTACAACGGATACCGCATCAACCGCATCGGCGACTACATCCACATCAACCGCGTCGGAGCCGTCGGCCTGCTCACGGGCATGGTCGTTCTGGTAGCCTTCCCGCCCTCGCCGCTCTTCCTCTCGGAGCTGATGATCCTGCGCGAGACGATCGCCGGCGGACGCTGGTGGCTCGTCGCCGGGATGCTGCTCCTGCTCTGCATCGTCATCTACTCGTTCTGCTCGCGCATGATCCGCCTCTGCTACCAGCCCAACCAGGATGAGCTCCACCCCTCGAAGGTCGACCGGGCGCTGTCGTGGTCGGCCCTCTCGCTGCTGGTCGTGGCCATGGTGCTGGGGCTCTGGCAACCGGAGCTGCTGCGTGAACTGATCGATCAAATCGCCCTGTCATGAACTATCTCGTAACCGACAATACCTCGGGCGCCGTGCGCCTGGAGGAGATCCCCGAGATCTCCTACGCCTCGTTCTACGAACTGATGCGCACGTGGCTGGCGGACGAACGCTACCACGTGGGCCACTATTTCGCCCTGCCGTCCGGCGACCGCATGCGCTTCTACGCCCTGGTGCTGGACGACGCCGAAGGGCGCGTGCTGATCACCTCCCACGCCACGGGCTACTACGACGATACGGCCCTGCCGTCGCTCACGGCCCTGCACCCGCAGATGCACCCCTTCGAACGCGACATCACCGAACGCTACGGCATCCGCTTCGACGGTCAGCCGTGGCCCAAGCCGCTGCGCTTCCCCTTCGACCGCTACAACCGCCAGAGCTCGATCGAGAACTACCCCTTCTACACGATGGCCGGCCACTCGCTGCACGAAGTCAACGTGGGACCGATCCATGCCGGGATCATCGAGCCGGGGGCCTTCCGCTTCATCTGCAACGGCGAGCAGGTGCTCCACCTCGAAATTGCGCTGGGTTACCAGCACCGCGGGGTCGAGGCGGCCTTCCAGGCGACGGACAACCGGCTGCGGCAGATGTGCCTGGCCGAGGCCGTTGCGGGCGACAGCGCCGTAGCCCACGCCACGGCCTTCGCCGAAGCGATCGAGAAGCTCACCGACCGCGAACGCCCCGCACAGCTCGACCGCGAACGGGCCGTGGCCCTCGAACTCGAGCGCATGGCCATGCAGATTGCCGATACGGGCGCCCTGTCGATGGATACGGGCTACCAGTTGGGGCAGGTGGCCTGCGAGGCGCTGCGCACGATGACGATCAACACCACGCAGGCGTGGTGCGGCAACCGCTTCGGCAAGGGATTGATCCGCCCCCACGGCACGGACCATCCGATGACGCCGGCCAAGTCGGAGATGATCCGCACGAACGTCGCCCGGATCGCCCGCCGTTACGACGAGGTGCGCCGCGATATCGAATCGTCACCCTCGCTGCTGGCCCGTTTCGAGCAGTGCGGCGTGGTGCCACGCGAGGAGATGCGACGGATCGGAGGCGTCGGTCAGGCGGCCCGTGCCAGCGGTCTGGCTCGCGACATCCGCACGACACATCCGTGGGGTTCGTACGGGAAGTGTCTGCACCACACGCCGGTCGTCGAACAGACGGGCGACGTGATGGCCCGCCTCGAGGTGCGCTGCCGCGAGGTGCTGCAGTCGGCCCGCTACATCGACCATCTGCTGGAGATCTACGAACGAAAATACGGCGCGGTGGAGAACCCCTGTGACGAACCCGACTACACGACTTCGCTCACGCCGTCGTCGCTTTCGTTCGGCGTGGTCGAGGGGTGGCGCGGCGAGACGTGCCACGTGGTGGTGACCGACGCCGAAGGGCACATCGAGGCGTGCCGCATCAAGGATCCGAGCCTGCACAACTGGCTGGCGCTGGCACTGGCCGTGCGCGGCGAGGGGATCTCCGACTTCCCGATCTGCAACAAGAGCTTCAACCTTTCGTACTGCGGCCACGACCTCTGAAAAGCCGTCGGTCACGACACTCAGCCTCCGCCCGAAACGGCGGGGGCTTTTTCGTCCACCGGCAACGACACGGCCTCCCAAAGGGTGCGGTGATAGGCTGACCGGAGGCCTGCGAAGGGTAGGAACGACAAAAAATCCCTGTTTTCCGCAAAAAAATCCCCGCCCCGACGGGTGAAAAAGACGAACTTTGTCGTTGCAAAACCGAAACGAAAACCACGAATCATGAAACTGCCTCAACAGATGCTTAACCTCGGCGCGGCGCTGCTCGCCCTGACCGCAATGACGGCCTGCGGATCGGACTCCGAGACGCCGGACCCCGACCACGGAGACGGCTCGTCGCAGGAGCAGATCCATACCGTCACCGTCGCCCGGGACGGTTCGGGCGACTATGCGTCGCTCCAGGAGGCCTTCGACGCCCTGCCCGTCGACGGCAAACCCCACATCGTACGCCTGCGCCCGGGGACCTATTATGAAAAGGTCTCGCTGACGTCGAAACACCCCCACGTCACGCTCATCGGCGACGACGCCGCCACGTGCATCCTCACCTACGACGACTATGCGGGCCACGACGACGGCCAGGGCGGCACGCTCGGCACGTGGCAGAGCCAGACGCTGCTGATCGATGCCGACGACTTCACGGCCTGCGGCGTCACCATCGCCAACAGCTACGCCAACAGCCAGGAGAACATCTCGTCCGACGGCAACAACACGCAGGCCGTCGCCGTACGGATCGAAAGCGACCGCGCGGCCTTCTACGACTGCCGCATCACGGGCTATCAGGACACCTTCTTCGGCCGCGGTACGGGACGCGTCTACCTGCGCGACTGCTACGTCGAGGGCAACGTCGACTTCATCTTCGGCTCGTCGACGATCCTGCTGGACCGCTGCACGCTCCACGTCAACCGCAACAACAGTGTGCTGACCGCCCCCTCGACCCCGGAGGATCACCGTTTCGGCATCGTCTGCCTCGACTGCACGATCACCTGTCCGGCGACGGGCGAGGTGGACTTCAACGGCTCGAAATTCTCGTACTTCCACCTGGGACGTCCGTGGCAGAATGCGCCGCGTGCGGTCTTCGTGCGCTGCGAGGAGCCGGCCGCCCTGCGGGCCGAAGGCTGGACCACGATGTCGGCTTCGCCGGCCCTCTTCGCCGAATACCGGTGTACGGGCGAGGGCGCTGCGGCCGACCGTCTCGCACAGCGGGCCAACGGAGGCCGTCAGCTCACCGACGAGGAGGCCGCCGAATATACCGTGGCAACGATTTTCGCCCGGGAGGCGGCTCCGGAGAACGGTTCCGACTGGCTCCCGGCCGAGGCGTTCACCGACCCCGCCGGTCGATAATCCGCGCGAATGGAGGCCGACAAGCGCTTTCACACGCTTCTTACAGAGACTCTCCCATCATTCAATTTTCCTTTTCTCCCACGGACCGGAGTTCCCGACACGGAACCCCGGTTCGTGTTTTCGTGCAAAAGCCCGAAAAGCGCTTGTAGGTTCCGGGGGATTTCCGTATTTTTGCGGGCATAAAGATTGCGACCATGATTCTACCGAAAATACGGGTTCTGCGCAGCCACGGCCGTCAGGCCATCGAGGATCTCGATGCCGTCCAGCTGACCGAGGAGTTCCGGGGCCGCCCCGAGCTGACCTTCACCGAAGATACCACCGAGGCCGAATACGCCCAGGCCATCTGCCCGACGGGCGCCTTCACGGCCGATCCGCTGACGCTCGATCTGGGGCGCTGCCTCTTCTGCGGAGCGTGTGCCCGGGTGGCGCCGCGCAACGTGCGCTTCACGAACGACTACCGCATCGGTTCACCTACCCGCGAAGGGCTTGTTCTCCATGCCGGCGACACCCGCGTGGCGTTCGATCCCGAACAGGTACGGCCCGAAATCCGCCGCTGCTTCGGCCGTGCGCTGCAACTGCGCGAAGTCTCGGCCGGCGGCGACGCCTCGGTCGAAATGGAACTCAATGCCACGGGAAACGTCAACTTCGATCTCGGTCGCTTCGGCATCGGCTTCACCGCCTCGCCGCGCCATGCCGACGGCGTGGTCGTCTCGGGCCCGATCACGGCCAACATGGCCGAGGCGCTCGAAATCTGTTACGACGCGGTCGCCGAACCGAAAATCCTCGTCATGTGCGGCACGGAGGCCTGCTCGGGAGGACTCTTTGCCGAGAGCCGCGCCCTGGACCGCAGTTTCCTCGATTCGCACACGCCCGACCTCTGGCTCCCCGGAGCTCCGACCCACCCAATGATCTACATCGATGGTCTGCGCACGCTGCTGGGCCACAAAAAACGCCTCTGATTCATGATGGAACGTCTGCGTACGATCTTTCTGTCGTTCTTCAAGATCGGCCTCTTCACCTTCGGCGGCGGATACGCCATGATCCCCCTGATCGAACGCGAGGTGATCGACAACCGCCACTGGATCGAACGGCGGGAATTCCTCGACCTGCTGACCCTGGCCCAGTCGGTTCCGGGGCCCATTTCACTCAACACGTCGGTCTTCGTCGGTTACAAGATGCGCGGACTGCGCGGTGCGGCAGCAGCCCTGCTGGGTATCGTCGTGCCGTCGTTCGTCATCATCCTCATCATCGCCCTCTTCTTCGCCGACATCCGCCACAATCCGGTGGTCGACGCCGCCTTCAAGGGGATGCGTCCGGCCGTCGTGGCGCTGATCATCGGACCGGTGATCTCGCTGGCGCGCGGCATGCACTGGTCGATGTTCTTCATCATCGCCGCCGCGGCTCTGGCCGTCTGGGGACTTGGCTGGTCACCGATCTGGGTGCTGGTGGCCGGCGCCGCCGGAGGCATCGCCTGGGAGCTGGCCGTCGCCCCGCGGATCGGAAAACACAAAAACTCACCCAAGGCATAAATTCGCTCCGACCATGATTCTCCTCTGGCAACTCTTCGTTTCGTATCTCAAGATCGGATTCTTCGGATTCGGCGGCGGCTATGCCATGCTGTCGCTCATCCAGAACGAGGTGGTCGTACAGCACCAGTGGCTCACCAATGCGCAGTTCGCCGACATCGTCGCCATCTCGCAGATCACCCCCGGCCCCATCGCCATCAACTCGGCCACCTATGTCGGCTACACCGTCGGTCTGGAGACCGGCTACGCGTGGTGCGGCGTGCTGGGATCGGCCATCGCAACGCTGGCCGTCTGCCTGCCGTCGCTCACGCTCATGATCCTCGTGGCGCAATTCTTCCTGAAGCTCAAGAACAACCGGCTGGTCGAGGGTGCCATGCGGGGCATGCGTCCCGTGGTGATCGGCATGATCGCCGCCGCGGCCCTGCTGCTGATCTTCCCCCACAGCACGGAGCCCGACGAGCAGAACTTCATCGATGCCTGGAGCTGGGTGCTCTTCGGCGGGGTCTTCATCGGCTCGTGGCGCAAGGTGAATCCCATCCTGCTGATCGTCCTCTCGGCTGCAGCCGGCATCCTGATCTACCACGTCTTCGGACTTTAGTTCCCGCCAGGAAAGCCATACAAACAGCAGGTGCATAGGTTTTCACCTATGCACCCGTCCCGACGGCTGTCTGCGCATGCCGGATGTCAGCGGTTCTTCGCGGCTCGCGGTTTCGCGATACCGAAAAGAATGCGCAGCCGTTTGAGGAGGTGCAGCAGCCCCATTATGCCGAAGATCAGACCCAGAAGGTAATGGAACTTGCCCAGATAAAGGGCACACCCGGCACCGCACAGCAACAGGAGGAGACCCGTAACCGCCGCAAGCAGAAAAACAAGGCTGAACAACAGCACCATCCGGCGGTGCCGATCCTTGCAGCCCACGGTCGTCAGCGCACGATACCAGCCCCAATGTCCATAGACATGGGTTCCCGCCAGGAGCAGGAACAAGAGCGAGACGACCGTATGCGACACGGACCAGCGATGCCCGAAAAGGGGATCAGCGACGTGTCTGGCGGCATGCAGTTCGAGCCCCGTCCAGATCACCCCGACGAAGACCGGAACCAGCGCCCGGTCGATCCAAAGATTGAGTTTGCGTTTGTCCATTTTTCACTTCGATTTTTGTCGATGCAAAGTAACCGACTTTCCGACTTCGGGACAATGGACAAACCCGGGCGATTGTTGGACTATCCGAGGTATTGGCGGCGGAAGGAGGAGGGGCTGATTCCGACCACCTTCGTGAAGAGGCGCGTGAAGTAGGCCGCGTCGCCGAAACCCAGTTCGAAGGCGATCTCACGGACGTTCATCGACGTATGGATCAGGAGACGCCGGGCTCTCAGCATCAGTTCCTCGTGGATGCAACGGCCGACACTCGTACCCGCCACGGCCCGCACCGCCTCGTTAAGATAACCCGTCGAGACATGCAACTCTGCGGCATAGCGGGCCGGACCGCCTTCGAGAAGCGGGGAGCGGTCGAGCAATTCGCGGAACGCGAGGGTCATATCGACCTGACGACCCGTCGCCGAACGGCCCCGGAGGCTCTGCCGCACGGCTCCGGCAATCATTCCCACGGCCGCACTGGCCAGCAGCCGGATCAACCGTCCGGTCTCCTCCGCATCGGAAGTTTGCCGTGCCCCGACACGACGGTCGATCATGGCAAACAGCTCCCCGAGCTCATGCCTCAACGACGGTTCAAGAGGCATTGGATGGGGTTGGAAGGCGAATTCGGTGAGCACGTGTCTGTCTCCGGCATCAATGCATGCGGCATCGACAAAAAGTACCGCACCCCGCACCGTCTGTTCATCGACCAAGCAGTGGACCTGCCCGGGCCGAACGCAGAACATCTCCCCCGCATGAAGGTCATACTCCTCAAAATCAAGCCCGATACGACAGCTGCCCTCCTCGACGAATCCGAAAAGGTAATAGTCGTCGCGATGGGCGTAACGGATCGGCTGAACGACGATTCCGGGTCCGATTCTTTTCAGGAAGATGCCGGATTCGGTCATCCGCACGGCCCGATGCAGGGGCAGCGATTTCCGGATTGGGCGGTTCATTTGACACAGGACAAGATGCGGTGCAACAACCTCTACAGGGCTGCCATCAGCATGGCGCCGCCGGTCAGAAGCAGCATCAGAAAGACAATCAGACAAAGGATTCCGAGCACGGCCACAACGGTCCCGATACATCCCCAGCGCCGTTCGCAATCGGGCAGCGGATCGGTCAGCAGCGCCACGATCAGCCCCACAAGCGGCGTGAAGATCAGACTCAACAAAAAGGCCCAACCGAAGCCGATGCGGCGCCGGCTGCCGATGATTCCCACCAGCACCGCGAGCAGCGAGCCGCTCAACAGGCCGAATAGCAAAACCGAAATTCCCATACGAAACAGTTTTTCAGAAGGTCGTCGCCGGAAGCGCCTCGCACCGGCACGACTTCCGGTTAACGGACAAAGCGGTAATAGGTTCCCAGAGGCAGCTCCTTGCCGGCACGGTCCGTGAAGCACAACTCGCCCCACTGCTCCTCGGCCGGAGCGCCGAAGGCCTGTCGCACGGCCGTCCGGGCCAGCGTCGACGACAAACCCATCGAATAGAGATTCAGCACGAGAAACGCCCCGCGCGGTTCGAGCAGCCGGGCGCAACAGTCGAGCATCTCGCCGATGTTCTCCTCGAGGACCCACTTTTCGCCGTTGGCACCGCGACCGTAGGCCGGGGGATCGAGGATGATTCCGGCATAGCGGTTGCCGCGACGCACCTCGCGGCGCACGAACTTCAGGGCATCCTCGACGATCCAGCGCACACCGTCCAGTCCGCTCAGCTCCATGTTCTCGCGGGCCCACGTCACCACAGGCCGCACCGAATCGACGTGCGTCACCTCGGCACCGGCGGCCCGAGCCGCAAGCGTCGCTCCGCCCGTGTAGGCAAAGAGATTCAGCACGCGGGGTGCGGCCGTCGGGACGAATCCGCCGGACGGTGCATTCCGGAGAGCCGGATCCGCGGCGGCCGATCCGCCCAGGCGCTTCACGTTGTCGTAGATAAAATTCCAGTTGGCGGCCTGCTCGGGGAAGATCCCGACGTGCTTGAACGACGTCAGGGCCAGCCGCATGCGCAGCCGCATGCCGCGGTAGGCATAGGCGACCGTCCAGCGGTCGGGCATCTTCGGGGCCAGACGCCACTCGCCGCGTTCGTCGTTGCGTGCGTCGCGCAGAAACGAGGCATCGGCCCGCCGCCACTCCTCTTCGGGAAGCGTCCGGCGCCAGATGGCCTGCGGTTCGGGACGACGCGTCACGTAGCGTCCGAAGCGTTCGAGCTTCTCGAAATCGCCCGTATCGATGAGTTCGTAATCCGCAAAATCGGGGGTCAGTTGCTGCTGCATATCTATTTCATGTTTTTCGTCCTGTCGATCCGCCGCCGCGGGCACTCCACCAGCGCCATTTCGCACGCCGCACAGTCGAACTCCAGCCGGAAGCGATCCGTGCCGTGTTCCAGATAGAGGTCGCCCCGCAGGCGTGAGCCCTCGCGCAGGCACTCGCCGATCTCGCGGCGGATGCAGTAGGCCGAGCGCATCACCGTACGCCCCTCGAACGAGGAGGCCAGCTCCAGCGGACGTTCGATTTCGCGCACGCCGTGGTCGCGGTAGAAGGCCTCGGCCAGATGATTGGTCACATTCGCTTCGGCCCCGAGCCGCTGCGACGGATAACGCGCCTCGGGATTTTCCTTCAGAATCCAGTGCGTGAACGGCCGTTCGGAACGCCGCCGCAACAACCCCTCCAATGCCTCGCGCCGCACTTCGGCCGCCAGCGAGGCCGGCACGAACCACTCTCCGCCCTGCACCTCGACCTCACGCACCGCGAAGATCGTATCGCCCGACTTGCGGGCCTGCGTGCGCAGCATCTCGGCATTGGCCGCGGGGTTTTTGGCCCGCTCGAGGCCGACGTCACGCCGGGCCGTGGCCTCGAAACCCTCGCAGTCGGTACAGGTCATCGCGACACCCGTTCCGGAGACCTCGATGCGGGCCCGCGCCGGAATGACCCGTCGCATGCGGCTGCGTTCGAGGGCCAGCGAGAAGCGCCGGTCGTAATTGCGGAAGACCTCCGCACCGGGGGTGATTCCCTCGATGCGGTTGGGGGTGATGCGACGCCCGTCGACCGTATTGACGTACGTCCCCACCGCCCCGCGCGCCGAGATGAAACAGAGGCCGTCACCGGCCGACAGATCGGAATCGCCGTCCAGCCAGAAGCTGCCGCCCGCCACCTTCGCCACACGGCCGATCCGTTCGCCGACGGCCTTCGGCGTATCGAACGATGCCACGCCCGGGCGTTTGCCGTCGAAGAAGTACTCCGACTCGCCGCGCGTAAAGCTCTTCGCCGGATCGGGCGTGAAATCCGGCACGCTCTCGCCCACCGACGAACGACGCAGTGCCGGACGCGCGGCCAGCACCTCGTCCAGAGCCCGGCGATACCACGCCACCACATTGCGGATGTAGCCGGCATCCTTCAGCCGCCCCTCGATCTTGAACGACGTGACACCGGCATCGACCAGCTCGCCGAGGCGGTGCGAAAGGTTCATGTCGCGCACCGAAAGAAGGTGTTTGCCCGCAATGAGCCTCCGTCCGCGGCCGTCAACCAAGTCCCAAGCCAGACGGCAGGGCTGGCTGCAGGCACCGCGGTTGCCGCTGCGCCCGGACATCGCCCGCGACAGGAAACAGCGCCCGCTGTAACCGACGCAGATCGCCCCGTGGACAAAGACCTCGATCTCGGCCGGCGTCGCGGCACAGATGGCGCGGATCTCGTCGAGCGACAGCGCCCGTTCGAGAATGACCCGCGCAAAACCCGCCTCGGCCAGGAAACGCGCCTCTTCGGGCGTGCGGTTCGAAACCTGGGTCGAGGCGTGCAGTTCGACCGGCAGGTTCATCCGCCGCAGGGCCATGTCCTGCACGATGAGGGCATCGACCCCGGCGTCGATCAATTCGCGGGCCGTGCGTTCGGCCTCGCGCAGTTCGTCGTCCCAGAGCAGCGTGTTGAGCGTGGCATGGACCCGTACGCCGTAGCGATGGGCATATTCGACCACGCGGGCAATCTCTTCGGCGGAATTGCCGGCAGCCTGACGGGCCCCGAAACGGGCTCCCCCGATATAGACGGCATCGGCTCCGGCATCGACAGCCACGACGGCCGATGCATAATCCCGGGCCGGAGCCAGCAGTTCGACGGTTTTCAAAGCGATGGAATTTTGCACAAAAATAAGACAAATTTGGGAATTGTTTTGTAATTTTGCCCTTCGTAACGCGAAAACACACAAAACGACAGATATCATGCTTACGATCAAGCAAATTCGGGACGATCGGGATGCCGCCGTCCGCAAACTCGCCAAGAAAGGCGTCGACGCCGCCCCCGTCATCGACAAGATCCTGACGCTCGACGATCGCCGCAAGGCCATCCAGCAGGAGCTCGACAACACGCTCGCCATCCAGAACAAAGCCGCCAAGGAGATCGGTGCCCTGATGGGCCAGGGCCGCCGCGACGAGGCCGAGGAGCGCAAACATTTCGTCACGGACCTCAAGGAGAAGTCGGCCCGTCTGCAGGCCGAGTCGAACGACGTGCAGCAGGAGCTGCAGGCTGCGCTGGTCTCGTTGCCGAACTTCCCGGCCGACATCGTCCCCGAAGGCAAGACGGCAGCCGACAACCTGGTCGTGAAACTCGTCGAGAGCTACACCAAACTGCCCGAAAACCCGCTGCCCCACTGGGAGCTGGCCAAGAAATACGACATCATCGACTTCGACCTGGGTGTCAAGCTCACCGGAGCCGGATTCCCCGTCTACAAGGGCAAGGGTGCCCGTCTGCAGCGTGCGCTGATCAACTACTTCCTCGACTGCAACACCCGCGCCGGGTATCTGGAGGTCGAGCCGCCCGTGATGGTCAACGAGGCCTCGGGATTCGGCACCGGACAGCTGCCCGACAAAGAGGGACAGATGTACCACGCCACGGTCGACAACTACTACCTCGTGCCGACGGCCGAAGTCCCCGTGACGAACATCTACCGCGACATGATCCTCGACGAAAAGGATTTCCCGGTGAAGATGACCGCCTATACGCCCTGCTTCCGCCGCGAGGCCGGTTCCTACGGCAAAGATGTGCGCGGTCTGAACCGTCTGCACCAGTTCGACAAGGTGGAGATCGTCCAGCTGTCGCTGCCCGACGTCTCGTACGAGGCGCTGGACGGCATGGTGGCCCACGTCGAGACGCTGGTCAAGTCGCTCGGCCTGCCGTACCGTATCCTGCGTCTGTGCGGCGGTGACATGTCCTTCACCTCGGCGCTGACCTACGACTTCGAGGTCTACTCCGAGGCCCAGAAACGCTGGCTGGAGGTTTCGTCGGTTTCGAATTTCGAGTCGTTCCAGGCCAACCGCCTCAAACTGCGCTACCGCGACGCCGAGAAGAAGATCCACCTGGCCCATACGCTCAACGGTTCGTCGCTCGCCCTGCCGCGCATCGTCGCCGCACTGCTCGAGGATTTCCAGACCCCCGAAGGCATCCGCATCCCGGAGGTATTGGTTCCCTATACGGGCTTTGATATGATCAAATAGTTTGATATTATCAAATAAGTTTCTATATTTGCACTACACACATTAACCATAAACACGCAAAAAAATGGCTTACAAAATCACTGATTCCTGCGTAGCATGCGGGACCTGCATCGGCGAATGCCCGGTAGAGGCTATCTCGGCCGGCGACATCTATGTCATCGATCCCGACAAGTGCATCGACTGCGGCACCTGCGCAGGCGTTTGCCCGAACGAGGCTATCGTTTCGGAGTAATTCCGCAGGAAATCAACGCAAGATACGCCCCGGGACCCGTGGTTCCGGGGCGTATTCTTTCCAACAGACAACATCGAAATGGACGATTACGAAATGATGCGCGCGGGGCGGTGGCTCCACGCCGTGACACCCCGCATCGGCGAAGCCCTGCACCGGGCCGAGGAGTTGTGCTTCCGGCTCAACCAGTTGCCGCCCTCCCGACGCGACGAGCGCGAAGCGATCATCCGACAGCTCTTCGGACACGTCGGGAAGGAGATCACGCTCCACAGCCCGTTCCACTGCGACTTCGGGGAGCAGATCACGGTGGGCGACCACTTCGTGGGGAATTTCAACCTGACGATCCTCGACGAGGCGCCCGTCACCATCGGCAACCACGTCTTCATCGGTCCCGACGTGGGGATCTACACCGTGCGCCACGCTCTGCTCCCCGATCAGCGCAACGCCGGGATCATGCAGTCGCTCCCGGTCACGATCCACGACAACGTCTGGATCGGCGGCCACGCAACGCTGCTTCCCGGGGTGACGATCGGCCAGGGGGCGGTGATCGGCGCCGGGAGTGTCGTGACGCACGACATTCCGCCGCAGGTCGTGGCAGCCGGAAACCCCTGCCGCGTACTGCGCCCCATCACCGAAGCCGACCGCGTGCCGAAGGTGGATTAAGCCGGCTCTCGGATGCGGACGAAAAACGGCGGCACACCCTGAATCGCGTGTACCGCCGTTATTCGTTGCAAGGCTCGGCTATTCGTAGAGCAGGTATTTTGCCCGGAGCTTCCGGAAAGCCTCGGTCTCGGGCAGCCAGCGGGCCCGGATCTCCTCGTCCGAGGCCCCGTCGAGAATCATCTCGCGCACCCACCCCACGCCGACCAGCTTCTCGAACATCGGCGTGAAGAAGGCCTCGCCCAGACCCAGATCGCGGCAGGCATCAATGACATATTGCAGGGAAAAACCCACCGCACGGGCCTCATCGAGGGGCATGCTGCTCAGATCCTCGCCCCGGCACAGGCGCCCCTCCAGCGGAGGATGCTTCGCCCCGGGCGTCGGATGCGGCGTGAAGGAGAACCGCCGGTCCGTCAGATCGGGATGGCCGTAGATTTCGAACGGGCGGTCGGTTCCGCGCCCGACGCTCACGACCGTCCCCTCGAAGGGACACAGCGCGGCATAGAGATAGATCGACCGCTGGGTCGGCAAATTGGGCGACGGCGCCACGGGCAGCTGGTATTCGGTCGCATGGGTATAGTTGCGACAGGGGACGATCCGCAGATCGCACGCGCGGGCCCACCCTTCGCCCACGGCCATGCGAGCGATCTCGCCCATCGTCAGGCCGTGCAGCACCGGGATCGGCAGTGCCCCGACCCCCGATTTGTAACGCATGTCAAGCAGCGGCCCCTCGACCTTGTCGCCATTGGGGTTCGGGCGGTCGAGGACGATCACCGCCCGTCCGAATTCGGCACAGGCATCCATCATCCGCAGCATCGAGATATAATAGGTATAGAAACGCAGCCCGACGTCCTGCATATCGACCACCAGCACGTCGAACGCACGCATCGCCTCGTCCGAGGGACGCAGCGTCCGCCCGTCGTAGAGCGAGCGGATCGGGATTCCCGTGCGGGGATCGGTCGAACTGGAGACCTTCTCGCCGGCATCGGCCGTTCCGCGGAATCCGTGTTCGGGCGAGAAGATGGCCTCGACGTCGAATCCGCACTCGTGGAGCAGATCGACCAGATGGACCCGTCCGGCCTCATCGACGGTCACCAGGCGCCCCGTCGTGCCGACAACACCCGGCATCCGGGCCACCGAGGTCTGGTTGGCCAGCACAGCCACGCGACGTCCTCTCAACAGCGGGAAGTAGGCGGCCGTATCGGTCATGCCGACCCGCACAGCGGATTCCGCAGCCGGATTCTGTGCCGTCGAGGCTATCCGAACACTCCCGGTCCCGGCCGAAACGTCCATACCACCCGACACAATCACCACCCCTGCCGCATCCGTCACGCCCCCCGCAAACAGTCCGGCCAACAGGAGGATCCATCCCCCGCCCCGGCGAAGAAGCCCCCTACGCATTGGCGCCGAACTCCATGAGATAGGCCTTGATGAAGGCATCCAGATCGCCGTCCATCACCGCCTCGACGTTCGAGGTCTGCACGCCCGTGCGGTGGTCCTTCACGCGGCGGTCGTCGAAGACGTACGAACGGATCTGCGATCCCCATTCGATCTTCTTCTTCGAAGCCTCGAGGGCCTGCTGCGTGGCCATGCGCTTGTCCAGTTCGCGCTGGTAGAGTTTCGACCGCAGGATGCGCATGGCATTCTCGCGGTTCATCAGCTGCGAACGCGTCTCCATGTTCTCGATCAGATACTCGACCGGTTCGCCCGTATCGGGATCCTTGCCGTGGTAGCGCAGCCGCACGGCCGTCTCGACCTTGTTGACGTTCTGACCGCCGGCGCCCGACGAACGGAACGTATCCCACTCGATGTCGGCGGGGTTGATCGTGATCTCGATCGTGTCGTCGACGGCCGGCGACACGAAGACCGACGCAAAGGTCGTCTGCCGTTTGTTGTTGGCATTGAACGGCGACAGACGCACCATGCGGTGGACGCCGTTTTCACTCTTGAGATAGCCGTAGGCATATTCGCCCTCGAACTCCAGCGTGCAGGACTTCACACCCACCTCGTCACCGGCCTGATAGTCGAGCACCTTGACCTTGTAGCCGTGTGCCTCGCCCCAGCGCGTGTACATGCGCAGGAGCATCGAGGCCCAGTCCAGCGCCTCCGTACCGCCCGCACCGGCGTTGATATCCATGATGGCGCCCAGCTTGTCCTCGTCGCGGCGCAGCATGTTGCGCATCTCGAGCTTTTCGATCTTCTCGAGCGTCGCGGCATAGTGGGCATCCAGTTCGGCCTCGGTCATGACCCCCTCCTTGACGAAGTCGGGCATCAGCTCCAGATCCTCGACATCCTTGCGGATCGCGTCGTAATCCTCGACCCACGCCTTGATTCCGGCCACCTTGCGCAGCTGTTCGCGCGCACGGTCGGGATCGTCCCAGAAGTTGGGTTCCTGGGTCTTCTCCTCCTCGTTGCGCAGGTCGATGCGCTTCTGCTCGATGTCCAGGCAGCGTTCCAATGCCTCGCGCCGCTGTCCGAGCTCCTTGATCTGATCGGATAATACCATATTTCGTTGTCTCTAAAATTTCTCGTGCAGTTTGCGCCCGGCAAAGTCCAGGATAAAGTCCGCCGTCTGCTCCTCGCCCAGCTTCGAGGAGTTGACACACAGATGGTAGGTGGCGGCCTGTCCCCAGGTTCGCAGGCTGTAGTAGTTGTAGAACGATGCACGCTGGGCATCGATGCGCTCCATCATCGCGCGGGCCTCGTCAGCCGTACAGTTGTGACGCTTGCAGAGCCGTTCGACGCGATCGGCCTCGTCGGCCGTGATGAAGACGTTGACGCACCGCGGACAGTCGCGCAGGATGTAGTCGGCACAGCGCCCCACAAAGATGGCCGATTCGCGTGCGGCGATCTGCCGGATCACGTCGCTCTGGATGCGGAACAGCGATTCGTTGGCCAGGATGTTGTTCGTATTGCCCCCCTCGTAGCCCGTGAACGGGGCGCGGATATAGCCGAGCAGTGTAGCGAACATTCCCTTGGCCTCGCGTTCGTCGGCACGCTCGAAGCACTCGGTACTCAGGCCGCTCTCGCGGGCCGCCAGGTTGATCAGCTCCTTGTCGTAAAGGCGGATTCCCAGACGCCGGGCGATGATCTCGCCGACGGTCTTGCCGCCGCTGCCCAGCTGACGGCCGATATTGATTACGAATTTGTCCATAACAGGGGTTATTTTTTATCCGGTTCCAGGGTCGGCATGGCGCGGAATTTCCGCAGCTGCCAGGTCAGCATGAAGAAGGCCACGATCGACGCCAGCAGGTCCGACAGCGGCATCGAGGCCCAGACGCCCCAACTGCCGTCCCACGGCGTGAAGTCGGCAAACAGGTGCGGCAGGAAGATCAGGCACGGCATCAGGAACAGCAGCTGACGCGACAGCGACAGGAAAATGGCCTTGCCGGCCATGCCGATGCTCATGAAGAAGTTCGTGGAGACCATCTGGAAGCCGATGATCGGGTAGCAGATGAAGGTGATGCGCATCCCCTCGACCGAGAGGCGGATCAGCTCCTCGTCCGTCGTGAAGAGGCTGACGGCCACCCGCGGGAAAAGTTCGCCGATCAGGAATCCGGTCACGGTGATGCACGTGGCGCCGATCATCGTCAGTTTCAGCACCCGCATGACGCGGTCAAACTGCCGCGCGCCGTAGTTGTAGCCGGCGATGGGCTGCATGCCCTGGTTCAGACCCATGACGATCATCACGAAGAAGAAGCCCAGGCGGTTGACGATGCCGTAGGCGCCGATCATCAGGTCGCCGCCGAACTCCTTCAGCCCCTTGTTGATAAGGATGACGATGAAGCACGCGGCCAGGTTCATCAGGAAGGGCGACATGCCGATCGAGAGGATGTCGCGGACGATCTTGCGCCGCAGACGGTAGATGCCCCTCCGGAAGTGGAGCAGCTCCTGACGGTCCGACAGCAGCCGGAACTGCCACATCAGCGAGATGATCTGCGCCAGCACCGTGGCAATGGCCGCCCCGCGGATGCCCCAGTCGAACCAGAAGATGAAAATCGGGTCGAGGATGGCGTTGATGACCACCGTGTTGATCGTGGCGTACATCGACTTGCGGGGGTGACCCGCGGCCCGCAGGATGGAGTTCAGACCCAGGTAGAGGTGTGTGACGACGTTGCCCAGCAGGATGATGACCATGTACTCGCGGGCATAGCCGATCGTCGCCTCGCTGGCCCCGAAGAAATAGAGGATCGGGTCGAGGAAGATCAGCGCCACGATGCCGAAGGCCACGCCAATGATGATGTTGAGCATCACGACGTTACCCAGCACACGCTGGGCCGTTTCGTAATCGCGCTGCCCAAGGCGCATCGAGACGAGCGTCGCGGCACCCACCCCGACGAGCGATCCGAAAGCCGCCGCCAGGTTCATCAGCGGGAAGGTCAGCGCCAGACCCGAGATGGCCAGCGGACCGACACCGTGGCCGATGAAGATGCTGTCGACCATGTTGTAGAGCGAGGATGCCGTCATGGCGATGATCGCCGGCACGGCATACTGCACCAGCAGTTTGCGGATCCGTTCGGTTCCAAGTTCCAGAGCCGCCACTTTGAGTTCAGCCATTCTTTTTCTTATTTACAGATTCTTCATTGAAACATTCCGACGCTTCGTTCATTCTGCCGCCTCGTTCGAGTGGCTGGCGCCCCGGGCCGAGGTTTTCCGTCCCCCCCCGAGGTGTTCCTTTCCCCCCAGAGTTTTCCGTCGCCCGAGTTTCTCCCCCCCCCACAGCGGTGCCATTAGCGGGGCACGGCGCAATCGAGCCGGTCGAACCAGCCGCGGTAGATCTCCGGATCGGTCGACAAGCCGAGCTCCTCGGTCATGAAGGCCGACGCATCGCCCGAATACCATTGGCGCAGGATGTAGACCGTCAGCCGTACTTCGCTCACCAGCTGATGCGGCTGCACGACAAAGCTCAGCTGCCGGATCTCCCCGGCCATCGGCACCAGGGCCGTCGGTTTGGCGGGCAGCACCTGCCGCGCCACGACAAGCCCCGAAGCCCGGTCGGCACTCACGATCAGACACCCCTCGCGCTGCAGCAGATCGAACAGCAGGTCGTAACACTCTTCGGCGCCGACCGTCATCCGATGGCGGGTCAGCGAATCGAGCTGCTGCGGATCGGGCATTCCCTGGACGACCGACGTCTGTTTGCGGGCCTGGAGGCAGGCATTCGAGGCGCAACCGGCCGGCAGCATCGCACCAACGGCTGCAACAAGCGCCATCAGCCTCCGCAGCAAAACTTTCCTCGGTCGGAATTTCCCGTTCATACCCGCAATGACCATTTAGCTCTGTACCCCTGCCCGCTCTGCACCCCTGCCCGCAGCATGCCGGCGGCTACTCCAGCTCCCAGTCCGAACCATCCTTGCGGTCCTTGACGCGGATGCCGGCGGCCGTCAGTCCGTCGCGGATACGGTCCGACGTGGCCCAGTCCTTCGCAGCCTTGGCCCCCTGACGGATGTCGAGCAGCATCTCCACGAGCGGCGTCACGTAGTCGTGGCCCGAGGTCGAACCGGCTGCCTTTTCGTCGCGCAGTCCGAGGATGTCGAAGGCGTAAAGGCGGAACGTCCGGCGCAGCGTCTCGAGATCTTCGGCCGTGATGGTCTGCGTGCCGTCGGCGAGCTGGTTGATCGTGCGCACCCAGTCGAAGAGGGCCGAGATGACCATCGGCGAGTTCAGATCGTCGTCCATGGCCGTGCGGCAGCGCTCCTCCAGTTCGGCGGGCGCAACGGTCGACTCGGCCGCGGGCTGAATCTTGCCCAGCGTCTCGATGCCCTTCATCAGACGGTCGAGCCCCTTTTCAGCGGCCTGCAGCGCCTCGTTCGAGAAGTCGAGCGTCGAGCGGTAGTGGGCCTGCAGCACGAAGAAGCGGATCGTCATCGGCGAATAGGCCTGGGCCAGCAGCCGGTGGTTGCCCGTGAAGAGCTCCTCGAGGGTGATGAAGTTGCCGAGCGACTTGCCCATCTTCTGGCCGTTGATCGTAATCATGTTGTTGTGCACCCAGTAGCGGGCCGAATCGTGCCCCAGCGCAGCGGTCGACTGGGCGATTTCGCACTCGTGATGCGGGAACATCAGGTCCATGCCGCCGCCGTGGATGTCGAACCGTTCGCCCAGGTAACGCGTCGACATGGCCGAGCACTCCATGTGCCAGCCGGGGAAACCATCGCTCCAGGGCGAAGGCCAGCGCATGATGTGTTCGGGCGAAGCCTTCTTCCAGAGGGCGAAATCATAGGAGTGATGCTTGTCCGACTGGCCGTCCAGCTCGCGCGTATTGGTGACGATGTCCTCGAGGTTGCGGCCCGAGAGGCATCCGTAGTGGTATTTGTGGTTGTATTTCTCGACGTCAAAGTAGACCGAACCGTTCGATTCGTAGGCAAAACCAGCCTCGAGGATCCGCTTCACAAACTCGATCTGCTCGATGATGTGTCCCGAGGCATAGGGTTCGATCGAAGGGCTCTCGACGTTCAGCGCATCCATCGCCCGGTGGTAACGTTCCGTATAGTAATGGGCCACCTCCATGGGTTCGAGCTGTTCGAGACGGGCCTTTTTGGCGATCTTGTCCTCGCCCTCGTCGGCATCGTGTTCGAGATGGCCGACGTCGGTGATGTTGCGCACGTAGCGCACCTTGTATCCCGAGGCCTTCAGGTAGCGGAACAGCAGGTCGAAGGTCACCGCCGGACGGGCGTGGCCCAGATGCGGATCCCCGTAGACCGTCGGTCCGCAGACATACATGCCGACCCGGCCCTCGACCAGGGGTTCGAACTCCTCCTTGCGGCGCGTCAGCGTATTGTAAAGCACGAGTTTGGATTCCATAATATTTCGGTTTATCGACGTTTTGAACGGGTAAAGATACGAATTTTATGCGTTATCCCGAAAATTTATCGTACCTTTACCGCGATTATTATGAAATTTCAGGATTTAGGACTCTCCGCGCCCTTGCTGCGCGCCATCTCGGAAAAGGGGTACGAAACCCCCACTCCCATTCAGGAACAAGCCATACCTCCCGTCCTCCGGGGCCGCGACCTGCAGGGTTGCGCCCAGACCGGCACGGGCAAAACCGCAGCCTTCACGCTGCCCATTCTCCAGCTGCTGGCCGAGGAGCCGCCCGTGCGGGGCCGGCGCGAAATCCGCGCGCTGGTTCTCACCCCGACGCGCGAGCTGGCCATCCAGATCGACGAGTGCTGCCGCGACTATGCCCGCTACACGTCGATCCGCCACGGCGTGATCTTCGGCGGCGTCAACCAGCGGCCCCAGGTCGAGGCCCTCGAACGCGGCATCGACCTGCTGGTGGCTACGCCGGGACGACTGCTCGACCTCATCGGACAGGGCTACATCACCCTCAAGCACCTGCGCTTCTTCGTCCTCGACGAGGCCGACCGCATGCTCGACATGGGCTTCATCCACGACATCCGGCGCATCCTGCCGCTGCTGCCCGAGCGGCGGCAGACGCTCTTCTTCTCGGCCACGATGCCCGCGGACATCGCCGCCCTGGCCGCCCGGATTCTGCACGACCCCGAACTGGTGACCGTCACCCCGCCGGCATCGGTGGTCGAGACCATCGCCCAGCGGGTCCGCTTCGCCGAAAAGAGCGAAAAGAGCGACCGTCTGATCGAACTGCTGCACGACTCCGATGCCCGGCAGGTGCTGGTCTTCACCCGCACCAAACACGGCGCCGACCGCCTGGCCCGTATCCTCAACCGCGCCGGAATCGGCGCCGCGGCCATCCACGGCAACAAGTCGCAGAATGCCCGCGTGAGGGCGATGAACGACTTCAAGTCGGGGGCATGCCGCGTGCTGATCGCCACCGACATCGCCGCCCGCGGCATCGACATCGACCAGCTGCCGCTGGTGGTCAACTACGACCTGCCGGAGGTGGCCGAGACCTACGTCCACCGCATCGGACGCACGGGTCGGGCCGGACATGAGGGTCAGGCCTGCTCGTTCTGCTCGGAGGCGGAGCTGGAGTATCTCCTCGAGATCCAGAAACTCACCGGGCTGACAATTCCCGTCGAGGGCGAGGTTCCGGCCTACGCCGCCGAGGCGCTGGAGGCCTTTGCGAGCCGTAATGAACGCAAGGGTGGCAAAAGCAACCGCCATGCAGACAAATCCCGCCGCAAGGCCGGAAATGCCTCTGCCGAACCGGCCGCTGCTCAACCGACCCGTGTGGCCGAAGCGAGCGCACCGAAGATAACACCTTCGCAAACGGTCCAACCGGGGCCCAAAGCGGCACAGCCCAATCGCCCGGACACCGCTCAACCGGCCCAGACGGTCGCATCAGCCACTGCGCAGTCAGCCCGCCCGCAAGCCACACAACCGACTCCGACCGCCGCATCCACCCCGCCAACCCAATCGGCCGCACCGGCCGGCACGAGACGGAATCGGCATCGTCGCCGGAAAGCGACCGCCACAAATGAGGCAGCCGCCCCGGTGTCCGCAACCCTGAAGACAGTCCAACCCGCCGCAAAGACGAATGCGGCCAGCGATACACCGGCAAGCAGCCCCCGGCAGGCCAAACCCGTTAAACCGGCCCGCCAAGTCCCTTCCGCCGAGACGGTAAATACCCCCCGGCAGACGAAACCCGCCAAGCCCTCCCGCCCAGAGCAGATGCGGCAGGACGAACGATCGCCGAAGCCGGGATCGGCAACTACCGGTTCCGACCGGAATGCAAACCGGAATGCCGCCCCGAAGGGCCGTCAGGAGCGTATTGCGACCGATTCCGCCCGGCCGTCGGAACGGACGACGCATCCCGACAGACCCCGTCGCAACCGCCGCCCGCTGGGTCCCGACGCCCAGTCCGCCCCCAAACGCCCGGCGCACGCGTCAAAACCCGCACCGGACCGAACGAAGAGCGCCGACCCCAAAGCTCGGGCAGAAAATCGCATTTCACATACGAACGATTGGAAAAACCGCGTTAAATCATTACTTTTGCGAACATTCGGCAAATAGCCTCCACACCGCGAATCAGGCAACAAACCGCTTTTAGGAACTTGAACCATATGCACTTCTTCAAACGCTGGAACAACCTCGTCGGATGGGGCGTCTTCGCCATTGCGGCGATCGTCTACCTGATGACCATGGAACCCGTGTCGAGTCTCTGGGACTGCTCGGAGTTCATCGCCACCTCCTACAAACTCGAAGTGGGTCACCCGCCCGGAGCCCCGCTGTTCATGATGCTCGCCCGTCTGGCCACCCTCTTCGCCTTCGGCAACCCGGACTATGTCGGCATGGCCGTCAATGCCATGAACTCGCTGGCCAGCGCCTTCTGCATCCTCTTCCTCTTCTGGACGATCACCCATCTGGCCCGCCGTCTGGCCACGCGCGGCGGTGCCGAACTGACCCCCGCCTCGACGGTCGCCATCCTCGGTGCCGGCGTCGTCGGAGCCCTGGCCTACACCTTCACCGACACCTTCTGGTTCTCGGCCATCGAGGGTGAGGTCTACGCCCTCTCGTCGATGTTCACAGCTCTCGTGGTGTGGCTCATGCTCAAGTGGGAAGAACAGGCCGACCAGCCCCACGCCTCGCGCTGGATCGTGCTGATCGCCTACCTGATGGGCCTCTCGATCGGCGTCCATATCCTCAACCTGCTCTGCATCCCGGCGCTGGTCTTCATCTACTACTTCCGCAAAACGGATCACGTCACCTGGAAGGGCGTCGTCGGCACCACCGTACTGGCCGGTGCGCTGATCATCTTCCTGAACAACATCATCATCCCCTATACGGTCTGGTTCGGCGCCCAGGTCGACACGCTCTTCGTCAACACGTTCGGACTGCCCGTCAACTCCGGCATGGTAGTCTTCGCCCTGGCGCTGATCCTCGGGCTGGGATGGGCCGCCTGGAAGGCTCATCAGAAGGGTCGCGTCGTGCTGAATCTCTTCCTGATCTCCACGACGATGGTCCTCGTCGGCTTCTCCTCCTATGCCTCGATGACCATTCGCGCCGCGGTCAACCCGCCGATGAACTCCAACAACCCGAACAACCCCCACGCCCTGCTCTCGGTGCTCAACCGCGACCAGTACGGCAGCCGCCCGCTGCTGTACGGCGCCCAGTACTCGGCTCCCCCCGAGGACGTGAAGAGCAAGAACGTCTGGTATCTTGACGAGGACGGCAAGTACAAGCGTGCCTCCGTGCTGACGGGCTACACCCATGCCCCGGAGTTCATGACCCTCTTCCCGCGGATGTGGAACCCCGCAAAGGGCGAAAAGGAGTACAAACAGTGGGCCGCCTACCGCACCAAGACCGAAACGCTGCGTGACGAAAACGGCGAAATCCAGCGCGACCCCTCGGGCCGCCCGATCCGCGGCGAAGTGCTCGACTACGGCCGCAAGCACGTCTACACCGACTCGTACGGCGATACGCACAGCATCGTCGAACCCACGTTCGGCGAAAATCTCCACTTCTTCTTCAACTACCAGCTCTCGTACATGTACTGGCGCTACTTCCTGTGGAACTTCGTCGGACGCCAGAGCGACATCCAGCCCTCGCGCACGACGCTCACCGACGGAAACTGGCTCTCGGGCGTGAAGTGGATCGACGAAATGTACCTCGGCCCGCAGGACAACCTGCCCCGCGAAATCGCCGAAAACAAGGGCCGGAATACCTACTATTTCCTCCCCTTCCTGCTGGGATTGATCGGTCTGATCTACCAGTTGAACCGCGATTCGCGCAACTTCACGATCGTCATGTGGCTCTTCATCATGATGGGTGTGGCACTGGTCTTCTACTTCAACACCTCGCCCGGCGAACCGCGTGAACGCGACTACGTCTATGCCGGATCGTTCTACGCCTTCTCGATCTGGATCGGATTCGGGGTGCTGGCCCTGCGCGAATTGATCGAGTGGATCGCCAAACGCCGCACCGTCGCTACGGCAGCCGCCGCTACGGTCGTGTCGCTGAGCGTGCCGGCGATCCTCGCCGCCCAGAACTGGGACGACCACGACCGTTCGCACCGCACCATGGCCCGCGACATCGGCTGGAACTACCTCCAGTCGACGCTCCCCAACTCGATCATCCTCAACTACGGCGACAACGACACCTTCCCGCTGTGGAACAACCAGGAGGTCTACGGCGTGCGGCCCGACGTGCGGATTGTCAACACGTCGTATCTGGGCGGCGAATGGTATATCGACGAGATGAAGACCAAGGCCAACGAGGCCGATCCGGTCCCCTTCACGCTGCCCAAACGCAAGTATACCTATACCAATGACCTGATTCCGGTGCTGGACAAGATCGAACAGGGCGCCGAGATCAGTCAGGTGATCGACTTCGTGCGCAGCGACGACCCGCGCAGTCAGGTCCGGCTGACCGACGGCACGATGACCGACTACATCCCCACCAAGCGCATCGCCCTGCCCGTGAACAAGGAGAATGCCATCGCCTCGGGGATCGTGGCCGAAAAGGACCGCGACAAGATGGTCGATACGGTCTACCTCAACCTGCGACGCAACTCGCTCGACAAGAGCCAGTTGATGATCCTCGACATGCTGGCCCACTTCGACTGGAAACGCCCGATCTATCTCACGCAGGTCTACATCATGCAGGATCTCGGACTGATGGACTACCTCCAGTTTGACGGTTATGCCTACCGTTTCGTGCCGATCCGCACGCCGGTGGAGAACCCCTACGAGATCGGCCGCATCGATACGGATTACGCCGCACCGCTGCTCCGCGACACCTTCCGCTACGGCAACCTCAACGATCCGCGGGTCTATGTCGACTACTTCATTCAGTACAACCTCTCGGCTTCGCATGCACGGGATGCCTTCGCCCGCGTGGCCAAGGAGTTGCTGCGCGAAGGGAAGGTCGACGAGGCGGTCGAACTGCTCGATCTGGGGCTGGAGAAGCTGCCTACCTCGCAGATCCGATTCACGGATTCGAACACCTACCCCTTCCTCGAGGCCTATTACGCCGCCTCGGCCATGGGGGCTGAAGGTGCCGCCGAAAAGGGCGACGCCCTGCTGCGTGAATATGCACAGACGCTGATCGAATACATTGAGTATTACCTGCGTTTCGACGGCGCCCAGGGCGACATGGTTTCGGACGTGATCGACGAGAAGCTCGATCAGCTGGGCGATGTCTACTACCTGGCCAGCTATGCCGGACGCCGCGACGTGGTGGCCGAACTGAACAACTACTACCGCTCGCTGGGTGTTTCGGAGGAGAACCTCATTCAGGTAGGTGATCCGACCCAGCCGGCCGATACAGCCGCCACGGTCGATACGGCCCAGGCCTCGGGAAGCGACGCCCAATAGGCTCCGGCGGGGGGCCGGCATCTGCCCCTCAATCGATGGATTCAAAACCGGCTTCAGTCCATTGAATCGAACACCGCCACGCAAGAAAAACCCGCACGGAATTCCGTGCGGGTTTTTCTTTCAGTCTCTCTTTCGTTGACACCTTTGACACCGGTGCCCCGGTTCTTGGCCTTAATATCTCTGCCCCCTGGTTCTGGTCTTTGGTCCTTGACTTCTGGCCCCTGGCTCCTTTAAGCTCCTCAGACTCCCGGCTCCCGGGCCCTCAAACACGCGGCCGCTCCAGGTCCCCGGATCAGGATTTTTCGGGGGTAGGATGGTCCGACGCTTTCCCGTTCGAGGAGTGCTTGTTGTACAGGAAACGCTTGATCTTCTGCGTAGGGGTTTTGACGAACTCGTCCTTCTCCTCGACCACCTCCGAAATGCGCGAAAAACGATTCACCTTCGCATTTACGAAGTCCATGATCTCCTTCTTGAGCTGTTCGGTCTTTGCCTCGAGGGCCTCCTTGCGGGTTGCCCACTCCTCACGCCAGTCGTCGAGCATCGCATCGATCTCCTCGCGGTTGAAATGAACCAGCGCAATCAGGCGCCCCTCGTGTTCGGTGACGATCGAATCGGCAATGCAGACGTGCGAATTCAACACACTCTCGATATCTTCGGGATAGATGTTCTCGCCGCCCGGACCGACAATCATGTTCTTGAGACGCCCCTTGATATAGAGCCATCCGTCCTTGTCGAACTCGCCGAGGTCGCCCGTACGGAACCATCCGTCAGCCGTGAAGACTTCGCGCGTCGCCTCCGGATTCTTATAATAACCCAGCATGATGCTCGGCGTCAGGGCCACGATCTCGCCCTGACGGGTTTCGGGGTTGACATTTTCGAGGCGCAGCTGCACACCCGGAGCCTGCGGACCGGTGGATCCCAGACGCACCTGCGAAGGTGCCGCTCCGGCCAGCAGCGGGGCCGTTTCGGTCAGACCATACCCGATGGCATAGGGGATGCGGGCCTCGAGCAGGAAACGTTCAGCCCCGCCATCGAGCTTCGAGCCGCCGATTCCGAGGAAACGCAGCCGTCCGCCGAAGACCTTCATCAGCTTCTTTCCGGCCATGCGATTGAGGCGCCGCCGCAGGAATCCCACCCGGTAGAGGGTACGCCAGAAGCCGTTTGAATTGAACTTGGCGAGGACCTGATGGCGATAGATCTTCTCGATGACCAGCGGCACGATGAGCATCACCGTCGGACGGACGCTCCGCAGCGCCGGCATCAGGGCCGAAGCCGTGGGCGGACGATCGAGGTAGACCACCCGTGCCCCCTCGGAGAAGGGGTAGATCATGCCGATCGAACATTCGTAGGTGTGCGACAGGGGCAGTACCGAAAGGAACGTATCGTCGCTCTGGACGGGAAAGATGGCCGCCGAGAGATCGATCTGCTTGCAGAGAGCCTTGTGGGTCAGCATGACCCCCTTGGGTTTGGAGGTCGTGCCCGAGGTATAGATAATGACAGCCAGATCGTCGGGACCGGGGATTCGGGTCGCCCCCTCTTCTCGGACATGCTGGGCGATGACGCCGAGGTTCTTCGTACGCACCACGACATTCAGCCGATCGATGGTCTTACGTGAGAGTTTCGTGAAGAGGCGGTCGGAAACCAGCAGGGCCTTGGCCTCGGCGTGTTCGATGATCATGTCGAGCTCCTCGCCCGAGAAGTCGGGGAGGATCGGTACGGCGACCATACCGGCCGACGTGACGGCCAGGTAGCAGATTCCCCAGTTGGGCATGTTGCTGCTCAGGAGGGCGACCTTGTCACCGGGCCGGAGTCCCGACGTGGTGAGGATCTCCTGCACGCGGGTAATACGACGACCCACTTCGGCATAAGTTACATCCTCACCGTCGAACATCGAGTAAGCGATCCGCGAGGCGAACTTTTCCACGCCGTGGCGGACCAGTTCGTACAGAGTGTTGATAATCATGGTGTATTTTGTTATCCGTTAAAGGAACGCAATATTACGGGACTAAATTACGAATTTTCAGCCAAAAAACACTATTTTTGACCGAAAATATCAACATGCTCGACCATTCATACATCAAAAAGCTCGCCGAAGAGGTCGGATTTGATCTTTGCGGTCTGGCGCCGTGTCTTCATCTGGAGGATGCGGAGGTTCGGTTCCGCGAATGGATTGCCCGCGGCTATCAGTCGTCGCTGGCCTATCTCGAACGCCACACGGAGAAGCGTTTCGATCCGCGGCTGCTGGTCGAGGGGGCCCGTACGGCCGTTGTCTGCGCCGTGGGATACAAGAACCCGGTGAGCGACGGATACCCGGCCGGGCATCGCACGAAGGTGGCTTCGTATGCCTGTTCAGAGGATTACCACACGCTGCTGCGCGGCATGCTGCAACGCATGCTCGACGCATTGCGCGGCGAGTATCCCACGCTGCGGGGACGGGCCTTTGTCGATACGGCGCCACTGACCGAGAAGCTGCTGGCCCGTGAGGCCGGGCTGGGATGGATCGGACGGCAGTCGCTGCTGGTGACCCCTCGGTTGGGGAGTTACGTGGTGCTGGGCGAACTGATCCTCACCGAGGAGGCCGACCGTTACGACACGCCCTTCGGCGAGTCGCGTTGCGGCACGTGCCGGGCCTGTGTGGAGAGTTGTCCCACGGGAGCCGTGATGTCAGGGCGGGGAATTGACACGTCGCGTTGCATCTCGTGTCACACCATTGAGCGGGAACCCTCGCAGCGGATCGATCTCGACGGTTGGATTTTCGGATGCGACGCCTGTCAGAGTTGCTGTCCATGGAACCGTCGCGCCCCGCAGCATCGCAACCGGGCATTCGATCCGCGCTTCGATCCGCGCGGGATGGATGCCGCAGCGTGGCAGGCGCTCGACGAGGCTGGATTTGAGCGGCTATGCGGGCGTACACCCCTCACCCGCAGCGGGTTGGAGCGCATTCGAAGCAACATTGTCTCCGGCACGTCGCATTCCGGCAGTCAGTCGTGATTGCCGGCTGTACGAGCGATGCACGCTCCGGGGCGTTTCAGTTGCAAAGATCCGCTCCGACCCATCAAGCAGGTTGTTTTCACGGGGTCATTCCGCAAGAAAAGGCTCCTGCCGTTGTCACGGCAGGAGCCTTTTTCATGTTCACATCGGGAAGGTCTTCTGTTTCTCGCCCTTCGGCTTCTCCCCCCCCCTCTGCGGCCCGGGACTTTTCCTCTTGCAACCCGGGGTCCTCTTGCAACCCGGGGCTTCCTCGAAATCTCGCGCTGCGGTCCGAGATCCACGCCCCATGCAGCCCAAGGTTTACGCACTTTGGAGCTTTCTATCTATTGCCCTTCCCTGCTATGGCCCCCGGGCCCGGGATTATTTCTGAAGCTCGGCAAGAGCGGCCTTGGCATTCTCGGCTGCCTCACCGGTGGTCACCTTCTGGAAGGCGGCAATGGCCTGCGGCTTCATCTCCTTGGCGTTGTAGGCGGCACCCAGCTGGTAGTACATCAGGCTGCGGTCCTCCTCATCGGTCTGAGCATCGGCTGCGGCCTGACCCAGTTCGATCACCTTGTCGTAGTCCTTCTTGCCGGTGTAGGCCTGCAGACGAACCTTCTGGAACAGAGCGCTCGTCGGATTCTTCGCCAACTGAGCGTCGGCCAGCGTGATGATGCCGTCGAAATCACCGGCCGTCTGCATCTCGGCCACCTTGTTGTTCGTATAGAGAGCCATCATCTTCTTGGCCGTAGCCACGTCTTCGGCATATTTCGGGTGGGTCTTGGCGGCAATGGCCTCATAGATGTCCATACCCTTCTCATACTCGCCCATCTCGCAGTAGCTCATGGCCAGGTTCAGTGCCATGGCCGTATTGTCGGGGTCGGCCTTGTAACCCTTCTCGAAGATACCGGCAGCCGTCACGTAGTCCTTGTTATTGAAGGCATCGCCACCCTGCAGCTGGTAAATCTTGGCTACCCAGCCGTTGGCCTTGGCCATCTGCGACATGTCGCCGTAGAGCTCGGCCAGTTCGGCCGACTTCGTGAAGTTTTTCAGCGCTTCGTCATAGTTCTTGCCCTTGATGGCGGCACCACCCAGATAGTAGTAGCATTTGGGAAGCGTCGATTTTGCCGTGGCAACCTGCGTAGCAACCTCTTCGTTGTCGATTCCCAGATCGATCACCTGCTCGAATTTGGCGGCAGCACCGGCAAAATCCTTGGCATTGAATGCCGCGCCTGCCTCGTTGTAGAGAACCTTCACATCCTGAGCCGACAGCGAAAAGGCCGCCATCAGCGCAAGGGCTGAAACAAAAATCTTTTTCATGGTTTTCTGTCGTTTTATGTTTGTTGAGTTTTTCTGAATTTTCATCACACAATCCTTCCGTCGTCCAAGCCCTCGGAGAGAACGGATCCTAATTGGCAACCAGGGGTATTCAGCCCCCCGGACAACTCGACCTGCGCCTCTTGCGGCACCCCGGTCTGCCCTCTTGCAGCACCCAGGCTTGCCCTCTTGCGGCACCCACCCAGAAGAGCCGTTGGGACAAAAATACGAAAAAAATTCCTCTTTTGCCAAATCTAATGCCGCAATGATGCGAAAAAAGAGGTCATCAATGCCTCACACTCCTCCGCCAAAATGCCGCTCGTTACCTCCGTCTTGGGATGAAATACCCGTTCGCTGTAACGGCGAAATCCCCGCTTCGGATCGTCGGCACCCCATACGACCCGCCCGATCTGCGCCCAACCGATCGCCCCGGCACACATGATGCACGGCTCGACGGTCACATACAGCGTACACTTGTTCAGATACTTCCCCCCGAGCGTCGAAGCCGCAGCCGTCAGGGCCTGCATCTCGGCATGAGCCGTCGGATCGGAGAGCGCCTCGACCAGATTGTGCCCGCGGCCAACCACCGCTCCCTGGCTCACGACAACCGCCCCGATGGGGACCTCCTGTTCATCCAACGCTTTGCGGGCCTCGTTTAGTGCAAGGCGCATGAATTTTTCGTCGATCTGTCGCTGCTCCATGTCGATTTTTCTACAAAAGACGCGATTTTTTCCCGCATTTGCAAATTTTCACCTCCACCCGCATCGCCGTTCCGCAGCCAAGGATTCCTTTTTTTCGGGCTGCCCGACTTTTTATCCGCAAAAGTTATTACCTTTGTGGGTTCGTTCAAAGATACGGACATCTCGGACTAACACGGACAAACAAACCTATACGTCAATGTACAGAACTCATACCTGCGGGTGCCTCCGGGCCTGCAACGTCCACGAAACCGTCACCCTGGCCGGGTGGGTGCAGAAAGTCAGAAACCTCGGCGCCATGACCTTCATCGACCTGCGCGACCGCTACGGCCTGACGCAGATCGTCGTCGAGGAACACTCGCCGGCCGAAGCCCGCCAAACAGCCTCGCGCATCGGCCGCGAATGGGTCATCCAGGTCGAGGGCGAAGTCGTCGAGCGTCAGTCGAAAAACCCCAAGATGGCCACCGGCGACATCGAAGTCTCGGCCCGCCGCATCAACGTCCTGCATGAGGCCGAAGTGCCGCCCTTCACCATCGAGGAGGTCTCGGACGGCGGCGACGACCTGCGCATGAAGTACCGCTACCTCGACCTGCGCCGCCCGCCCCTGCAGCGCAACCTGATCCTGCGCCACAAGATGGCCCAGGAGATCCGCCGGTTCCTCTCCGACGAGGGATTCCTCGAGATCGAAACCCCCTATCTGGTCGCCTCGACCCCCGAAGGCGCCCGCGACTTCGTCGTCCCGAGCCGCATGTCGCCCAACCAGTTCTACGCCCTGCCGCAGTCGCCGCAGATCCTCAAGCAGCTGCTGATGGTGGCCGGCTACGACAAGTATTTCCAGATCGTGCGCTGCTTCCGCGACGAGGACCTGCGCGCCGACCGTCAGCCCGAATTCACGCAGATCGACTGCGAGATGTCGTTCGTCGAGCAGGAGGACGTACTGGAGGTCTTCGAGCGCTGGGCCAAGCACATGTTCAAAACCGTGCTGGGCATCGAATTCACCGAGCCGCTGCGCCGCATGCCCTGGATCGAGGCCATGGAGAAGTACGGCTCGGACAAGCCCGACCTGCGCTTCGGCATGGAGTTCGCCGACCTGACCGACCTGGCCAAGGGCCACGGATTCGCGGTCTTCGACGATGCGGAATACATCACCGGATTCGCCGCCCCGGGCTGCGCAACCTACACCCGCAAGCAGATCGATGCCCTGACGGAGTTCGTCAAACGGCAGCAGATCGGCGCCAAGGGGCTCATCTGGATCCGCATGGAGCAGGAGGGCGGCGTGAAGTCGTCCGTCGACAAGTTCTACTCGCCCGACGAGGTGCGCGCCATGGCCGAGCGCTGCGGCGCCAAGGCCGGAGACATGGTCTTCATCCTCTGCGGCAAGAAGTTCAAGGTGCTGACGCAACTCTGCGCCCTGCGTCTGGAGGTGGCCCAGCAGCTGGGACTGCGCGATCCGAAGAAGTTCGCGCCGCTGTGGGTGGTCGACTTCCCGCTGTTCGAGTGGGACGACGAGACGCAGCGCTTCTACGCCGTACACCACCCCTTCACCTCGCCCAAACCCGAGGACATCGAGTTCCTTGACAGCGATCCGGGTCGCGTGCGGGCCAACGCCTACGACTTCGTCTGCAACGGTACCGAAATCGGCGGCGGCTCGATCCGTATCCACGATTCGAAACTCCAGGAGAAGATGTTCGAACTGCTGGGATTCACCCCCGAACAGGCTCAGGCCCGCTTCGGCTTCCTGATGAACGCCTTCAAGTACGGCGCACCCCCTCACGGAGGTCTGGCCTTCGGTTTCGACCGTCTGTGCGCCCTGTTCGGCGGTTCGGATTCGATCCGCGACTACATCGCCTTCCCGAAGAACAACGCCGGCCGCGACATGATGCTCGATGCGCCGAACTTCATCGATCAGTCGCAGCTCGACGAACTCTACCTCGATCTGCGCAAGCCCGAGGCCGGCAAGTAGCCGATCTCGCGCGCCATACAAGAAAAACGGCCCGGAATTCCGGGCCATTTTTTATGGGTTACCGATTGACCGCCGACCGATTGTGTACCCCACCGGACGACACGGTCTACAGATTGACCTCCGGCAGGTTGCGCACCACCCACCAGACGACAAACAGCAGGCAATAGGCCCACGCAAGCCACCGGTGCTGCGCCACGCGACGCCAGCGCCGGGCCCGCCGTCCGTGATCGAGCGACGTCCACGCCACGGCCAGAAAGTAGGGAACGGCCACCACCAGAAAAAGGTTGTATCCGACGGCCTCGCCCACGCGTCCGCACAAGAGGCTGTGCAGGGCACGCTGCCCGCCGCAGGCCGGACATTGCCAGCCCGTGAGCGCATGGAACGGACACTGCGGCAGCCACGCCGTCTGCGACGGATCGACCGCCCGGTAGAGCAGCACCGCCCCCACCATCAGGACCGGCACCCCGATCCACAGCAGCTTTCGGGACACGCCGTCTGCGGGATCAAAGGTCGATCAGACTCATCGACGAATAGGAGAGCACCCCCAGCACAACGGCCAGCAACAGATAGATCACCCAGCAGGCCACGGCCACACCGACCGAAACCCACGTCCAGGTCCGGGCACGCTTGGCCGCCAGACGCGAACCCTCGTAATTGCCCGCATACCAGTAGGAGTCGACCTGGGTCGAATAGACGATGGCCACGATACCGAAAGGCAGGCAGCAGAAGATCGTACTGAGAATGGCCCACGGCAGGAAGTTGTCGGGTTTCTGCTGATCGGGCTGTGACGGGTTGCCGGCGCCTTCGGGCCGAGGGGCCGACGTCTGTGCGGTCGGATCACCGGCCGGCTTGGGATCGATAATTTCCATCGTTCGGGGTAAATTGGGTTTCAATTGAACAAATATACGTTTTTTTTCGAAATTGCGTATCTTTGGACCACCAAAACGCGCCGAAACATGCCGAACATTCCATTAGCCGAACGCCTGCGTCCCAAGACCCTCGATGACTACATCGGGCAGGAGCATCTGGTGGGTCCGAAGGGCGTCTTCCGCAAATTCTTCGAGACGGGCAACGTCCCTTCGTTCATCCTCTGGGGCCCGCCCGGAGTCGGGAAGACCACCCTCGCACGCATCGTCGCCACGCAGCTCGAACGTCCGTTCTTCACCCTTTCGGCCGTCACTTCGGGGGTAAAGGAGGTACGCGAGGTGATCGAGTCGGCCCGCAAGCAGCGCTTCTTCGACCAGCGCCCGCCGTTCCTGTTCATCGACGAAATCCACCGCTTCAACAAGTCGCAGCAGGATTCGCTGCTCGGAGCCGTCGAGCAGGGCATCGTCACGCTGATCGGCGCCACGACCGAGAACCCCTCGTTCGAGGTCATCTCCCCGCTGCTGAGCCGCTGCCAGGTCTATATCCTCCGGGCGCTGGAGGACAGCGATCTGCAGAAACTGCTGGAACGTGCGCTGGAGAAGGACCCCGAGCTGCACGAACGCGACATCGAAGTCCGCGAAACCGGAGCGCTGTTCCGCTTCGCGGGGGGCGACGCCCGCAAGCTGCTCAACATTCTCGAAATCCTGGTCGGCGCCACCGACGGCAAGGTGACGATCACCGACCAATACGTACAGGACTGCCTCCAGAAAAATATCGCCCTCTACGACAAGAACGGCGAGCAGCATTACGACGTCATCTCGGCCTTCATCAAGTCCGTCCGGGGCAGCGACCCCAATGCCGCGGTCTACTACCTGGCACGGATGCTGGCCGGTGGCGAGGAGCCGCGCTTCATCGCCCGGCGGCTGGTGATCCTCGCCTCGGAGGACATCGGACTGGCCAACCCCAATGCCCTGCTGCTGGCCAACGCCTGCTTCGACACGGTGCACAAGATCGGCATGCCCGAAGCCCGCATCACCCTCTCCGAAACGACGATCTACCTGGCCACCTCGCCCAAGAGCAATTCGGCCTACATGGCCATCAACAAGGCCCTCGCGCTGGTCGAACACGACACGACGAACCGTCCCATACCGCTCCACCTGCGCAATGCCCCGACCCGCCTGATGAAACAGGCCGGCTATGCCCGGGGATACAAGTATGCCCACGACTACGAGGGCCACTTCGCCGAGATGGAGTTCCTGCCCGAATCGCTCGCCGGAACGAAATTCTATGAACCCGACACGCAGAATGCCGCCGAGGCCAAGATCGCCGAACGCATCGCGCATCTCTGGAAAGACAAGTACAAATAACACGTCATACGCCCGCCCCCGCTGCGGTCGCGCACTCCGACACCCACTCCACGACATGAAAAAGATAGGCATCATCTCCGATACGCACGGATGCTTCGACGAACCGCTCCGCGAATTCCTGAAGGATGTCGACGAAATCTGGCACGCCGGCGACATCGGCTCGCTCGAGCTGGCCGACCGCATCGCCGCCTTCAAACCGCTCAGGGCCGTCAGCGGAAACATCGACGGCGGCATGACCCGTCGGGTCTATCCGCTCTTCCAGTCGTTCGAATGCGAGGGGGTGCGCGTGCTGATGACCCACATCGGGGGCTATCCGCGCCATTACGACCCGCGGGCCGTCGCCCGGATCCAGGCCCTGCGTCCGAAACTCTTCATCGCCGGCCATTCGCACATCCTCAAGGTGATGTACGATCCGTTCTACGAACTGCTGGCCGTCAACCCCGGCGCCGCCGGTCAGAGTGGCTTCCACCGGGTCCGAACGGCCATCCGCCTGAGGATCGATCACGGCGAAATGCACGACATGGAGGTGGGCGAATGGCCCCGCCGTCAGACAGATAGCGACGAGGTGTCCAAATAGACGATTTCGTCCACATAATAAACAGAAGCGTCCGTCCGTTCGTTCGTCGAATTCAAACGACGACGCATCATGCAACCGAAAATCTCAAAGACGCTGGAGGGCCTCATCGCCCGAGCGGCATTCGACACCACCCGGGACGGAGTGACCCACGCGCTCAAGGACTGCCTTGCACTCGAACTGTTGCGCGAGGAGGGTTCTCTGGCCTACCAACTTCTTTCCGCACGGCTCAAGGACTGGGAACTCTACCAGATCCGGCTGCGCATCGAACGCGAAATCGCCGAGCCGGGAGCCCCGGAAGAGGCTTCGCCCGAAATATTCTACCGCCGTTTTACCGACGAACTGACCGAACGCTTCCCCGCCGTGAAGAGTATCTCCACGGCCCATGCCCTGCAACGAATCGTCGACGACCGTTCGACGATCACCGCGCGCGTGCTGGAGATGTACGGCGTCCACGCCGAGACCATCGCCGAGGGACTCCGCCGTTTCACCACGGAGGGCGAACTGCATCTCGAAATCCCGACGGCCAACCTGCTCGATTTCCAGGAGGAGAACCGTCCCGCCGACAAGAGCCGGCTGCTCGACCGGTTCGGCACCGACCTCACGCGTCAGGCCCGCGAAGGGGCGATCGACGAGGTCGTGGGACGCGACGCGGAGATCGAACGCGTGGTCCAGATCCTCTCGCGGCGCAAGAAGAACAATCCGATCCTGATCGGCGAGGCCGGCGTGGGCAAGAGTGCCATCGTCGAGGGGCTGGCGCTGCGCATCTCGCGCGGCGAGGTCCCCTACACGATTGCCGACAAACGGATCTTTGCGCTGGACCTCGCCGCGCTGGTCGCCGGAACGAAGTTCCGCGGCGAATTCGAGGAGCGTCTGCAACAGCTCCTCGAAGAGCTGCGCAGCGCCCGCGACACGATCCTCTTCATCGACGAAATCCACACCATCGTCGGGGCCGGCGCCACCCAAGGAAGTCTCGATACGGCCAACATCCTCAAACCGGCCCTGGCGCGGGGTGAAATCCGCGTCATCGGCGCCACGACACTCGACGAATACCGCACCGACATCGAGAGCGATTCGGCACTCGAGCGGCGCTTCCAGCGTGTTGTGGTCGAGCCGACGACCCCCGAACAGACGCTGCGCATTCTGCACAACATCGCCCCCCACTACGAGCGACACCACCATGTCCGTTACACGGAGGAGGCCCTGCGGGCGTGTGTCTCGCTGGCCGGGCGTTACATCACGGACCGCCACTTCCCGGACAAGGCCATCGATCTGCTGGACGAGGCCGGCTCACGCGCCCATCTGAACACGGCGCGCGAACCCGACGAATTGCGACATCTGGAGGAGGCCCTCACGCAGACCCGCCGGGAATGCCGGGAGGCGGTCGCGGCTCTGGTCTACGAGAAGGCTGCCACGGCACGGGTCCGCGAGATCGCCCTGCGCACGAAGATCGACGAAAGCCGTACGGCCTGGCGCCGCCAGCTCGAGGAGCATCCCGCCTCCATCGGCGAAGAGCAGATCCGCGAGGTTGTCACCGCCATGACGGGCATCCCCGTCGAGCGGCTCTCCGACGGTGAGCAGAGCCGTCTGCAACAACTCGGCGGCTACCTCGCCCGTCAGGTCGTCGGGCAGCCGGAGGCCGTCGAGCGTATCTCGCGCACGATCCTCCGCGCACGGGCCGGGCTGAAGGACGAACGGCGTCCGATCGGCGTGTTCCTCTTCGTGGGGCCCACGGGCGTAGGCAAGACGCTGCTGGCCAAGGAGATCTCACGCTGGCTCTTCGACGAACGCCGCGGTCTGATCCGCATCGACATGAGCGAATATGCCGAAAAACACAACGTCGCACGGCTGATCGGCGCCCCTCCGGGCTATGTCGGTTACGGCGAGGGCGGACAGCTCACCGAAGCCGTGCGTCGACAGCCCTATGCCGTGGTGCTGTTCGACGAGATCGAGAAGGCCCATCCGGAGGTCTTCAACGCCCTGTTGCAGATCTTCGACGAGGGCCATCTCACCGACGGTGCCGGACGCCGTGTCGACTTCCGCAACACGATCCTCATCATGACCTCGAACGTCGGTTCGCGGGCGGCGGCCGAGCGGGCCGTGCAGGTGGGCTACGCCACCCCCTCGCAACACAGCCTCGCCACCGACGCCCCCCGGACGGCCTACCGCAAGGCTCTGGAACAGACCTTCACGCCGGAGTTCCTGAACCGCATCGACGACATCATCTTCTTCCGCCGGCTGGAGATCCCCGACGTGGAGCGCATCGTCGAACTGGAGCTCCGCCATCTGTTCGACCGCACGCAACGGCTCGGCTACAAGATCCGCATCACCGACGGTGCCAAACGCCGCCTGGCCCGCATGGGCTACGAGGCCCGTTACGGAGCCCGGGCCCTGAAACGCACGCTCACCGATCAGGTCGAGGAGCCGCTCTCGCTGCTGATCGTCGACGGAAAGCTCCACGAAGGCGACACCGTCGTCATCGAATCGGACAAGATGCGCGGCATCCGCCTGCGCGTGGCCTGACCCCCGCACCGACGAAACGCCCGCCGCACAGGCAACGGACCTCTCTGCACGCCCCCGCCAGGCAGCACGATCCGCGCCTCGGCAGCGGGCATTTTCGTTTTCGGCAGGAATTTCGTACCTTTGCGGGCCAAAAACGAATCGACATGTACCGCTTTTCAATCTATAAGGATCAATACCGGCAGAATCTGCGTCTGGCCCTGCCCGTCGTGCTGACCCAGCTGGGGCAGATCCTCACGCAGTTTGCCGACAACCTGATGGTCGGCCGCTACGGCGGGGACGATCCTACGCCGCTGGCTGCCGTCTCGTTCGGCGGTTCGGTCTTCTTCATTCTCTTCATCGCCGCCATCGGCATCGCCCTGGGCATGACCCCGCTGGTGGGCGAACGCTTCGTGCAGGGCGACCGCACCCGTTCGGCCCGCCTCCTGCAGAACGGAATCCTCTTCTACGGCGTGCTGGGCGTGGTCATGGCCGTCGTCCAGTATGCGGCCATCCCGCTGCTCTACCACATGCGACAACCGGTCGATGTGGTCGACATGGCCATCCCCTACTACAAGATGCTCGTCTGGAGCATGCCGGCCGTCATGATCTTCTTCGCCTTCAAGCAGTTCCTCGAAGGGGTCGGGAACACCCGCGCCGAGATGTACGCCACGATCGTGGCCAACGTGGCCAACGTCATCTTCAACTGGTTCTTCATCTACGGCCACGCCGGCGCCCCCGAAATGGGTGCCGAAGGAGCCGGTCTGGGAACCCTGCTGGCCCGCGTGATCGGCATGCTGATCATCGTCGGATATTTCTGCTGCAAGAGCCGTTACCGGAGCTACTTCCGGGAGTTCTCGATGCGGGGATTCTCGCTGGGGACCGTCCGCCAGCTCTTCCGCATGGGCGGCCCCATCTCGCTGCAGATGTTCCTCGAATCGTCGGCCTTCGTCGGCACGGGCCTCATGATGGGATGGTTCGGCAAGCAGGCCCTGAGCGCCCATCAGATCGCCCTGACCATCGGCAACTGCGCCTTCATGATCGTCATGTCGATCGGCGCCGCCGCGACCATCCGCATCTCCCACTGCTACGGCGCCCGCAACATCGGCGAACTGTCGCTGGCGGCCCGGGCCTCGTTCCATCTCGTGGTGGCCTGGAACGCCTTCGCCGCGCTGATCTTCATCACGCTGCGGCACCTCATCCCGACGCTCTTCACCTCGAATGCCGAGGTCATCGCCATCGCCTCGCAACTGCTCGTGCTGGCCGCCCTCTACCAACTCTCGGACGGCATCCAGAATGTCTCGGTAGGCATCCTGCGCGGCATTCAGGACGTGCGGATCATCATGCCGATCGCCTTCGTGTCGTACTGGCTGCTCAACCTGCCGGTGGGCTATCTGCTGGGCTTCACGCTGGGGATGGGCCCCGCGGGGCTGTTCCTGGGCTTCACCTTCGGACTTTCGTGCGCCGCCGTGCTGCTCATCCTCCGCATCCGCCACAGCGTACGGCGCCTGCGTGAGGCGAAATAGTCGGCGATTCAAAAATTTTTCGTATCTTTACGCAAATTATACCCGAAATGGAGATCGAAAAACCACATAACGACGCCTTCAAACCCGAAGTGGGTCGCGGCTGCGCCTTCTGCAACTGCGGCGCCGAACCCGAAGCCCGTCTCTGCGACGGTTGCTTCAAACTGCACGAAACCGCCTGGCTTGACGAATATCCCGTCAACGAACCGACCGATATCGTCGAAGTACGCTTCAAGAATACCCGCCGCTCGTTCTACCAGAACGTCAACCACCTCGACCTCAAACGCGGTGATATCGTCGCCGTCGAGGCCTCGCCCGGCCACGACATCGGCATCGTCTCGCTCACGGGCGATCTGGTGGCCCGGCAGATGCGCCGCATCGGATTCAACCCCTACAACGGCGAGTACAAGAAGATCTACCGCAAGGCCAAACCCTACGACATCGAACGCTGGCAGGAGGCCATCGCCCTCGAACACGAAACGATGATCGCCTCGCGCCAGATCGCCGCCGACATGGGTCTGAACATGAAGATCGGCGACGTCGAGTATCAGGGCGACAAGATCAAGGCCATCTTCTACTACATCGCCGACGAACGCGTCGACTTCCGCGAACTGATCAAGGTCTTCGCCGAACGCTTCCACATCCGCATCGAGATGAAACAGATCGGCGCCCGTCAGGAGGCCGGCCGCATCGGCGGTCTGGGAGCCTGCGGACGCGAGTTGTGCTGCGCCTCGTGGATGTCGACCTTCTCGAGCGTGACGACCGGTGCCGCCCGCGTGCAGGACATCTCGCTCAACCCGCAGAAACTGGCCGGACAGTGTTCGAAACTCAAGTGCTGCATGATGTACGAGTACGACGCCTACGTCGATGCGCGCAAGGATTTCCCGCGGCTGCGCGAACCGCTCGAAACCGAAGAGGGACAATGGTTCCTCGTCAAGAGCGACGTGCTGGCCGGGACGATGACCTTCTCGTCGTCGAAGGAGTCGATGTCGAACCTCGTCACGCTGCCCGTCGCCCGCGTGAAGGAGATCCTGGCGCTGAACCGTCAGGGCAAAAAGGCCGAACAGCTGCAGCATGCCGACGAGATGCAGCCGACGGTGGAAGAGCCGACCTATCGTTCGGAGGAGGACAGCATCACGCGCTTCGATCAGGCCAAACGCCGCAAACGGGGCGGCAAGAACAAGAACCGCAACAATCAGAACGGACAGAACGGGCAGCAGGCCCGCGCTCAACAGCCGGCCGCATCCGCCGATCAGAACGGCGAAGCACCGCGCGAGAACGGCGGTGAGGCCCCGCAGCGCAACGCCCAGAACCGCAACAACCGCAAAGCCAAGGGAGCCAATGCCAACCCCTCCAACGGAGCCAATGGCGGCAACGGCGAAAAACCGCGTCCGGAAAACGGCAACGGGAAGCGGCGTGACAACAACCGCGAGGCCCGGGCGGAAAACGGCAACAACCGGGAGCCGCGACCGCAGAACGGCAGCAATCGGGAGGCACAGGGTCAAAACGGACAGAAACCCCAGAACACCCCGGCCGACAAGCCGAACAACAGCCAGAACAACAACCAGAACGGCAGCGCCGAAAGCGGTAATCGCGAGGGAGGACGCAACCGCAACCATCGCAACCACCGCCGCAGCGGGCAGAATGGCAGCAACCGTCCGAACGGAAACGGCAGCGAGTCGAACGGCTCAACCCCGACGGCCGGCACCGCTCCGTCCAAGAACGGCGAATAATGGAAACCGAATGTTGGAAAGGATGCTTCAAGGACCGGCCGGCTGGCCACGGCGGACGGGTAACGGACCGGATGACAAGACACGACGGACGGGTAACGAACCGGGTGACAAGACACGACGGACGGGTAACGGACCGGGGATACAACGCGTACGGCGGATGATGCGGGTCGGATTGCTCCTGATCGGATGCGTCGGATGCACCTCTCCCTACCAGAGTGCCGTCACCGATGTTCCGCCCCGCAAGTGGTACACGACGGCCGAAATCCGGCTGGAGAATGGCGATTCGACCACGCTGCGCGATGCGGATCTCTTTCTGCGATGCGACGACCGCTTTGCCGAAGACACCCTCACGGTCCGCATCGCAACACTCTCGCCCGATTCGCTCCGCTTCGAGGAGCCGTTCCTGCTGGCCATCAGCCGCACGGGAGGTCCGGCAGCCCTGATGCGCGAATTCCTTGTCCCCTACCGCCGCAGGATCTGCCTCGGCCGTACGGGCGAATACCGCATCCAGATCACTCCGACACGCCCCGTACGCGGGATTGAGGCCGTCGGAATCCGCCTCTCCAAGAGCAACTGACCCCGCACGAGCCGCCCAACCGGACGAGCATGACACAACATGAGCCGCCCCGGGCGCTCCACAACACAAACACTCACAGAGCTTAACAACCGCATGGGAAAAGACAAACTCCGCCGCTTCCGCGAAAACCTCACCTTCGCCTGCTTCGTACAACCCGAATTCGAGGAGGTTTTCCGCCACGACCATCCGCTCAAAGGGCATTGGAATTCCGATTTCTTCCACAACGACCACCCGATTGTCCTCGAACTCGGATGCGGAAAGGGCGAATACACCGTGGCACTGGCCGAACGCGACCCCGACCGCAACTACATCGGCATCGACATCAAGGGGGCCCGCATGTGGCGCGGTGCAAAGACCGCCACCGAACGCGGTCTGTCGAACGTGGGGTTCCTGCGCACGCGCATCGAATTCATCAACGGGCTTTTCGCCGAAAACGAGGTCTCGGAACTCTGGATCACCTTCCCCGATCCGCAGCTCAAGACCCGCCGGGCCAAGAAACGCCTCACCTCGCCGCTCTTCCTCGAATATTACGCCCGGATGCTGCGACCCGACGGCGCCATCAACCTCAAGACCGATTCGAAACACCTCTATGCCTATACGAACGAGGTGATCCGCCGTTTCGGGCTTCCGTGCGAGGTCTCCGAGCCCGACATCTACGGATCGGGATTCGCCGACGAGGTGCTCTCGGTAAAGACCGCCTACGAGCAGCGATTCCTCGAAATGGGGCTCCCGATCACCTACACGCGCTTCCGCCTCGACGGACGCCGCGACTTCCCCTGGTTCGACTGGGAGGAGGACGAAAAACTCGAAAAGGACGCCGAAGAAGCAAGAAAGACCGGACATTAAGTCCGGTCTTTCGTTTGTCACGCTTCGGGCGCCCGCAACGCCTCACGGCCGAGCCCAAAGGCCCTGCGCAGGAACTTCTATCGCAGATCGAGCAGCTCCATGATACGGCGGGCAAGCTCCGAGTTCTCCATGACACCGCCGATGCGGTCGGCTCCCGCACCGTAGAGATAGACGGGGACCATCGTGGCCGAATGGTTGCGGGTCGAGAAGTTGTAACCAATCTCCGAATGGGCCCGCGTGAAGTCGGCCTCCTGACCCGGGATCGACAGCCCGCCCGTCTCGTGATCGGCCGTCACCACCACCAGCACGCCCGGCGTGCGGTCGGCATAATCCATCGCCACCTCGACCGCCCGGTCAAAATCGCGCATCTCGGCCTGCATCCATTCGACATCATTGGCGTGCCCCGCCAGATCGATCTGCGAACCCTCGACCATCAGCATGAAACCCGTTCCGCGGGCGGCAGCATCGTTTTCCAGCATCTCGAGGGCCTTGCGCGTGGCCCGGGGCAGGTAGTCACCGCGACGCGGCGCCGGTTCGAGGTGCTTCTCGGCCACCACACACGCCACGCGTCCACGCGTCAGCGTATCGGTCGCCTCAAGCCGGTCCGTAACAAAGTACCCGCTGCGGCGAAGAGCGTCCAGTCCGCTGCCGCCCTCGGGACACTCCTCCGCAAGCCACTTGCGGCCGCCCCCGAACAGCACGTCGACGCCACTCGCCAGCAGATCCCGGGTAATCAACTCCGTATCGTTGCGATTGGCTTCGTGGGCGTAGAAGGCTGCCGGAGTGGCATGTTGCAGGTAGCAGGTCACGGCAATGCCCGTCGGCATGCCCTTCTCATGGGCCCGCGTCATCATCGACCGCAACGGATGATCGTCCATGTCAACTCCCAGACGACCGTTGCCGGTCTTCGCGGCCGACGACAATGCCGTGCCGGCCGCCGCCGAATCGGTCACCCGGCTGTTGGCCGAACGCGTGCGGATCAACGCCACCTGCTGTGCCCGATCGAAAGCCGTCAGCGTATCGCCACGCTCCGTCTGCAACATCGACACCTGGGCCAGCCCCATTCCGTCACCGATCAGAAAAATCAGACTGCGGACCTCGCCGCCGTCTGCCGCCGCAACCCGTACCACCGTACAGATCACGGCCACCCACATCAAAATCCTCTTTTTCATGTTTCATGTCCAATTTCAATGCGAAGATAAGTGCTTTTCCCGAACTTTTTGCTACTTTTACACCACTTTAACCACCTTGCAACATGGATGTAAAGATCGCCCCGGACTGGAAGGAGATTCTGGCCCCGGAGTTCGAAAAGCCCTATTTCGCGCAATTGACCGATTTCGTCCGCCAGGAGTACGCCACACATCGCGTCTACCCGCGCGGAAGCAACATCTTCCGGGCCTTCGACAAATGCCCGTTCGAGCGGCTGAAGGTCGTCATCATCGGCCAGGACCCCTATCACGGTCCGGGACAGGCCAACGGGCTCTGCTTCTCGGTGGCCGACGGCGTCCCCTTCCCGCCCT
>CALUKH010000014.1 GCA_944321185.1 uncultured Alistipes sp. | reverse complement strand
CCGCAAGGCGGGCGATCTGCGTTTCACGCATCGGTTGTCGACAATCCCTCCCGACCTCCCTTTGAAAAGGGAGGAGAACTCAACGCCTGAACCGCGAGTTCCTCTCGGCCAGGTTCAAGGACTAAACCGCGCGAAAGCGTTTCACACGAAAAACCCCGGGACACTTGGTTCCGGGGTTTTCGTTTCCGCAAGGCGGGCGATCTGCGTTTCACGCATCGGTTGTCGACAATCCCTCCCGACCTCCCTTTGAAAAGGGAGGAGACTACACCACCTGAACCGCGAGCTTCTCTCGGCCAAGTTCAAGGACTAACCGCGCGAAAGCGTTTCACACGAAAACCCCGGAACCTTGTGTTCCGGGGTTTTCGTTTCCGCAAGACGGGCGATCTGCAAAGGGAGGAAGACTTGCCGCGGGCTACTCAGCCGCCGGTTTGGGACGAATGGTCGAAAGCCGCGAGACCTGTTTCAGATCGAAACGTCCGTAAATATTCACGACGACCGTCTCCCGGGGACCCGACGTCACCATGAGCAATTCCGAATAACCGGGCGGCACGGCATTTCGCAGATAAAACCGCGTCTGCTGCCCCGAATCACTCTCCGACATGACCAGTTGAAACCGATAGGACGGACGCGCGATCAGCGAATCGGCCGCCTGCAGGAAATTCGTATCATCGCCCCCGTCGAGAGCCACGATCTGGATGGATTCGATCCCGTCGAGCAGTCGGGCCAGTGCGGCATCGCCCCGATCGGCTGCCTGACGGCTCATCATCCGCATCATCCTGCGCTCCAGTTGCACGCTGGAGAACCCCTCCGCCCGGGCATACCGATCGAAAAACTCCCCGGAGACCTGCTGTCCACACACCCAAAAAGGTTGTGAACAGAGAACAATCAACCATAGCAATAGAATCCGCTTCATCGCCACACGGTTTAGAGATCCAGACAAAGGCCAATCGACAGCGGGTGTACGCCCGGCCCGACCCGATCCTCGAAAAGCGGCGTGACGCTGTAACGCACATAAACCCCGACCGAATGATAACCGACGGCCGCCCCCACTCCGAATCGGAACGGATTCACCCCGGCAAGCGGTTGCTTCACCTTGGGGCGTTTATAGATGGCGTTGGCTCCCATCGTGAAGTCGAAATACCCCGACAGGGCCACCGACAGATTCCGTGCAGCCCGGCATGAGAAGGTCAGCGGGAGCCCCAGCGACGTGACGCGCAGTTTCGACTTGTCGGCCCGTTCGTCCAGCACAACCGGAACGACCATTCCGTCTTCGTGACCGAGCGTGACCGAGGAGTTCGAAAGCCGGTAATTGTCGATCGTATAGCGCAATCCGGTCGCGAAGCTGAACAGACGCCGGCGTCCCATCTCGACCTTCAGCCCAATGAGCGTCGAGGCGAGATGAAACGACTTGCCGCTGCGCAGATCGAAGAAGCGGTCACTGCCCGCAGGATAGGCTCCGTAGTCAATGCCCGTCGGAATGATGAAGCCATACTCCGACCCGGAGAGCAGTGTCGGAGAGACTCGCGAGCGGGGTTGTTCGGGATCGGCCGGCTGGAGCCATTCGCGCGAAGAGAGGGTGATTCCGAAACCGGCCACTTCGAGCACCACATCGTCCGACGTGCGGCGCAGTGTCATCAGGTCATTTTCAACCAGATCACCCTGCCGCAGCGTATCGCAGGCACAAGCCTCCCGCGGCATGTCGGCCTCCGCGGGCAGCATATCTCCTTCCCGGTCTGAAGCCGCTCGGAGCGAAAACACGATCAGCGAAGACAAAAGGATCGTCAAAAGAAAAATTCGTCTATTCATGGCTGCACGTTCATTAATGGTTATCAATCAGTTGGTCGACCAAGCGATCCGGGGCATCCAGGACCTCAAAGGCTTCGAAATAGGTGGTGGTTCGGAGCGCCAGCTCCTTGTCGTAGACGGGTTTGCCGTCGATGTAACAGTATGGTTGGCGCAACAGCTTCACTCCGAGCAGCACGCCCAGCACCACCCCTGCGGCCGCAGCCGACCAAAACAGCACTCTTCGCAGGCGGGTGCCTCGCCGCCGGGATCCGGCCGGATCATCAGACCGGGAACCCGGCGTTCCTTCAGATCGGCCGCAGGTCGATGCGGGTTGGCACAGGACCGGCATCTCGGGAAGGCATCCGGCCACTTCTTCCGACAGGCGACCGGAGGTGTCTTCCGGCAGACGGTCGACAACCTTCCCGCGCCGGCGGTCAGCGGTCTGAACGGGCAGCCGTCCGACCGCCCGTTCGGGCAGGGACTCCTCTGAAAGGGCCTCGAAGCCCTCGAACAGCACGGCCCATTCGCGCAGCGATTCAGGCAGATCATCCCCGCGCAACAAGGCACGCAATTCGCGCTCCTCGGCTTCCGAGGTCTGCGCTTCGAGCCAGCGTGCAGCCAGCCGTTCAATCCGTTCTTGTCGTTCGTTCATCGTCCATCATTTTTTGCAGAATTCCACGAAGGGCCATCCGTGCCCGGGAGAGAATCACCCGCACCTGAGCCTCGTCACAACCGATCATCGCGGCAATCTCCCGCGTGGCGAAGCCCTCGATCTCCTTCAGATGAAGCACCTCCCGCTGCCGGTCGGGAAGCGCGGCCATCGCCCGCCGGACCAACTCCCGGGCCTCCATGCGGCGGATATCCGCTTCGGTCACGCGTTCAACGGATCTCGTCATCGCTTCGCGGCGCCGTTCATCGGCCTGCCGCTGCCGCAGCAGATCGTAACACCGGTTGCGCAGGGCCGTCATCACGAACGAATCCACCCGCCGCGGCAACTCCCGCTGCCCGCGCTCGATCCACAACCGGGCCAGCAACTCGCACACCGCATCCTCCGCCTCGACCGACGAGAGCAACAGGCTCCGTGCATAACGGAACATGCGGTCGCGCAACGGCAGGATCAATCGCGTGTACTCGGAATCCTTCATGGTATCTGTAAGACGATCTCGGTGGGCAAAACGCAACATCGAGGTATCAAATATCGGAAATTTTTCAAAAAAACAGGTACTATGTGTTGCATACTACTAAAAAGTATCATATATTTGCGATATAAAAATAGTTGAATCCGCAAACAAACCGGAACAAACCGCTTCGAACATGAAAGAGACCGTAAACGTAAACATCGGCTCCACGGCATTTACCCTCGACGTGGATGCCTACCGGCTTCTGGACCGCTACTTCGACGACATCCGCAGGCGGCTGCCCGAAGACGTCTCCGAAACGATGGCCGACATCGAAGCCCGCATGGCGGAGATCTTCCGCGAACAGGTGACCTCGCCGATGTGTGTGGTCACCGTCGAGATGGCCCGCGCCGCCATGACCCGGATGGGGGATCCCTCGGCCTTCGGGGAACCCCGCACCGCCGCGTCGCAAACCGGCCCGATGCCGGGAAACACACCCCGCAAACTCTACCGTTCGCGCACCGAACGATCGATTGCCGGCGTATGCGGCGGTCTGGCCAAATTCTTCGGCGTCGAAGCCTCGATGATGCGGCTGCTGACCCTGCTGCTGATCTTCTTCGGCGGCCTCTCCATCTGGGTCTACATCATCCTCTGGATCGTCATCCCCGAAGAGCCGATTGAACCGTACGACCTCCTTCACCCAAAATCGTAATCCCCATGCCCGAAACCGACAACCGTCACCTCTATCGTTCCCGCCAGGAACGGATCATCGCCGGCATATGCGGCGGTCTGGCCGAATTCTTCGGCATCGGCGTCTCCCGCGTCCGGATCGCGCTGCTGGTATTCATCCTCTTCGGAGGGCTCTCGCTGTGGGTCTACCTCGTCCTCTGGCTGATCATCCCGCAGGCCCCCCGCCAAACCATAAAACCCTAAAACATGGCTGAAGACAACGTCAAGGCGCAAATGCGCAAAGGAATTCTGGAGTACTGCATCCTCGCCATCCTCTCGCGCGGAGACTCGTATGCTCCGAAGATCATCGCCGAACTCAAGCAGGCCGAGATGATCGTCGTCGAGGGCACGCTCTACCCGATCCTCACCCGGCAGAAAAACGCCGGCCTGCTCACCTACCGCTGGGAAGAGTCCCCGCAGGGCCCGCCCCGCAAGTACTATACCCTCACGGAGAAGGGCCGGGAATATCTCCATACGCTCGATGAGGCGTGGGACGAACTCGTCGGTCAGATCCGCCGCATCCGTCACGGCATCAGCCTCGAAAACGAATCAAACAACGCGTAAAAACGATTCCCATGAGAAAGATACTTTGGATCATCACGACCCTGGCCGTAGCGGTTGCCGCCTGCCTCGTCGGCACGGACGGCTTCGCAGCACCCCTGCCGGGCAAACGCATCATCAAGGCCAGCGGAAATATCGTCACCCGGGAGATCCCGATCCCCGAATTCGACGCCATCAATACCTCGCGCGCCGTGAAGGTCATCCTCGCGGAGCAGGGCGACAAAATCCGCATCGATGCCGACGACAACGTCATGGAATGGGTCATCGTGGAGTCCGAAGAGGGCGAACTGCAGGTGACGATCGACCGCCGGATCAAATCGATCAACAACATCCACGTCACGGTGACGATCCCCGTTCAGGGACGGACGTTCCGCGCCCTGAGAGCCTCGAGCGCCGCCGAGATCCACGGCAGCCAGGTCGAACTGACGGGGAAAGATCTGCTGGTCAAGGCCTCGAGTGCCGCCGAGATCGAAGCCTCGGTCAAGGCCGGTTCGTGCAGCATCGACGCCTCGAGTGCCGCCGATGTGGATCTGACGGTCGAGGCAGCCACGTGCAACATCGAGGCTTCGAGCGCCGCCGAGGTCCGCGCCCAGATCAAATCGAGATCCTGCACGGCCAGCGCCTCGAGTGCCGCCGGAATCACGCTCCGGGGACAAACGGAGTACTTCGAAAGCAGAAGCAATTCGGCCAGCAAGATCGATGCCTCGGAACTGACCGCACAGCGGGCCGACCTCACAGCCTCGAGCGGTTCGAAAGCCTCGGTGAACTGCACCGAAACACTCAAGGCCTCGGCCTCGAGCGGCGCCGGAATCCGATACTCGGGCGACTGCCGGGTCGAAGCCACCAAATCGAGCGGCGGCGGTATCCGCCGTGAGTAGGAGTCGCCGCAAAATATCCGCCAACAACCCATCCGCATACAATCTATCGCCATGAAAGAAATCAAGAAATGCAGCATCTCGGGCGTAGCCTTCACCATGGACATCGACGCCTACGAAGCTCTCGATGCCTACCTCGAAAGCCTCAAGGAGAACTACCGCAATACACCCGACGGTGCGGAGATCGTCGCCGACATCGAAGCCCGCATCGCCGAACTGATCCTCTCGGCGCAGGACAACACCCGCATCGTCGAAAAACCCCTGATGATGAACATCATCGCGCAGATGGGGTCCGCCGAAGACATCTCCGACGAGAGCTCCGACCGCGACCTGCAATACGAAACCCCTCGCATCCCGCGCCGCCTCTACCGCGACACGCAGAACGCCAAGCTCGGCGGCGTCTGCGCCGGAATCGGCAAATACTTCGACATCGATCCCGTCTGGGTACGGCTGGCCCTCTTCCTGCCGCTGCTGCTGAGCTGCTTCGGCGGCATCCCGTTCCTCTTCTGGTTCGGACCCCTGTTCGGCAACCTCTTCGGGATCTTCCTGATCTGCTACTTCATCATGTGGTTCGCCGTCCCGGCTGCCCGCACGGCCCGTCAGAAACTCGAAATGAACGGTCAGCGCATCACCGCCCAGTCGATCAGCGAAGTCACCGCCGCGGCCGCCAACAACGAACCCGACGCCAAGGCCAAACCGATCGTCGCCGAAGCCGTCTCACTCTTCGGAAAGATCGTCCTCATCCTGCTGAAAATCTTCGCCGGCATCCTCGTCTTCGGCCTCATCATGGGGGCCTGCGCCCTGGTCATCGCCCTGATTGCCGTCGTAATCGGCGGTCCCGAACAGATTCATCTCGACCAATTCGCCGATTTCTCGCTATGGGTTCCCATCCTGGCCATCATTGTCCTCCTGATCCCGTTCATCCTGCTGATCTACGTGCTGATGTGTCTGATCGCCTCGCGCAAACCCAACCCCAAGAGCGTCCTGGCCATCTTCCTCGTCTGGCTCGCCACGATCATCGGCTGCGCGGCAATCGCCATCCACGACAATGTCAGCGACAAGATCCGGGCCAAAAAGGCCAATATCGAACGCATCTTCCACAGCGATCTCATCATCAACGGCGACACCACGAACCTCGAACATCTGCTCGAAGACTACGACTCGGAGAGCTTCGTCGAAGAGGGTCGCCGCTGGATGCACATCGCCGTACCCTCGGAATCGATCGACATCACCGTCGACAAGGACCGGGGCGAACTGGAGGTCAATGCCGACGGCAGGAAGTTCTCCATCCGGGCCAGCGACTCGCCCAATACCCCGAAAACCTCACCCTCCGTCAGCAAGGATTCCGCTGAAGCAAAAACCGACTCCCTGCGCACTGAATAACACACGCTTGGGTCAATTCCACGAAACACGCCCGGCACGGCATACGGCAACCGATCGGTTGTCGCGCGTCGTGCCGGGTGTGTTTCGAGATGCGGGCGCCGATATTTGGCCGCATTTTTGAAAATACTGAAAAAATAACTACCTTTGAGCGGTTTTGTTTTCAAACAAATGTGAGTATGGGAGCTAACAAATGTATCGGCATTCTGACCTCCGGAGGCGACGCCCCCGGCATGAATGCAGCAATTCGTGCCGTGACGCGAAGCGCCATCTACAACGGCTTTGCCGTCAAGGGCATCATGCGTGGCTACAAGGGTCTGGTCTTCAACGAAATCGTGGAGTTCAAGTCGCAGAGCGTCAGCAACATCATCCAGATGGGCGGCACGATCCTCAAAACGGCCCGCTGCAAGGAGTTCATGACGGCCGAGGGCCGCAAGATGGCCTACGACAACATGGTGGCGGCCGGTATCGACACACTGGTCGTGATCGGCGGCGACGGCTCGCTGACCGGTGCCACGATCTTCGCCGAAGAGTACAACGTGCCGATCGTCGGACTGCCCGGTACGATCGACAACGACCTCGGCGGAACCGATTCGACCATCGGCTATGACACGGCCCTGAACACCATCATGCAGGCCGTCGACAAACTGCGCGATACGGCCTCGAGCCACGAACGCCTCTTCTTCGTCGAGGTCATGGGCCACACGGCCGGCTATCTGGCCCTGAACAGCGCCATCGCCACCGGCTCCGAAGCGGCCATCATCCCCGAAATGGAGACCGAGGTCGACCAGCTGGCCGAACTCATCAACCACGGATTCCGCAAAAGCAAAAACTCGGCTATCGTCATCGTCGCCGAAAACCCCAAGACGGGCGGCGCCACGGCTCTGGCCGAACGTGTCAAGAAGGAGTTCCCGCAATATGACGCCCGCGTGACGATCCTGGGCCACATCCAGCGCGGAGGTTCGCCCACGGCCGTCGACCGCATCCTCGCCTCGCGCATGGGCGAAGCCGCCATCGAGGCCATCCTCGACGGTCAGCGCAACGTGATGATCGGTACGATGAACGGCAAGATCGTCTACGTCCCCTTCGCCAAGGCCATCAAACACAACAAGGGCATCGATCGCAGCGATCTGGATCTGGTAAAAATTCTTTCGATCTAATCCCGGCCCACTGTCGGCCGACTGCAACTCAAACGCATGAACTTCAACGAGAAACCCGAACATCGGCGCATCAAGCGCGTCATCGGTATCGGCAATGCCCTCACGGACATGCTGGTCAATCTGAAAACCGACTCCGTCCTGGGACGTTTCAAGCTGGCCAAAGGCTCGATGAGCCTGGTCGACACGCGGCTCCAGACCGAAATCTCGAAATCGGTCGCCGGACTTCCCTACTCGCTTTCGCTCGGAGGATCGGCCGGAAATACCATCCGTGCCATGGCGCAGCTGGGTTGCAGCGTGGGATTCATCGGCAAGGTCGGCCCCGACACCACGGGTGATTTCTTCGTCCAGGCGCTCGAGAACCTCGGCATCGAACCGATCATTTTCCGCGGTCAGGAGCGTTCGGGCAAGTGCGTGTCGCTGATCTCGGCCGACGGCGAACGGACGATGATCACCCATCTGGGGGCCGCCCTGGAGCTCTCGGCCGACGAGATCGAACCCACGATCTTCGACGGTTACGACTGCCTCTATGTCGAGGGTTACCTGGTCCAGAACCACGATCTGATCCTGCAGGCCGTCCGCACGGCCAAGGAGTGCGGGCTGAAGGTGGCCATCGATCTGGCCAGCTTCAACATCGTGGCCGAGAACCTCGAATTCCTCCGCTCGCTGGTCCGCGAACATGTCGATATCGTCTTCGCCAACGAGGACGAGGCCAAGACCTTCACCTGTGAGGCCGAACCGCTCAACGCCCTGCAGCAGATCTCGGAGATGTGCGAACTGGCCGTGGTGAAGATCGGCACCAAGGGCGCCATGATCAAACAGGGCGACGAGGTCGTCCACGTGGGAATCATGGCCGCCGCCAAGCGTGTCGACACCACCGGTGCCGGAGACTTCTATGCCGCGGGGTTCCTCTCGGGACTTTGCGACGGGCTTTCGCTGCGGCAGTGCGGTACGATCGGTGCCATCACGGCCGGCAAGGTGATCGAGGTCGTAGGCACGACCTTCGGCGAGGAGGCTTGGGAGGACATCTACCGGCTGGTCAACAAAGTCAAGCACGAAAAATACCTCTTCTAAGAGGAAGGGCCGCAGAGAGGTGCCGGCCGACGAAAAGAGCCAGCCACCGAGTTGCGAGGAGAGGCCTCCGTCAGAAAGGTCGGGCAGGCCCCTACGAAAGCGGACAATAAGTACGAAAGAGGACCGATCCCTGAAGGAATCGGCCCTCTTTCTCTATAAAGTGAGGATCCGCCATAAACGGGATGCCCCATCCGGCGACCGCCGCACACCCGGACAAGCCATCCAATCACGCCGTCCGGTCATCGCTTCGTTCAGCCGGAAGCGGACGGAACAAACCGCGCGAAATGTTCCAACGCATCCGCAGCAGCCAGAGTGACCGGAACGGAGCCATCGTGCAGCACAACAGCAGGGTCGCCCCCCATTTGAACAACTCCATCAACAGCGCCTTCGGAAGCCGGTGATGAATCCGTGCGCGGAGTCGCTGACTGACCCCCACGTTATAACTCAAATTCCGGAAATAGTCGCGAGTGAGTTTCCGCTGCGGAATGATGTGCCACATGACGGCATCGGGGACATACCAGATCGTCTCGCCGCCCTGCAGCAACCGTTCGAAAAGATCGTTCTCCTCACCGCCGATCAACCTGCCGTTGACGCGTCCCAACGAGGGATCAAACCCGCCGTAGGAGGCCAGCCCAGCAAGCCGGAAAGCCATGTTGCCGCCCCCGGGAACCCGTCCCTTCGGAAAGGATCGCACCTCCGGACCGAAATCCATCGGATTGGCGATGGGCATCTCGACATAATGCGACATCCAGTCGGGACGTCCCGTCGGATATTCGGCAATGATCCGCCCGCCGGCCACCACCGCCTCGGGATGCGTCTCGAAAAATTCTACGTAGGCCCGCAGAAAACCTTCGTTGATGCGTTCGTCATCGTCGATGCAGGCCACCCACGGAGCCCGTGCCTCGCGAAGCCCCCGGTTGCGGGCATACGACACCCCCGGGCCCGTTTCATGCACAAGGCGCAGATTACAAGTTGCATGCTCCCGCGCAAAGGCCGCAAAGCGGACCTCGGTATCATCGGTCGAATTGTTGCTGACCACCACACACTCCCATTCGTCCACCGGCAGATCCTGCCGCACGACCGACCTCAGGGCCCGCAACAGCTCTTCAGCCCGATTGTGTGTAGGAATAATCAACGAAATGCGAATCATGGTACGAAAATAACGATTTATTCCCAAAAAAATGTATATTTGCAAAAATATAAAAGCGATACGACCATGCTGAAACTGATTCGAAACCTGCTGCCGCTCCTGGCTGTGATGTTCGCCTTTACGGCATCTGCTCAGGGCGTTACGTGGAAAAGTAAGGTCGAGCCGATCGAGGGCAATGCCTATCGGGTCGTGCTCGAAGCCACGGTTCCATCCGGGTATCACATGTACGACCTGGGCCCCTATGAGGGCGGAGGTCCCAACCCCACCGTCATCACCTTCACGCCCGGTGAAGGGGTAACGCTCGACGGCGAAGTAGAACCGCTCGACGCTCCCCACCGCTATTTCGACCAGACCTACGGCATGGAGATCGGCACCTATGAGGGCACCGCACGCTTCGCGCAGAAGGTCCTCCTCCAGGCCGATCAGGGCGCCGTCACCGCTCAACTCGAGTGGATGATCTGCGACGATACGAGCTGCATGCCGCCCGAGGATCTCGAAATGCAGATCGGTATTCCGGAGGGCGCCGCCGTCGCTCCGGCCCAGGATGCACAGATCGACGCCGCTGCGGCCGAGGCTCCCGCCACGAAAGATGCCGCCGGCAAAGGCTCGATCTGGGCCCTGATCATCGAGGCCATCCTCTGGGGTTTTGCCGCCCTGCTGACGCCGTGCGTCTTCCCGATGGTGCCGATGACCGTCTCGTACTTCCTCAAGGGTGAGGGCGGTCCGGCCATGGGACGTCTGCGCGCCTCGCTCTACGGACTGTTCATCGTCCTTCTGTACACGGTGCCCATTGCCGCCATCATCGTCATCACGCGCATCGTCGGCGGCGACGCCGTCACGGCCGACATCTTCAACTGGCTCGCCACGCACTGGCTGCCCAATATCATCTTCTTCCTCGTATTCATGGTCTTCGCCGCTTCGTTCTTCGGAGCCTTCGAAATCACCATGCCCTCGTGGATGGTCAACAAAACCGACTCGAAGGCCGACACCAAGGGTCTGAGCGGTATCTTCTTCCTGGCCCTGACGCTCGTTCTGGTTTCGTTCTCCTGCACGGGTCCCATCGTCGGTTCAGTGCTCATCAAGTCGACGTCGGGCGAGTTCTGGACCCCGATCATCACCATGCTGGCCTTCTCCGTGGCATTCGCCCTGCCGTTCACCCTCTTCGCGCTGTTCCCCTCGGTGCTGAAGAAGATGCCCAAGAGCGGCGGCTGGCTGAATTCCGTAAAGGTCGTCCTCGGATTCATCGAGGTCGCCCTCGGTCTGAAATTCCTCTCCGTGGCCGACCAGACCTATCACTGGGGTCTGCTGGACCGCGAGATCTATCTGGCCATCTGGATCGTCGTCTTCTCGCTGATGGGGCTCTACCTGCTGGGCAAGATCAAGTTCGCGCATGACAGCGACATGCCCTATCTCGGCGTCGGACGGCTGGCTCTGGCCATCATCGTCTTCTCGTTTGTCGTCTACCTGATCCCCGGCATGTGGGGCGCACCGCTCAAGGGCCTCTCGGGATACCTTCCGCCGCTGACCTCGCAGGACTTCGTCCTCGGTGCCAACACCGCGGCCGCTCCCGCCGCCAGCTCACAGTCCGGAATCGGCAAACCCAAATACAGCGATTTCCTCCATCTGCCCCACGGACTCGAGGGATTCTTCGACCTGAAGGAGGCCGAGGCCTATGCCGTCAAGGTCAACAAACCCATTTTCATCGACTTCACGGGCCACGGCTGCGTCAACTGCCGCGAAATGGAGGCTCGCGTCTGGTCCGACCCACAGGTGCTCGAAATCCTGCGCAACGACTACGTAATCTGCGCCCTCTATGCGGATGACAAGAAGGAGTTGCCCGAAAGCGAATGGGTCACCACCGATGCCGGAAAGGTCCTCAAAAGCCTCGGCAAGATCAACTCCTATTACGCCCTAAAGACCTATGGCGTCAATGCCCAGCCCTACTACGTGCTGCAGGGACATGACGGAAAGATTCTGGTCGAGCCGCGCGGGTATGATCTCGATGTAGCGGCCTTCGTCCAGTTCCTTCAGAGCGGCGTGGAGGCCTACCGGAATTCCGGAAATTGACACAATCCTTTCCTAAAAACAGAAATCCCCGACAGTCCGATGGCTGTCGGGGATTTTCATTGGTCGGGCATCCTGTCGGGATGGAGAAAAACAGACAGGACGGAGAACATGTTGTTAGTCGGAGATATCATGCCGTCGGAAGGAAAGCCGACTGTCGGATGGAGATCTGACCGCCAGACTAAGAACATCCGCCGGACGGAGGACACAAAGGCCCTGTCGTCAGCGCAGAACGGGCCGTCACCCGGCGATCCATTCACTCCGGACAGGGGTCATGCGGATCACTTTTTCTCCTTCTCGCGGGCCGCTTCGGCAAAGGCTGCCTTCACCTCCTCCTGCTTTTCGTGACGCTGTTTTGAGGTCGGGGCTTCGCCCTCCTTGACCAAATGATGGATGTTCCGTTCGAAATTCGCCTCGCAGGGCGAACATTTTTCCTTCTCTTTCATAGGTACGGATTTTTTAGGTTACACGGCAAGTGTTGCAAATTGCGGGCCGCAACACCGGCTGGCCGAATCTTCCGTCATCAAAAACAACCGCCCCTCCGATCGGCAAACGATCGAAGAGGCGGAAATTTTCAGACAGATCCGGGACAATGCCGGCCGAATCCACGGTCGGGAAGCACGGGAGCAGCCGGGAAGCGCCGGAAACATTTGACACACCACCCGGCCCTCCGTGCAGCAGCCGAATTTTCCAGCCCCCCGAACCTCAACGCAGCGGCCGGGGAACAGCCGAGCCTCAACGCAGCAGCCGGGCTTCCGACACCCCCGAGCCTCAACGCAGCAGCCGGGCCGGAGAGATTTTGAACCGGAAGGCCAGATCGGCATAGGGAATCTGATACTCTTCGCGCGGCATGGCACCCCACGAAGTCACACACCCGAGGCCCATCTGCCTGCCGTCGATGCAGAGCCAGACACGAGGATCGGGTTCGATCTCCGGGAAGTGTAACTGCTCCTTCTCCATGCCGCAGCTCAGCGACTCGGGCGAATAGTGCAGCGCCGAAGCCGAGAACGGTGCATCCGACGTAAAACGCAATCCCCAACCGCCAGGCAAACTCTGCTGCCACCACCGCAGATCACTCTTCGTGCCGGTCTCCTGCGGCCGGATGTAGGGATAGGGCTGCTCGTCGACCGTCTGGTGATAAAGTCCCAGGAAGGCGGCCGACTTACGATCGGCATAGTTCTCGCCCGGGCCGCGGCCATAATAGTCGATCTGTTCGAAATCGGCGGGAAGCGTCATCAGCATGCCGAAGCGGAAGAGCCGCGGCAGCGACTTGTCATCGGCCTTGCCCGAGACCTTTACCTGCTGTTCGACGAGGATCTCACCGAGGTTGTTGACCGCATAGCTGACCAGCAGCTTCGCCGCATAGGCCGGGAAGTCGTACTGCGCACGAACGTGGGCAATGCCATCGCGCAGTTCGTAATCCAACTTCGTCAGGCGCAGTTCCGGATGGCGGATCGCATCGTAACGGCGTTGCAGACCGGCTCCGAAATCATTGTCGGTCGGGGCCCGCCAGAAATTCGGTCGCAGAGCCGTGCCCTCGGCCAGGCAGGGAACTCCGCGCACCTCGTAACGGGTGATCAGACCGTCGCGACGGCGGATATCGAGCGTAAAGTCCTCCGAAGAGATCCGCACGTAGTTGCGGTCATCATCCGAAAGCGTAACGGCCGGCTGCGCATGGCGGTCCACGGCGCGGTTTTCGAGGGTCAGCGGTGCGAAGGTCCACTCGGCGACCGGCAGCTGGGCCCGAGCCACACACGTCCCGGCCTCGAGAGCCGGTTCGGCCTCGCGGAGGCGGTACTCGACCTCGAGCAGCACTTCGCCGTCGAGCCCTTCGAATTGCAGCGGCAGCGTGTATTCGCGCTCCTGCTGCGGGCCGACCTCCAGGCGGTCAACCACGCCCGACTGCACGGCACGGCCGTCGGACAGCAGCCGCCACATCATCGTGTAGTTCGACAGGTCGCGGAAGAAGTTCTCGTTGAAGATCCGGATCCGGCCCTGCGACAGATCCACCGGCCGCGTCCAGATCGACTGGTGCTGGAAGGCCACCTCGTCGTAATGAGGGTTCGGACGACGGTCGGGCGAGATCAGACCGTTGTCGCAGAAGTTGTTGTCGCTGGCATCGTAGGGGTTGAAATCGCCGCCGTAGGCATAGATCCAGCGGCCGTTGCGCTTCACACGCAGCGACTGGTCGACGAAATCCCAGATGAATCCGCCCTGGTAGGAGGGGTACCGGCGGATCAGATCCCAGTACTCGCGGAAACCGCCCTCGGAGTTGCCCATGGCATGGGCGTATTCACACTGAATCAACGGTTTCGAAGGATTGCCGGCGGCATACTTCTCACATTGGTCGTAGCCCCAGTACATCGGGCACATGATGTCGGTGTTCGCACCGCCGCCCGCCTGCTCGAACTGCACGGGACGCGTCGGGTCGAACGACTTGATCCAGCGGTAGCAGGCCGTGAAGTTCTCGCCGTTGCCCGCCTCGTTGCCCAGCGACCAGACGATCACCGAGGGATGGTTGAAGTTGCGTTTGACGTTGCGGCGGTTGCGCTCGAGGTGCGCCTCGGCATAGAACGGATTGCGGGCCAGGGTCTGCTCTCCGTAGCCCATGCCGTGCGACTCGACGTTGGCCTCCGCCACGACGTAGAGCCCGTACTCGTCGCAGAGCTCATACCAGCGGCTGGCATCGGGATAGTGACACGTCCGCACGGCATTGACGTTGGCCCGCTTCATCAGGCGGATATCCTGCAACATCCGATCCTCGGTCACGTAGTAGCCGCCGTCGGGATCCATCTCGTGGCGGTTGACCCCCTTGATGAGGATCGGCTGCCCGTTGACGAGCAGCTGTCCGCCGCGGATCTCGACGTTGCGGAACCCCACACGGAAGGGAATCGCCTCCAGCACGCGCTCCGAGTTGTCCATCAGCGTGACCGTCACGTCGTAGAGCGTCGGCGTCTCGGCCGACCAGGCCCGCACCTGACCGGCATCAAGGGTCAGATGCTCCGTCCGATCGGAGACCTTCACCGTGCGGGTCAGCTCGAGGGCCGGAGCCCCCTCGGGTGCCCGAAGCGTCACCTCGGCCGTACAACCCCGGGCCTCGCGCGGGAAGAGCAGTTCGACGTCGAGCTGTCCACGCGTGAAGTCCTCCGCCAGCGAGGCCTTGAGCCGCACGTCGGCCACGTGTTTCGCATCCCGCGCATAGAGGTAGCAGTCACGCCCCACGCCGCTCAGGCGCCAGAAGTCCTGATCCTCGAGATAGGAACCGTCGCACCACCGGAAAACCTGGAACGCCAAGAGGTTGCGACCCGGACGGACGTAACGCGTGATGTCGAATTCGGCCTCCAGCTTGCTGTCCTCGCTGTAACCGACGAACGAACCGTTGACCCACAGCGAGAGATTCGACGTCACGGAGCCAAAGTGGGCAATGATGCGCTGTCCGCTCCACGAAGCGGGAATCTCGATCTCGCGACGGTACGACCCCACGTGGTTGTTTTCGACGGGTACCTCGGGCGGATTGTTGACAAACTGTTCGCGCCAGGCGTATCCGATATTGACGTAGAGCGGATCGCCGTAGCCGTTCATCTCCCAGATCCCCGGGACGGGCATCGTCGCCCAATGGCCGTCGTCGTAATCCGTACGGTAGAAGTCCGTCGGGCGGTCGTCGGCATCCTTCACCCACGTGAAACGCCACGGTCCGTTGAGCGACAGAAAACGCTCCGAAGCAGTTCGGTCACCCGCAAGGGCCGCTTCGCGGCTTTCGTAGGCAAAATAGGAGGTGTGCATCGGCAGCCGGTTGACGGCATTGACTTCGGCATCGCACCAGGGCTCTTCCCGGGCAAAGGTCACGCCCGTGGCGAAGAGCAGCATGCCGGTGGCAAAAGTTCGCAGTTTCATCGGTTGTATGTGATTTTAAATTTGAGTTTGAGTCGGCGATCGGACCCGCCCGCAGAGTTGCCCGGCGGTCCGCATACCATCTACAAAGATACGCAAAACGTCCGAATCCGCCCGCCCCTCGCCTCCGAAAAATCCCGAAAATGCAGAAAAACTGAAAAAATTGAAAAACTTTATTCGGTTTTCCAGTCCAAAAATCGTATCTTTGTGATCAACCACCCCTAATCCCACAAGTACACTCCCGGAAATGAACAAAAAGAAGAAGTGGATCATTACGGCCATCATTCTGGTGGTCTTCTGCGCAGCCCTCGGCATCTACAACTACTACTCCGGCCAGGGTTCGGCCTCCGAAGAGGAGATCGTCCGCACCTCATCCCGCCCGAAAACCACGCTCAACGTCAACGGCATCGTCATCCGCCCCCAGGCCCTGACCGACGGCATCACCACCGTGGGCAACCTGCTGCCCGACGAGGAGGTCGATCTCTCGTTCGAAACCTCGGGCAAGATCGTGGCCATCAACTTCCAGGAGGGTGCCGCCGTGCGCAAGGGCGAACTGCTGGCCAAGGTCAACGACCGCCCGCTGCAGGCCCAGCTCAAACGATACGAAGCCCAGCTCAAACTGGCCGAAGACCGCGTCTATCGCCAGAGCGCCCTGCTCGAACGCGACGCCGTCAGTCAGGAGGCCTACGAACAGGCCCGTACCGAACTGGCCACGCTCAATGCCGATATCGACATCGTCCGGTCGAACATCGCTCTGACGGAACTCCGCGCCCCGTTCGACGGAATCATCGGTCTGCGCAACGTCAGCGAAGGCGCCTACGCCTCACCGTCGGTCGTCGTGGCCAAACTGACGAAGATCTCGCCGCTGAAGATCGACTTCTTCGTGCCGGAACGCTACGCCAGCCAGATCCATCCCGGCACGCGCCTCTCGTTCACCATCGAGGGCCGGCAGGAATGTTTCGAAGCCACGGTCTACGCCACCGAAACCCAGGTCGACGTCACGACCCGTACGCTGGCCGTGCGCGCCCGCTACCCGAATGCCCGGGGACGGCTGCTCCCGGGACGCTTCGCCACCGTCGAGATCCGCATGCACGAAATCCCCGACGCCATCGCCGTGCCGACCGAGGCCATCGTCCCCGAAATGGGCGTCGACAAGGTCTTCCTCTACCGCGACGGCAAGGCCCATGCCGTCGACGTGACAACCGGTCTGAGAACCGAATCGCAGATCCAGATCATCAACGGCCTCAGCGTCGGCGACACGCTCATCACCTCCGGAACGCTCCAGCTGCGCGAAGGTCTGCCCGTCCAACTCGATCGCATCGACTAAACCCCCGCGCCGCATGAACATCTCCGAACTCAGCATCCGGCGCCCCGTGCTGGCCTCCGTGATGACGATCATCATCCTCCTGTTCGGCTTCATCGGGTACAACGCCCTCGGCGTACGCGAATATCCGAGCGTCGACAACCCGATCATCTCCGTGCAGTGCTCCTACCCGGGAGCCAATGCCGACGTGATCGAGAACCAGATTACCGAACCCCTCGAACAGAACATCAACGGCATCCCCGGCATCCGCTCGCTGTCGAGTACCAGCCAACAGGGGCAGAGCCGCATCACCGTCGAATTCGAACTCTCGGTCGATCTCGAAACCGCCGCCAATGACGTGCGCGACAAGGTCTCGCGCGCCCAACGCTACCTGCCGCGCGACTGCGACCCCCCGACCGTCACGAAGGCCGATGCCGACGCCACGCCCATCCTCATGGTGACGATCCAGAGCGACAAGCGCTCGCTGCTCGAACTGAGCGAAATCGCCGACCTGACCGTCAAGGAGCAGCTGCAAACGATCAGCGACGTGAGCGGCGTGCAGATCTGGGGCGAAAAACGATACTCGATGCGGCTGTGGCTCGACCCGGCCAAGATGGCCGGTTACGGCGTCACCCCGACGGACATCAAGGATGCCCTCGACCGCGAAAACGTCGAACTCCCCTCGGGCAGCATCGAGGGTAATACCACCGAACTGACTATCCGCACGCTCGGGCTGATGCACACCTCGCAGGAGTTCAACGACTTGGTGATCCGCGAGGACGGAAACCGAATCATCCGCCTGAGCGACATCGGCCGCGCCGAACTCGGCCCGCAGGATACGCGCAGCTACATGAAGATGAACGGTATCCCGATGGTGGGCGTGGTCGTCGTCCCGCAGCCCGGCGCCAACCACATCGAAATCGCCAACGCCGTCTACGAACGCATGGAAACGATGAAGAAGGATCTGCCCGACGACGTGGTCACCTCCTACGGATTCGACAACACGCGATTCATCCGCGCCTCGATCAACGAGGTGAAACAGACCGTCTACGAGGCCTTCGTGCTGGTGATCATCATCATCTTCCTCTTCCTGAGAAACTGGCGCGTGACGCTCATCCCCTGCATCGTCATCCCCGTCTCGCTGATCGGCACGTTCTTCATCATGTACGTGGCCGGATTCTCGATCAACGTCCTCTCGATGCTGGCCGTGGTGCTGTCGGTGGGTCTGGTCGTCGACGACGCCATCGTCATGACCGAAAACATCTACATCCGCATCGAACGCGGCATGTCCCCCCGCGAAGCCGGCATCGATGGAGCCAAGGAGATCTTCTTCGCCGTGATCTCGACCTCCGTGACGCTCATCGCCGTCTTCTTCCCGATCGTCTTCATGGAGGGTACCACCGGACGCCTCTTCCGCGAATTCAGCCTGGTGATCTCCGGAGCCGTCCTCATCTCGACCTTCGCCGCACTGACCATCACCCCGATGCTGGCCACCAAACTGCTCGTCCGTCAGGAGCGCAAAAGCTGGTTCTACACCGCAACGGAACCCTTCTTCGTCTGGCTCAACCGCTTCTACAGTTCGACACTCGCCTCGCTGCTGCGCCGCCGCTGGCTGGCACTGCCCTTCGTCGTGCTGACACTCGGACTGATCGGCTGGCTGTGGAGCTCGATCCCGGCCGAGATGGCCCCGCTCGAGGACCGTTCGCAGATCACCATCAACACGCGCGGCTCGGAAGGCGCCACCTATGAATATATACGCGACTACACCGAAGATATCAATCTGCTGGTCGATTCGCTGGTTCCGGAGGCCGAGTCGGTCATGGCCCGCGTGTCGAGCGGATCGGGCAACATCCGCGTCACGCTTCAGGACATCGCCACCCGCAACCGCTCGCAGATGGAGATCGCCGAGCAGATCTCGGCCGCCGTACGCTCGAAGACCAAGGCCCGCTCGTTCGTCCAGCAGCAGAGCACCTTCGGCGGACGCCGCAGCAACATGCCCGTACAGTACGTGCTGCAGGCCACAAGCCTCGAACGCCTCGAAGAGGTGCTGCCCGAATTCATGCGCAAGGTCTACGAAAGCCCCGTCTTCCAGATGGCCGACGTCGACCTGAAGTTCAGCAAACCCGAGGTGCGCATCGAGGTCAACCGCGACAAGGCCAATCTGCTGGGCGTCTCAACGCGCAACATCGCCCAGACGCTCCAGTACGGGCTGAGCGGCCAGCGCCTCGGATACTTCTACATGAACGGCAAGCAGTATGAGATTCTGGCCGAAATCAACCGCCAGCAGCGCAACAAACCCGCCGATCTGCGCTCGATCTACGTACGCAGCGACAAGGGCGAAATGATCCAGATGGACAACCTCATCTCGCTGGTGGAGGATGTCGCCCCGCCGAAGCTCTACCACTACAACCGCTTCCTCTCGGCCACCGTGTCGGCCGGCCTGGCCAAGGGCAAAACGATCGGCCAGGGACTCGACGAGATGGACCGCATCGCCGCCGAAACACTCGGCGACGACTTCCGCACGGCACTGGCCGGCGACTCGAAGGAGTTCCGCGAAAGTTCGTCGAGCCTGATGTTCGCCTTCATCCTGGCCATCGTGCTGATCTATCTGATCCTGGCGGCGCAGTTCGAGAGCTTCAAGGACCCGCTGGTCATCATGCTCACCGTGCCGCTGGCCATCGCCGGCGCACTGGTCTTCATGTGGAGCACCGACCAGACGATGAACATCTTCAGCCAGATCGGCATCATCATGCTCATCGGTCTGGTGGCCAAGAACGGTATTCTGATCGTCGAGTTCGCCAACCAGAAACAGGAGGCCGGGCTCGACAAACTCCACGCCATCGAAGAGGCTGCCCAGCAGCGTCTGCGCCCGATTCTGATGACCAGCGCCTCGACCGTGCTGGGCATGCTGCCGCTGGCCGTGGCCTCGGGCGAAGGGGCTGCCGGACGCGTCGCCATGGGTGTGGCCGTCGTGGGCGGCATGGTGGTCTCGACGCTGCTGACCCTCTACATCGTCCCGGCCATCTACAGCTACGTCTCGACCGAACGGATCCGCAAATCGAAAAAACAACAGGCATGAAACATCTCCTTCTGATCATCGCCCTGACGGGATTCTGGACCCTGACCCTCGCCCAGAGCAGCCCGGTCAAAAGCCCCGATACGGCTCCCGACTTTCACGAAAGCGAACCGCTGACGCTGCGCCGCTGTCTGGAGATCGGCCTCGAACGAAACTACGACGTGCGGATCGTCCGCAACCAGCAGCAGATCAGCGACAACAACGCCACGGCCGCCAATGCCGGCATGCTCCCCACGGTGGATCTCCAGGCCGGATACACTGGTACGTGGGACAACCGCCGCGCCACTGCCCCGCGCGAGGCCGATCCAACCACGGAATCGAACGTCTACGACCAGACGGCCAGTGTGGGCGTGGCCGTGAACTGGACGCTCTTCGACGGGTTCCGCATCCAAACCACCTACGACCGCCTCAAGGAGCTGCAGCAGATGGGTGCCCTGCAGACCCGCATCACCATCGAGGATTTCATGGCCAACCTCACGGCCGAATACTACAACTACCTCCAGCAGACGCTGCGCCTGCGCAATTTCCGCAATGCGGTGGCCCTTTCGCGCGAACGTCTGCGCATCTCCGAGGAGCGTTTCCGCGTGGGCAACTTTTCGCGGCTCGACCTGCTGCAGGCCCGCGTGGACTTCAATGCCGACAGCTCGCAGTACATGTCGCAGCAGGAGGTGGTCACCGCCTCGCGCATCCGCATCAACGAACTGCTGGCCCACGAAAATCTCGACCGGAGAATCGCCGTCCAGGATTCGGTGATCCGCGTCAACGCATCGCTCGACTGGGACGAACTGCTCGACCGGACGCTCTCGGCCAACGCCTCGCTGCTCATGGCCGGCCACGACGCATCGATCGCCCAACTCGACCTGAAGATCCTCCAGGCCCGCAACTACCCCTACGTCAACCTCTCGACCGGATACGGATACTCCTACAACCTCTACGGCACGGGCACGAACCGTTCGCGCGGTACACTGGGGCTGAATGCCGGTGTCTCGGTCGGATTCACGCTCTTCGACGGAAACCGGCGCCGCGAACAGCGGAATGCCCGCATCGAAGTCGAAAATGCCGAACTGACCCGACAGCAGCTGGAGTTGTCGCTGCGGGCCAATCTGTCGAACTTCTGGCAAGCCTACCGCAACAATCTGGAGGTGATTCTGCTCGAGGAGGACAACCTCGTGGCGGCGCGCGAAAACTACGAAATCGCCATGGAACGCTATCGGCTGGGCGATCTGCCGGGTATCGAGATGCGCGAGGCCCAGAAGAGTCTGCTGGATGCCGAGGAGCGAATCCTCACGGCGCAGTACAACACCAAACTCTGCGAAATATCCCTGCAGCAGATCAGCGGCAACGTGCTGATTTATCTTGAGTAGCAACTCCTCCGGGGCATATCCTTCGGAGGTTCCCTCTCACCGCTCTTACATCCTCCTCAAACGGGCTTTTCAGAAAAAATTTCCGGCATTCGAAAATATTTTCCATTGGAAATTTGTTTTATTGGAAAATAAATCCGATCTTTGCATCGTTATTGATAGGAAACCGAACGAATAGACCCGAAGACCATGAAACGCCTGCTGCTCGGAATCGCCGCCCTGTCGCTCTTCGCGACGGGATGCGCACAGAACACGAAGAAAAAGGAACACACACAAAACACGAAAGAGATGAATACGATTGCACTGACCAAAGCCGACTTCCTGAAGAAGGTCGTCAACTACGAAACCAACCCCACGGAGTGGAAATACCTGGGTGACAAACCCGCCCTGGTGGACTTCTACGCCTCGTGGTGCGGACCCTGCAAGGCCCTGGCACCGGTTCTCGAAGAGCTGGCCGCCGAATACAAGGACCAGATCTACATCTACAAGATCGACACCGAAGCCGAACGGGAACTTGCCGCCGCATTCGGCATCCGCTCGATCCCGACGCTGCTCTTCATCCCGATGGAGGGCAAACCGCAGATGGCTCAGGGCGCCCTGCCCAAAGCCACGCTCAAGAAGGCCATCGACGAAATCATGCTCGGCAAGTAATGGCTCTCAAGATCGATGCGCGGCTCTGTCCGCAAAACCACCGCTGTCCGCTGATCCGGATATGCCCGGTCGAGGCCATCTCGCAGGAGGGGTTCTCGCTGCCGGTGATCGACCCGACGCGTTGCATCGAATGCGGCAAGTGCATGCGTCACTGCGGCATGCAGGCCGTCCACAAAGCCGATCGAAATGGATAAACTCTGCCGGATCCGCGACCTGGAGCGGGCCGTTCTGCGCTTCGAAGCCGACTTCGAGGCACAGTTCGGCCTCTCGCTCAACGACGGGATGACCCTCTGCACGCTCGCGCAACGCGACAAAATGTGCCCCGGCGAGTTGGGCGAAGCCCTCGGACTGACGGCTTCAAACATGTCGAAAGTCCTGCGAGGGCTCGAAACCAGCGGTTTGGTCGCCCGAGAAATGTGCTGCAAAGACCGCCGGCAGTTCTTCTACTCGCTCACCGCAGAGGGTCGCAGCCGTCTCGGCTCGCTCGACTGCAATGCCATCGAACTGCCCGAACAGCTGCGCCGCTGGCTCGAAACCGAATAGCCCGCCGGCATCCGGCCCCGCAAAAAAGAGGCGTACCCCGAAACACAGGGTACGCCTCTTCGTTTACAAGCAGATGCAGTCGGCCGCAGGACCCGTTATTCGAGAAAATGGTTGCGATCGTTATAGGTCTCGGCAAATTCGCGGAGCGACCGCAAGTGACGGTGCAACATCTCGACAACCCCCTGTTCGTCCTGCTCGCGCACGCAGCGGAGCAGCTCCCGGTGTTCGAAACTGACCTCCTCCGAGGGGACCGTGCAGACGCGGTAACGCTGGTAGTAACGCAGCACATCGGGCGTGATGACCAGCAGCAGCGAAGCAATAACCGGATTGTGTGCCCCGCGGGCAAGAGCCTGATGGTAGGCAAAATCCTTCGAGACGCGCTCGTCGGTATAGAACTTCTCCTCACAATCCTTCAAGGCCGCCTCAATGGCCGCAAGATCCTCCTCCGTACGGTTGCGGGCACAGAGTTTCACGGCCTCCGCCTCGAGCAGTTCGCGTACATAGACCAGCGAGGCAAAATCATACTGCTCGATCTGAAGGGCATCGGTGATCATGCGTTCGAGCACCTGCATCTTCTCCTGCGCCACGACCGTACCGCTCTGCGGGAAGGTCTGCACGATACCGTAGAACTCGAGCTTCTGGAGCGCCGCCCGCACGTGGGCACGCCCGACGCCAAGCTGTTCGGCCAGACGCCGTTCGGCCGGAAGGCGTTCGCCGGGCTGAAGCTGACCCGAGTAGAGCTGCTCCTTGATATATTTGAGAACCGTTTCGACCTGTTTGATATTGGGCGAATAATTCATGATGCGACAAATTTCGTAATTCCGCTGCAAAGGTCGAAAAAAAACCAATCAAACCAAAATTATAGCCTCCCTTTTCGCGCGGGAATGCCCAACTCACGGCCAAACGACGACAAGCCGAAAAACCGTTATTAACAGATTTGAATAAAACAACACCCACAAAGGATAAATTTCAGAAAAAAAGTAGATACATATAATAATTCATTGCGAAAAGTTGGCATTCTTGTAAAAATTCGTAATTTTGTAACATCCGAAGAACCTATCAACTCAACCGCGAATTATGCCAAAACGAGAACTCTTACTCGGAGACGAAGCCCTCGCACTGGGGGCCCTCCATGCGGGACTGTCGGGCGTCTTCGCCTATCCGGGCACGCCGTCGACCGAAATCACCGAATACATCCAGGGCCATCCGCTGGCCGCCGAACGCAACGTCCACCGCACGTGGTCGACCAACGAAAAGACGGCCATGGAAGAGGCGCTCGGCATGTCGTTCGTCGGCAAACGAGCCCTGGTCTGCATGAAACACGTCGGGCTGAATGTCGCCGCCGATGCCTTCGTCAACTCCGGCATGACCGGCGCACACGGCGGTCTGGTCGTCGTGGTGGCCGACGACCCCTCGATGCACTCGTCGCAGAACGAACAGGACTCGCGATTCTACGGGCAATTCGCCCTCATCCCCACGTTCGAACCCTCGACCCAGCAGGAGACCTATGACATGATCCAGGAGGCCTTCGACCTCTCGGAACGCTACCAGATTCCCGTGCTGATGCGTCTGACCACCCGCATGGCCCATTCGCGCGCCGTGGTCGAGGTGCGTGAACCGAAGGCCGAAAACCCGCTGAGCTACCCGCAGAAGGCCCGTCAGTGGGTCCTCATGCCCGGCAACTCGCGCCTGCGTTACAAGGAGCTCATCGCCGACAACGAACGGCTCGAACTCGAGGCCGCCGAAAGCCGGTTCAACCACTATGCGGAGGGCGGGGACAAACGCCTGGGCATCATCGCCAGCGGAATCGCCTACAACTACCTGATGGAGAACTATCCGGACGGGTGCCCCTATCCGGTGCTGAAGATCTCGCAATATCCGCTGCCGAAGGAGCTCGTACGGCGTTTGGCCGCTGAGTGTCACGAACTGCTGGTCATCGAGGAGGGGCAGCCCTTCATCGAACAGGCCATCCGGGGGGTGCTGCCCGAGCCGCTGAAGATCCGCGGACGCATGAGCGGCGAACTTCCCCGCACGGGCGAACTGACCCCCGACAGCGTGCGCGCCGCCCTGGGGCTGGCCCCGCACCGGGCCCATGCCGCCAGCCAGATCGTCGTGCCGCGTCCGCCCGCCCTCTGCCAGGGGTGCGGCCACCGCGACATGTACACCGCCCTGACGGAGGTCGTGCGTGAATTCCCCAACGGAAAGGTCTTCAGCGACATCGGTTGCTACACGCTCGGGTGGCTGGCGCCGTTCCACGCCATCGACACGTGCGTCGACATGGGCGCCTCGATCACCATGGCCATCGGTGCCGCCCACGCCGGACAGCACCCCTCGGTGGCCGTCATCGGCGACTCGACGTTCACCCACTCGGGCATGACCGGCCTGCTCGACGCCGTCAACGAAGGAGCGAACATCACCGTTGTAATCTCCGACAACCTGACCACGGGCATGACCGGCGGCCAGGATTCGGCCGGAACGGGCCGTCTCGAACAGATCTGTGCCGGCATCGGCGTCGATCCGGCCCATATCCGCGTGGTGGTGCCCCTGCCCAAAAACCGCGAGGAGATGAAGCGCATCATCCGCGAAGAGATCGCCTACAAGGGTGTCTCGGTCATCATCCCGCGCCGCGAATGCATCCAGACGGCCAAACGCCACGCCGCTGCCAGAAACAAAAAATAAACTACCGCCAAGCCATGAAAAAAGATATCATACTTTCGGGCGTCGGAGGACAGGGTATCCTCTCGATCGCCACTGTGATCGGCCGCGCGGCCCTGGCCGAAGGTCTGCAGATCAAACAGGCCGAAGTCCACGGCATGAGCCAGCGCGGCGGCGACGTACAGTCGCACCTGCGGATCTCGTCGTCGGAGATCCGTTCGGACCTCATCCCGCGCGGCGGCGCCGACCTGATCGTCTCGCTCGAACCGATGGAGGCGCTGCGCTACCTGCCCTGGCTCTCGGCCGAGGGGTGGGTGGTGACCAACACCGTGCCGTTCGTCAACATCCCGAACTACCCCGACGAAAAGGCCCTCGATGCGGAGCTGCATGCCCTGCCCCACGTCGTGCTGCTCGACGCCGACGCCCTGGCCCGCGAAGCCGCATCGCCGCGCTCGGCCAACATGGCCCTGCTCGGAGCCACGGCCCCGCTGCTCGACATCGCGGCCGAACGCCTCGAAGAGGGTATTCGCGCCATCTTCGCGCGGAAGGGCGACGCCGTGGTCGAGGCCAACCTCGCGGCCTTCCGTGCGGGGTATGAAACCGCCAAAAAACAGACCGCACGATGAACGCACCTTTCGACCGCTCGTACCTCAACGAGGCACTCAAACAGATGGACATCGCCGACATCGCCCGGGCGACGATCCGTCAGTCGGGCGACATCGCCCGCATCATGGAACGCTCGACGGGCGAAGAGTTCATCCATCTGGAGATGGGCGTACCGGGACTTCCGCCCGAACAGGTGGGTGTCGAGGCCGAACGCCGTGCGCTGGCCGAGGGCGTCGCCTCGCAGTATCCCAACATGTACGGCCTGCCGGAGCTCAAAAAACAGGCCGCCCGCTTCATCAAGGCCTATCTCGATGTAGAGATCGATCCGCGGGGGTGCATCCCGACGGTCGGCTCGATGCAGGGCAGCTTCACCACCTTCCTGATGTGTTCGCAGCTCGACCCCGTGCGCCGCAAGATCCTCTTCATCGACCCCGGATTCCCCGTACAGCGCAGTCAGGTCCGCATCCTCAACATCCCGAACGATTCGTTCGACATCTACGACTTCCGCGGCGAGAAGCTCGGCCCGAAGCTCGAAAGCTATCTCGCGGCAGGCGACGTGGCCGCCATCGTCTACTCGAATCCGAACAACCCCTCGTGGGTCTGCCTCACGGAGGAGGAGCTGCGCACGATCGGCGAACTGGCCACACGCTACGACACGATCGTCATCGAGGATCTGGCCTACCTCTGCATGGACTTCCGCAAACCCCTCGGACGCCCCTTCGAAGCCCCCTATCAGGCCACCGTGGCCCGCTATACGAAGAACTGGATCGTGTTGATCTCCGGCTCGAAGATCTTCAGCTACGCCGGACAGCGCATCGCCATCGTGGCGATCTCCGACGCGCTGTTCCACCGCGAATACCCCGCCCTGCGCGAACGCTACAACATCGGCCATCTGGGTGATGCCTACGTGCTGACGTTCCTCTACGCCGCCTCGTCGGGCACGAGCCACTCGGCCCAGTATGCGCTGGCGGCCATGTTCCGCGCCGCCGCCGACGGGCAGCTCGATTTCGTGGGCGAAACGGCCGAATACGCCCGCCGCGCCCGCTTGACCAAGGAGATCTTCCTGCGTCACGGCTTCCGCATCGTCTACGACAAGGACCAAAAGGAGCATATCGGCGACGGATTCTTCTATACGATCGGTTACGGGACGATGACCAGCGCCGAATTGCTGAGCGAACTGCTGCTGTGCGGCGTATGCGCCATCTCGCTCTCGTCGACGGGCAGCCAGCAGCACGGCATCCGCGTCTGCGTGTCGCAGATGAACCGCCCCGAACAGTTCGAACTGCTGGACCGCCGCCTGAAGGCCTTTGCCGAAAACCACCCGCTGTAAGAAAACCCCATCTGCCATGCAATACACGACAGCCGCGGAGGCGGTAAAACTCATCCAATCGAACCAGAGCGTCTACATCCAGGGCAGTACGTCGATCCCCGAGGTGCTGGTGGCCGCCATGGCCGACCGCGGCCCCGAACTGCGGGGCGTAAAACTCTATTCGGCCTTCGCCGTCGGTGCTCACGAGGCACCCTACTGCCGGCCGGAATACCGCGAATCGTTCCTCGTGAACAGCCTCTTCGTGGCCAACAACATCCGCCGCTGGTTGGCCGACGGCTACGGACAGTCGATTCCGGCCTTCCTGGGCGAAATCCCGGGGCTGTTCCGCGACGGCACCCTGCCGCTCGACGTGGCGCTCATCAACGTCTCGCCCCCGGATGCCGAGGGATACTGCTCGTTCGGCGTCTCGGCCGACCTGGCCGTCTCGGCCGTGGAGTGCGCCCACACGATCATCGCGCAGGTCAACCACGCGATGCCCTTTTCGTACGGAGACGCCGTCATCCACTCGTCGCGTTTCGCCGCGGCCGTGGAGGTCGATTCGCCGCTGGTCGAAGTCCCGACGGCCGTGCCGACCGAGACCGAACTGCGCATCGGGCGGGCCATCGCCGAGCTGATCCCCGACGGAGCCACGCTGCAGATCGGCGTCGGAGGTATTCCGAATGCCGTGCTCGGCGCGCTGAAGGACCACAAACACCTCGGTCTGCACACCGAAGCCATGACCGACGGCGTGCTGCCGCTGTTGGAGAGCGGCGTGATCGACAACTCGCAGAAGGTCGTCATGCCCGGCATCACGGTGGCCTCGCTGGCACTGGGTTCGCGCCGCCTGTACGACTACATGGACTACCGCAAGGATCTGGTGATGAAGGACGTGGCGTGGACCAACGACCCGTTCCGCATCCGCCAGAATCCGAAGGTCATGGCCATCAATTCGGCCGTGGAGGTCGATCTGACGGGACAGGTCTGCGCCGATTCGGTCGGCGAACGCATCATCTCGGGCGTCGGCGGGCAGCACGACTTCATGTATGGCGGCGCCCTGTCCGAAGGCGGAAAGACCTTCATCGCCATGCCGTCGATGACCCCGAAGGGCGAATCGAAAATCAAGGCGCTGCTGACGCCCGGTGCCGGTGTGGTGACGACGCGCCACATGATCCAGCACGTCGTGACGGAGTACGGCGTGGCCCATCTGCGCGGCAAGAACCTCGCCGAACGCGCCCGCGCGTTGATTGCAATCGCCCATCCGTCGGTACGCGAAGAGCTGGAGCGCGCCGCCGTCAAGCGTTACGGATACTCGTTCCTGCGCATCCGGTAGCTCGATCCGCACCCCCCTGAAACGCCCGGGTTCCCGTCGGAATCCGGGCGTTTTGCAGGCAGGACGCCCGACCCCGACGGTCAAAACACACCTCCGGCGCTGCACTTTTCCACGGAAAAAGGCGGCAAAACGAAAAATTTGACCTACTTTTGCACCGTTTTCAACCCGCTCAAAATCCGATCGAAGATGGAATGGCTCAAAGACTTGCTGCTCGAACCCTCGGCCCTGCAGGCCGTCGTGGTGATTTCGCTGATCTCCGCGCTCGGTATCGTGCTGGGTAAAATCCGGGTCCTGGGGATCTCGCTCGGTACGGCCTTCATCTTCTTCGTGGGCATTCTGGCCGGGCACTTCGGGCTGAAACTCGACCCGGCCATGCTGACCTATGCCGAAAGTTTCGGTCTGATCATCTTCGTCTACGCCCTCGGATTGCAGGTCGGCCCCGGCTTCTTCAGTTCGATGCGTTCGGAGGGGACCCGGCTCCTCTCGCCGGCCATCGCCCTGATCGTCGTCGGAACGCTGCTGGCCGCCGGTCTGAGCTACGCCCTCGGAATCCGCATGTCCGACATGTCGGGCATCCTCTGCGGCGCCACGACCAACACCCCCGCTCTGGGTGCCGCCCAGCAGGTGCTCAAACAGTTGGGAATGGATGACAGCGGGGCCGCACTGAGCTGCGCCGTGACCTATCCGCTGGGCGTCGTCGGCGTGATCTTGGCCATCGCCTTCCTGCGCAAACTCTTCGTGCGGCCGTCGGATCTGCCCGGACCCGATGCCGAACACCAGAAGAACGTCTTCATCGCCAGCTACCACATCACCAATCCGGCCCTCTTCGGCAAAAGCGTCCACGACATCGCCGTGCAGAGCCACCACCACTTTGTCATCTCACGCGTCTGGCGCAACGGCCAGGTCTCGATCCCCACATCGGACAAGACCCTCCAGCAGGATGACGTGATTCTGGTGATCACCACCCCGGGCGAGGCCGATGCCCTGCGCATGATCTTCGGCGAGCAGGAGAAGAAGGACTGGAACAAGGAGAACATCGACTGGAATGCTGTCGACAGCCAGCTCATCTCGCAGCGCATCCTCGTCACACGCCCCGACATCAACGGCAAGAAACTCTCGCAGCTGCGTCTGCGCAACAACTACGGCATCAACATCAGCCGCGTCTACCGTTCGGGTGTGCAGCTGCTCGCCACGCCCGATCTGCGGTTGCAGATGGGCGACCGGCTCACCGTCGTGGGCGAGGCTCAGGCGATCCGCAACGTCGAAAAGATCCTCGGAAATGCCGTCAAGAGCCTCAACGAACCCAATCTGGTCTCGGTATTCGTCGGCCTGATTCTCGGACTGACGCTCGGCAGCATTCCCGTCTCGATCCCCGGCATCTCGATCCCCGTCAAGCTGGGGCTGGCCGGCGGCCCGATCATCGTCGGGATCCTCATCGGAACGTTCGGCCCCCGGCTCCACATGATCACCTACACCACGCAGAGCGCCAACCTCATGTTGCGCGGACTGGGTCTGTCGATGTATCTGGCCTGTCTGGGCCTCGACGCCGGAACGCACTTCTTCGAAACGGTCATGCGTCCCGAAGGGTTGTTGTGGCTCGGAGTCGGATTCCTGCTGACGTTCGTACCCGTAGTATTGGTCGGGCTGTTCGCCCTGCGCGTCATGAAGGTCGACTTCGGATCCGTGACGGGTCTGCTCTGCGGAAGCATGGCCAACCCCATGGCCCTCAACTACGCCAACGACACCATCGAGGGCGACCATCCGGCCGTCTCCTATGCCACGGTCTATCCCGTCTGCATGTTCCTGCGCGTGATTGTCATTCAGGTTCTGTTGATGCTGACTCTTTAGGCCCGGGGGCCGAAGAAGGGACCGAAGAGGGGGCTGAAGAGAGGGCTGAGGAAGAGGCCGAGGAAGAGGCCGAGGGGGCCGAAGAAGGAGCTGGAGAGGGAGTTGCTGCAGAACCGGAAGGTTCCGAAGCGGAGGCCGGGGAAGGCGTTGCTGAGCCGGAAGATCCCGAAGCGGAGGCCGGGGAGACGCCCGCGGTGGAGGTCGCATCCGTTGAGTTTTCGGCATCGCCCTGAAGATAGTCGCCCAACGCCGCAACATCCGAACCCGCCGGACTTTGAAACACCCGCAATCCGAATTCGGGAATCACGGCCAGCACATGGTCGAAAACATCCGACTGAATCCCCTCGTAATCGACCCACACCACCGTATCGGTAAAGAAATAGAGCTGAATCGGAATCCCTGTTTCGGTGGGCTGCAACTGGCGCACCATCAGCGTCATCGACTTGTTGACCGGCACCTCCGTCTCGAGATAGCGCACCAGATAGGCGCGGAAAACTCCCAGATTGGTCTGATGCAGACCGTTGATCTTCCGTGCACCCGGAGCAATGCCATGCGCGGCGTTGTAGGCCTCGACGCGCTGCTCGGTACGGTCGATGTAGTCGCGCAGCAGATCGATCCGCCGGAAGCGGGCCAGCATCTCCGGCGTGCAGAAACGCACGCTCGTCATGTCGATCGACACCGACCGCATGACCCGCCGTCCGCCCGAAAGCTGCATGGCATGCCAGTTGGTGAACGAATCGGTCGTCAGCAGATAGGGCGGCAGCATGACCAGCGTATTGTCCCAGTTGCGGATCTTGACCGTCGTGAGCGACACCTCCTCGACCGTGCCGTCGGCCCCGTATTTCGGCACCGAGATCCAGTCGCCGACCTGCAGCATGTTGTTGGCCGAGAGCTGGATGCCCGAGACGAAACCCATGATGCTGTCGCGGAAGACCAGCATCAGTACCGCGGCCGAGGCGCCGAGCCCGGTCAGCAGTTTGACCGGCGACTTGTCGACCAGAATGGCGACGATCAGAATGACGGCAACGATCGAAAAGAATCCCTGCGCCGTCTGCCGCAACCCCTTGATGGGTTTGTTCTGCCAGTCGGGACGCAGCGAGACGATGTGGAAGGCCGCGCAGAGCAGGGCGTTGATCAGCCGCAGGAAGGTGAAGACGATGAAGGTCTGCATCAGCCGCAACACAACGACCCGTCCGACGGACTGCTCGTCGAAGATCACCGGCAGCACGGCCGTCAGCAGGATGGCGATCAGCACATGGCACGAACGGTTGAGCACCGAGACGCTGAAGAGCTTGTCGTCCCACTTCACGCGGGTACGCTCGACCAGCCGCCGGATGCCGCGCACGACCAGCAGTTGAAGAAACAGATCAAACAACAGCGCTGCCAGCAAAACCAGCGCAAAGGCCACCCAGCGATCCAACGCATCGCTGGAGGATGACGTCACGCCCAACCATTCGAGCAGGGCGTGCGTCCAACGTTTCAGAAGAGCTTGCATACCCTACTGCGACGCAATTTCCGCGCCGCAGTGGGTTCTATTTCAGAATCCGGTCCACCTCACCCTCGAAATTGGGGGTAAAGACGCCCCGGCCGAGGTTGGCACGGATCTCTTCGGGCGTCCAGAAGCGGCCTCCGTCGAGCTCCTCGCTCGGGCATACGGCTCCGTCGTAGACCGTGCGGTAGACATGGACCAGCTCGCGTTCGCGCTCCGAACGGAACTCGTAGACAGCGACCCGTTCGGGTTGGAAGTCAGTGATTCCCAACTCCTCGCGCACCTCGCGGCGCAGCGCCTCGTCGATCGTCTCGCCGTAGTCGACATGTCCGCCGACGGCCGTATCCCAACGTCCGGGCTGGATATCCTTCCACAGCGGACGGTGCTGCAGGTAGAGCTCCCCGCGTGAATTGAAGAGATGAAGATGCACCACCGGGTGCAGCAGCATCGACCCGCCGTGGCATTCGCCCCGCGTGGCCCGCCCAATGACCGTGCCCGAGGCATCGACCACCGGGAAAAGTTCCTGACTGTTATCGCTCTGCATGACGAACGGGTCTGTAATATTTGTGGATGTAGATCATCACGGCCACCATGCCCAGCAGCGTGAAGAGAGCGCCGGGCAGCGTCGTGTACTGGTAACCGAGGCCGTGTTCGATGGGCAGACCTCCGATGTAGGCTCCCAGAGCATTCCCGAGGTTGAAGGCCACCTGCACGAGCGCCGCACCGAGCATCTCACCGCCGCGCGAATTCTCGAGGATCAGCAGCTGCTGCGGCGACGAGACGCAGAAGAGGCATCCCGTCGTCAGGCACATCAGCGCCACGGAGAGCATCGGAATCCGCGCCGCAAAGAAGATGCCGACGAGCGACAGTGTCGCCACGGCCAGCGTACAGCGCACGACCCGTTCGGGGGTGAAGCGGTCGGCATAGTGGCCGCCGATGAGGTTGCCGGCAAACATGCCAAAACCGGCGAGCATGACAATCAGTGTCAGCCGTTCGGGCTGGAATCCCGACACGTGGATCATCAGCGGACTGACGTAGCTGTACCAGCAGAAGATACCCCCGTTGCCGAGCATCACCGAGGCCAGCACCAGCCACGGTCCGGCCTTGCGCAGAAAGCGGAACTGACCCTTCAATCCCGTGTCGGGCAGAGGCGGAAGTGCCGGCACCCAGAGCCGTACGAGCAGCGTGGCGATGGTTCCCCACACGGCCACGATGGCAAAGGTGACGCGCCAGGTCAGGATGCCGCTCATGTAGGTGCCCAGCGGCACGCCGAAGAGGTTGGCCACGGTCATGCCGACGACCATGATCGAGACGGCTTCGGCCCGACGTCCTTCGTCGGCGACGCGTTCGGCAACGATCGACCCCACGCCGAAAAAGGCCCCGTGGGGAAGTCCCGAAACGAAACGCATGAGCAGCAGCGTCCAGTAGTTGGGCGAAAGGGCTGCACAAAGATTTCCCAGGAAAATCAGCGTCGTCAGCGCCAGCAGGATCTGTTTCAGAGGGCGTTTGCGGGCTAGCAGCACCATGAGCGGAGCGCCGAAGCACACACCCAGGGCGTAGGCCGAAATCAGGTGGCCGGCTTCGGGGATCGTGACGCCCAGACTGCGGGCTATGTCGGGCAGGATGCCCATCATCACAAACTCCGACATGCCGAGCGCCAGCGTTCCGAACGCCAGCGCAATCAGACTTTTTTTCATCGATTCTTACTCATTAACTAACCGGCCGCAAAAGTACAAAAAAAGTGAAAAGAGTGATCTCCTTTCACTTGGATTATCAGCGTCGGCAATCGGACTCCGCGCATCGGGACCTATTCCGGGACGCTCCGGTCCAGACGTGTTGTCACCCAGTTCCTGCGTCCCCGGCCCACACGTCAAACCGATTTTACTGCGGCCCCGGTCACACTATCTTCCGTCTCTCCCGGTCACAATGCAACCGTCCCAGTTACGCTGGCCCCCGGTTACGCTGCGGCCCCCGGTCAGAGCTCGGGCCCCGATTCACGCGGCTGACCCACCTCGAAGCCCAGCGAATGCATCCACTCCACGGTGGCCGGATCGACCAGATCGTTGCGATCGGCCCAGCGCCCCTCTTCCACGTAGCGCTTTTTCCGGTCCTCCAGGATCCGCTGCAACGGGAAACCCGGATGCGCCAGATCAGTCTTCTCGCGCCGCTGCGAAGGCCGGATCCGCCGGTCAAAGACATCCTTCTGCGTCGGACGCCGCGACCCTTCCCACTTGAAACCCTGCAGGTAGAGCTCCTGATCCGCCGGAATCTTCTCCAGCGGATAGATGTTCCACACCGGATCCTTGCGGTAGACGATCGTCACGATCTGCTTGTCCTCGATATAGAACGAGCAGTCGCCGCTCTCGATGACGCCCATGCCGGTGATCTGCGGCGGCTCGCCATCCTGCATGTAGTAGATCGTCTGCGCGTTGCCGTTCACGTCGTCGCGGTAGATCTCGTTGTCACGGAACCAGGCCGTCATCTCCTTGCCGGCCACCTGATTATAATGTGTCGTGTCAAGCTGCGCAACCATCATCGGGCTGCCCACAAACTCCGCCCGGGTGATCTGCTGGTTGGCCGTATAGATATCCATAACCTCCGAGGTGATCTGATTCGACTGATTCCACAGCACCGGTTCGATGTAGAGGTGGATCGTCGAGTCGGTGCTGATCGCCGTCATCGAATCGCAAACCGCCTGGAAATCCGACCGGAAGACCCGCACGTTGCGGAAGCCCTTCATCAACCGGTAGATCGAATCCGCCGGAACGGCCAGCGAATCGATCGAATCCGCCGGAATCTCCATCGCCGCCGTATCGGCCGCCAGCGAATCGGCCATGCGCATCATCAGCGAATCCTGCTCGCGGATGTTCCGGTCGATCTGTTCCTGCAGCTTCTGCAGCGCCTCGAGATCCTCCGGATCGATCGGTTTGAGTTTACCCTTGCGGGCCGCACGGGCCTGTCGCGCCCGCAGTTTCGATTCGGCCTTCAGCCGCTGGGCCGCAAGCCGCTGCTCCTCGCGCTGCTTCTGGGCCAGCAGTTTGGCCGTGGTCTTTTTCTGCCGTTCAGCCGCAATGCGCTCCAGCAACTCCTTCTTGGCCTGGGCCTTTTGAGCCTTGGCCTCGGCACGGGCCTTGCGCGCCTGCTCCTTGAGGTAGGCCTTGCGTGCATCGCCGACCAGCGTGTCGAGCGGATTGATCGGCTCCACACCCAGCGAATCGACGCCCGCAAGCGAATCGGCACCGACGGCCCGGCCGGTCGAATCGGCCGGGCCGACCCCATGCGTTCCGCCCGGAATCGGCGGCAGCGGACGTCCGAGCGAATCGACCCGCGGACGACGGCGCAGCGCATCGCTTGCCGGGTTGGTCTCCGGCGACGGCTCCACAACCCCCGTCGACAGCGAATCGGCCGTCGTCCCGGCCAGCGAGTCGGCCACGGCCACATCGGCCGCACGTTGTTCGGCATTGGCGTTGATCGTGAAGAGGTACATCGAATCGGCCCGCATGAAGAGCGAGTCTCCCTGCGAACGGTCGTAGCTCACCACGGCCGGACGTCGCGTCAGAAAGGCATTGCCCGGCTCCTTCCAGTATTCGCCGTAGTCGCCGAACCCGAGCACCTTATGCTCCGTGTCGTCGAGCTGAAGGTCGCTGCGCATGATGACATGATTCTCCGGCCGGTAATAATCGATGCTGTCGCTCCAGATCTCCTGCTTCTCGGTCAGGATATAGCCGTTGCGCGTGATGATATAGAGCGTATCGGCCTTCTCGTAGGAGCCCCGGTCGGCATAGAGGTAGTCGCCCTCGCGGTTCCAGATGTTCGTATGGTCGAAGAAATAGGCGTTGTCCGTGGCCATGTTGTAGACCACCGAATCGCCCTTGAGTTCATACTCGTCGTTGCGCATCTCGACCTTCTCCACCGCCACCAGCTCCTTCGTATCGGCAAAATAGTAGCCGCGGATCGCTTCGAGCAGATTCTCGCGGTTGGTCAGCACGCCGCCGTTGGCGAATTCGCCCACGTTGGTCTTCGTGTTGAACACGAACTGGTAGGTATAGAGCGTGGCATCGCCGTCGACCACCTTCACGATATCCGAATAGACGCGCGCTTCGTTCACGTTGCCGTCGTACTCGGCCCGGTCGCCGTAAATATAGGTGGTGTTCTTGTTGATCAGCACGTTGCCAAAGAACTCGATGCGCATGTCCGAATAGCGCACCGCCGAGTCGCACGTGATGACCGCCCCGTTATGCTGCGCGGCAAAGTTGCCCACCAGAAAGACCACCGAATCGCCCGGTGCCACCGGTCCCATCAGATCCGACTTCAGATCGATGAGCTTCTTTTCACCCTCGGATTCAGCCCCCCCGCCGGGCGCCTGCATGCCGCCTCGCGCCGCAACCCCCGCGACGGCCAGAATCACCGCTGCTATGGATACGAGCCTGCGCACGGATTATTTCACCCAATGTTTGTTTTCGAACTCCCCGTTGCGGAATTCGGGACTGATATAGACATACATGGCGTCGATCTTCTTCGAGAGCCACTCCTTGAAGGCCCGGTCCTGCTTGTCCTGCAGCGCCATCTCCTCCAGACGCAGGTAATCCTCGTTGAGTGAGGCCGTATGGGTCGGGATCACCTCCACCAGCTTGACGATCTTGGCCATCTGGTTACCCAGCATGTCCTCCGTGAGGTAGGGTTCCGACACCTCGCCCGGCTCGAGCTGACGCAGGGCGTTGTAGTCGTCCAGGCTCTTGAAGCGGCCGAAATCCTCCTTGAGGAACTTCGTGACCGTCAACTTGGCATCGAAGGCGTTGAAGCGCTCCAGAATGTCATGGTTCGAGACAATACCGCCGTTCATCTTCGACGAAGCGTCGTCCGAAAAACGCAGCGCCGCCCGTTCGAAGGTGATCGAATCCTTGTGGATCAGGTCGGCGATGCTGTCCAGCATGTTCAGCGCCTCGCCCAACTCCTCCGACGTGTAGACCGGACGCAGCAGAATGTGGCGGAAATGGTAGAGCTGTCCGCGTTTGTCGAGCATCTGGATGATGTGGAATCCGAACTGCGACTCCACCACCTCGGAGATCTGACCCGGCTTCAGGTTCTCCAGCGCCGCCGCAAACGACGGATCCAGACTCGCCAGCGGCGAAGGATCCATCTCTCCGCCACGCAGCGCCGTTCCGTCCTGCGAATACATCCGGGCCAGGTTCTCGAACTTCGCATTGCCCGTGATGACACGCTCGCGCATGTCCAGCAGACGTTCGCGCGTACGCTGTTTGGCGGCCGTCATCGACTTGGGGAACTTCGTGATCTGCGCATAGACATACTGGTCGGCAATGGTCGGAAGGCTGTCCTTTGAGATCGACTTGTAGAAACGCTCGACCTCGCCCGGAATCACCGATACCTTGTTCACCACCTCGCTCTGCATCGACTGGGCGTAGGCCTGCTCCTCGTAGCGCTGCCGCATGATCTCGCGGATGTTGAAGATCGGCATGTGGTGCTTGGCCTCCAGCGCCGGGATCGAGCCCTCCATGTCGACCATCTGCCGCACCTGCTCCTCGACGCGCGACACGATATCGGCATCGTTGATCGTCACCGAGTCGATCTGCGCCTGGTTGTAGAGCAGCTTCTGGGTCAGCAGCGCCTCGAGCGCCTCGTTCATCGGATCGCGGTCCGAGGTATAACCCTCCTGGCGGCGCTGCTCGACCATCTGACGGGCATATTCGTCCACCTCCGAATAGAGGATCGACGAACTGCCGACCACGGCTACCACCTTGTCGAGCATCACCTCTCGTTTCTGGGCCAGGGCTCCCGTAAAAAGCACGACGAGGACCGCGGCCAATATCCCTTTTTTCAACATCTTGATCTGATTCTGATGATATGGATTTCTGTTATCGTTTCGCTTGATTTTCTTCGTAGGGGGCGGGCTCTGCTGAGGCATCGTCCGTCAGCATGCGTCTGCCGCCGAAGATCTTCACTTCGCCCTCCTCCTCGGCCCGGTGCAGAAGCGCCTCGTCGTGCTGACGGATGATGTCGCTCTTGCGCTGGTTGTAGAGGATCCGGCGGATGTTGCGCCGCAGGCGTTCGAGCGGAATCGGCTCCCCGACGCGCATCACCGCATCGATCTGGAAATAGTAGCGCCAGTGGCTGTCGCGCATCTCCTGCACGGAGGTCGTCCCCAGCACCGAATCGTAGTTCTGCGACCGCAGCGTCGGAAGGTAACTCAGGAACTCCGGAAAATCGATCCACTGGCTGCGGAAATCACTCACCGTGAAGTTGTTCTTCTCGCAGATATCGCTGAAATCCTGCTGCTGGGTCTTCGCTTTCGAGGCCATCAGCGTCTTGAGCTTGGATGCCTGCCGGTAGCCGGCCGCAAACTGCACGATCCGCCCCTTGACGATCGTGCGGTCGAGTTTGAAATCGGCCTTGTGGGAGTTGTAATAGGCGGCGATTTCCTCCTCGGTGATGAGCGTATCGATCGACTGGTCGACATAGTGCTGGTCCAACTCCCGGATCAGCAGTGCCTGCCGGTACTCCTCAACCATCTTGTCAATGTCGCCCGCCGAGGAGGAGAAGAGCCTCTCGGCCTCCTCGAGCTTGAGCTGCTTGACAATCCAGCGGTCGACGTAGAGTTTCATGAAGGCCACGCTGTCATCGCCCGACAGACCCTTGGGGACCACCGACCGCACGTCACGCATCCGCAGTTCGTTACCTCCGGCCCGGGCGATGGTCGTATCGCTGGCAAAATAACGCGGCAACTCCCGGCATCCCGCCAGGAGTAGCACTGCGGCCACGACCGTTATTTTCGCTCGCCAATTCATTTTCCAAAGGGCAAAGATAGGTTTTTTACTTCTAAGTAACGCACTTTGCGGGCGGAATATTACACCTCGACGGGATTTTTCTGCGTCGGGTTCATCCGTCGCAGCGTGCGAACCATCATCCACCCCGACACACCCGAGAGGATCACCGCCACGACATAGATCACACCGTAGAGCGTACGGTTCTGGATCAGGTCGATGAGCATCGCACCCGCGGCGTCGTCACCCGGCGTTACGAAGAGGATCATCAGCAGATAGGCGGCCGCGTTGTTCAGCGCATGGAGGATCATCGAGGGCCAGAGCGAATCGGTGGCCAGATAGACATACCCCAGGACCAGTCCGACGACCGTGGCGCTGACCACCTGCACCGGCTGTACGTGCAGCACCCCGAAGAAGAGTGCCGAGACGAGCCAGGCCACCGTGGCGCCATAGCGGTCGCGCAGGCTGCCCAGCACCACGCCGCGGCAGAGCAGCTCCTCGAAGATCGGCGCAAAGACCACCAGCGACAGCAGCGTCCAGAAGCCCCGCCCGACATCAAGCGAAAGGTCGGGAAGCACCCGCAGCAGCGGTTCGAGAACCACGCCGACGGCAAAGATCAGCACGAAGGCCCACAGCAGCAGCATCGGATTGAGCCCCCGGATCGAGAAGCGGGCCCAGCGTCCGCGCCCCCCGCGCAGGCGACGGTAATAGAGTACACCACCCAACGTCACGGCCATCGAGGCCAGATAGAGCACCGCCATCATCTTGCCCGCAACGTCGGGCGTCACCGCCGCACCGTCGCCGCCATAGCCGACGGCGGCCAGGATGATCCGCCCCACGATCCCCACCAACACCTGCGCCACCAGGGCTATGCCCAACATGGCCAGCAGATCGCCGAACGTCGGAAAGCGATTTCCCGTCGGCTTCGTCTGCGATGCAACGGCGGGATCGGAGGCCGTCGTCTCCCGCTGCGATTTCTCTTCTACGTGTTCCGTCTTGTCACTCATAAACACCTGCCTGGCCGGTATTTCCGCCTTCGGGACCATCGTCCCGAAGGGCCGCGCTCCGTCCGGAAACACAGCTTCGCACGTCCCGGCCTTGCAGCCTCCAAAGATACGAAAAATTCGCGGATGACACCCTCTGCGGCCGATTTTCTTCGTCCGTCACCACCCCATCGGCGCCCCACCAGCCCCCAAAGCCCATTTTGCGAAAAGCTCGGCTCCGAATTTGCACGGGCCATATTATTTGCGTAAATTTGCCTGCTTATAAACCGAATCTGAAACATGGGAAAGGTAATCGCTTTAGCCAACCAGAAGGGCGGTGTGGGTAAGACCACGACGGCCATCAATCTGGCCGCTTCACTGGCCCTGCTGGGCAAGAAAGTGCTGCTGCTGGATGCCGATCCGCAGGCAAACGCCACCTCCGGGCTGGGCTTCGACATCAATCTCGAAGGCATATACGAATGTCTCTCCGGCCAGCGGCAGGCTCAGGAGGTCATCCTCCAGAGCCCCGACATCAAAAACCTCTGGCTGCTCCCCTCGTCGATCGACCTGGTGGCCGCCGACACCGAATTGCCGAAAATGGAGAATGCCCACTTCGTCATGAAACAAATCGTCGACTCCGTCCGCGACCGATTCGACTACATCTTCATCGACTGCTCGCCGTCGCTCGGATACACCACCGTCAATATCCTCACCGCGGCCGACACGGTGCTGATCCCCGTACAGTGCGAATACCTCGCCCTCGAGGGCCTCTCCAAACTGCTCAACACGATCCGGAAGGTCAAGTCGAGTCTCAACCCGGCACTCGACATCGAAGGGTTCCTGCTGACCATGTACATGCGAAACCGCCTGAACAACCAGGTCGTCACCGAAGTCCGCGAACACTTCGGCGATCTGGCCTACGACACAATAATTCAGCGCAATATCCGTTTGGGTGAAGCACCCTCACACGGAAAACCCGTCATGCTCTACGACGCCAGCGCCGTCGGTTCGGAAAACTACCTGAACCTGGCCCGCGAATTCCTGAAGCGAAACCGCAAAAAACGCAGTTGACATCCGGGGGGGGGCAGAGGAGCAAGACGGAGACAGGAACAGAAACAGAGACAGAGACAGAGACAGGACTGAGACAGGAAAGAAGACAGGAACAGAAACGGAAACGGAAACGAGATAAAGAGGAACGAGGACAACAGAAACGGGAGCAGACATGAAAACCCCCGAAACAGGGCTCCCGCTTCGACACAATATATAAAAATACACCATCATGAAACCACAAAAGGGATTAGGCCGTGGCCTCGACGCGATTTTCGGCAGCGAGGCCATCGACGTGAAGCTCAAACCCATGAGCCAGATGACCGAAATCGACGTCGCCGACATCATCCCCAACCCCACCCAGCCGCGTAAACAGTTCGACGAGGAGGCGCTCGACGAACTGGCCGATTCGATCCGCCAACTGGGTGTCATCCAGCCCGTGACGGTCAAGAAGAGCGACCACGGGAAATATATCCTCATCAGCGGCGAACGCCGCTGGCGGGCCGCCCAGCGCGCCGACCTGAAGACCCTGCCGGCCTACGTCCGCGAAGTCGACGACGAAAACCTCCATGCCATGGCCCTGGTCGAAAACATCCAGCGTCAGGACCTCAACGCCATCGAAATCGCCCTGGGACTGCAGCGCCTGATCGACGAATGCCACCTGACACAGGATGCCCTCTCGGAAAAGGTGGGCAAGAAACGTTCGTCGATCTCGAACTACCTGCGCCTGCTCAAACTCCCCGACGAAGTACAGCTCGCCCTGAAGGAGGGGTTCATCTCGATGGGCCACGCCAAGGCCATCGCCGGTGCACCGGCCGATCAGCAGCTGCGGCTGCTCAAACGCTGCATCAAGAAGGGCCTTTCGGTCCGCCAGATCGAAGAGCTGGTGCGCCAGCTCACCGAAGCCTCGGCCAAAGAGGCGCAGAACCCCGACGACGAAGAGTATCCCGAAAGCTACTCGCGGCTGGTCGAACAGCTCGAAAACTACTTCTCGGAGGATATCGCAATCAAACGCTCAAAAAACGGCGGCGGAAAAATCGTCATCGGATTCAATGACGACCGCGATATCGAACGCTTCATCGAACGCTTTGCCAAACGCCCCTAAAAATCGCTGAAACCATGGCCAGGATCCGGTTTCTCCTGTTGCTCGTCGTGACGCTCGTGTCGGGAATGCACGCCGTCCGAGCCCAACTCCCGCGCAGTGCCCGCAGCATCGTGCGGGGCGGTATGTTCCAGAAACCGGATTCGCTGCGGGCCAAACGCGACTCGATCCGCTTCGCCGAACTCGCCCTGAGGATCGACTCCGCCCAGCAGATCGACTACCGCATCGATTCGGCCGCCGTCGCCGCCCTGCGTACAGACGATCTTCGGGCCCTCGATTCGATGGCCCTGGCCCGTTACGACGCCGCCCTGCAGGGAATCGACACCACCACCAAACGCAAGGTCTACAAGAAAGGCTGGTTCATGAGCGACTCAATGTCGCTCTCGAAGGTCTGCTGGATCTCTACGGTGCTGCCCGGCTACGGACAGATCTACAACAAACAGTACTGGAAACTCCCGATCCTCTACGGTCTGGTCGGAACCGGTCTGGGTCTCTTCATCCACGAAAACCAGACCTACAAACCCCTCCGCCGCCAGTACAACTCCTACATGAACGTCAGCATGACGCGTACGCCCGAACTCGACGCCCTGCAGACCCAAATGATCCGCAGCAATACGCGCCGGCAACTCTATCTGGGTGTCACCGTCGCCTCGTACATCTACTTCATCGGCGATGCGGCCGTGAACTACTCGACCAACGACGTCTCCTCGGTCAAGAAGGCCACTACGCTGGCCTGCATCTTCCCCGGTGCCGGTCAGATCTACAACCGCAGCTACTGGAAAGTTCCGTTCGTCGTCGGCGGATTCGCCTCGATGATCTACTGCATCGACTGGAACAACCGCGGTTTCCAGCGCTTCAAACGGGCCTACGCCCTGCTGGCCGACTACGAACAACACCCCGAAAACTACCCCAACGGACCCACCGACGAGTTCCGCGGACGCTACTCGTCCGACTTCATCAAGAACCTCCGGGACAACTACCGCCGTAACCGCGACCTGTGTATCATCCTCACGGGCGCCCTCTACGTGCTGCAGATCATCGACGCACATGTCGATGCCCACCTGAAGGACTACGACATCTCGGACGACCTGTCGATGAACCTCGAACCGCTGGTCGACTACACCTACGTCCCGATGCAGCAGGGTAACCGGCCCGTCTTCGGGTTCAACCTCAAGCTCAACTTTTAGATGATGAGAAAACTCCTGATATTTGCGCTGCTGGTGGCCTTCGCCGCTCCGGTATCGGCCCTCGACCGCAGCCCCCGCACCAAGAAAAAACGAAACAGAAAATCCCGTACCGAACAGACCCAAAACGCCGCATCGCAGGATTCGCTGCGCACGGTCTGCCCCGAACCCGTCGAAGCGGCCGAGCCCGAACCCGCCGATTCGCTGCCGGTCAACGACATCACCCTCGGCCTGACGGCCGAACAGGCCGATTCGCTGCTGGCCGAATGGCGCGAACGCCAACGTCAGGATGCCTACAGCGAATTCTTCAAGCACTACATCCTCGAAGACTCCACGGCGGTGGTCGATCAGACGCCCGATTCGGTCTATGCCCAGCGGCTGCGAAACCTCGCCTCGCCGATCCAGCTGCCGTTCAATGCGATCGTCAAGGGCTACATCAACCGCTATGTCGACCCGCGCTCGGGGACCATCAGCCGCATCCTCGGCATGTCGCAGTACTACTTCCCGATCATCGAGGAGGAGTTGCTCCGCGAGGGTCTTCCCGTCGAGTTGCGTGCGCTGCCGATCATCGAATCGGCCCTCCAGCCGACGGCCGTCTCGCCGGCCGGTGCCGTCGGGCTGTGGCAGTTCATGCCCACGACGGGCAAAAGCTACGGTCTGGAGATCAATTCGCTGGTCGACGAACGCCGCGATCCGCTGCGTGCCACGGAGGCCGCCTGCCGATTCCTGAAGGACCTCTACGCCATCTACAACGACTGGACGCTCGCCATTGCGGCCTACAACTGCGGCCCGGGCAACGTCAACAAGGCCATCGCCCGATCCGGCGGCAAGACCTTCTGGGAGATTTACGACTACCTGCCGCGTGAAACCCGCGGATATGTCCCGGCCTTCATCGGTGCCACCTACGCCTATGCCTACCACCAGCTGCATCACATCGAACCCACCGAGGCACCGATCCCGCTGTCGGTCGACACGCTGCACATCAACCGGTTGATGCACCTGAACCAGATCGCCTCGACGATCGATCTGCCGCTCGAGACGCTGCGTCAGCTCAACCCCCAGTACAAACTCGACATCATCCCCGCCACGACGAAAAGCTATACGCTGGTCCTGCCGCAACGCTGCGTCACGCAGTACATCGCCCACGAACCCGAAATCATGGCCAAGGATTCGATGTATCTGAAGGAGTACATCAACCCGGCGAACATCGACAAGAAAAAACTCGAACGCAGCGGCACGATCTACGTCGTCAAGAAGGGCGACACACTGGGTGCCATCGCCCGCCGTTACCGCGTGACGACCGCCCAGCTGATGCGATGGAACAAGCTCAAGAGCGCCCACAAACTCCGCATCGGGCAACGCCTGCGGATCGAAGGAAGATGATGACGGCGGATCACGATACGATCGTGGCTCCGGCCACGGCCCCGGGCGGCGCCATCGCCATCGTCCGGGTGAGCGGAGAGGAGGCGCTGGCGGTTTGCGACCGTATCTTCCGGGGAAAACAGCCCCTCGCCCGGGCCGACGCCTATACGGTCCATTACGGACGCGTGATGGACGGCGAACGGGTGGTAGATGACGTGTTGGCCACGGTATTCCGCGCCCCGCACTCCTACACGGGCGAAGATTCGGTCGAAATCTCGTGCCACGGATCGTCGTATATCGTCTCCGAAATCCTCCGGCTGCTGATCGCGGCAGGCGGACGCATGGCCCAACCCGGCGAATATACGATCCGGGCCTATCTGGCCGGCAAACTCGATCTGTCGCAGGCCGAAGCCGTGGCCGATCTGATCGCCTCGTCGACCCGCGCGGCCCACACGCTGGCCTCAACGCAGATGCGCGGCGGATATTCAGACGAACTGGAGAGCCTGCGTGACAAACTGCTGAATCTCACTTCGCTGCTGGAACTCGAACTGGACTTCTCGGAGGAGGATGTGGAGTTTGCCGACCGGCGGGCGCTGCGCGAAACCATGGAGCAGATCGGACGGGAGATCGACCGGTTGCGGAGCTCCTTTGCACTGGGCAACGCCATCAAGGAGGGTGTTGCCGTGGCGATCGTCGGGGCACCGAACGTCGGAAAATCGACCCTGCTCAACCGCCTGCTGAACGAAGAGCGCGCAATGGTCTCGGAAATTGCCGGCACGACGCGTGACGTGATCGAAGAGCGCGCCAACATCGGCGGCGTGCTGTTCCGGTTCCTCGACACGGCGGGCATCCGCTCGACGGGTGACCGGCTGGAACAGATGGGCATCGAACGCACGATGGAGAGCATCCGCCGGGCGCAGATCGTTGTCCGCCTGATCGATGCGCAAATCGGTGCGGGCGGTTCCGAACCAGATTTCGAACTGCGGCCCGAACAGAAGCTGCTGACCGTCTACAACAAGATCGACGCCGCCACGGAGGGTTTTCAGCTGCCCGAGGGTGCGATCGGGATCTCGGCCAAGCGGGGCGACGGGATGGATGAACTGTGCCGGGCGCTGCGTGAAGCGGTCGATACCGAGGGGTTGTACCACGGCGATCCGGTGGTCTCGAACGGCCGGCATTACGAGGCGTTGACGGCCGCCCGCGAAGCATTGGGGCGCGCACTAGAGGGAATGGACCAGGGACTTCCGGCCGACCTGCTGAGCGAGGAGATTCGGCCGGTGATCCGCCACTTGGGAGAGATCACGGGACGGGGTGCCATCGCTCCGGACGAAGTTCTTGGAAATATCTTCTCAAAGTTCTGCATCGGAAAGTAACTTAACGCAGCAAAATTCAGAAAATCGAAGAATAAAAACACTAATAATCAGCAATTTACAGCGGCACAGAGAAAAATTTTCCGAATTCTCAAAACTCCCTTCGAGGC